>NZ_JBFTRK010000005.1:0-335530 GCF_056399485.1 Rhizobium sp. 01N424
TACCCGACGCCCACATTCATCCCTTGACCGGAAGACGCCGGATCAGGCTTACTTCAACGCGCTGACGCCAATGATGGTGGCGGCATAATCGAGGCGGATATCCACTTAACAAAACGCCCGGAACTGTTCAGACAAACCGAGCCACCTCTGACTAGGGCTGCTTTTGCCGCTTCCGTGGTTGCGACAGCCTCACGATTGGGTTGGGCTGCACGGGATTTTGGACACGCTGCCGGCGTCGCTGACACTGATCGTCTTCGGGGGGAATTGTTCGCCTCGCTGGCCGCGGTGCAGCGAGTTAATGACGAGAAAGACTCATAACACGAAATACTGGTCGCTTTAGCAAAGTGGCGAGCCCCAGCAAATATAAGGTTGTTTCTATTTTCTGAGCCTACTATCGCAAGTGGACGAATCTACCTATGACTTGAAAAAAGTGGGTGGAGCGTGTGAGTTCAGAGAAATTCGAAAAGGCCATACACGCATGGCTGAACGACGCACATGGCAGGATCTACAGATTCCGTCGCGGCGCTATGAGCCTGTATAATAATAAACTCCCGCGAGAGTTCCGGTTCTTCGGCGTTTTCCATTGGCTCACCAAGACAAGCATAGCGTCGTCGGCACCAGGCTTTGCTTGGTTCTATGGGTCGATCGCGGGGACGGTTGCGGTCGCGGCCTCAGTGGTCATTTTCTCTGCGAACTCTTTCGCTGGCTTTATGGATCGGATGTCGCGCGAGAAAGCTTCGAACCCTTCTGACAACCAGGCAGACATCTTGGTGCGATTTGGCGACCTTTTGAGCGCGATCAAATCGAAAGCCTCACAAACGAGAGATAAAGATGAAGCGATAACCGCTTGTCTGAGCATTCTGGAAATCTTTTCTCGGCAGATCACGAAAGCCAAGAAAGGCGACATCTCCGTGTCCCTTGCTCTCTACAGCGGAAGCAGTCGAAGCAAGATGAAGATCCGGCATCGGAACCTGGGCAACGAGAGACCTCGCAACCGCGAATTCGACTCGGCCAATGTGCTAGGTCATCATGCCTGCCAAAGCGGCGCATTCCCCCGAGTCGTCCACGATATCCGTCATTTTGGTTCAGTTGCGATGAAAAGCCCCACGCAATCCAAGGTGAGTTATAAGTCAATCTTCATTATTCCTTTGGAAGTCGAGGGAATTAATGAGACGGTAATACGCGGGTTTGTTTCGATAGATGCCAAGCTGCCATATGCATTCTATGGGAACAGAGCCAACGTCATCATCGTTACGTGTGAGCCAGTCATCAATCAGCTTCGTGAACTGATTCAGGAGGGTAATGGTGTCCGCACTTACAAAAAATGACTCCGGTGTAATTCAATCGAACGTCTCAAGGCATGCCAAGCGCCTCAAGGATTTAAGCGATGAAGCCGCGGAAATCCGGAGGAAGCATCGCAGCGGGGAGTTAACGGCCGCACAGGCTGAGAAACTTCTCGCCGAACTCCGCAACAGGCATGTCTCGTTGATTGACCGGTTCTTCTAAGGCCTGGTGGAAGCGCCACTCAATCCCGGTCGGTCGGCGGCCTTGCCTTCGTCCCGATTGAGGTAGTCAGCCAGGCGGCGAACATCTGCGCTGACGTTGATCAAAGGGAACAATACAGAGCCTGCATCATCGCAGCCCCACCAGCGCACGCTGATAGTATGCTGACCGTAAACACGACACGATGAGCAACCGTGAGGGCAAGGATACGCTTCGCGTCGCGCTCGACCTGCCGCAAACGCATTGGCTCGAAATCTTCAACCGAGACCATGTTTTGAAAGATGTGGCCCAATTCTCCGACCGCCTTAAGGCGCACGGCAAGTATCACGTAGATCTCCCATAGCACGAAGAGCGAGACGGAAATCATACCCATTAGGCCAACGAACGAAGTCATCTCCCTACCGAGATTGTCTTTTACCAATCCCCACGTGGCAAAATATGCCGCGTAACCGATGACCGAGACGGCACTGATGTAACGAGCACTTTCCTCGTTCACCGCCTTGATGTTGCCGGCTAGCTCACTTCGATAGCCCTTGATCTGTTCCTCAATTGCCCGGGCCTTTTCTCGATACTCCCGGGCTCTTTCTCGGTATTCGTTGGCATCGCTCATCTGCTCAAGCTTTTTCCAGAGAACTTGAATTTCGTCGTCCAGAGCAAGCATATATCGCGCGGTCTCGGGGTCCATTTCTGCTCCATGATTCGGCATCGACATTTTGGAGCAACGTAGATGGCGAGACTAGATGTGCCTCGCTTTGCGAAGGCGCCCCTGATCGATCGCTTTTTGCCATCTCCTCGTCAACGATGGCCTCGCCAGTCTGCAGCAGCCAGCGGGACAGGTAGAACATGCGGCGCGCGGTGCGCAGGCGGATGATGCTCCAGATCATGCTTAAGCCCTCCTGCGCATGCGAGGCGACTGGCAAAGAACCTTGATGCCTTGAAGCAGCTCCTGGGCAATTTCTCTCCCGCTGCCGTCGAAGTGCAGGCCATCAGCACTTCCGCTTTCGGCAATGAAGACGTCGAGTGCATCCCGATCAGCGAGGCCGGACTCTGCCGGGTCGAGTTCCCTGTCTCCGCCTTCTTCGAGATCTGCCTCCCCGTCCATGACATCGAGGAGCGCGATCAGCTCCTCAATCCGGTGCTCCAGTTCGGACCGCCGTAGGCGATAGATTGCAGAAACCCTCATGACCCGGACCCCTCCATCATTTTTTCAAGCTCACCGTGGATATCGGCAAGCTTGTCGTGAACCTCGCCGGCTACGGCGCCAAGCGCATCGCCAGCTTTTCGCGTAACACCAGCACGGTTGCCGACCGCCATGATGATGGCCTGGTTGAGAGCGATAGCGGCATCAAGCCTATCAACGAGGTCGAGAGGCCCAAGGTATTCTGTCGAAGGCCGGGTCATGCTGCGGCTCCTTGCAAGTAGCCGAGCGCGGCCTTCATCATCGCATCGCCGGCATCGCTGTTATAAACGCCGCCGTCATCGGTCATGGCGATCTGAAGGGCTGCAATTGCCGCGTCCCGGGTTTCTGCAGGTTTCGACCAATTCTTCAGCACTTCGAGCTTAGGACCGTACGAAACGTTGCTGTAGGCATTCGCGCCAGCGTCGTCGCGGGGAGCGTTATTGTTGAAGTCCTCAAGGCTGGCCTGATAGTCGCGAATTGCCTGGAGAAGGATGCTCGGCTCTCGCTCCGCTGCGCGGCGATCGAAGCAATCCGAGTTGATCGGATCCCACATCTCGCGGATCTTCGCGACCATCTCCTCGCAGTGGAAGGCAGCAAAGACAAGGTTCTCGCGTTGATCCGGCGTGAAATGGTAGAGGTCATGTTGGCCCGGCCACTTGCAACGATTGCCGCCTACCATCTCCTTGACCATATCCGAGAGGATCGACACCATGCGGCGTGCATTCTCAATCGGATCTTCCAAATCTGACACATCAAGCTTTCGCGCGGACATAGCTCCGCCGGCCGACTGAATCGGGTCCTTCATTTCCAATCTCCTTAAAGGGTGTGGGTTATCGGCGGCTCGATGAGACGGCGACCCTCTCAAGCGATGAAATTTCGACAAGCACTGCGAGGCGATCGGCGCTACCGGCAACCCCCCAGCCGCGGGCGTCATCCCGCATTAGTTCGGTAGTCAGCTCCTGCACCCGATCAGCGGCGCGCTGCTGGACGGTCTTGCGGGCTTCGGCAATCTTGTATTTGGCCGTCATCCATGCGGACTTCAGGGCACGAGAGAAGGCTTTTCGGCGGGCTGCAGCGTTGGCAGGACGAGCGAGCGCCGTATCGCGGCGGTAGAATTTCCAGGCCATGCCCATTATGCGACCCAGGTCGAATTTAGTCATACCTTCGGCGGCGGCCGGAATCGGTGAGATCGGCATTTGCTTTGTCCACTTGAGAAATTATCAACCGTGCTTGAATTAACCTTAATTGCAGGTTCAGTCAAGCGGACTTGATAAAAAATCAATTGCAGCTTATAAAATTCGCATGGTCACATCCGAACAAATCCGAGGCGCTCGCGCCATGCTGGGCCTCACTCAAGCCGAACTCGCATCCGCAGCCGGTATATCGACGACCGGCCTGAACAATATTGAGCGGGGTACAGCCGACCCCAAAGCTTCGACATTGCGAGCGATCCAACAGGCGCTTGAGAGCGCCGGCGTCGTTTTCCTTGACGGCGCCTATTCAGGTTCCGGTGGCCCTGGCGTGCGGCTCGCTCGCCCATCTGGCAGAAGCATAGACACTGACGAAAGCCAGACGATCCAATACCGAGACATGTACGAGAACGATGCTCCACCCGGAGCCGGCGGCTAACAAATGAACGAGGGCAAAAATAGTCCTGGTCCCGAGCCAGAAATCAGCGCCATGATTTTTGGCTGCGGCGTGCTCGGCGGAGTAATGGCGACCGTTTTCGGGATTGTTGCTGCCGGTTCGTCCAGTTCGCCCTGGATCAGCGCCGCGGATTCAGCGACGTTGATTTCGGGCTTTGGCGGCGCCGCTCTCGGCGGCGGGATATCTTGGCTCCTTGCAGGCCAAGCAGCACGCCAAAGCATGGCGCGGGAAGAGAAGCAGCGCCTTGATGCATCTATGGCGGTCGCGGCGTCTGCAAGCCTAAAGCTGCTAGTGATAACGAACGCGCTCTATACTTTTCAGCGGCATATAAGCAGCGCGCGCGCTACCCGCCCACCCAATGCGCGGCCACATGAGGTAATCCGCCCAATCACGGGGCTCGTTTCCTATCGCTCGCACTTCCTAGCGACAGACTTCCAGCCTTTTTTCCAAGTTGATCGAGGCGACATTCCAAATCGAGCGTTGCGTTTGGAAACCCGTTACGAGGCGTTGGTCAGCACAATTCAAACCTATAACCGTGAGCATCTTGAGTTGCAGCAGATGCTGGCCCCTTATCGCCCCCTTAATCACGATGGCCTTGAGCGCATTCGCATCGCCGCTGACGAAACAACGATTTCCCTCATCGCGACAAAGACGCAGGTTCTCGACGATCTGATGACGGCGGTTATTAAATTCGTGGATACAGATTACGGAGAAGCCCAGGCAATTTGCTCCGAATGGGACGAGATATTGCACGGACTGTTCGGCAAGCGGTTCCTGGGCCTACCGTCAACCTGAGGGTAATTCGCCTGCAGGCGGAGAAGGGCGGGGCCGCGATGTTGACCTCTGTCTCTCGGCGGGCCGGGTCAGCCACAACAAGCGAGTGGGTCCGCCAAACCCTTATCGAGGCAGCCGCCAAGTTGGCGCTTACGTCGCCGCGGACCTGACGGCTGCGGTGCCGATCCTTATTCAAACACCATAACAAACCATAACCGTGACGGGACGAGGCGCTAACTTTTGCTAACAGGCGAGCGCTGTTTTGGCTTGATTAATTTTGATTAAAATCAAGTTGCCTCACGTCGAGATCCGGGCAAATCAGTTTTGTATCAATTGTGGGAAACCCTAACAGCGAGGTTCGCGCCACCGCGGCGCAGATTCCCGGCGCGACCTGCCCGCTACTGGGCGAGAGGTTTCCTCTTGAGTGAACCTGACCGGCCGCGGAGACAAAACCACGCCCGGAATGCAAAGCTGGCTTCAGGTTTTCAGGTCAGACATCACACGAAATTCTTATCATGCCGCCACCTACCTAATTGACGGTCTGCAGCCGAGGGGCAAGCGAATGCTTGGCGTCAGCTTCGGCAAGGGCGCTTAGAACCCGATCTACATACACGAAGGACTGCGCGGCTTCGGCGAGCCCTTCTGTTTGCGGATTTACAGCCAAGCGATCAATGGCAACGCCGAGCAGTTCTTTCGCCAAGCGGAGGAGGGCCTGCGCATCTGCCAGGACTACGAGTTCGGTCTCGTCGATCGAGGCGAGGGCGGCGCGCATCTTGTCTCGGGTATCGTCTCCGCTCCTGCCTACTTGTTCCCGCAGGAGGTCCACGAAGTCGACCAGATCGGCAACCGATTGAAATTTGTCGTAACCTGTGCGCATCTTGGCGTCCTTCTTCCTGAAAACCGGAAACCGGCAATGGCCTATCGTCTGATCCAGATCGTTTGCATCGCCTTGATGGCAGCGGCCATTTATGCGGTGAATGTAGTGACGGACGGCATCGGGCATCTCCTGGGAGACAACTTCGATGCCGGCTTCCTTGTCGGCATGGGCTTCACCATTTTGGTCTACCTGCTTATTTGCTGGGTAGACCCATCATCTCGCCCCAGAGGGGCCGGACACAAGCAGAGCCCGAACGACCGGACTTACTAGCCGGTCCGCTTGGCTCTGTTTGGATCCAGCAATCAGCGCCTTGATGATTTCGGCGTTGGGGTTGCCTACAAGCGACCGGGCTAAGCTTTCCCTCGTTGCCTCGCCCCGGTTCGGGGCGATCAGCCGGATTATCTCTTCCAGCTTATCGAGGGCCATTGAGCGAGCGGCGCCGAGTGTTCCGCCGGCCTTCCAGGACTCTTTCAGCCCGAAACCATCCGTGCCGCCACCGAGTTCGCGTTCAGCAGCCTGTCGCGCAAAGGTCTCGCTGTTGCCGGTGACAGTGTTCGCTGTTTTGGCAAATGCCGTCTCGTTTTCCAGGACGCGGAAGAGCCGATCGGCTCGCTCCTGCCCAAAGAGCGTGGCAAGGCGCTCGCGGTTCCAATCGCCAGAGGATTTGATTTCCCGGTTCAGTGCCGCGATGTCGTTGGCATTGTTACCGAGGATCCGATCCAGTTCGGCGCGGGCGCCCTGAGATAGGCGGAGCGGAACGGCAGATGGGCCGACCATCTCGCCTTGCGGCTGGACGCCTCGCTCCACCTCGTCGACGAGCTCGGAAGGCCGCGGCGCTGTCCTCCCGCTGTCCAGGACCGTCTGCCCACGCTGCAGCGCCTCGTTCTGCCTCTCCAGTTCGGCAAACCGGGCATCTACTTCCTTCAGACCGGGAACGCTGTTTGCCAGCACCTCGTCAACGCTCTGGCGGGCCATGGTGAGGGCGCGTAGCGCGTTAGGGTCCGTTTCCGCTGCTCGCATGCCGTCGAGCGCCTGGCGCGTCTGGAAGAGCGTCTGAGGGTTCGGATCGAGAGTATCGGTGCCGGTGATGTTCAGCATTTCTCGAGCCCGTTGAACCGCGCGCTGCGCAGGACCGCGAAGATTGACCGCTTGAGCTTCCAAGGCTTCGGCGACAGGGGCCGTATCGGCAGCACGGGCATTCTGGAAGACGTTCGCATACTCCTGTCCAAGCGCCTCTTGGTTGGCTCGAATTCCGGCGGTGACTTCGGACGGGATGACGGCAGGACCAAAGCTTTCATCCACGGCGGCGCCGATACGGGCGTTCGCGCCGGTAGAGCGATCTAGGAGCGCCTTGCGGACAATCTCCTGCCCACGGCCGGGAGCGCCAGCCAGTGCGCCCGCCTGCTTCTGCAGGTTAGGCCCAAGATCGGCGAGCATGGCGTCCGGGCCCATCTCTGCCAGCCGCGATTCCAGCGTGGCCGGATCGATATCATCCGCCGTCACGGCGCGGCGCAGGAAAGTGAAGGCCTTCGGATCGATACCGGCGCCGCGAGCTGCAAGGCGTGTGCGGCCTACGTCGATAAGGGATTTGACGCCCTTGCCGACAGCTTGGCCGATGAGAGGACCGGCGAGACCGCCAGCCGCTCCCCACTTGCCGCCTGATAGGATTGCGTCCTCGTCACCCCCAGAACGGACGGCAGCGTCCGTGGCGCCGAGGATTCCCCCAGAAGCGGCGGAAGCACCGCTGCGTAGCAAGAGACCGCCACCACCTGCGCCGAAGGCAGCCGGCGCGGCCATGACCATAGGAACGGTACCGCCGACAGCGCCAGCGACCTCGCCGGCCGTGTGCACGACAGGGTGAGCATCGGCCGCATTCTTCGAGGCATCCTGCGCCTGCTGCAGGTTCGCTGCATAGCTGTCGCCATCGACCAGAGTGGCGAGCGCAGCCGCACCGCGCTCGGCGCCAGCCTTCAGGATGGGACCAGCGATCGGGATACCATCCAGCGCGCCGGTGAGGCCCGCACCAACGGCACCGTTCGCGCCTTCCATATCCTGCTGAGCGATGAGCTTCTGGCTCTCCTCAAAGGACGGATGCGACTTGGACTTGGCCTTGATGTTCAATTTCGCTGCGATTTCATCGACCGTCGCATTCTGTTCTTCCGGCGAGAGGTTCATGAAAGAGCCGTCTACGCGAACTCTGACGCCATCGATGTTTAAGACTTTGCCGCCGACCGCGGCCGGAGCTGATGACTGAGGAGACGCGGCGTTGATATCTGTCGCGTTGTCCAGGCTGAGGCCCGCACCCGGTTGATTGCCTTGGACCTTGCTGCGCGCGTTCTGGATGGCAAGGATCTGCTGAGCATCGAGGCCAGTGCTTCCCATCGATGCTTTTAGGTTCAAGGCCGCTTTCTGCGCAGACTCATCGTCCGGTGCCTCCATCTCATATTTCTGGCCGTCGATATCGATCTGGTACCGGTTAGGCGCAGTCTGGGTTGGTAGCCCGCGCCGGCGGCTAAGTTCCGCCTGCGCCTGCCGGCGCCGCATTTCCTGTTGCGCCTGGCTCACCAGATCGTCGTTTCGCAGAACATCGGCCATTAGCGCGCTCCCTCGTTCAAGTCGCCTGGATGGAAAAGGCCGGAAAACTCCCGGCCCGATGACTTCAGCTTGTCGGCCGTCGCCTGCAGCACGAACTCGTTGACACTCATGCCGGCGCGGTTCGCCGCATCGAAGAGATTATCCCTGAAGCCGGACATCACCTTTGCCCCTCGAAGCATAACGGGAACCCGCGACTCTCGTGATGGCGCTGCTTGCGTGTTCATCGAAACCTTCTTGTTCGGATAGTGCATTTGACCACAGGGGAGGACGCAAGGGGATAGACGCTGTGCGGACATGTGTGCCATCCTGAGCGCGAAGGATCGACAGGATGCATCCGCTGGTAGGTGTATAATGTGGCTGTGGGGCACATTATACCTTCACCCCGATCCGATCGAGATAGAACTGGACGCGCGGATCGTCCCGCCTGTTGAGACGAAGCCGCTCGATCGCGTCATCATCGCCGCAAGCACGCATTTCAAGCGCCACGGCAGAGACCTGAATAGGCGCTCCGGTCTCCGCCTGCCTCCCTATGCCGTGCTTGAAGCACCATCGGCGCACGGTTCGTTCTGAGGTGTCCGCACGGTATGCCGCCTCTTTGATGGATATTATCTCGTCAGGGAACATCGGAACTGGAATAGGTCGCATTACGCTCTCGCCCTTTCAGCTCGAATGGCATTAGCGCGGGCAATTGCCTCGCACGCTTCCCTAGCCGTGAAACCAAAGCGCGATTTCAGATCGGGGATGATGCGCGCATTGCCGGCCGGCTGATCAGCAAGCCACCGTGCGGCGCTTTCAACGGAGCGGTCGCTCATGCTGCAAGCTCCATTTCCCGCCAGCCGACGCCGTCGTTAGGCTGGAGAAGGTGATCGGGAACGCGGCAGTTAGGGAAGCCCGGAGCCGGACCCCAGTTCGCGGTGTTCCATCTGCCGATCCGACGGCCATAGCCCAAGCGCTTGAGCCAATCTTCGTCGGTCGGTGGCGCCTCAGGTCGGATCGTGGCTGCAGCGATGAAGCCCTCGAAGCGGCGCTCGTTAATGAAAGTCGCCGCGTGCAACACCGGGTGATCGGGTTTCGAGGCTAAGAACGCCTTGTAGGGATTCACAGCCTTCGCACACTGTTCCTGCTCTTCGATCATCATCCGTCGCCAGCCAGAATAGGCTTTGGACTTCGACATATTGGGGGTTCGAGGGTACTCCAGCCAGAATGCTTCATATGCTTCTGAATAGGGTTTCCCCGTCTTGGATTTGCCCCGCTGATCCGAACTCGTTTCGGACAAGAGAGAAGAAGATTTATCTTCTTCTATGGATATGGATATGGATAGTTGATCTGCCGTTGGGTGCGCCGTTGGTAACGGCTTGACGACAGCCGTTGATGCCGCATCCTTGTTTTTCAACCCTTTAGAACGCGAAGACGCAAACCCTGCGGCGACTTTTTGTTCGCGAGTTCGTTCAACCTTTTCGCGCTCGGCCGTCAGCTTTTTTTGCGTCCACCCACCTTCCGAGAGCGTCCAGAACCGCATGACCACTGGCTTAAGAGTCGCCCACTTCTTGGCGGTCACTCCAACCATAAGAGCGAGGCGTCGGTCGTCATCGGGCAGGGCACATTCAGCGGTCCGCCAGGCAAACATCAGCAGTCTGAGATAGACGCCATGCTCTTCGTTGGTGAGATGTTGCGTGTCCGCAATGTAGGCATCGGTCCAGATCGGCAGAATTGGGAATTGCGCCATGGGTGTTACCTCGCGGCATTTCGAACCGCCGAGCATGCGATATCGACGAACAGGTCAACCGTCCTGACCGCGCCGTTTCGCTGCTTGGCGATGATGAATTCGAGCTTGTGCTGGCAGGCGTCCAGACGCTCCGAACGCTCCATCTCGGCGTCCTCGTCCTTGCCCTTGGCCTTTTCCAGGTAGTAGGCCTCGCGGTACAGGAAGGCGACGGTGTCCGCGTCTTGCTCCAACGAACCGGAGTCGCGAAGGTCTGCGAGCTGCGGTCGTTTGTCCTCCCTGCTCTCGACTTGTCGGGACAGCTGCGAGAGCGCGATAAGGCCTAGATTGTTTTCCCGGGCGATCTGGCGAAGGCCAGCACTGATCTCCGAAACCTCGTTGTTGCGGTTCCCGGAATAGCGCGAAGATGCGGCGAGCAGCTGCATGTAGTCGACGATAAGCAGATCGAGAGGGTTGCCAGCTTGATCGGCGACGTCCTGCATGCGATCCACCTTGACGCGGAGGTCCGCGATAGAGAGCCCTGACTGCTCCTCGATCCACAGGGGAAGTCGGTTCATTTCCTGCTTTGCGGCTACCAGATCCTCGAAATTCTTCTCGGTCACCCGGCCGGTGATCAGATCGGTGTAGGGGATACGGATATTCCGGTCGTAGGCGATATCGGTAATGGCGCGCATCGCAAGGCGAGGGGAAGCCATCTCCAAAGAGATGAACCCGACACCTGCGCCGGCCTGAGCGGCCTTGATGCCGATCCCCAGGGCAACGGCTGTTTTGCCCATAGACGGTCTTGCTCCGAGCAACAGCATCTCGCCACGATGGATACCGCCCGTCAGAGCGTTGATGTCGGCTAGCCCCCATGTGATGCCAGTTATGCCGCTTCCGGACTGAATGGCCTGCTGCGCCTGGTCCAATGCAGCATCAGCAGCCTCGGAAATGGAGAACCGTGTCTTGCCTCGGCCATTGCCGCGCAGCTCCGTAGCAACGCCGTCGAGGGCGCGCGTTGTGGCCTTGATCAGCTCCGACGCGTCGGTGGCAGGATCTGTTGCGGCGATAGCGATACGCTGAGCCTCGGCACCGACCGATACCCGTGCCCATTGCTGGATAAGATTGGGCACGCTGATCTTCAGGCCGCCGGCGCCGTAGACGCTGTTGGACACCAGCCGCGCCATGTAGGTTGCCAGCGGCTCTTTGAGGAAGTCCGACCAGTTCTTCGCTTCCTCCGGCGGAAACATCTTGAAGACGAGACCGATCGAGGCGCTGTTATATCGCTCGGCGGCAAGCTCGATCATCTCATAGAGCCGCCTGTGAAGCGGCTCGATGAAATATTCAGCTCGGACAGTGCCGCGCACGGCGCTATGCTGCCCAGAGGACAATACGGCGCCAAGCACTTCCTGTTCGATTTCGATGACGTGACCGCACTTTTCCAGGTCGATTGATGCAACGATCTGGTTCATGCTGCGGCACTCTCGGTCTCGTCTGCCGAGATAATCTCGGCTTCAGAGCGGAGGACATATCGTGCATGCGTTCCCGCGAACGGGCCGCCGTGCTGCTCGTCGATGGTTTCAATGATGAAGCCGAAGCGGCGCAGCTTGAACACATAGTGGGACCAGCGCGGGCCGGGGTGGTCGATCGGCGTGCATCCGCGAACCCCGGCATTGACGAGATTGCGGAGTGCCCAGGCATCGCGGCCAACAACCTTGATCGGCTTGCCGTCGGGAAGAATGCGGGCGGTGATTACAAGACGCTTTGCCATCAGTAGCGGCCTCCGAGTCCGGAAAGCTCGCAGATGACTTGTGCGTGTGCGACAGACACGGGAAACCGCTTGAGAACGGCTCGGACTGCGAGCGATGGAGATTGAATTTTGAGGGTGGGTGAACTAGGTTCCTGAGTATCGAGCGGCGTGGTGGTTGCTGCGATATTCGGAACCCGGTTAGCGCTTGCCCGCGCTGCCGGGTTTTTCCTTGGCTGCATGGCTCGTCACCTCATGCAGCTTTGGAAGTCGGAAGGGAGTGGACATAGGCGTCCAACTCTTCCGTGAGGAGCAAAGTCCGCTTTCCGGACTTTCGGGGAGCGAAGTGGCCTTCGCGGATGAGCTCATAAAGCTTGGTGCGGCCAATACCGCAGTAATTGGTGGCGTCATCGATGGTAACCGAGACAGGCTTGACCGAGATGGTTGCGGACAACATTTGCGGATTTCTCCGCCGGAGTGCTTAGCGTCCGGTGGCGCATCCAAGACCGTTCGTGCTTGGACGCCTCCCACATTATGCACGGTTTCGATCAGATCACCGCCATCCTAAATGGCCGCTTTAGATTGGCGCCCTCTCTTATCTATCGCCACCGACGAGCGGCCCGCCAAAGCATACCGCTCGCCAGCCTCTTGCATCTGATCACGGATAAAGCGGGGTGACAGATCCTCGATCGGCAATAACGAAGCGGGCGGGCGTAACTTTGCCCAGGCCTGAGCCGTCTGACGCTCGACGCCATAAGTCTCACATATCGTCTTGTTCGGACTGCTGTCGGCGATCATGCCGATGCGGACGGCCATTAGGTAAACGGTCGCCCAACCGATATCACTCTCTTCGAGCCTGCTGGCCTGTGGCCTGCCTCTTGCCTTCACATCGGAAACGGAAAGGGGGACGATGCCCCTGGCAAAACTGTCAGTCATCGCGGCCAAGACCGCGAATAGCTCGGCGGGGGGCGACAAGGCCAGCGAACCAGTCCGACACGACGAGGCGCACACTGACATTATATGAGAGGCGACGGAGTACCAGCGCCGCAGATACTCGCCCGTCCGACAATCCTCATTGTCGTGAATCTCAGCTCGCAGATGGCGTTCGGTGTCTAGAAGCTGCGACCAGGTGGGAGGCAAGTGATCGCTCATGCTTTGCGGCTTTCGAGCTGAATGACGTTCGAAACCTTCGGAGCCAGAAACTTTTCCCAGGCCTCCATCAGCTTGCGCCGCTTTGCCAAGGCGTCGCCGCGCCGGTACGCTCGCTCTGTCTCATCGCCAACGGCATGGGCTAGCGCTGCTTCGGCAACTTCCCGAGGGAATGCGGTCTTGTCGCCCGCCCAGTCTCGGAAAGCCGATCGGAAGCCGTGGACGGTGTAGCTGTTGAATTTCATCCGCCGCATGAGCATTGCCAATGCCATGACCGATAGCGGCTTTCCTTTCTTGGTGCCGGGGAAGATGAATGGATTGTCGTCAGTCCGCTCCTCCTGCTGCTGTCTGATCAGCGCGTAGGCTACATCGGAAAGGGGAACGCGGTGCTCTCGGCCTGGCTTCATCCGCTCGGCCGGCACGGTCCAGACCTTGGCCTCCATATCGATCTCGTCCCACTTTGCTTCTCGAACTTCGCCGGTTCTCGAAGCGGTCAGGATCAAAAAATCGAGTGCGCGGGCGGATGTGCCGGTCCAACCCCGAAGTGCGACCATGAAGGCGGGGACATCATCGTATGCGAGTGCGGCATGGTGACCACGGGCGAGCTTCTGCCGTTTAGGGAGAAGGTGGTCGAGATGACCGCGCCAGCGCGCCGGGTTCTCCCCCGACCTGTGTCCTTTCGCCTTCGACGAATCAAGCACGCGCTCGATACGCCCGCGCACGCGAGAGGCCGTCTCTGGCTTGTCGGCCCAGATCGGCTTCAGAACCTTGAGCACATCATCCGTGTTGATCTTATCGACTGTCTTCGCTCGAAGGGGCTTGGCATAGACCTTCAGCGTCATTTCCCATTGAGCAATATGCTTGGGGTTCCGAAACTGCGGCTTCATTGCTTCAATGAAATCGTCCGACGCATCGCCGAACGTCGGCGCCTCCTCACGGTCTCGCTCCTCAATGGGGTCTTTACCTTCGGCCACCAGCGCGCGGCATTCGCTCGCGCGCGTACGTGCTTTAGATAGCGCGATGTCCGGATAAGGTCCGAGACCCATCTCCCGACGCTTGCCATCACGTGACCACATGAAGATCCAGGACTTGCTGCCTGCATCAGAGACATTGAGATAGAGGCCGCCACCGTCGCTGTGACGTCCAGTCTTCAGTTTTGAGGACTTAACCACCACGTCGGTGAGCTTCTGCAAAGACCGTCCCAAGGGGTTTCCCCATACTTTTCCCCACTTCAAAGTGGGGATGACCATGAACATCTGCGAACACTCTAGAACAGATGAGCAGGGGGCGCCACAGAAATCCAGCGAACGCGGACGTTAGCGGACGGCCATGCACGATAGTATTGCGGACATCTTCTCCGCCATCCTTCCCAAAAAAGATCATTCAGCATTTCGTTTGTGACGCCCGGCTGCGAATCCGCATCGGGCGTTTTGCCGTTCGAATGGAATCGAATTCAGTTCCCCGCAGAATCAAAAATGGGAATCACCGCAGGCCGGATGTGATTCACGAGCCTCCATCTCTGGTCATCGGCGCAAACCAAATCCTCCGGCACGACAAGCAAGATGTGCCGAAAACCCCGAATCCGGCGGAAAATCGGTATCATTGCGGCACATAACGCCTGTTCATCCACATGTGAGATCCCGCTAAACCCCTGCAAAACCGGGCGTTTCTTAACGAAGTATAAAGAAGCCGGCGGGGCGTATGTCGATTTTGTGTCCTTTGAGCAACAGGGGTCTGTGAAGGCAGATGCAAACAGCACAAAGGAGGCAGTTGGTGATTGCGTGACGGACGGCGTCTTGTATTTTCAACCTCGGAAGCGAGGGCGGTTGATCGTCCGACTTCTTGAAACATGGGGATGGGGCAGGGAACGCTGCTCTAACGGCGAAAAATCCCAGACCCGATCGAAACTTTGAATTGGAGGTCACCAATGACAATCAAGAGCCTTCTTCTCGGCTCCGCTGCTGCTCTCGCAGTAGTATCCGGTGCACAGGCTGCCGACGCTATCGTTGCAGCTGAACCGGAAGCAGTAGAATACGTTCGCGTTTGCGACGCATACGGCACTGGCTACTTCTACATCCCGGGCACCGAAACCTGCCTCAAGATCGAAGGCTACGTTCGTTTTGACGTAAACTTCGGCTTCGGCGATGCATACGAAAACGGTGGCCTGGAAGACTGGGACGTCCGCACCCGCGGTCAGGTTCAGTTCACTGCCAAGAGCGACACCGAATACGGCCCGCTCACCGGCGTTATCGTCTACCAGGCTAACTACCGCCCGGCTGGCGTTCTCGGCGACGTTCAGAACGAAACCGTTCTCGACACCGCTTACATCGACATCGCTGGCCTCCGCGTTGGTAAGTTCGTCAACTGGTGGGATGATGACTTCTCGGGCGAGTTCGACACGCTGAACTCCGGTTCGACGAACTTCAACACCATCCGTTACCAGTATGAGTCTGGCGACTTCTACGCTGGTATCGCTGTTGAAGAACTCGGCGGCCAGGATTTTGCTTGGGAAACCAATGGTAACGACGTCGGTATCGACGTTGGCGTTGGTGGCACGGCTGGTGCCTTCACGTACCAGGTCATCGGCGGCTACGACATCGACGCTGAAGAAGGCGCTGTTCGCGTTAAGCTCGGTGCTGACATCGGTCCGGGTACCTTCGGTATCGCTGGTATCTACTCCAGTGGCCAGAGCGCTTACTACACGGCTGGCGAATGGTCGGTTGCTGCTCAGTACGCTGTCAAGGCTACCGACAAGTTCACCATCACTCCTGGCGTTCAGTACATCGGCAACACCGAACTTGATGCAGACGGCAACTACGACGACGGCCACACCTGGCTCGCTGGCGTAACGCTCGACTACCAGATCGCAGAGAACCTCTCCACGAAGCTGGCAATCAACTACGGCAATGCTGACGACGGCGCTGGCAACAGCACGGACGGCGTAAACGGCTTCTTCCGCCTGCAGCGCGCATTCTAATCTGATCTGACTTCGGTCTAATCAGGAAAGCCCGGCTCTTGAGCCGGGCTTTTTGCTTGTGTGGAGTTCAGGATCTAAGCGCTTAGCCTGTGGACCGTGGTCGCCTAAGCGCATTCCTCGATAAACCGCTCCAACTGTGATGGAATGGAATCGACATGCAGCAGCGGCGCGTGCCCCTGCTGCCGGGCGGTCAAGCGCACACTGTCAGGATGGCGCCTCAGCATCGCCGCAACTGTCTCCTCGGACAAAAGCTTTGAATTCTCGCCGCGCACGACCAAGAGCGGCGCAACCATCATCGCCGCAAACTGCGTCCAAAGATCCGGCAATGGCTTGCTGAAATCGGCGGCCGTCATCGCTTCCGCGATAGCGGTATCGAAGTCGCTCACGATTCCATCTCCGGTCTCACGATAGATTGCCTGCGCCATCTCCAGCCAGTCTGCTGCCGACAGTGCCGCAAAGTCTCTGCCATGCAGCTCCCGCAGCATTCTTCCCGCGTCGTCCCAGCTATCGGGCTGCCGTGCCTTGCCGAGATAGTCCTGGATATGCCGCAAGCCTGCCAGTTCCAGCACCGGTCCGACATCGTTCAACACCACGCCTGCCAATAGCTCCGGCTTCATCACGGCAATCAGATGCAGGATCAGTCCGCCGCGGGAGGTGCCGATGAAGATGGCGTGGTGGATGCCAAGGGTCTCGCAGAGGGCGAGCACATCCTGTGCCTCGACGGCGATGTTGTAATTGGCCTTGTTGTGATCCCAGTCGGAGAGCCCGCGGCCGCGATAGTCGAGGGCGATGACGCGGCGGGGTGATTTTGGGTTGGTCGAGAGCACAAACGCCAGCTGATGGAAGTCGCGGGAGTTGCGCGTCAGGCCGGGCAGGCAGATGACGGGAAGGGTGCCTGCATGGGCGCTGCCATAGTCCCGCGCATGCAGGCGCAGGCCGTCGGCCGTGGTGATCGTCCGTGCCACAAAGCCAGTTCCGAAATCGGTCGACATCGCCATCTCCCTGTCGAGAGAGAGGTTAGCGCCGGCGCATCATTGCGCAAGCGCTCTCAGGAGGAACGGCCGCCGATCATGTCGCGCACGATATCGGGCGTCTGTCCGAGGCGAGCTTTGTAGACTTCGTAGTTCTCCAAAACCCGCTGCACGTAGTTGCGGGTCTCGGGGAAGGGGATGCGCTCGATCCAGTCGACGATCTCGTCGATATTCTTGCCACGCGGGTCGCCATAGCGGGCGATCCATTCGGGCACGCGTTTCGGGCCGGCATTATAGGCGATGAAGGTGAGGATATAAGAGCCGCCGAAAGCGTCGATCTGCTCACCGAGATAATGGGCGCCGAGCGTCGCGTTATAGCCGGCGTCACCTGTCAGCTTGTCGGCGGAATAGGCGATGTTGTGCCGCTTGGCGACGGCCTTGGCGGTGCCGGGCAGAAGCTGAAGCAGACCGCGGGCGTTGGCGGCAGAGACGGCAGCGGGGTTGAAGGCGCTTTCCTGGCGGGCGATGGCGTATGCCAGTGCCTTGCCGGAGCCCGATATGTTGGCGCTCGCCGGAATGACGCCGACGGGGAAGGCAAGCGCTGCGACATCGATGCCGCGCGAATAGGCAATCTTGCCGATCTGCAGCGACAGGTGATGGTCACCGGAGCGCTCGGCCTGCGCGGTGAGAATCGCCAGTTCGCCGGGGCTCTGGATCTGGTCGGCAAGCGCCAGATAGAGTGCTGCGGCCCGCCAGCCGTGACCTGCCGCTTCTAGGCGCGCAATGGCCTGCACCGCCTCGCGCGATTGCAGGTTCTGCCGGTCCTCATTGGTCGGCGACGGATAGGAAACATTCAGCGTCTTGCGGCCCAGCCGTTCGCTGGCGAGCTGCCCGTAGAAGGTGCTCGGAAGGCTCGCGGCCTTGGTGTAGAACTCCTTCGATTGACCGGGACCACCGGCTTCCGCCGAGCGTCCGAGCCAATACCAGGCGCGTGACACGGAGAGTGGCCCGCTGGAAATCTGCAGGATCTTGCGGAAATGCTGTTCGGCCGCATTCGGGTCCTGAAGGCCGCGCAATGCATACCAGCCGGCATGGAACTCGGCCTCGACGATATCGGTCGGGCTCGTCGCCACGCTGTTGGAAACGATGCGGTAGGCAGCGGCAAACTGTCCCTGATCGACCAGCCCGCGGCTGATGATCCGCTGCTCGTTCCACCATTCGCCGGCATTCACCAGCTCGTCGCGCTTCGATGGCATCTGCGCCAGAAGCTTTGCTGCCTCGGCATATTTCTCCTGTTTGCGGAGGTATTCGATGCGGGCGAAGAGATAGCCGGGGTCGGTGCCCCATGTCTTGTCGACGCCGTTGAGCAGCACCGCGGCGTTCGGCGCCTTGGCGGCGACGGCCGCCCAGGCCTTGTAGAGCGATTGCGCCTGTCCCATGTCGCCGAAGCGCTTGGCTTGTGCCGTGCGGCCACGATACATGAGATAGTCCATGCGCGCCTTATGGTCGGCAGGCGTGATCAGGCCCGAAAACTCGGCCAGGATCTTGTCTTCGGTTGCCTTGTCCAGCCCCTGGCCGCGCCAGACCTTGCGGATATATTTGGCTGCCTGCGCCTGCTTGCCGGCCGAAACCAGCGCGCGCGACAGGATGATGGCGCCCTCGTTTGTCTCCGGCGCGGTATCGCCGAAAGCGGCAAAGACAGCCGCCGGGTCAGGGTTTTCGTCGTAGAGTGCGCGTTCCGAATTGGCACGCAGCCGCGAAAGACCGGGCCAGCCTTTCAGCTCCTGCGAGGCGCCGGCGATCTCGTAGGAGGGTATACCCTTCTGCCCGGACATGGCGATCGCCCAGGTCAGGATATGGCGGTCGAGCGTTCCCTTCGCCATGCCGTCGCGAATGGAGATCGCCTGCTGCGGATCCTTGGCAGATAGCGCGTCGAGGCCGCTCTTCAGGTCGCCGTTAACAGGCGCGACCGTGCGCGGAATGGCGCCGGTCATGATCGATTCCGGCATGGATGTCTGCGGCACATAGCCGATCGGCTTGACGTCGGGGACCGGAACATCTGTCTGCGGTAATGGCGACGCGACGCTGCTCCACGCGGCGGCCGATAGGCCGAGGGCGGTCAGGGTCAGGACAGCTCTTCTCATCCGGGATACTCGCAACGAAAACGTGGCCCCAAGTCTCGCAAACGGCATCTTAATGAAAGCTTACCGGAACCGGTAAACTTCGTTCACATTTGATATCGGAATTTGCCCTAAACCGATCTCAGCATGCTTGTCGCGGCGTTTTCACCGCTCTATGGTGCGCAACTCTTATCCAAAGAATGCGGCCGAAGCGTGGATTTCGGCCTTAGGGAGTTCTGCATGTTCAAGGGATCCATTCCCGCCCTCGTCACCCCCTTCACGGATTCTGGCAATGTCGATGAAGCGGCTTTCGCCGCCCATGTCGATTGGCAGATCAAGGAAGGAAGCAGCGGCCTCGTTCCTGTCGGCACGACCGGCGAATCGCCGACGCTGTCGCATGCCGAGCACAAACGGGTGGTGGAACTCTGCATCGAGGCGGCCGCCAAGCGCGTTCCTGTTATGGCCGGTGCCGGATCGAACAACACGCGCGAAGCGATCGAGCTTGCCCAGCATGCCGAAAAGGCAGGCGCGGATGCCGTTCTCGTCGTTACGCCCTATTATAACAAGCCGACCCAGAAGGGCCTGATCGCGCATTTCTCGGCGATCGCCGAGGCGGTCAAGCTGCCGATCTATATCTACAACATCCCCGGCCGTTCGGTGATCGACATGTCGCCGGAAACGATGGGGGCGCTCGCCAAGGCGCATTCCAACATCGTCGGCGTCAAGGATGCGACGGGCAAGATCGAGCGCGTCTCCGACCAGCGCATCACCTGCGGCAAGGATTTCCGCCAGCTTTCGGGTGAAGACGCAACGGCGCTGGGCTTCAACGCCCATGGTGGCGTCGGCTGTATTTCGGTCGTTGCCAATGTGGCGCCGCGCCTCTGTGCGGAGTTCCAGGCGGCAACGCTGGCTGGTGATTACGTCAAGGCGCTGGAATATCAGGACCGGCTGATGCCGCTGCACAAGGCAGTGTTCATGGAGCCGGGCGTCTGTGGCGCGAAATACGGTCTCGCCAAGCTTGGCCGCATGAGCCGCAACGTTCGCTCGCCGCTGGTCGCCTCGCTGGAAGCCGGTACTGAAGCCGCCATGGACGCAGCGCTCCGTCACGCCGGCCTGTTGAACTGAACAGCAGATGAGGGCGGGCTCGCCCGTCTTCACAAGCACGGGTGGTTCCCCTACATAAGTGGCAGGAAATGAGGGCGCGCCGTCGTGCGCCCCAAGCAGTTGGAATTTCGTCATGGCCCCCAAAGGCAGCCAGCGCATCGTCAAGAAGGTCGTCGCCGAAAACCGCAAGGCGCGCTTCAACTACGAGATCATCGATACCTATGAGGCCGGGCTCATGCTGATGGGCACCGAGGTCAAGGCGCTGCGCGACGGCAAGGCCAATATCGCTGAATCCTACGCATCGGATGAAGGCGGCGAAATCTGGCTGATCAATTCGTATCTGCCGGAATATCTGCAGGCCAACCGCTTCAATCATGAGCCGCGCCGCCGCCGCAAGCTGCTGCTGTCGGCACGTGAAATCAATCGCTTGCGCTCCGGCATCAACCGCGAAGGCATGACGCTCGTGCCGTTGAAGATCTACTTCAACGAACAGGGCCGCGCCAAGATGGAGCTCGCCCTCGCCAAGGGCAAGAAGCTGCACGACAAGCGCGAGACGGAGAAGGAACGCGATTGGAACCGGCAGAAGAGCCGGTTGCTCAAGGATAATCGCTGATCCTCAGCGCCTTCGGGCATTGCCCGCGCGCTAAAGGACAATCGGACCGTAATCGAAGATCACGGTCCGATGGAACAAACTCATCACGGAAGAAGGATGCAGCCGGATCACGCAGGTGAACCGGCCAGCCGGTCTTATTCGTCGGTCTCGGCAGCTGCGGGAGCCTCGACCTGCCTCTGCGGCCGCTCGGAAGGATCGCGGCCGATTTCCGCCTTGAGCGACAGGAGATCGATGAAGTGATCGGCCTGGCGGCGCAGGTCGTCGGCGATCATCGGCGGCTGGGTTGCCATTGTTGAGATGATCGAAACCTTGCGGCCGCGGCGCTGCAGCGCTTCGACCAGCGTCGTGAAATCGCCGTCGCCGGAGAAGATGACGAGGTGATCGACGGTCTCGGACTGTTCCATCGCGTCTATCGCGAGTTCGATATCCATGTTGCCCTTGATCTTGCGGCGGCCCATGGAGTCGGTGAATTCTTTGGCAGGCTTGGTTACAACCTTGTAGCCGTTGTAATCGAGCCAGTCGATCAGCGGGCGGATCGAGGAATATTCCTGGTCTTCGATCAACGCCGTATAATAGTAGGCACGCAGCAGGTAGCCGCGTTTCTGGAATGCTTTCAGCAGCTTGCGGTAGTCAATATCGAAGCCGAGGCTCTTGGATGCCGCATAAAGGTTGGCGCCATCGATAAAGAGCGCAATTTTTTCCCGTGGGTCGAACATCGCCTGCCAATCCAATTAGAGTAATCCAAATAGTCTCTCGTCAAAAACACATAAAAACAATGGCTTAACTGGCGAGAGGAATAATCCGTAATTTATGAATTATTCATATACAGGAGATTTAGGGCACGATTCGGCATATTCCAAGCAACTATTGGTGGAAATGTCATATTCTCCGTGCGATTTTAACAGGATAGGCCGTAAACCGCAGGCTTACGCACGAAAAACTTGAATTCGCCGGGTTTTAATTGTATCGGGCGTACCAATCCCGAGATCACGACCGCAAAGGACAGGCAATGGCCCGTGTCACAGTTGAAGATTGCATCGACAAAGTAGAGAACCGCTTCGAGCTGGTTCTGCTTGCCAGCCACCGCGCCCGGCTGATTTCCCAGGGTGCCTCGATCACCATCGATCGCGACAACGACAAGAACCCGGTTGTGGCTCTGCGCGAAATCGCAGACGAGACCCTGTCTCCCGACGACCTGAAGGAAGACCTGATCCATTCGCTGCAGAAGCACGTCGAAGTCGACGAGCCCGAGCCCGATCCGGCCAGCCTGATTGCTGCTGGCGGCGTATCGGCTGCCGATGGCGAGGATCAGGACGATCAGCCGGAAACCATCACGTTCGACCAGATGTCGGAAGAAGAGCTTCTGGCCGGTATCGAAGGCCTCGTGCCGCCGGAAAAGAGCGACGACTACTAAGTCGCTGCCTGTCCGGTGCGCCAAATGATTTGACGATTACCAATCGTCAATCTTGCGCCTTTATTGCTACGGCATAATATTGATGATCCGTGCGCCAATCGTTGATTGGCGCGCTTTTATTTTTGTCGGAGTATTTTCGGGATGATGCGTCAGTACGAGCTCGTGGAGCGGGTGCAGAAATACAAGCCCGATGCCAATGAAGCTCTGCTGAACAAAGCCTATGTCTACGCCATGCAGAAGCACGGCCAGCAGAAGCGCGCCAGCGGCGATCCCTACATCTCCCATCCCCTCGAAGTCGCCGCCATTCTGACCGACATGCATCTCGATGAATCGACGATTGCGGTCGCATTGCTGCACGACACGATCGAGGATACGACAGCGACCCGCGCCGAGATCGACGAGCTGTTCGGCGAGGATATCGGCCGTCTCGTCGAGGGTCTCACCAAGATCAAGAAGCTCGACCTCGTCACCAAGAAGGCTAAGCAGGCCGAGAATCTGCGCAAGCTGCTGCTTGCCATTTCCGACGACGTGCGCGTGCTGCTCGTCAAGCTGGCCGACCGTCTGCACAATATGCGCACGCTCGACCATATGGCCGCCGACAAGCGCGCCCGCATTTCCGAAGAGACGATGGATATCTATGCGCCGCTCGCCGGCCGCATGGGTATGCAGGACATGCGCGACGAGCTCGAGGAGCTCTCCTTCCGCCACATCAACCCGGAAGCCTATGAGACCGTCACCAAGCGCCTGGAGGAGCTCTCCCAGCGCAACGAAGGCCTCGTCAAGAAGATCGAGACGGAACTGCGTGATCTGCTCGTGGCGAACGGCATGGCGAGCGTTTACGTCAAGGGCCGCCAGAAGAAGCCCTATTCGGTCTTCCGCAAGATGCAGTCGAAGTCGCTGTCCTTCGAGCAGCTGTCGGATGTCTACGGTTTCCGCATCCTCGTCGATGAAATCCCGGCCTGCTACAGGGCGCTCGGCATCGTCCACACCCGCTGGCGCGTCGTTCCCGGCCGCTTCAAGGATTATATCTCGACGCCGAAGCAGAACGACTACCGTTCGCTGCACACCACCATCGTCGGCCCGTCCTCGCAGCGTATCGAGCTGCAGATCCGCACCAAGCGCATGCACGAAATCGCCGAATACGGTATCGCCGCCCACACACTCTACAAGGACGGCGCGACGACGCCCGACGGCGATATCCTGTCGCGCGAATCCAATGCCTATTCCTGGCTGCGCCATACGATCGAGGCGCTGGCCGAGGGCGACAGCCCGGAAGAATTCCTTGAGCACACCAAGCTCGAACTCTTCCAGGACCAGGTCTTCTGTTTCACGCCCAAGGGCAAGCTGATCGCCCTGCCGCGCGGCGCCACCCCGATCGATTTTGCCTATGCCGTCCACACCAATATCGGCGACACCACTGTCGGCGCCAAGATCAACGGCCGCATCATGCCGCTGGTGACGCGGCTGGCGAACGGCGACGAAGTCGAAATCATCCGTTCCGGCGTGCAGGTGCCGCCGGCCGCTTGGGAAGAGATCGTCGTCACCGGCAAGGCGCGTGCTGCCATCCGCCGCGCAACCCGCATGGCCATCCGCAAGCAATATGCCGGCCTCGGCCACCGTATTCTCGAGCGCACCTTCGACCGCGCCGGAAAGATCTTCTCGCGCGATGCGATGAAGCCTGCACTTCACCGTCTCGGCCAGAAGGATGTCGAGGATGCGATTGCCGCTGTCGGCCGCGGCGAGATGTCGTCGCTTGACGTGCTGCGCGCCGTCTATCCGGATCACCAGGACGAGCGCGTCACCGTCAAGCCGAGCGGCGACGAGGGCTGGTTCAACGTCCGCAGCGCCTCGGGCATGATCTTCAAGGTTCCGGGCAAGAACAAGGAAGGCGCCGAAGCGGGCCTTCTCGCAGGCGAGCCCGGTGTCGACGCGGTTCCGATCCGCGGCATCTCCAGCAACATCGCCGTGCAGTTCGCGCCGACTGGCGCCGTCCCCGGTGATCGCATCGTTGGCATCATGGAGAAGGGGAAGGGGATCACCATCTATCCGATCCAGTCCTCCGCCCTCCAGCATTTTGACGACCAGCCGGATCGTTGGATCGATGTTCGCTGGGATCTCGACGAGGCCAACAAGTCGCGCTTCATGGCCCGCATTCTGGTCAATGCGCTGAACGAGCCGGGCACCCTTGCAAAAGTGGCGCAGACGGTTGGCGGTCTCGACGTCAACATCCGTATCCTGAATACGGTGCGTGTTGCCGCCGATTTCACCGAAATGACGCTGGATATTGAGGTCTGGGACCTGCGCCAGCTCAACCAGATGCTCGCTCAGCTCAAGGAACTGGACTGCATTGCGACGGTGCGGCGCCTCTACGACTGAGGCGTCTGCACATTTTATGATCGTTTTGTGACCACAATTGCACGACGATAAGGCCATGTATGCGCAAGGCGCATGGCTGCACTCGTATTAGAGCGTTGGTAATTGTGCGCTGCAGCACCTATCTTCCGTGTCATCAGAGAATGAACGAAAGAAAGAGACAACGCTATGTTTGGTCCTATCAAGAAAATCGCCCGTGCCCTTCGCGCTCCGAGCGCCCAGGAACGTGAAATGGCCTACCTGAACGGTTCGCATGACCGTATTGATCTTGAGTATCGTCAGCGTCAGGTTGACCGCGGTCTGTTCCGCGCCCGTTAATCTGCGAATAATACTTCCGAAATTGTGATGGGGCGCTCTATGTGATGTGCGCCCTGCGCGAAGAGACTGGACGGCGCGGCTGGCGGTAACCGTGATTATTCGCCGCTCTTGTCATGGTGAGGTGCCCTGCACTAAATAGCCGCCATGTTGTTCCGCCGTAGAAAACCCGCAGGATTCCGAGAAAGAATGCGCGAGGCCTTTTGGCCCCGCAAAGGCTTTCTGCGCCCCATGCGTTACTTGAAGATGCGCGTCCTCAGATTGACGGCCTCGCCGCATGCCGTTGCGGCGGGCGTGGCTGCCGGCGTCTTCGTGTCCTGGACGCCATTCATCGGCGTGCATTTCATCATGGCCTTCGTCATCACCTACTTCCTGTCGGGAAGCATGGTGGCCGCCGCACTCGGATGCGCCGCCTTCGGCAATCCGCTGACCTATCCCTTCATCTGGGGCATCACCTGGGAAATCGGGCATCTGCTGCTGGCGCGCAAGGATACGCTGGCCGGCCAGCAGATCGATCTCCACGAGATGTTCCATCAGCTGCATTTCACCGAGCTCTGGCGCCCGGTGCTGGAGCCGATGCTGATCGGCGCCATCCCGCCGGCCGCCGTCACATCCGTTGTGCTTTATATGCTGACATACTACACCGTCAGCGGCTTTCAGTCGCGCCGCCGCACACGGTTGATGGATCGCGCCAAGCTCCGTCTCGCCATCGCCGAGCATGACGTGCCGACGGTATGACGTCTCGCCCGCAGAAGGACCTTTCATGATCATCGGCATTGGCAGCGATCTCATCGATATCAGGCGCGTCGAGAAATCGATCGAGCGTTTTGGCGAGCGTTTCACAAATCGCTGCTTTACCGATGTCGAGCGGGCGCGTTCGGACCGCCGGGCAAACCGGGCCGAATCCTACGCCAAGCGCTTTGCCGCCAAGGAAGCCTGCTCGAAGGCTCTTGGAACGGGCATCGCCCAGGGTGTCTTCTGGAAGGACATGGGCGTCGTCAATCTGCCGAGCGGCAAGCCGACGATGCGCCTGACGGGCGGGGCGGCCGAAATCCTGCAGGCAATGATGCCTGCAGCGCACCGGCCGGTCATTCATTTGACAATAACCGATGATTATCCGCTTGCTCAGGCATTCGTGATCATCGAGGCGCTGCCGGAAGGCATCTGAGCCGCGGCCTGTCGTCGCTTTTAATGTTCGCGCCATTGCCGCCACCGGCCGAAGCCGCTAGAGAGAAGCAACTATAGAATTGCGCCGCTTCGGCGCCTTTGAGGAATAAGACTGCGTGTCCGAAAAAGCCGATACCAAGCCGAACGCTCTGTGGGAAAACATCAAGGTCATCATCCAGGCATTGCTGCTGGCGATGGTCATCCGCACCGTCTTCTTCCAGCCTTTCACCATCCCGTCCGGCTCCATGATGCCGACGCTCCTGGTTGGTGACTACATCTTCGTCAACAAGTTCGCTTACGGCTATTCGAAATACTCGCTGCCTTTCTCGCCGAACCTTTTCAGCGGCCGCATCTTCGAAAGCGAGCCGAAGCGCGGCGATATCGTCGTCTTCCGCTTCCCGCCGAATCCGGAAGTCGATTACATCAAGCGTCTCGTCGGCCTGCCGGGTGACAAGATCCAGGTTACCAACGGCGTGCTCTTCATCAACGGCAAGCCAGTTCCGAAGGTCGCCGACGGCACCTTCAATTCCGACTATGCGCAGGATCCGGGCCAGGACGTTCCGGTCTTCCGCGAAACGCTTGATGACGGCAAGACCTATGACACGCTCGACCAGTCGCCGGTTTCGCGCGGTGACAACACCCAGGAATTCGTCGTCCCCGAAGGCCATTACTTCATGATGGGCGACAACCGCGACAACTCGCTCGACAGCCGTTTCGACGTAGGCTTCGTTCCGGCTGAAAACCTTGTCGGCCGCGCCAGCGTCATCTTCTTCTCACTCGGCAACGACACCTCGTTCCGCGAAATCTGGAAATGGCCGTCCAACATGCGTTGGGACCGCCTCTTCAAGGTTGTTGAATGACGAAGGCTCAGACGCTCTCGGCGGCCGACCGTTCCAAGCTTGAAAGCTTGATCGGTCATGAGTTCGCCGAGAAGGGGCGCCTGGACCGTGCCTTGACACATGCCAGCGCCCGCACGCAAAAGGGCGGCAATTACGAACGTCTCGAATTCCTCGGCGACAGAGTGCTCGGCCTCTGCATCGCCGAGCTGCTTTTCAAGACGTTCGGCAATGCTGCGGAAGGCGAGCTCTCGGTGCGGCTGAACCAGCTGGTCAGCGCCGATACCTGCGCTTCCGTTGCTGACGAGCTCGATCTGCATCTTTTCATCCGCACCGGTTCGGATGTGAAGAAGCTGACCGGCAAGCGAATGATGAATGTGCGCGCCGACGTGGTCGAAAGCCTGATCGCCGCGCTCTATCTCGATGGCGGGCTGGAGATCGCCCGCAGCTTCATCCTGAAGTATTGGGAGAAGCGTGCGGTCCGGGCCGATGGTGCCCGCCGCGACGCGAAAACCGAATTGCAGGAATGGGCGCACGCGAAATTTGGCGTGACGCCCCTATATCGTGTTGAAGAACGCAGCGGCCCGGATCATGATCCGCGCTTTACAGTGACCGTTGAAGTGGCCGGTGTGGCTCCTGAAACGGGCGTGGACCGTTCCAAGCGCGCAGCCGAACAGGTGGCTGCGACGAAGATGCTGGAACGTGAAGGTATTTGGCAGAAACCCTCTGCCGGGAATTGACGGAACAATGACCGAAGAAAATGACATCGCGCCTGACGGCGCCGCAGAAACGCATGGCCCGACCCATTCCGGTTTCGTTGCCCTGATCGGGCCGACGAATGCCGGCAAGTCGACGTTGGTGAACCGCCTCGTCGGCGCCAAGGTATCGATCGTCAGCCATAAGGTGCAGACGACGCGTGCCGTTGTCCGCGGCATCGCGATCCACAACAACGCCCAGATCGTCTTCATGGACACGCCCGGTATCTTCAAGCCGCGCCGCAGGCTGGACCGCGCCATGGTCACCTCCGCCTGGGGCGGGGCCAAGGATGCCGACGTCATCATGCTCTTGATCGACAGCGAGCGCGGATTGCGCGGTGATGCCGAGGCTATTCTGGAAGGGCTGAAAGACGTCCCACAGAGGAAGATCCTGGTTCTGAACAAGATCGACCGAGTCAACCGCGAACTGCTTCTGGCGCTCGCGGCAACGGCGAACCAGACAGTCCAGTTCGACCAGACCTTCATGATCTCAGCCGAAAACGGTTCGGGTTGCGACGACGTGATGAACTATCTGGCGGAGACCCTGCCTGAAGGCCCCTGGTATTATCCGGAAGACCAGATCTCCGATCTGCCGATGCGCCAGCTGGCCGCCGAAATCACCCGCGAGAAGCTCTTCCTGCGCCTGCATCAGGAGCTTCCCTACTCGTCCCACGTCGAGACCGAGAAATGGGAAGAGCGCAAGGACGGCTCGGTGCGCATCGAGCAGGTCATCTATGTCGAGCGCGACAGCCAGAAGAAGATCGCGCTTGGCAAGGGCGGCGAAACCATCAAGGCGATCTCGTCGGCCTCCCGCCGCGAGCTCTCCGAAATCCTCGAGCAGAACGTCCATCTTTTCCTGTTCGTGAAGGTGCGCGAGAACTGGGGCGACGATCCCGAGCGGTTCCGCGAAATGGGACTGGATTTCCCGCGATAGGGGGTAGTAGCGGCGTTAAAGGTGAGTTGGCGTTAGTAGCCCCCTCATCCGGCTGCCGCCACCTTCTCCCCGCCGGGGAGAAGGGGACTTGCCTCAACCTCTCTATCCCTTCTCCCCGCGGGGAGAAGGTGCCCGAAGGGCGGATGAGGGGGCTCCGGGCGCTTCGCTGGCAGAAAACCACCTAGCCACACCCACATCCTTGTTTTTCAATAAAAAATCCCAGCTGTTCGCGGAACAAAACCACCATCCCGCGCATTTTTCGCCTTGAACGGCGCGCTGGACATGATGCGCCGCTTTTTTCGGGCGCAGGGCTGGGATGGCAACGTCAAAACCGACACACTCTTTCAAGACACCGTGCGAGCAGTGTCCTCTGCGGCCCTTGCCGCATTTTCGTGAATTCAGCGGTGACGAACTGGATTTCGTCTCGCGCTTCAAGAAGGGGGAACTGGCCGCCGATGCCGGTGCGACGATCCTCGTCGAGGGCGCCAACAGCGCCCATCTCTTTACGGTGCTCTCGGGCTGGGGTTTCCGCTACAAGTCTCTGGAAGACGGACGCCGTCAGATCCTGAACTATATCATGCCCGGTGACCTGATCGGTCTGCAGGGCACGATCATGGGCGAGATGCAGCATTCCGTCGAAGCCCTGTCGCCGGTCTCGCTCTGCGTCTTCGAGCGCGATAAGCTGATGACGCTCTATAACAAGCACCCCTCGCTCGCCTTCGACATCACCTGGATCGCCGCGCAGGAGGAGCGCATCCTCGACGAACATCTGCTGAGCATCGGCCGTCGTACCGCGCTCGAGCGCGCCGCCTATCTCGTCGCCTTCCTCTATGAGCGTGGCAAGCGGCTCAATCTCTTCAACGGGCGGAAATTCATTCCGATCACCCAGCAGCACATCGCCGATACGCTCGGCCTGTCGATCGTCCACACCAACAAGACGTTGAAGAAGCTTGCCGAGCGGGGGCTGATCCGCTGGCAGGAACGGGGTTGCGAAGTGCTGAACGGCGAGGGGCTGCTGGATATCGCCGGCTGGGAAGGACTGCCTAGCGGGAAACGCCCTTTCATATAAGCGTTTCAGCAACTATGTCTTTTTTAAATGCAAATCAGTGCTATGGAAAATAAGGTCCGGACATGCCACTTTTTCTCCCGGTTCGCTGTCTTATGGAGCGAAGGGGACGTCGGGTTGCAGGTCGAACCGTTTCCGGTGCGGCGAGCACCCGTCCAAGAGGGCATCTGAGGTAAAAATGCGGTTTGATAAGACGGTGCGCGCCGTCAGCGGCGCACAGCGAGGGGCATAAATCATGAACGCAACCCGTGTTCTGGTTCTGGAAGACAGTCTTATCATTGCCATGGAAGCAGAAGACATTCTGCGCGCCGTCGGCGTCGAGACAATCGACATTGCCAACAGCCTGGATCAGGCCATGGAGGCCGTGAACGCCGAGAGCTACGATTTCGCGCTTCTCGATGTGAACCTCGGCGAATCCATGAGCTTCGGCTTTGCCCGCCATCTGAATGACCGCGGCATTCCTTTCGGCTTCGTCAGCGGCTATTCCGATAGCCAGGATTTTCCAGCCGACCTGCAGCAGGTGCCTCTGCTCGTAAAGCCCTTCGACGAAGGTGCGATGCGCGATTTTCTGGACAAGCTCTTTCCGGGCGAATGACGGCTTCCATGACATTTGCGACGCCTTGCTCTAGGATTGATTCCTAAGTCTGAGGTTTGTTGCCGATGCAATGGCAGGATCATGCAATCGTTCTGGGCGTAAAGCGCCACGGCGAGACAAGCGTCATCGCCGAGGTGATGACGCGCGATCGCGGTCGCCATCTCGGTCTCGTCCGCTCCGGCCGTTCGCGAAGCATGCAGCCGGTGCTGCAGCCGGGCAATGAAGTCGATGTCATCTGGCGCGCGCGTCTCGACGAGCATCTCGGCGAATTCAGGATCGAGCCGCTGCAGCTGCGCGCCGCGCGGCTGATGGAGAGCGCCACCGCCGTCTACGGCGTGCAGGCGATGGGTGCATTGCTGCGCCTGCTGCCCGAGCGTGATCCGCATCCGCATCTCTACGACGCGCTGGAGGTCATTCTCGACAATCTCCACAATCCTGCCGATGCAGGCGAGCTCTTCGTCCGCTTCGAACTCGCGGTGCTGAACGACCTCGGTTACGGCATCGATCTCAGCGAATGTGCGGCGACAGGCGTCAAGACCGATCTCGCCTATGTCTCGCCGAAATCCGGCCGCGCGGTGTGCCGGGCAGCAGGTAGGCCCTATGCCGACAAGATGCTGCTGCTGCCGTCGTTTCTGGCGGGCGAGGGCAATCACGCGGCCGATTACGACAATCTCGCCGCCGCCTTCCGCCTGACCAGCTTCTTTCTCCACCGCCATGTCTACGAGCCGCGCGGCATCGAGGCGGCATCGGCCCGCGACGGTTTCATCCAGTCGGCACTGAAGGCGATCAACGCCTCGGCAACAGCCCTGCCGCCGGATGGCAAACTCTCCGCCTGAAGCGCGGTTTTTCACCGGTGGAAGACATGCTGCGGATTTGGCGGTTTACCGCGCCGCTCTTGTTCCCTATCTCTCCGGCAACGGCAGATGGTGGAGGAATAGGACATGCTGACCAAACCTGACGACACGACCGCGATCACTCTCTGGAACAGCCGCGAGATCCCACGTCTCGGCATGGGCTGCTGGGCGATCGGCGGGCCGTTCTATGCCGGCGATATCCCGCTTGGCTGGGGCGAAGTGGACGACGGCGAATCGATCCGCGCCATCAACCGTGCGGTCGATCTCGGCATCCGCTTTTTCGATACCGCCTCGAATTACGGGGCAGGGCATTCCGAGGAGGTGGTTGGCCGCGCCATCGGCAATCGCGACGACATCGTCATCGCCACCAAGTTCGGCCATGCGACCGACGAAAAGACCAGGCAGGCGACCGGCGCCTTTGCCGACCCGGCCTTCATCCGGCAATCGGCGGAAACCTCGCTGCGTCGCCTGCGCCGCGAGCGGCTGGATCTGCTGCAGTTCCATCTGAACGACTTTCCGCTCGAAGCCTCAGACGAGGTCTTCGGGACGCTTGAGACCCTGAAGGCCGAGGGCAAGATCGACGCTTTCGGCTGGAGCACCGACTATCCGGACCGGGCGGCCCGCCATCTCGATCGCAACGGCTTCGTCTCCGTGCAGCATACGATGAATGTCTTCGAGCCGGTGCCAGAGATGATCGCGCTCATCGAGAAGAACGGCCTGATCTCGATCAACCGCGGCCCGCTGGCCATGGGGCTGCTCAGCGGCAAGTTCACGCCGGGCAAGACTGTCGGCGAAAAGGACGTTCGCGGCGCAAGCCTCGACTGGATGATCTATTTCAAGGACGGAAAGATCGCCCCCGAATTCGCCGCCCGTCTGGAGGCGGTCAGAAATCTCCTGACCGATGGCGGCAGGACGCTGACGCAGGGCGCGCTCGGCTGGCTCTGGGCCCGCTCGCCCCGCACCCTGCCGATCCCGGGTTTCCGGACGGTCGCCCAGGTCGAGGAAAATGCCGGCGCCCTGGCGAAGGGCCCGTTGCCATCAGATGTGATGAGCAGGATCGACGAGGCGCTATCCGGCCTCTAGGTGCGGTTGCGCACCTTGAAAGCCCAGCCTTCCGGCCGTTCCTCGATCACCGTCACGGTGTCGCCGATGGCGATCGTGCCGGTGCCGCGCGGTGTTGCGTTCCAGCCGAACAGCGGCCCCGGTACACGCCGGTCCGCCGACATGCGCACACGGCCCATCGCCGGCATCGGGTTCGGCACGTCGCGCGAGCCGGTGACCTGGTCCTGGGTCGTCATGATGCAGCGGGCGCAGGGCTTGACGAGATCGAGCCGGATGCCGGCGATCTCAATCGCCGCCCAGCGGTCTTCGGGCCAGGGTTCGTCGACATCGATGACGATGTTGGGGCGGAAACGTTCCATGCCGATTTCGCCTTCCGCATGGCTGGCCAGATCGGCATTCAGCGCCTTCAGCGATCCCGTCGTCGTCACCAGGATCTGATAGCCGTCGGCAAAGGTCACCGGCGTGTCCGGCCCGGCCCATTCCGGGCTGGCAATTCGCTCGGCGGCGGCATCGAAGAACACCAGCTTGACCTCGCGCCCCAGCCATTCCGACAGCCGGCTGTTGCTCCCGTCATCGGCAACGGCGGCATTCACAGGTGTCTTCCAGATGACGACAGCCATCCGCCTGTCCGGTTGCGGCGGCGGAACCGCGATCTCGCCCTTGCCATCCATAAGCAGACGGAACGCTGCGGCTTCCGGACGGACGTCGATGCGCGCCAGATCCTGCAGTTCGCGCTGGGTGATGCATTGTCCTTCAGCGTCCGTGATCATCGCCCGCCGGTCGCCCGGCAGGCCGAATGCGTCGATCGCAGAAGAGGGAAGCGCAATGCCCCTGGCGCTCTTGAGCGGGTAGATGAAGAGATCGCTGACCTGCATGCTGTCTCCTGAAGCCTAGATTTCGTCCATGAAGTCGGCGAGGAAATCGCGCAACCGCTTGTCGCGTTCCGCCGCCAGTTCGCGTCCGGCTCCCGTCTGGAAGCCGTCGGCCAGTTTGAACAGTTTGGTCTGGAAATGGTCGATTGCATAGCGCTTGTCGTCGAGCGGGCGTTCCTTGGCGCCGGGGTCGAAGGGGTCGTAGAGCCCGGAGACCATGCGCCCGGCGATGTAGAAACAGCGGGCAGCGCCGACAGCGCCGATCGCGTCGAGCCGGTCGGCATCCTGCAGCATCTTCGCTTCCAGCGTCTCGGGCGTCACGTTGGCGGAGAAGCTGTGCGCGGTGATCGCATGGGCAACGGCTGCGATATCCTCTGCCGTCCAGCCAAGCTTCTGCAAGATCCCGGATGCCTTCTGCGCCGCGAGCGCCGAGGCCTTGGAGCGGAGCGGCGAGCTCTTCTCGACGGCAACGCAATCATGCAGCAGAACAGCTGCGGCCAGAATGCGCGCATCGCCGCCTTCGCTCTTCTGGATGCGCATGGCGTTCTTGAAGACGCGCAGCACATGCGCCAGATCATGCGAACCGTCGTCGCCCTCGGTGGCAAATGGAATAAGCTCAGCCGCAAGGCTCTCGAAGGGGGCAAAGGCTTCGGCCTGATGCATTCTCGTCACCACAATCGTTGGTATGGAGGCCCGCAATAGGGCTTCGGGCAGAGAGTTGCAATGCGCCTTTCGCATGAGGGGCGAAGCCGTGGAAAACCCGGCGCCGGGATCACTCCTGAACGCTTTGTCAACCTTCCTTAATGGGAAGTTAACAGCTTATTGACCCGACTCACTATTCGGGGTATCCCCGGACCAGTTCGATTTTCCCCATTTGTATTGCGTACAGACAGCACCGAAGAATTAAGGCGGTGGACGGAGGTTTGTATGGCCCAAGTTACATCTGTTTCAGACACGGCATATGCCTATTTGGCAACGCTTTCCCGGCTCGACACGAATGGCGACGGCGTTTTGAGCCGTGGCGAACGTGCAGCTGACGAGAAGCCTGGTATTCTCGCTGAACTGAGTGAAGAGCCGAAGCATGAGCCGCGCTCGACAGCAACCGACAATGTTCTTGCCCTGATGATGGGCATGCGTACGACCGGTACCGATATGACCTTCGCGGCATCCAATGATGATGGTTCGCCCGATCTCTATCGCAGCACCTACGGCCAATACGATCTCGATATCGCCTCCTGAGGCGTACGGAGATTGTATTCACGAAGCCGGCCATTTGGCCGGCTTTTGTTTTTGCCGGAACCCCTTCGGCAGTGAGGCGTTGGACAACGATAGCCAAGCGGAAGGGAACCCTCATGAAAACGACCATCGTCATTGCTGCGCTGACGCTCGCAGTCCCAGCCTTCGCCGCCAATGCGCAGGACAAGCAGACCGCGACCGCCAATTTCGTCGATGGCAAAGGCAAGGAGAGCGGCCGGGCAACGCTGACCGCCGCAGCTAACGGCGGCGTGATGCTCGAAGTCGAGGTCTCCGGTCTGCCCGCCAACAAGTGGGTCGCCTTCCACGTCCACGAAACCGGCAAATGCGACGCCGCCACCCATCACGAATCGGCCGGCAAGCATTTCAACCCGACAGATGCCGAACACGGCTTCCTAGCGGCAAAGGGTCCGCATGCGGGTGACATGCCGAACCAGTATGTCGGTCAGGACGGCATCCTCCGCGCCCAGGTCTTCGACAGCATGGTGACGCTGGATGGCAAGAAGGACGGCATCCGCGGGCGGGCGCTGATGATCCACGCAAATTCGGATGACTATCGCAGCCAGCCGTCGGGCGATGCTGGCGAAAGGCTGGCGTGTGGGGTGATTAAATAGCCGTCCCGCATTCCTGTGAAGAGCATAGGAATGCGGGAAACTCATCCATAATAATACCGCTCCGCATACCAATCGGCCGATGCCATCGGCTTTTCCTGCGCCACCCAGCGAGCGATGTCGCTTTCCTCCAGCAGCTCCGATGTTATCTGATCTTCCAGCCCGACGAAGATCAGGTTGGTGTTTTCCCTGAGCCGCGGATCGCGGGCGAAGCCCATCTTGCTGTCGCTGGCCGTGTGCAGCAGGTTCATCCTGACGTAGAAGAACTCCGGATGGTAATCCATCTCGCTCGCTTCGGTGAAGGCATGAGCGACTTCGATGACCGATTTCTGCGGCCCGCTATAGGCGGTGATTGCTTCGTTGAGCCCGAAGGTCGCGCCATAGAGGCCGACCGATTGCGCCGGGACGATGCTGACCTCGCCGCTGACGAGGTCGATCTGCTGGCCCGAAAACCCGGCGCTGGTGCCATCGAGCGCACCGCGGAAGAAATAGGAGAACTGGCCGCGCGTCAGATAGATCGCCTGCCAGCGAAACCGCACATACTCGCCGGAATCGCCGGTCAGCCCCTTGAGCGTCTGCAGGCTTTGCAAAAATGTATCGCGGTAGTTCGGCAGTGGCATCGATCAATCTCCTTGGAAGATTAACCGGCAGCGAGTCAAAACGTTCCGTTCGCGCTATGGCCTGGACGGCTGGTTCTTGGCCGCTGCGCGTCTGCTCAGACCTGTTGTCTTCTCCTCGACAGGAGCGGCTTCGGGAAGCGCGTTGCCATTGGCCGCCGTCACCGGCAGCAGATGGCCGCCTTCGTCGAAGCTGAGCTTGATCCGCTTCACCATATCGCGGCTGAGCAGCCACCAGTCGCCGGTCTTTGCCCAATAGCGCAGCGTCACGCTGATCGTCGCGCCGCCGATCGTATCGACGAAAGCGCTGGGAGCCGGCGATTTCAGCACACGCTGATCCTGCTTGGCCAGCGACACCAGCCGCTCCATCGCCGCATCCAGATCGTCGGCATAGGCGACCGCGACCTTCACCTCGTTCTGGCGCGTCGGTTCGCGGCTGTAATTGGTGATCGGCGTGTTCCAGAGAATGGAATTCGGCGCCAGCCTGTAGAGCCCATCGCCGGTCTTGAACTCCGTCGCAAACAGGCCGATCTCACGGACTGTGCCGGAGATACTGCTGGTTTCTATATACTCGCCCACCCGGAACGGCCTGAGGATCAACAGCATGATCCCCGCGGCGATATTCTGCAGCGTGCCCTGAAGCGCCAGCCCGATGGCCAGACCGGCAGCGCCGAGTGTGGCGATGATCGAGGCCGTCTGCACGCCGAACTGGCCGAGCACGGTGATGAAGACGAGGATCAGCAGCGCATAGCGCAGGACATTGGTGAAGAAGCGCGCCAGCGTTTCGTCGATGCCGCGAACGCGGGAAATCCCCTCATAGGCCCAGCGGCTGAGAAAGCTCGCCATCGCCCAGCCGACGATCAGCAGAATGATCGCGCCGAGAATCGAAAAGGAATATTGAACTGCGAGCGCGCTTGCCTGGCTGAGCGCCGTGCGCGTTGCGACGATGACGTCTGTTGCCTGTTCCATGCCTGCTGTCATACCTCGAATTTCCATTGCCCTTCGCTAGATGGGGCAGGGTACCGGGGCGTCAACCAGTTTTATCAGGGGCAATGGACAGTACGAAAGGCGCGTTGCCGTCGGCATCGGCGCCGCGGCCTATGGCGCGGACTGCGGCAATCAGCCTGCCATCGCGCCTCAGCAGGTTGTCGCCGATCTCGATGATCCGGGTATTCGGCGTTGCATGGGGCGAGGCGGCGCGCAGCCGCTGAACAAGCTCCCGGTCGTCCTGATCGGGCACCCGCGCAAGGACGGCAACGAGTGCTGCGGCAGGTGAGCGCGACACGCCCATCCAGCAATGGACAAGCAGCGGGGCGCTGTCGTCCCAGCCGGCAGCGAAATCGATGATCTTCTTCACATGGGCCTCATCGGGCGCGACGAGATTGCCGGTGCCCTTGAAGGCGATGTCGTTCATGTGCAGCAGCAGATGGCGGTCGGCGGCGATGACGCCCGGCCGGTGAAAGGCCTGTTCCTTGGCCATCAGGCTGACCATCTCGCGGGAGCCGTGGCGCACCGCCATCTCGGCGATCCGCGAGAGCGGTGAAACGACGATACGGGGGGTCACGGCCTGGCGTTCCGGAGAGCTTCGATCGCCTCGAACCGTTCGCAGAACAGCCGTTGCGCCTCGACCGCCGGAAGCGGCTCCATCGGCAGCATCTCGCGGGTGATCCCGCGCGGCTGGCCGAAGAATTTCTGCGCCTCGGCTGGTGTGAAACCGGCAAGGCAGGTCGCCTCGAAATAGGCGGCGATCGTGTCGGCCTTCTTGATCTTGTCCTTCAGCTCGCGCGAGGGATGCGGCGGCAGGCCGAAGCGCAGATGAACGGCCGCTTCCAGCCGCTTCTCCACCGTCTTGTAGCCACCGCCGACGACGGATTTGAACGGCGAGATCATATCGCCGATCACATATTCCGGCGCATCGTGCAGCAGCGCCATCAGGCAGTCGTCGGGGCTCGCTGCATTGAGGCGGCGAAAGATATCCTCGACGGCAAGACTATGCTGCGCCACCGAAAATGCATGATTGCCCGAGGTCTGGCCATTCCACCGTGCAACGCGCGCAAGGCCATGTGCGATGTCGCTGAGTTCGACATCGAGCGGCGAGGGATCGAGCAGATCGAGACGCCTGCCGGAGAGCATGCGTTGCCAGGCACGGGGCGGCTTTGTCACGCGCTTGCCTCGTCGGAGGCGGCCGGGAAGGTGAGGCCGGTCCAGGCGGGAAGCGTCAGCGATACCGCGGTGTCGCCCGCCATCAGCGGCGTGCCTGCAGCCATGGCTTCACCTGCGCGATCGATACGGACGATGGCAAGACCGGTCTTGCCGCTAACGGTGCCGAGCGCGCCGACAGGCTTGCCTGCGGCCGTGATTTCCGTGCCCGGTGCTGGGAGGACGCCAGCCGCAGTGACGGTCACCACACGCCGGCGCGCGGTGCCGCGGTGCTGCATGCGGGAAACCACTTCCTGGCCGACATAGCAGCCCTTCTTGAACGACAGGCCGCCATTGAGGTCCATCAGCGCATCATGCGGGAAGATATCCTGCAGCGCGTAATCGGGGCCTGAAGTGACTATGCCATGTGCTGCCCGCAAGGCGTCGTAGAGCAAGGCGTCATCCGCACCATGCTTGCCTTCGCGGCGGTGCAGGGTGATTCCGGCCTTGGCAAAGCGGCTGTCGGCCGCACCGTCAGCGGTTGCATCATCCCAGGAAACGGTCACACCATCGGCCTCGATGGTCGAAAGCGTCACGGCGGCGCGCAGCTTGTACATCGTCAGCCGCTTCACCAGCGCATCGTGCTGATCGCGATCGGTCTCGATGATGAAATCAGTGCCGTCGCGCCAGATCATGAAGTCGAACAGAATCTTGCCCTGCGGCGTCAGCAGCGCGCCGGGGCGCGCCTCGTTTGGCGCCATCGAGACGATATCGGTGGTGATCAGGTTCTGCAGAAAGGATTCGGCATCCGCGCCGCCGATGCGGAAAAGCGCGCGGTGCGGGAGAAAGACGGATGGCATGGCGAGACCTGTCGCGTTCGTTGTCGCTCAGAGTTAAGTCTTCCGCGCCGCCGCTGCAAGCGGCGGGGGAGAGGGCTTGCGATCAATCGCCTGCGGTGAAGAACTTCCACTTGCCGTCAGGCGTGATGCCCAGACGGTAGAAATTGTAGCCGCCGAATTCCTGCATGTCGGAGAGATCGCCGGCGGTGACGATGCGCAACAGCTCGACACGCTCGGGCGGCGTCAATGCCTTCAGGTCCTTCTCGGCGAAATAGGGCCAGACATAGGCTTCATCGGCCGTTCCGGCGCCCACATGTACGAAGCCGGTGGAGATGACGTCGAGCATGATGGCGAGGATTTCGTCGCCATCAGGGTCGCCGGAGAGATCCTTCAGCGTTCCGATCGGGTCGTCCGTCGGCTCGCCGACGGTCACCTGCGTCTGCTGCGCGCCTGTGCCCATCAGCGGGCGCAGCCGCTCCAGATCGCCGGAAGCCGCCGCCTCGACGATCTGCTGGCGCATTTTGCGCACCGGCTCCGGCGCCTTGCTGATGTCGTAGATCACCTCGACAGGCTTGGCGTCGTCGGTGGCGCCTGGCGTCTTGTCGGTGCTCTTGCCGGCATTGTCCTTGTTAACAAGCGGATCCGGCATCGGCACGCCCGGCGCCGTTGCCGGCGGGGTCTGCGTCTGCTGCTGTTGCTGGCTGTTTTTCTGATCGGTCGCCTGCGGGTCGGGCTGGCCCGGAACCTTGTGCAGCTCGGAAAGCGCATGCGCCACCGGCGCTGGCAGAACACCTGCACCAACGCATAAAGCAACGAGAAGCGGCGCCATCAGCCGCCGCGGGGCCTTGTCCTTACCGGTTTGCATCGGGCTCTCTAATTCTACTGCAGTCTGCGGTTGGGAGAAAACTCACCAGCAAGCATCCGTTCGCGCAGCGAATCGAGCAAGGCTTCCGCGTTGTTCTCGCCGTGGAGGCGAATCGTCTCGCGCAGGGCATGGATGATGGCGGTGTCGGCAATGATTTCGGGCTCGATACCGTCGGCCATGCCGTCAGCCCAAGCCTCGTTGTGGTACTCCAAAGCCGCCTGCATCTTTTCGTGGACGATCATGTCGTCGATGTCGTTGAGGCTTGGTTCCATTTTCTTTTCCTCGAACTGCATGCCTTACTGCCTGGTTAACAACTCTATCAGCCTTTTCCCAAAACGACACGCGCGGGAGTGAAAACAGGTTAATTAAACGTCAATTTCCAAAACGCGAAGTAATTTCTGTGGCCAGTGTTGCACCTTCGTTACGGTAGCGCTCTTCTGCCACGATCGCGGATGCCGTGCAATCGGTATAGACGGAGGCGAAGGCACGGTATCCACGGTTGAAGGCCGCGGTCAGTCTTTCCTTGCGCTGAGGCTCGTCTTTCGCTTCAGAATCAAGCAGTTGCTGCATCTCATCGCGCCATTCGTCCCCGCCCGGGGCCTTGCACAGCGTTCGCAGATAATGCACCGAACCGATCACTTCGGCAAAGCGCAGCAGCTTGTCGTCATAGGGCACAGCAGCCGGTGGGGGCGGCGGCGCCTCGGGAACCGCAGGCGGTGCCTTCTTGCCCTGAGCCCACACAGGTGCGGATATCGCCGCACCGGCGCATAACAACAGAGACAAGAAAACGCGTCGTACGGGAATCATGCTGATAGTTGATACGCAAGCGATGTCGGGAACAAGGCGCAGCGCCAAGTTTCCACGCGGTTATTGTCGAAGCGCCAGCCGTTCCACGCATTCGAGCACCGATTGCGGAACCGGCAGGCGCCGGATCTCGTCGAGACTGTACCAGCCGATCGCCGCGGCATCGTCTGCAGCTTCCGCGACCGCGTCGGCATCTGCCTCCACCGTGAAGACCGAAAGATAGAAATGGCTGCTGATGCTGCCGTCGGCCGCGTGGGTCTTCAGGTCATACTCGGAAAACAGCTTCGGATTCCGGGCTGCAATGCCGGTTTCCTCACGGAATTCGCGAAGCGCCGTCTGATCCGGGGTCTCTCCGGGTTCCGCCCGGCCGCCGGGGAAGGCGTACATGTCGGCAGAGGGGGGATTGCGGCGCAGCACCAGCAGAAACCTGCCGTCCCGCTCCAAAATGGCAGAGGATGCCGCCTTGGCCGTCGATGCCGTCTCTGTCATGTCAGCTGCTTTCAAGGTTGCGCACCATGTTCCGATCGCCGAACGTGGCTATCAGCCTGAGTACCGGACGTTCGATTCGAAGGAAAGACCGCTGACCTACCTGATCTATGCCTTTGCTGCCCTCTTCGAGATCGCCGGCTGCTTTGCCTTCTGGGCCTGGCTGAAAATGGGCAAGTCCGTCTGGTGGCTGGCGCCCGGCATGGTGTCGCTGGCGCTGTTTGCCTGGCTGCTGACACTCGTGCCCAGCGAGGCGGCCGGGCGCACCTTCGCGGCCTATGGCGGCATCTATATCGCCGCGTCGATCCTCTGGCTCTGGCTGGCCGAAAACCGGGTGCCCGATCGCTGGGATATCGGCGGCGCGGCGGTCTGCCTGGCGGGCACGGCGATCATCCTCTTTGCGCCGCGCAGCTGACGCAACCGACCCTTGACCGTCGCCTGACGGGGTGCAAAGACAATCTCATGTGCGGACGCTATGCCCTGACATTGACGCCGGAAGAGCTGCAGGACCTGCTGGGAGTGGTCGAGCTGGAGGACTTTCCGGCGCGCTACAATATCGCCCCGACGCAGCCGATCCTCGTCGTCGTCTCAGGCGAGACGCCGGAGAAGGGCAGCAACCAGCCGGATCGCCGCGCCGTCCTCGTGCGCTGGGGCTTCACGCCCTCCTGGGTCAAGGATCCCAAGCAGTTTCCACTGTTGATCAATGCACGGTCGGAGACGGCGATCGGCAAGGCATCGTTCCGCGCCGCCATGCGTCACCGCCGCGTTCTGGTTCCGGCGTCGGGCTTTTACGAATGGCATCGTCCATCGAAGGAAAGCGGCGAGAAATCGCAGGCCTACTGGATCAAGCCGAAGCATGGCGGCATCGTCGCCTTTGCCGGGCTGATGGAAACCTGGGCATCCGCCGACGGATCGGAAGTCGATACCGGCGCGATTCTCACGACCGCAGCCAACTCGGCCATCGCGCCGATCCACGACCGGATGCCTGTCGTCATCAAGCCTGAGGACTTCTCCCGCTGGCTGGATTGCAAGACGCAGGAGCCGCGCGAGGTTGCCGATCTGATGAGGCCGGTGGAGGAAGACTTCTTCGAAGCGATCCCGGTTTCCGACAAGGTCAACAAGGTTTCGAACATGGGTGAGGACCTGCAGACGCCTGTCGTCCTCGAAAAGCCCCCGAAGCCTGCTGCCGCCAAGCCCGGCGACGGGCAGCTCAGCTTCTTCTGATCTCAAATTCTCTCATTTCCGGACCATAATATGATCTCGATTTCGGCTGCCCTTTCGGGCTTCTTCCTCGGCGCATCTCTGATCATCGCCATCGGCGCGCAGAATGCCTTCATTCTTCGCCAGGGGCTGTTGCGCTCGCATGTCTTCATTCTCTGCCTGATCTGCGCGCTGTCGGATGCGCTGCTGATCGCCGCCGGTGTCGGCGGTCTGGGTACGCTGGTGTCGCAATCGCCGGTGCTGATTTCGGTGGTCACGCTCGGCGGCGCCGTCTTCCTCGGTTCCTACGCCTTCATGGCCTTCCGCCGGGCGCTGCATCCGGGCGCCATGCAGGCGGGATCGCCGCAGGCGCTGGGGCTGAGGGCGGCGGTCGCCACCTGCCTCGCCTTCACATTCCTCAATCCGCATGTCTATCTGGATACGGTGGTGCTGCTTGGCAGCCTGTCGGCCGCCTATCAGGGGCAGGACCGGATCGCGTATGGCGCGGGCGCCGCAATCGCGTCCTTCGTCTGGTTCTTTGGTCTGGGATATGGAGCGCGGCTGCTGCAGCCGGTCTTCGCAAAACCCGCCGCCTGGCGGGTTCTCGACGTCATCATCGGCGTCGTCATGAGCCTGCTGGCGATCAGCCTGCTCTGGCGCTTCTTCGCTGCTTAAGCAGGCTTCTTGATGAGGGCAGGCTTCTTCAGCATCAGTGCTGCTGCCAATACGGCCTTCAGGCCGAGCGGGCGGTAGTGGGTGCTGAGATCCTGCTTGGCCGGCTGTTCCGCTGCACCAGTTTTCTTCGAGGTCACGATACTCTCCTTACGTGTTCCCTGGATGTGTTCTGATTTGCTCTTTTGTCGCGAAAAACGACAAAAGAGAGGCATCCATCATCAGGAAGTGTGTAAGGCGAAAACTTTGCGCGAGGCTTGATGCAGAAAAGCACGCATGGGTAGCGTGCTAATCAAATCTCAGATGTGACGGCCCATGTCGTCTTCGCCGACGCCGGGTTCCTCGATCGTCAGCGTGCCGTATTTCTTCTTCCAGCGGTGGGCGCCGAAGGGCAGGGAGATCAGGTAGATCACCACGGTGAAGACCATGATTTCCCAGGTAAAGCTCATCAGCAACGCGACATAGAGAACGACGCCGAGCATCAGCGGCAGCACCAGATCGCGACGCAGCTTGCTGCCCTCCTGCTTGCCGGACCAGACCGGCAGGCGGCTGATCAAGAGGAAAGCGATCAGCACGGTGTAGGCCGAGGAGATGTAGGCGAACAGCCGGTCGCTCTCCATCCCCAGGAAGCCGAGGTAGACGGGCAGCAGCACCAGCATGGCGCCGGCAGGGGCCGGCACGCCGACGAAATATTCCGACTGCCAGGGCGCGCGGTTTTCGCGCTCCGACATGACGTTGAAACGGGCAAGCCGCAGGCCGGCGGCGATCGTATAGATCAGCGCCGCGATCCAGCCGATCGAGCGCGCCTGATCGAGTGCATAGACATAAACGACGAGGGCAGGGGCAACACCGAAATTGACGATGTCGGCCAGCGAATCCATCTGCGCGCCGAATTTCGACGTCGCCTTCATCAGCCGGGCGATACGTCCGTCGATGCCGTCGAGGAAGGCGGCGAGCAGCACCATCATCACGGCCAGTTCGTATCGCCCTTCAAAGGCGAGGCGGATGCCGGTCAGGCCGGCGCAGATCGCCAGGATGGTGATGAGATTGGGAACGACCAGCCGGAGCGGAATTTCACGCAGCCTCGGCCCGCGCGCTGAATCGTTCGGGCCGTTGGGTTCGAAAGGCGGAAAAGGCGTCTCCATGTGGCGCTCCTGATCGTCTTAGCTGCGGCGGCTGATGACAGGACCCTTGGCGGAGGCGAATTCGGCAAGCACCGTCTCACCGGCAATCGCCGTCTGGCCGAGCGCGACGCGCGGCGCCGAACCGGCAGGCAGGAAGACGTCGAGGCGCGAACCGAAGCGGATGAGGCCGAAGCGCTCGCCGGCGGCCAGCGGCTCGTTGGTGTTCGCCCAGCAGATAATGCGCCGCGCGACCAGACCGGCGATCTGCACGACGCCGATATTGCCATGGGCGGTTTCGATGACTAGGCCGTTGCGCTCGTTGTCCTCGCTGGCCTTGTCGAGTTCGGCATTCACGAAGCTGCCGGAGCGGTAATTGATGCTGACGATGCGGCCGCGCACCGGCGAACGGTTCACATGGCAGTTGAAGACGTTCATGAACACCGAGATGCGCAGCATCGGCTCGCTGCCGAGATTGAGCTCGGCCGGCGGCGTTACCATCTGGATCGAAGAGACCTTGCCGTCGGCAGGCGAGATGACCAGATCGTCGTCCTGCGGCGTCATGCGCTCGGGGTCGCGGAAGAAGTAGGCGCACCACAGCGTCAGGATCAGGCCGACCCAGAACAGCGGCTTGAACAGCCAGCCAAGCAGCAGCGATGCGACGAAGAAGGCGGCGACAAAGGGATAGCCTTCCTTATGGACCGGAACGATGGTGTTTCGAACGGTATCAAGCAGGCTCATATGCGCCGGTCTCCTCGGTTTTTTCGTTACCGCTGGTTATAGAAAAACTCCGGCCGGGGCAATGCCGTGGCCGCTGCGGCGGCCTTCATGAAAGGGTTCTAAACAGCAAAACGGCGGTTCGGCCGTTTTGCTCACGTGGTTAGGTGGCGGGAGCAAGGCGCGTGACAACGCCCAGATCGTCGCTTTCGCGCACCTGCTTCAGATGTTCCTCGGCCTGTGTCGCCTCGCGCTGGCGGTTCCACATCGAGGCATAGAGACCGTCCTTGGCGAGCAGCGCCGCATGCGTTCCGCGCTCGGCGATCTCGCCGCTCTTCAAGACGATGATCTCGTCGGCGCCGATGACGGTCGACAGACGGTGGGCGATGACAAGCGTCGTGCGGTTCTTCGAGACGGCGTCGAGTGCCGTCTGGATCTCGCCTTCGGTGGTGGTGTCGAGCGCCGATGTCGCCTCGTCGAGGATCAGGATCGGCGGTGCCTTCAAAACGGTCCGGGCGATCGCTACGCGCTGCTTTTCCCCACCCGAGAGCTTCAGCCCGCGTTCGCCGACCTTGGTCTCGAAACCCTCCGGTAGAAGATCGATGAAATGGGCGATCTGTGCGATCTCGGCCGCAGTCTTCACCTCGGCGTCGCTGGCGCCGGGGCGGCCATAGCGGATGTTATAGGCCACGGTGTCGTTGAAGAGCACGGTATCCTGCGGAACCATGCCGATCGCCGAGCGCAGGCTTTTCTGCGTCAGTCCGCGGATATCCTGGCCATCGATGGTGATCGCGCCGCTCTGGATATCGTAGAAGCGGTAGAGCAGGCGAGACAGCGTCGACTTGCCGGCCCCTGATGGCCCGACGACGGCCACCGTCTTGCCCGCCGGGACATCGAAGGAAATGCCCTTCAGGATCGGCCGTGCCGCATCGTAGGCGAAATGCACGTCCTTGAAGCTGATGGCGCCCTGCGCGATCGAAAGCGGCTTGGCATCCGGCGCATCCGTCACCTCGGCCTTGACCTCAAGAAGATCAAACATCTGCTCGATATCGGTAAGACCCTGGCGGATTTCGCGATAGACGAAGCCGATGAAGTTGAGCGGCACGGCAAGCTGCAGCAGCATCGAGTTGACGAAGACGAAGTCGCCGACCGTCTGTTCGCCGCGCTGCACGGCAAGGCCCGAGAGAACCAGCATGACCGTGGTGCCGAGGCCGAAGATCACGCCCTGGCCGAAGTTCAGCCAGCCGAGCGAAGTCCATACGTCGGTCGCCGCCTTCTCGTATTTCTCCATCGACTTGTCGAAGCACTTGGCCTCCATCTCCTCGTTGCCGAAATATTTGACGGTTTCGAAGTTGAGGAGGGAATCGATCGCCTTGGTATTGGCGTCGGTATCGCTGTCGTTCATCGACCGGCGGATCGAGATGCGCCAGTCGCTCGCCCGGATCGTGAACCAGATATAGGCCCAGACCGTGAAGGCGGTGACGGCGAGATAGGAGAAGCCGTAGCCCCACCAGAAGATGAAAGCGGTCAGCAGGAACTCGATGACCGTCGGGACCGAGTTCAGGATGGTGAAGCGGACGATCGTCTCGATGCCCTTGGTGCCGCGCTCGATGATGCGTGACAGGCCGCCGGTCTTGCGCTCCAGATGGAAGCGCAGCGACAGCTCGTGCATGTGGACGAACGTCTTGAAGGCGAGCTTTCGCACCGCATACTGGCCRACGCTGGCAAACAGCGCGTCGCGCAGCTGGTTGAGCGCCAGCTGGATCAGCCGCGTCAGGTTATAGGCGATGATCAGCGCGATGGCGCCGGTCAGCAGCGGCGGAAGACTGGTGTGGAGATCGGTCTTGCCGTTCAGCGCATCGGTCGACCACTTGAAGAAATAGGGGACAAGCAGCAGCACGAATTTCGAGATCAGCAGGTAGACCGACGCCCAGACGACGCGCATCTTCAGGTCAGGCCGCTCGTTCGGCCACATATAGGGCCAGAGATTGAACAGCGTGCGCAGCAGATTGGAATCAGAAACCGTCTTGTTTGCCATGCCCATCTCCAGCCCGGGGGTGGGCTTTGACCACGAATGCATCGTTTCGATAGCGGCAATTGCAAAAGGCGGAACCGCCCTTTCGAGGGCCTCCGCCAGACAGTCTCGCCGTCCCCCGCCACATAGGATTTGACAGCGGCGAATGCAACGGCAAACCGCCAAAGAGAAAAGGCCGGGCGCTATATTCGCCCGGCCTTCATCAATAGCCGCAGATCTTTCGAACCGGTTAGAGGTGAGCGCCCGCCTTCAGCTTGCGGTGCAACTCTTCCGAATTCGGCAGCGCGTCCTTGGGAACGCCGAAGATCTGGCCGGGCAGGATGCGATCAGGATTCTTGATCTCGTCCTCGTTGGCCATGTAGATCGTTGTGTAGCGCACGCCCGCGCCATAGACGCGGCGCGAGATCTGCCAGAGCGTATCGCCGCGGCGGATGATGACGGTGTTGTTGCTCGTCGTGAGCGGCGCCTGTTCGATCGTCTTCGGCTCGCTGCTGTTGCCCGACGCCACTTCGTTGGTGGCGGGAGCAGGTGCGGCGGCCGTCGCCGGAGCCGGTGCTGCGGGAGCGGCCGGAACCGTGGTCAGCGTATCGATCATCGCCGATAGCTTTTCGAGGGCTGCACCGACCGATTTCGCATCGCGGGGCAGGGCCTGGAGCGCCGACAAGGCGGATACCGCCGACTGCGATGCCTTTGCTGCCGTTTCCTTGAACGGTGCGCCTGCATCCACCGACGGACGGAACTCGGAGATCGAGCGCAGCGCGAATTCGGTTGCAGAGCGGGCGGCGGCGAGCTGTTCGGCTCCCGGCACCTTGGCATCGGCAAACAGGCCTTTCAGCAGCGCGAACGCCTTGCCGGCATCCATGCGCAGCTTGGTCAGTTCGCCCTCTTCGAGTGGCACCATCGACGGAGCCGTCGTGGCGGCACCCGTGGCAGGCGCCGTGGTCTGCGCCGCGACGGTCACCTGGTCACCTTCCGGACGGTTGAAGTTGACGGCGGCGCGTACGAGAACCTTGCCCGAACCATCGACGACATCGACGCGGATTTTGTGATCGCCGACCGCGAGATCCATCGCGCCGTCGATGACGAAGTGGCCGTCGCCACCGGCCTTCGCCTTGCCGATCAGCTTGTCGTCGGCATAGGCGAGCACGTTGGCATTTGCCTTGGCCGTACCTGCGACGAAGATCTTGTTGCCTTCGATCTCGACCGCATTGACCATGACTTCAGCCGGTGTTGCCGGAACGGCCGGTGCCGTATTGGCGATATCGGTGGAAGCTGCCGGTAGGGCGGGTGTTGAACCGTTCGCGGCAGGCGTTGCCGCAGCGGTCTGCTGCTCGGCCTTCGGAGCGGTGATGATGCGGCTTGCTTCACCCGGCTTGGAAACCATGGCCAGCAGCTCGGCACCGCTGCCGTCCTTCGGCACGGAAACGGTCGCGACTTCTTCCGAGGTCTGAACCTTGCCGTCCTTGCCGGTGACCTTCAGCACCAGCTGGTGATCGCCGGGGCCGAGCGGATTGTCGAGAACGGCTGCGAAGTCGCCGGAAGGGCCGACATCGGTGGTGGTGACCACCTTGTCGCCATCGACGACTTCGAGCTTGCCGTTCGGCTCTGCCGAGCCGGCAATGACGGTGGAGCCGTCGGGCTCGACGCGCAGAACGTCGAAGGCGGGGACCTTCGGACCGGCATTGGCCTGATCGGCGGCGGCCGGAGCATTCGCGTCGGCTGCCGGCTGCTGGGCGGTAGCGTCGGCCGCGGGCTGCGTTGCGGCAGGCTGGGCGGCCGGAGCGCCTGTCAGTTCGGCTTCGGCCTTGAGGAGGGCGGCGAGCGCGTCTGCAGCATTTTCAGGCAGCGCCTGGATCGTCGCCAGTGCCTTCGCAGCGCCGTCCTTGGCCTTGGTGATGATGGCAGAGGTTGCCGGGTCGATACCGTCAGGCGCGGCGAAATCGGCAATCGCCTGCAGCGCGCCGGTCGCCTTGGTCTTGGCGGCTGTGAGCGCATCGGCAGCCGGGGTCTTGCCGTCGGCAAACAGCGCCTTAAGTTCCGTGAGAGACTGTCCGGCGTCAGCCGTCAGGCGGCCGACCTTTCCGGTGGTTTCAGCAGCGTCGGCAACGGCGTTACGGGCCGTCTTGCTGGCTTCTTCGACCGTATTCTTGACTTCGGAGCCAGCCTGATTGATCGCATCACCAACTTTTGACGCGTCTCCGCCGATCCGGGGCATCACCACGAAGACCATCAAAAGGATTGCAATTGCAAGCACTGCGAGGGCCAGCAAGCCGGCGCGGTTTCTCATCATTCATTCTCCCCAGGCGGCAAATGTGCCGTAGTAATCAAAAATTGCTAGCGATTCCCTGTGCTTTTCACAAGCATCCAAGCCCGTCACCTACGCTTAAGACGTAGGTTTTGCCTCATTTTTCTTGACTGCTCAGCCCCGGAATAGTTGTTTGGCCCAATGACCGATCAATCACACTCGATAAAATCCATCTGCGTCTATTGCGGCTCCAGGCCGGGACGCGACGCTGCATACATGACTGCCGGACGCACGCTCGGCAAGGAAATTGCCGAATATGGGTTAAGGCTCATCTACGGCGGCGGCACCAAAGGCATCATGGGGGCGGTTGCCAGCGGCGTGCTTTCGGCGGGCGGTCAGGTGACGGGGATCATCCCGGAATTCCTGATCGACATGGAAGCGACGCGCCATTCTCTCGGCCAGCTCAACGAGTTGATTGTAACGCCGGACATGCATGCGCGCAAACACATGATGTTCGAGCGCTCCGACGCGTTCGTGGCGCTTCCGGGCGGCATCGGCACGCTGGAGGAGATCGTCGAGATCATGACCTGGGCGCAGCTCGCCCGTCACGAAAAACCGATGGTTTTCGCCAACATCAACGGCTTCTGGGATCCGATGATGGAGCTCCTGAAGCACATGACGGACGAGGGCTTCATCCACACCGCCCATCGCGTCCAGCCGCTGGTCATCGACAATATCGCCGACATCGTTCCGGCGATCATGGCGCAGGCCGCCGAAATTGCCGCCGATCGCGGCGGCGAAGACGAAGTTCTTTCGAAAATGTGATGGTGAGCGGGCGCTTCAGCGCCCGCGCGTCGCATTCAGCATCGACACTGTATAGAGCACCAAGCCCGCCCAGATCAGCGGGAAGGCGATCATGCGCGCCGTGCCGAGCGGCTCGTGAAAGGCGAAGATGGCGATCAGGAAGATCATCGTCGGGGCGATATACTGCATGATGCCAATGGTGGAGAGCTTCAGCAGCTTGGCGCCGTTGGCATAAATCATCAGCGGTGCGGCAGTGATAAGGCCGCAGCCGAGGAGCAGGGCGGTATCGCTCCATCCGGTCTCGATGAAATGGCCTTCGCCGGTCACGAGCTCCAGGTAGAGGATGTAGAGGATTGCGGGAACGCTGAGGATCAGCACCTCGAGCAGAAAACCCTGGTTCGGGCCGAGCGGCAGCGTCTTGCGGAAGAAGGCGTAGAAGGCCCAGCTGAAGGCGAGCGTCAGCGCGATCCACGGCAGGCCACCGCCATCGAAGGCGAGTACGACGACGGCAATGGCAGCAAGGCCGATCGCCGCGATCTGCAGCGGCCGCAGCTTTTCCTTCAACAGAACCGAGCCCATGAAGATGCTGATCAGCGGATTGATGAAATAGCCCATCGCCGCATCCAGCGAGTGCCCGGCGCCGATCGCCCAGACATAGGTGCCCCAGTTGACGGTGATGAGAGCGGCGGTCAGCGTCGCCATCGCGATCAATCGCGGCGAGCGCAGCGCATCACGGATTTCCTGCGTGCGGCCAAGCACAAGAAGCACGAGGCCTGCGATCGGAACCGACCAGAGGACGCGATGGGCAATGACTTCGGCCGGTGAAATATGCGCCAGCGCCTTCATGTAGATCGGCAGCAGCCCCCACAGCAGATAGGCAGTCAGCGCAAAGGCAAAGCCGCGCGGGCTGTCTTCGTTCTTAATGATCGGCGCGGTCGCATCGACGGACATGGGGGCGTTTCCATAATTTATCGTTATGGAACCCGCTCTAACCTAACCGCTATGAATAGGCCAATTCATTTCCGTGAATGGATGTGAAGGAGTTTTGATTTGCCAGAAACCAAAACTCTCACTCCGCCGCGATCTTCCCCGCCAGCTGCCGGTTCTTCATCAACTTGTAGATGACCGAATCCATCAGCGCCTGGAACGAGGCGTCGATGATGTTTTCGGATACCCCGACCGTCCACCAGCGCACACCGCTGGAATCAATGGATTCGATCAGCACGCGGGTGATCGCCTCGGTGCCGCCGTTGAGGATACGCACCTTGAAGTCGGCGAGCACGAGGTCGTCGATCTCATGCTGGTACTTGCCGAAATCCTTTCGCAGCGCGAGGTCGAGCGCGTTGACCGGGCCTTCGGCTTCGGCGACCGACATCAGCGTCTGGCCGTCGATGGTGATCTTCACCACGGCTTCCGAGACAACCTTGATACGGCCGAGGCTGTCGAAGCGCCGTTCGACCATGACGCGGAAGCCTTCGATGCCGAAGAATTCCGGGATGGTGCCGAGCGTGCGGCGGGCCAGCAGCTCGAAGCTGGCATCGGCGCCCTCATAGGCGTAACCCGACGCTTCGCGCTCCTTGACGATGGAGATCAGTAGGTCGAGCTTCGGATCGTCCTTGCCGACCTCGATGCCGCGGCGCTTCAGGGCATTGATGAAATTCGCCTTGCCGCCCTGGTCGGAGACCATGATCTTGCGGAAATTGCCGACGCTTTCTGGCTGCACATGCTCGTAGGTGCGGGGATCCTTGAGCAGCGCCGAGGCGTGGATGCCGGCCTTGGTCGCGAAAGCCGAGGCGCCGACATAGGGCATCTGGTGATCGGGCGAGCGGTTCAGCAACTCGTCGAAGGCATGCGACAGGCGTGTGAGATTGAGCAGCCGCTCCGCATCGATCGCCGTTTCGAAACGGGTCGCATAGGTGTCCTTCAGCGCCAGCGTCGGGATCAGCGTCACCAGATTGGCGTTGCCACAGCGCTCGCCGATGCCGTTCAGCGTGCCCTGGATCTGCCGCACGCCGGCCTCGACGGCGGCCAGCGAATTGGCAACCGCCTGGCCGGTATCGTTATGCGCATGGATCCCGAGACAGCCGCCGGGAACGCCAGCCGAAATCAGCGCCTCGACGATTGCCCGGATTTCCGGCGGCTGCGTGCCGCCATTGGTGTCGCAGAGCACCACCCAGCGCGCACCGGCCTCGTAGGCAGTCTTGGCGCAGGCGATGGCATATTCCGGATTGGCCTTGTAGCCATCGAAGAAATGCTCGCAATCGACCATCGCCTCCTTGCCGGCTGCAACCGCCGCCTTGACGCTTTCGGCGATCGATTCCAGATTTTCCTCGTTGGTACAGCCGAGCGCCACCTTCACATGGTAGTCCCAGCTCTTGGCGACGAAACAGATAGCGTCGCTCTCGGCCTGCAGCAGTGTCGCCAGTCCCGGATCGTTGGAGGTCGAGATCCCCGCGCGCTTGGTCATGCCGAAGGCGACGAACCGGGCGTCCTTGGTGCGCTTCTCGCTGAAAAACGCCGTGTCGGTCGGATTGGCGCCGGGATAGCCGCCCTCGACATAGTCCAGACCGAATTCATCGAGCATCGCCGCGATCGCAATCTTGTCCTCGACCGAAAAGTCGATGCCGGGGGTCTGCTGTCCGTCCCGGAGCGTCGTGTCGAAGAGGTAGATGCGTTCTCTCATTATTTTGTCCCTAACTCCAAACCATCCCCAAGAGGCAACTCATTCCACTTGTCCTCCTGTGCATAAGCCGTAGTCCAATTGAAGCCCGAAAAACGAGGATCGAATCTAACGCCGCTTTTCTCATACTGATCTAAACGCTCATTGAGCTGTGACTGGCTAAATATAAAAAATCTATTCCTGCCAACCGTCGGAACATAAGCCAGCACATAGAAGAGGTTGTCTATCAGCTCTTTCTTTTTGATCTGCCAGAAATTTGCGGTCTTTTGCCCTTTAACATCCACCAAGAACGTAGTTTTCCGACTCGGAGAAAGCACGAATAAGTCAGCTAGTGGTGTATTGTGCCCCATTGTGAAACCGACATCGCAGCCAAGCTTACAAAGCTCGCTGGCAACAGCAAATTGCGCTGCCCATTGTGTGTGATGCCTACGCACGCTCATCACGCCATTTCCCCGCAAACCTGTCCGTCGCCCGGATCAGCTGATCCAGAATCCCCGGCTCCGAAAACGCATGGCCCGCGCCCTCGACCAGATGAAACTCCGCCTTCGGCCAGGCCTTGTGCAGCTGCCAGGCATATTTGGCCGGGCAGGGCATGTCGTAGCGGCCATGGACGATGACGCCGGGGATGTCCTTCAGCTTGTGCGCGTCGCGCAGCAACTGCCCTTCGTCCATCCAGCCGGCATTGACGAAGAAATGGTTCTCGATGCGGGCGAAGGCATAGGCGAACTCGGCTTCCTCGAATTTGCCGCTGGTCGATTTCTCCGGCAAGAGTGTGATCGTCTCGCCTTCCCAGATGCTCCAGGCATGCGCCGCCTCGAGCGCCACCGCCCGGTCGGGACCGGTCAGGCGGCGGTGATAGGCCTGCATCATCTCGTGGCGCTCGTCCGGCGGAATCGGTGCTACGAAGCGCTCCCACTTGTCGGGGAACATCTCGGAGACGCCGAACTGATAGTACCAGTCGAGCTCGGCCTTGGTCAGCGTGTAGATGCCGCGCACGATCAGTTCCGAAACGCGTTCAGGGTGCTTTTCGGCATAGGCGAGCGCCAGCGTCGAGCCCCAGGAGCCGCCGAAGACCTGCCATTTGTCGACGCCTGCCATCTCGCGCAGCCGTTCGATATCGGCGACGAGGTCCCAGGTGGTATTGGCGTCAAGGCTCGCATGCGGGGTGGACTTGCCGCAGCCGCGCTGGTCGAACAGCATCACGTCGTAGAGCTTGGGATCGAAGAGGCGGCGATGAACCGGCGAGAAGCCGCCGCCCGGGCCGCCATGCAGGAACACCGCCGGCTTGGCGCCCGGCGTGCCAGAGCGCTCCCAGTAGACCCTGTGGCCGTCACCGACATCGAGGTGGCCCGACGCATAGGCCTCGATTTCAGGATAGAGCGTCCGCAACACTTCGGTCATGCCTTGAAGCCTTTCGCCGGCCAGTTTTCGGTATCGTGATCGGGATGCTGGAAGGAGATGATCGCTTCCTGGCGCGCGTAGAAATCCGGATCCGTGTGAACCGGCGCATCGAAAATTTTCTCGATCCAGGGAAGCCGGGCGTCGTGGTTCACCTGGACCTGCGGCTGCAGGTCGTCCCGTTCGTCGAAACTGCCGATCGCCAGCTCCAGGCCGCCCGGATGCCGGTAGGTCATCGGCGTGCCGCAATCGCTGCAGAAGCCGCGCTCGATATTAATCGACGACTGGAAATAGCTGATCTCGCCGCGCGTCCATTCGATGCCGTCCTCGGGCGCCGTCACCAGCGCCGAGAAGAAGCCGCCGAACTGCTTCTGGCACATCCGGCAATGGCAGATCGACGGGCGGCCGAGCTTGCCGGAGATGCGGAAACGGATCGCGCCGCACTGGCAGCCGCCTGTTCGAATGGGTTCACTCATCTTGATGCTCCAGGGGGCCAATGATCGGTGTCGTGGTCGGGATGCTGGTAGGAAACGATGTCGCTGATGAACTCGGCCGCCTCGAGGTCGTCCTCGGTACGGATGCCGGGCAGGTCATGCAGCCGGTCGGTAAAGGGAAGCTTGGCTTCGATGCCGTACTGGATGCTCGGCGGCAGCGCCGCCGGATCGTCGAAGGCGCCAGCCGCGATCGCCAAGCCGTCCTGCGCCTCATAGGTCAGCGGCGTGCCGCAATCGCCACAGAAGCCGCGCCAGGCGAAGTTGGAAGACTTGAAGCGCTTGCGCTCGCCCCGCGTCCAGACGAGATCCGCGCCGCTGGCAGAGACCAGCGGCGCGTAATAGCCGCCCGACGCCTTCTGGCACATGCGGCAATGACAGATCGACGAATGCGTCAGCTCGCCCTTCACCCGGAAGCGAACGGCACCGCACTGGCATCCGCCGGTGTAGGTCTTGGTCATGCCTGATCCTTTCCGGTGATGGTGACGATGTGCAAGCAGACATTGTCGATGTCGCGCAGGATGTCGTCGTTCCAGAAGCGGAGGACGGTCCAGCCGTGGGCTTCCAGGCGGCGGGTTCTGGCAGCGTCATAGGCGACATCTTCAGGATTTGCGTGCTGAGAACCGTCGATTTCGACGATAACGCGATGCTCGGGGCAGGCAAAGTCAACGATGTAACCGGCAATCGGCTGTTGCCTGCGAAAGCTCAGCCCCATCAGCCGGTGCGCGCGAAGTTCGTTCCAGAGCTTGAGCTCGGCATCGGTCATTGCCTTGCGCATGCGCCTGGCATTGGCGCGCCGCTGCGGCGGGACGGAGGCATGTGGCATTGCATGCTCCTTGGCGGCGGTTGTGGGTGGGATACCCCCCTCTGCCCTGCCGGGCATCTCCCCCACAAGGGGGGAGATCCGATAGTAGCGACGCCTCGTTCTCAATCCAAGATAGTATCTGTCGTTAAAGGCGATGAGGCGCTGATGGCGGAGCGATGCAGTCGCGTCTAGCCGATCTCCCCCCTTGTGGGGGAGATGCCCGGCAGGGCAGAGGGGGGTAGATACGCCCGCAACGCCAAACATCTTACCGCTTCAACTCCCAGGTCGTGACTCGCTCGCCACTCGCCGCATCCTTGCCGTCTTTCAGCTGCACGCCCTCGGCCAGCAGTTCGTCACGCAGCTTGTCCGCCTCGGCGAAGTTTTTCGCCTTCAACAGCTCAAGCCGCGCCGCGACGCGCCGGTCGATATCGAGGGCGACGGCCTCGTCCACCTCGGTCTTCTCGGGCAATACACCGAGCAACGCCGCACTGGCCGCAAACACCGAGGGATCGCCGCCCTGTGCCAGTGCATGCAGCGCCTGCACTGCGGCAACCGTGTTCAGGTCATCCGCAAGCGCCGCAAGCACCGCCGCATCCGGCTCGGCATCATCAGCATCTGCCGCCGGCCACTTCGCCAGCAGCCGCTCCGCTTCCTCCAGCCGCTTGATCGAGAAATCGATCGGCTCGCGGTAATGCGTCATCAGCATCGCCAGGCGCAGCACTTCGCCCGGCCATGTCCGGCCGCCGAATTTTTCGGTGTGCAGCAGCTCGTAGATGGTGACGAAATTGCCTTCGGATTTCGACATCTTGCGGCCTTCGACCTGCAGGAAGCCGTTATGCATCCAGACATTCGCCATCACCTCGGTGCCGTGGGCGCAGCGCGACTGGGCGATCTCGTTTTCATGGTGCGGGAAGATCAGGTCCAACCCGCCGCCGTGAATGTCGAAGACCTCGCCGACATAGCGCTGGCTCATCGCCGAGCACTCGATATGCCAGCCCGGACGGCCGCGGCCCCAGGGGCTCTCCCAGCCGGGTTCGTTATGCGACGAGAGCTTCCAGAGCACGAAGTCGCCGGGGTTCTTCTTGTGGGCATCGACGGCGATGCGCGCACCCGCCTGCTGTTCGTCGAGATTGCGCTTCGACAGCAGGCCGTAATCGCGCATCGAGCGGGTGTCGAACAGCACTTCGCCCTCGGCCTGATAGGCGTGGCCATTGGCCAGCAGCTTTTCGATGATCTCGATCATCCCGCCGATATTCTCGGTCGCCCGCGGCTGATGCGTGGGTTCCAGGCAGCCGAGCGCCCTGGCGTCGTCGAGAAACTGCGTCTCGGTCTTTTCGGTGACCCGGCGGATCGCCGCGTTCAGGGGCAGGCCGGGATAGTCGCGCAGCGCCCGCGCGTTGATCTTGTCGTCGACGTCGGTGATGTTGCGCGCATAGACGACCTTGTCGGCGCCATAGACATGCCGAAGCAGCCGGAACAGCACGTCGAAGACGATGACCGGGCGGGCATTGCCGATATGGGCGAAATCATAGACGGTCGGGCCGCAGACATACATGCGGACATTGTCGCGATCGATCGGCTCGAAACCCGTCTTTTCGCGCGTCAGCGTGTTGTACAGTCGAAGTTCAGCCTGACCGGCCATGTCTTGTTCTCCCAATGCAATGTTCCGAAAAAAATGCCACCACCGGCGGGCCGGGGCGTTTATCTCTTTGCGTATTTGGGAGACGAAAACGGCCAGGCCAGCGAGCGCGCTAGCGAATAATCTTCCGGCAGTTAATGCAGATAACCGTTTTCATGGCGCGTTTTATGGCGCGGGAACGGTGATTGGTCAAGTGGGGGGGAGGCCCGGTGCGGCAAAGCCGCGGCGATCGATCCCGTGAATCGATCGCAGGGCCGAACGCCCGAAGCGCAAGCGAAGGGCCGGGCGTCAACGCTGCCTCAATTCCATGCTATCACCACATCCAACCAAGCAGAGATTCCCGTGCGCCGCATGTTCCGCCTGCTCATCACCGCCATCATCCTGACGGCTGTCGCCGCCAGCGCCTATCTGGCATACGATCGGGCCATGACGCCATTCTCGCCGCCATCACTTGCCGACTATCCGATCCAGGGCATCGATATCAGTCACCATCAGGGCGACATCGACTGGGCACGCCTCAAGGGCCAGCCCAACGTCCGCTTCGTCATCATGAAGGCGACCGAAGGCGGCGATCATCGCGACCGGAAATTCGCAGACAATTGGCAGGCGGCCAAGGACGCAGGCATCATCCGCGGCGCCTATCACTTTTTCACCTTCTGCCGCCCGGGCGCAGAGCAGGCGGATAACGTGCTCGCCACCATCCCCGCCGATGCTGATGCCCTGCCGCTGGCGCTCGATCTCGAATTCACCGGCAATTGCGGCAAGGTGCCGACGTTGGAGGAACTCAGCGCGGAACTCTCAGCCTTCTACACGCGCCTCGGCAGCCGCTATCCCGGCCGGCCATTGTTCTACATGAACGAGAGTTTCTTCGAGCAATATTTCGCCCGCAACGAAACCCGCTTCCCGCCCCACGACCTCTGGATCCGCAGCATCGCGCACCGGCCGGATTGTAGCCGCTCGTCGCTCTGGCAGTTCGCCGACGATGGGAGGGTGGCGGGCATCAAGGGCGCGGTCGATCTCAACGCGCTATGCCTGGAGAGCGGATTGGCGCCGTATTTTTCCAAGCCGTCGAGCTGAAACCTCAGCCTTCAGGCGCCGGGTCGATGGCGCTGACAACGCGCGCGACGATCTCGCTCATCGTCGCCTCATCAAGTGTCTCGATATATTGCGCCGTTTTCTGCTGAATGCGTGTGGCGATATCGAAGCTGCGCACCTGGTTGCAGACGGCAACGCCGGTCGTGTCATGACCGGAGATGGCCACCGCCAGACCGACATCGCGGGTAAAGGCGCCGCCGCTGGTTATGGGGACAGTCATGCTGACGCCGAGCGCGTTGATCTCGCGCGGCGTGATGACGACGAACCTGTGGCGGTTCTTCATCTCGCGGCCAGCGACAGGGTTTGGATCGATCCAATAGACGTCGCCGCGTTTCGGAACGTTGGTGCGAACCATCATCAGATTTCGCGGCCCACCGGATCGCCATCCTGCGCATCTGATAGTTCGGCATTCAGTGCGCGAATTTCGCCGGCGCCTTGGAGCAGTTCGCTGAGGGAGAAACGTTTGGGAGATGTGCGGGAGGGACGTCCGATCAGCTCGCCATTGGCGACATCGAGCGACAGCTGGTCGCCGACCTCGACCTGCATCATCTTCAGAACGGCAGGGGGCAATGTAACGATTGCCGCGCCACCCTGGCGCCGGATCTTGGTGGTCATGGACATCTGATGGCTCCTAGAAGTGCTACATATGTAGCACAATTATAGGGGCCATCAAGGCTCACGACGGCAGGTGGTAATCGACCAGCTTGTTTTCGCGGACGATGAAGAGCTTGCCGGTTTCGGTGACATCGGGGCCGGTGAGCGGCAGGATGGCCTTGGCGACTTCTGACGGATGCGGCAGGCTTGCCGGGTCTTCGCCGGGAACGGCCTGGGCGCGCATGGCGGTGCGGGTGGCGCCCGGATCGACGCTGGTGATGCGCAGCGGCGTCGACTGGCTTTCACCGGCCCAGGTGCGCGCCAGCGCCTCGACGGCGGCCTTGGAGGCGGAGTAGGGGCCCCAGAACGGGCGACACTTGTGGGCAGCGGCCGAGGACAGGATGACGGCGCGGCCGGCTTCGGCGCGCGTCAGCAGCGGATCGACGGAACGGATCAGCCGCCAGGTCGCGTTGACGTTGATGTTCATGACCTTCTCGAAGGTCTTCGCCTCGACATGGCCGATCGGCGAGATGACGCCGAGCACGCCGGCATTGGCGACGAGAATGTCGAGCTTGCCCCAGCGTTCGAAGATCGAGCCGCCGAGACGGTCGATGGCGTCCATGTCGGCAAGGTCGAACGGCACCAGCGTGGCACTGCCGCCCGCGGCCTTGATCGCGTCGTCGAGATCCTCGAGGCCGCCGACGGTGCGGGCGCAGGCAATCACATGCGCGCCGGCCTTGGCGAGTTCGAGCGCGGTGAAGTAGCCGATGCCGCGCGAAGCGCCTGTTACGAGTGCGATCTTGCCTTCAAGGTTGATAGTCATACTGCCGTCCTGATGCCGCGCCGGGCTCGTCTTTGAGTGCTTTGTGGGGACGATTGAATGGTCGCTCTGGCGAGCCGCCAACCTCGCCTCCCTCATCCCTGTGCTTGTCACAGGGATCCAGCGCGCGCAAGTCTCTGCGCGCAGGAGAGTCTTTCAAGATACAAGAGGAAGAGGTCAGTATCTGCAGCCCCCTCATCCGCCCTTCGGGCACCTTCTCCCCAAGGGGAGAAGGGACAACCGCGGTAGCCGCTTGCGCCAAGATCCCCTCTCCCCCTGGGGAGAGGGTAGGGTGAGGGGGCTCCGGGTGATGACCTCCGGCTGATGGCCGGGAAGCCAGCCTTACCCGTTGGTCGCCAGCAGCGAGACCTTGCGGCCCACCGTCTCGCCATCCTTGTCGAGCAGGCGGGTCGGGTAGTCGCCGGTGAAATAATGGTCGGTGAACTGCGGGCGGGCGTTGTTGCGGTCTTCGCCGCCGACGGCACGGTAGAGGCCGTTGATCGACAAGAATTCAAGCGAGTCGGCGCCGATATATTTGCACATCGCTTCCAGGCTCTCGTACTGGTTGGCGAGCAGCTTGTCGCGATCCGGCGTGTCGATGCCATAGAAGTCGGGGTAGTAAATCATCGGGCTGGCGACGCGCAGATGCACTTCCTTGGCGCCGGCATCGCGGATCATCTGCACGATCTTCAGCGATGTCGTGCCACGCACGACCGAGTCGTCGACGAGCACGACGCGCTTGCCTTCGATCATCGCCCGGTTGGCGGAATGCTTCAGCTTCACGCCGAAGGCGCGGATCTGCTGCGTCGGCTCGATGAAGGTGCGGCCGACATAATGGTTGCGGATGATGCCGTATTCGAAGGGAATACCGCTCTCCTGCGCATAGCCGAGTGCCGCCGGCGTGCCGCCGTCGGGAACGGGAACGACGACGTCGGCTTCGACGGGCGCTTCCTTGGCGAGGTTGATGCCCATGTTCTTGCGGGCAACATAGACGCTGCGGCCGCTGACGACCGAATCCGGACGGGCGAAATAGACATATTCGAACAGGCAGAGGCGCTCCGGCTGACCGTTGCCGGCCTTGCGGGCGTCGATGGTGATCGAGCCATCCGGCTGGATCTCACAGATGATGACTTCGCCATTCTCGACGTCGCGGATGAACTTTGCGCCGATGATATCCAGCGCACAGGTTTCGGACGCGAAGATCGGCTTGCCGTCGAGTTCGCCCATCACCAGCGGGCGGATGCCGGTGGGGTCGCGGGCGGCGATCAGCTTGGTGCGGGTGATCGCCAACATCGAATAGCCGCCTTCCATCTGGCGGATGGCGTCGATGAAGCGGTCGGCAGTCGAGGTGTAGCGCGAGCGGGCGATGAGGTGGAGAACGACTTCGGTATCGGACGTCGCCTGGAAGATGGCGCCACCGGCGATCAGCTGGCGGCGAAGGGTCAGGCCGTTGGTGAAGTTGCCGTTATGGGCGATGGCGATGCCGCCGACTTCGAGTTCGGCAAACAGCGGCTGCACGTTGCGCAGCGCCACTTCGCCCGTGGTCGAATAGCGGTTGTGACCGATCGAGATGTTGCCCGGCAGGCGGGCCAGCGTTGTCGGATTGGTGTAGTGGTCGCCGACCAGACCCATATGCCGTTCCGAATGGAAGCGCAGTCCGTCGAAGGAGACGATACCGGCGGCTTCCTGTCCGCGGTGCTGGAGGGCGTGAAGCCCGAGCGCCGTCAGCGTTGCCGCATCGGGATGGCCGAGAATACCGAAGACGCCGCACTCTTCGTGGAGCGTATCCCCGTCGAGTTCGTCATTGAGCGTCAGGGAATAGGACTGGTTCATCGATGCGGGCCTTTGCTCTCACAAGAATGGATCGGCTTTTCCATAGCATGACGCCGTTATCATGCGTTTTAAACGGCTGAGGCCCGGCAGAGCGGTTGCCCGGCCGGACCTTTACTGTACGTCCCGCTCAAATGGCAATTGCCGTTGTGCAGGTCAAGCTGTTGAACACTGTGTCAATTCGACTGCGGTTGCGCAGGGGCTGCGGGTGCGGCCGGTGCTGCATCGTCCGCCGGCGCCTGATCGGCGGCCGGTGCATTGGCGTTGCCCGTATTTTCGCTCGGCGGAAGAACCTTGTCCATCACGCTCGTGCGTACCATTTGGGCGAATTCTTCCGGCAGGACCGATTGCAGCTTCACGACCATCGAGTCGAGGAACGGCTTGGACTTGGCGTTGTTGACCCAGCCCGGACGGTGATCGGCATCGACAAGCCAGTTCCAGAAGGCGACGGCAACGACGAGCAGCAGTATGCCGCGTGCAGCACCGAAGAGGAAGCCCAAAGTACGGTCAAGCGCGCCGATACGGCTGTCGATGATGAAATCGGCAATCTTCATGGTGATGAAGGAGATGACGATCAGCGCGATCAGGAACACGACCGCGGCAGAGCCGACGATCGCGATGCGGTCGTCATCGGTGTACTTCTTCGCGTAGGGCACCAGGTAGTGGTAGAGGTAGTAGGCTGCGGCAGCCGAGCCGCCCCAGCTTGCGATCGACAGGACCTCACGGGAAAAACCGCGGACCATCGCCAATACGGCGGAGAAGAGTACGACGCCGATGACAATACCGTCGAAAATCGTAATGGGCATATAAATTCAACTCCAGGGCCCTTACGTTTCCGCAAGCGGGCCGCGCCTCATTCGTGTGCATCCTATATCACTACCGTTTACGGCAATGAAAGGATCAACCGTCGTCTTCCACACGTCGTAGCGCACCCTTCGATCCGGCGATGCGCGCGACCAGGTCCGGCAGGCTCTCTATCTCGTTCCAGCGGCCGCCCGTGCCCTTCGGCAGATCGGCGGTCGCTGTTGGAAGCAGCGCTGCAGAAAATCCCAGCTTCTCGGCTTCTTTGAGGCGCTGGGCGGTGTGCGCAACCGGTCGGACGGCCCCCGACAGACTGACTTCGCCGAAATAGACGCAATCGGCCGGGAGAGCAATACCGGCAAGCGAGGAAACAAGGGCCGATGCGACCGCCAGATCGGCTGCCGGCTCGGAGATCCGGTAGCCCCCGGCGATGTTCAGATAGACGTCGTGCTGGCCGAGCTTCACGCCGCAATGGGCTTCAAGCACTGCAAGGATCATCGAAAGCCGTGCCGAGTCCCAGCCGACGATGGCGCGGCGCGGCGTGCCGAGAGATGTCGGCGCCACCAGTGCCTGTACCTCGACTAGGATCGGCCGCGTGCCTTCCATGCCGGCAAACACCGCCGCACCCGGAGATTTCTCGTTGCGTTCGCCGAGGAACAGCTCGGAAGGGTTGGCAACCTCGCGCAGGCCCTTGTCGGACATTTCGAAGACGCCGATCTCGTCGGTCGGACCGAAGCGGTTCTTGACGGTGCGCAGGATGCGGTAGTGGTGGCCGCGATCGCCCTCGAAATAGAGGACAGCATCGACCATGTGTTCGACGACGCGCGGTCCGGCGATCTGGCCGTCCTTGGTGACGTGGCCGACGAGCACCATGGCGGCACCCGTCTGCTTGGCGAAACGGATCATCGCCTGAACGCCGGTTCTGACCTGGGTGACGGTGCCCGGCGCCGATTCCGCCAGGTCGCTCCACAGCGTCTGGATGGAATCGATGATGACGAGATCCGGGCGCTTGCCTTCGGCGAGCGTCGCGAGGATGTCCTCGACATTGGTCTCGGCAGCCAGCATCACGGCCGTATCGGCCGCATTCAGGCGCTGGGCGCGCAGGCGCACCTGGGCGACGGCCTCTTCGCCCGAGACATAGATGATCTTGTGTCCGCCGCGCGACAGCGCGGCTGCCGCCTGCATCAGCAGCGTCGATTTGCCGATGCCGGGGTCGCCGCCGACAAGCACCGCCGAACCGCGCACGAAACCGCCGCCGAGCGCCCGGTCGAGTTCGGAGATGCCGGTATGGATGCGCGGCGCTTCCTCGATCTCGCCGGAAAGCGCGGTGAGGGCAACGGGACGCCCCTTCTTCGGCGTTTTGGCCGGTCCGCCGCCGATGCCGCCCATCGGATCTTCCTCGACGATGGTATTCCACTCGCCGCAGCCTTCGCACTTTCCGGCCCAGCGGTTGTGGACCGTGCCGCAGTTCTGGCAGGTGAATTGAGTTCTGGCCTTCGCCATCAGGTTGGACTTTCAATTCTGGAGTTGGCGCCGTCATCCGGTCGCGGATGATTCGCTCTTTCATCCATATGTCGGTCCGTTCGCTCCCCAGCGCAACAGGCGACAGGCGTGCCGCCGCAGCGCCACACGCGCATGCGACTTTAGTTTAATGATCTGCTGATCTATTGGCGAATTATTAAGCCGAGAGGGCCATTTATAGCACGCGGAGTCCGGCATCGGCCGGCTCGTGTCTATGGTGGAGATTGACTTGAGAAAATCATACCTTGCTGTTCGCGCGCTCGTCATTGCCGCGAACATCGCTTCGCCGCTCGCAATATATCCCGCAGCCGCTGCAACGCCCCCTGCAGACGGATTGCCGAAACCCTCGATTTCCAAGGCGCTTGATGCGCTTCTGCTGCCGGTCAACAAGGCCGTCGTCAAGAAGTTCAAGCTCGCCAAGGGAGAGCATGGCGTTCTGGTACTTTCCGTAAAGCCGGGCGGCGTTGCCGACAAGCAAGGGATCAAGCCGGGCGACGTTCTTTCCGAGGTTCATGGCCATAAGGTTCATAAGCCCGTGGACGTCGATGTCGCGGTTCGCCGCGATCTGAAGGCAGGCCATTCGGATGTCGCGCTTTCGCTGGAACGCGACGGCGCCGTGGTCGCGGTTGCCGCCGTCATCACGATGGAATCCTACAACGAGGCCGTATCGGTAACCGAGGTTTCCAGCTGGGAAAGCGACACTTCCGATGCGTCCTTCTCCTATTCGGAATATGTGTCCGAAGAATCGGAGACCATCGAGTCCTCCTACGAGAGCGAGGAGAGCGTTGTCGAGGAAGCGATGACCCAGGAGGAATCTGCCACGGACGAAGAGTCCAGCGCAGATGAAGCCGACGACAGTGACGATAGTGCCGATGACGGAGACGGTGACGACGGAGACGGCGGCTCCGACGAAGAATAATCCAAAACCGAATTCGGGGCGGCCGTGCGCAAGCGCGGCCGCCTATTTACCGTCGGCGGATCAGCCTTCAACGCGCTCTCTCAATTGAGGCTGGCGGCACCAATCAAAACTAATGATTTTCCTATCATCGGCCGCGCTGGCAGGTTGCAATGCTCATTTTATGGAACATTGCTCATGCTCGATTATTCGCTCGCCCATTGGATTACTTTCCTGACAGCCGCCGTTCTTTTGAACCTGTCGCCAGGGCCTGATATGGCCTTCATCCTCGGCCATACGATCAAGAGCGGCACGCGCGCCGGTTTTTCTGCCGTCTTCGGCGTCTGGAGCGGGGCGTTCATGCATGTGCTGTTTGCCGCCTTCGGCCTGTCGGCGGTGCTGGCCGCATCGGCTTTTGCTTTTTCGGCGGTCAAGTGGGTCGGCGCCGGCTATCTGGTCTGGCTCGGCATTCAGGCTCTGCGGTCGGGCGGCGAGGGCGGTTTCATCAAGGCGGCGGCGGAAACGATGGCCTGGCACCGGATCTACCGGCAGGGCGTGTTGGTCTCGCTGCTCAATCCGAAAGTGGCGATCTTCTTCCTCGCCTTCCTGCCGCAATTCGTCGTCGAAGGCGCTGGCCCGGTCTGGCTGCAGCTTGCCGTCCATGGCGTCCTGATCATCGCTGTCGCGATGTTCATCGAGCCGCCGCTGATCCTTGCAGGCGGAAAGCTCGCCGAACTCGTCAAGGGCAATCGCAAGATCGGCCTGTGGCTCGATCGTGGGCTCGGCGCGCTTCTGGTGGCGCTCGGCGTCCGCCTGGCGCTCACCACTCGCTAAGCGCGCCTATTCCTCGTCGGCGACGTATTTCCGTTCGTGGCGCAGACCAACGCTGGTCAGCATCTCGTAGCCGATCGTGCCGGCGGCACGCGCCGCGTCATCGACGGGAATATTCTTGCCGAACAGCTCGATATAGTCTCCGGCGCGGATCAGATTGTCCGGCAGGTCGGTGACGTCGAAGATCGTCAGGTCCATGGTGATCCGCCCGGCAACCGGCACCGTGTATCCCGCGAAGAAGCCCTGGCCGCCCTGTGGCAGCGCATTGCGCAGCGGCACACCGCCGCTCGACTGGCTGCGCATGTAGCCGTCCGCATAACCGGCGGCGACGATCGCCAGCCGGCTGTCGCGGGTGAGTTTCAGCGCCCGCCCATAGCTGACGCTCTCTCCGGCGCGCACGGTACGCACCTGGATCACCCGCGCCTCGGCGGTAGCGACCGGACGCATCGGGTTTGACATGCCGTTGACCGCCTCGCCGCCATAAAGCGCGATGCCGGGGCGGGTCAGGTCGAAGTGGTAGTTGTCGCCGAGGAAGATGCCGGCGGAAGCCGCCAGGCTTGAATCGATACCTTCATAGGCGGCCGTAACCGTCCGGAATGATTCGAGCTGCTGCTTGTTCATCGGCGAAAGCTGATCGTCGCCGCAGGCAAGATGGCTCATGACGAGGACCGGCGCAAAGCTTGCCGGGCGCGACACGTCGGCGGCGAGCGCCAGTGCCTCGTCGATATGGAGGCCGAGCCGGTTGAAGCCGGTATCGACATGCAGGGCGCAGGGATAGTCGCCATAGTCGGACAGCACCGCCATCCAGAATGCGAGCTGTTCCTCCGAGGAGATGACGGGCACCAGATCGTTTTCGAAGAAGCGCCGCTCGGTGCCCGGCCAGATGCCCGACAGCACGAAAATGCGGGCCTCCGGCGCATAGAGCCTGAGCGTCACGCCCTCATCGACGGTCGCCACGAAGAAGTCGCGCGCACCGGCCATGTAAAGCGTCTCACCGGCATCCTCGATCCCCATGCCATAGGCGTCCGCCTTGACGACAGCAGATGCCCGCGCCTTGCCGGACCGCCGCGCCATGTCCTGCCAGTTCTGGGCAAGCGCGGAGAGATCCACCGTCAGCCGCAGACCGGCGGACTCAAAATGATCGTCTTCAAAGGCATCGGAAATATCGGTCATCGCACACATCAAAAAAGAAAGGCCGGAGAGGAGTCTCCGGCCAGTCTAAAGCTCATGAGGTCAGAGGGGAAGCCCGGCGCTGCATTGCAGCAACCAGTCCTCAATGTTCTTCGTATTGCGTGAACGACGGCTCGGCTAGGTCGGCGAAGCGGGTGAACTCCGACTGGAAGGCGAGCTTGACGGTGCCGGTCGGTCCGTGACGCTGCTTGGCGATGATGACGTCGGCGGTGCCCTTGACCTTGTCGAACAGCGCTTCCCATTCCGCGTATTTCGGATCGGCGGGATCGCGGGGCTCGAGGTTCTTGACGTAATATTCCTCGCGGAACACGAAGAGCACGACGTCGGCGTCCTGCTCGATCGAGCCCGATTCGCGAAGGTCGGAGAGCTGCGGCCGCTTGTCGTCGCGGCTTTCGACCTGGCGCGACAGCTGCGACAGTGCCACGATCGGAACGTTGAGTTCCTTGCCGAGCGCCTTGAGGCCCGTGGTGATCTGGGTGATTTCCTGAACGCGGTTTTCGCCCGATTTGCCGGAGCCGGTCATCAGCTGGATATAGTCTACCACCAGGCAATCAAGGCCGCGCTGGCGCTTCAGGCGGCGGGCACGCGCCGATAGCTGGGCGATCGAGATACCACCGGTCTGGTCGATATAAAGCGGCACCTTCTGCATCATCATCGAGCAGGCGACGAGCTTTTCGAAATCGGCGTCGTTGATGTCACCGCGGCGGATCTTCGAGGAGGAGACTTCCGTCTGCTCGGAGATGATACGCGTGGCCAGCTGTTCGGACGACATTTCGAGCGAGTAGAAGCCGACGACGCCGCCATTCTTCGCCTTGTAGCTGCCGTCCGCCTGGATTTCGCCTTCATAGGCGGCGGCGATGTTATAGGCGATGTTGGTGGCAAGCGATGTCTTGCCCATGCCCGGACGTCCGGCGAGCACGATCAAGTCGGAGCGCTGCAACCCGCCCATCTTGCCGTCGAGCGAATGAATGCCGGTGGAGATGCCGGAGAGGCCGCCATCGCGCTCCTTGGCAACGGCCGCCATGTCGATCGCCAGCGCCACGGCGTCGTTGAATGACTGGAAGCCACCGTCGTAGCGGCCGTTTTCGGCCAGCTCGAACAGGCGGCGTTCGGTGTCTTCGATCTGCGCCTGTGGCGGCATGTCGAGCGGCGCGTCATAGGCGATGTTGACGACATCCTCGCCGATGGTGATCAGCGCGCGGCGCAGCGCCAGGTCGTAGATGGCGCGGCCGTAGTCTTCGGCATTGATGATGGTCACGGCTTCGCGGGCGAGGCGGGCCAGATATTCCGACACCGTCATGTCGCCGACCTTCTCGTCGGCCTTCAGGAAGGTCTTGATCGTCACCGGATTGGCGATCTTGCCCATGCGGATGATGTCACCCGCGACCTCGAAGATCTTGCGGTGGAGCGGCTCGTAGAGATGGATCGGCTTGAGGAAGTCGGACACCCGGTAATAGGCGTCGTTGTTCATCAGGATCGCGCCCAGAAGCGCCTGCTCCGCCTCGATATTGTTGGGGGCTTCGCGGTAATGCTGCTCGGCAGGAGCAACGGCTGCAATCTTTCGCGCTGCGTCGTTCATCGTCATCCGTTCTGTCGTTTCTATCCCGGATTTGAAGACAGCCACCCGCAAATGCAAGTGCATGGCTGCAACAGCGCCCACCGGTCGTCAAAATCCATTGCGCTTTGCACGTTGTTCGACTTGTCCACAGCGGCTTCGAGCCTGTGGACAAAATATGCTATCGTGTCACCTTGGGGACACGGCAGGAAGGCTGCGACTCAGGCGCCGATTCCATAGCGGTCATTTTACCCGCAAGCGCCTGGAGTTAGCACTTGAAAAAATACAAATTTTGATTTAGATAGTAGTAATATAATTAGTACACTAACAAAATGGACTGGAATCTATGGCGAATAAGTTGCTTGGCCGCGAACTGATTGAAGATATCGCTGCCTTCACCCGCAAGCTGAGAGCGACTTTCGACGCCAGGGTGAGGGAGCGCAACATGACGCTGCCGCGCGCCCGGGTGTTCTTCAATCTCAACAAGAAGGACGGCATCAACCAGCGCGAGCTCGCCGACCGGCTGGAGCTGGAGACCCCGACGCTGGTGCGCATTCTCGATGCGATGGAAGGGCAGGGCTATGTCGAGCGACGCGTCGCCGGCTCCGACCGCCGCGCCAAGGAAATCTACATGACGGATTCCGGGCGGGTGGTTGCCGGCGAAGTCGAGGCGCTGGCCGAGGATATTCGCGGCCAGATCATCTCCGGTATTCCCGAAAGCGATCTCCGGACTACCTTGAATGTTATCCGCGCGATGCAGGCAAACCTGGCGGCCGTTCGCGGGCAATGAGGATGCTCGCATGAGCCTCGCCGAGACAGCCAATGATAACGCTGTGCCTGCCCGCAAGGGTGAGGAAGAGGCCGTTATGCCGCCGCCCGCAGCGCCTATCCTGCCGCCGCCGCTGGCCAGCTGGAAGGTGCCGCTCTACATGGCCTCTTCGGTGCTGTTCTTCCTGACCCAGGGGTTGGGGATGAACCTGCTGACGGCCAATATCTATCAGCTGCAGGGCTCGTTCTCGGCGACCACGATCGAAGTGTCCTGGCTTTCCGCCGCCTATATGGCGCCCTATGCCAGCCTCGCCATCGCGCTCTTCAAGATCCGCACGCAATATGGCCTTCGCCGCTTCGCGGAATTCAGCATTATCTGCTTCCTCTTCGCCTCGATGATGAACCTGCTGATCACCGATCTGCATTCGGCAATCGTCGTGCGCGCCATCAGCGGCATGGCGGCCGCTCCGCTCTCGACGCTCGGCTTCCTTTACATGCTGGAAGCCTTCCCGCCGGAGAAGAAGCTTTCGGTGGGGCTTAGCCTTGCCTTGATGAACACGCTGTTTGCCGCGCCGATCGCCCGCATCATCTCTCCCTCGCTGCTCGATCTCGGCGGTTACAGCGCGCTTTACACGTTCGAGATGGGGTTGGCGCTGATTGCGCTGCCGGTCATCTACCTGCTGCCGCTGACGGCACCGCCACGCGCCAATGTCATTCAGCGGCTCGATATCCTGAGCTATCTGCTGCTCGCCTTAAGCTTCGGCTGCCTCGCCGTCGTGCTCACGCTCGGGCGGCTCTACTGGTGGTTCGAAGTGCCCTGGCTCGGCGTCGTGCTGGCTGTCTCGATCGGCGCCCTGACGCTGATGTTCCTGATCGAGCTGCCGCGCGCCAATCCGATGATCGATCTGCGTTGGGTTCTGTCAGGCCCGAACCTGCGTATGGCAGGCCTATTGCTGCTCTTTCGCTTCGTCTCCTCGGAGCAATCGACGACGGCGGCGAATTTTTATCAGCAGCTCGGCCTGCTCAACGATCAGACGATCCACCTCTACGGGATCATCCTCTTGTCGTCGCTCGCAGGCGGGCTCTTCTGCGCCTATCTGATGGTGACGCGCTATGTCGAGACCGCCCATGTGCTGGCGCTGATCCTGATCGCTGCTGGTGCCTATATCGACAGCCAGTCGACCAGCCTGACACGGCCGCCGGAAATGTATCTGAGCCAGGCGATGGTCGCCGCCGGTGCCGCGATGTTCCTGCCGCCGGTGATGTCCAAGGGCTTTGCCGCCGTGCTCGCCAAGGGCATGCCCTATATCGTCAACTTCCTGGTGATCTTCCTGTTCACCCAGTCGATCGGTTCGTTGTTTGCTTCGTCGGTGCTCGGCACCTTCGTGGTCATCCGCGAGAAGTTTCATTCGAACGTTCTCGTCGAGCATATCCTGCTCACCGATCCGATCGTCGCCCAGCGGGTATCACAGCTTTCGGCGGCCTACGGCAAGGTCATCACCGACAAGACGCTGCTGAATGCCGAGGGCCTCTCGCTGCTTGGCCAGCAGGTAACGAGGGAAGCCTATGTGCTTGCCTATAACGACGCCTTCTACATGATCTTCCTGTCTTGCCTGGCAGGTCTCGTCGTCCTTCTTCTTCATCTCGCATGGAAGCGCCGGCCCCGGCAGAACGGGCCGGAGGCCTCCCTTGCGCAATCCTGAGCCAGAGGCCCCGTCCGCATGTTCAAGTCCCTCCGCTCGCCCACCTCGCTGATCGTGCTGATCGCCGGCGCCGCCGGTATTCTGCTGGTGCTCTATGCCTGGCGTCTGCCGCCCTTCGTCACCTCGGTGGAGACGACGGATAACGCCTATGTCCGTGGCTACGTCACGCTGATGAGCCCGCAGGTCAGCGGCTATGTCGTCGACGTCCCGGTCAAGGACTACGAGCATGTGAAGCAGGGGCAGGTCCTCGCCAAGATCGACGACCGCATCTATGCACAGAAGCTCGCCCAATCTCGCGCCGCACTCGACGGCCAGAAGGCCTCGCTCGCCAATTCGCACCAGCAGGAGCTCTCCGCGCAAGCCACCATTGCCTCCAGCCGGGCGCAGATCGATAGCGCCACCGCGGCGCTGAAACGCGCCCAGCTCGCCTGGGATCGCGTCGATAATCTCAGTAACCGTGGCATCGCCTCGGCCAGCGAATCCGAAGCAGCCCAGGCAACCCTTGATCAGGCGAAGGCTGCGCTCAATCAGGCGCAGGCGGCCCTCGAAGTCTCCAGGCAGAGCCTGGCGACGATCATCGTCAACCGCGCGTCTCTGGAAGCCAATGTCGCGGGCGCCGAGGCAGCGGTCCAGCTCGCCGAGATCGACCTGCAGAACACGTCGATCGTTGCGCCGCGCGATGGCCATCTCGGGGAGATCGGCGTGCGTATCGGTCAGTATGTGACGTCAGGCACGCAGCTGATGGCGGTTGTCCCCGAAGATGTCTGGGTGATCGCCAATTTCAAGGAAACCCAGCTCGATGGCATGCAGGTCGGCCAGCCTGTATCCGTCTCGGTCGATGCACTCGGCCACCACCGCCTGACCGGCCGCGTCGAGCGCTTCTCGCCGGCAGCCGGTTCCGAATTCGCCGTCATCAAGCCGGACAACGCCACCGGCAATTTCACCAAGGTCGCCCAGCGCGTCGGCGTCCGCATCAGCATCGACCCCGGCCAGGATCTCGCAAAGGATCTGGCGCCCGGCCTCTCGGTGGAGGTGCGTATCGACAAGAGCGCGGCACCGCTGAAGAGCGTTGCGGAGAACGAGTAACGAAAAAGCCCGGCGCAAGGCCGGGCTTTCCGTATCAGCAGATGAAAGTGAAGCTTATGCTTCGTCTTCGTCAACGCCGTCAGCTTCCGGATCGAAGAAGTCTTCCGGACGCAGTGCGTCTTCGTCAACGCCGTAGATCGCGTCAACCGAGGTCAGGGTCTCGCCCTTGAGCTGGCGTTCGGCTTCTTCGGCAGAACGGGCAACGTTGAGTTCGACGTGGATCTCGACTTCGGCGTGAAGCTGGATCGCAACCTTGTGCAGGCCGATTGCCTTGATCGGCGTGTTCAGGTGAACCTGGTTACGGCCGATGTTGAAGCCTTCGGCAGCCAGGATTTCGACGACGTCGCGAGCAGCGACCGAGCCGTACATCTGGCCGGTTTCGCCAGCCGAACGGACGACGATGAAGGACTTGCCGTCGAGAACGTCGGCAACCTTCTGGGCTTCCGACTTGCGCTCGAGGTTACGGGCTTCGAGCGTTGCACGCTCAGCTTCGAAACGCTTGCGGTTGGCTTCGTTGGCGCGCAGCGCCTTGCCAAGCGGCAGCAGGTAGTTACGGGCAAAGCCGTCGCGAACCTTTACGGTTTCGCCCATCTGGCCGAGCTTGGAGATGCGTTCGAGAAGAATGACGTCCATGTTAGAGTTCCTTTCTTAGATGTTCGAATCTGTTGGTTTAGGGGCATCACCATCCTTGTTGGGGGTCAGAGCGATCGCTTTGCGCGTATCGGACAGACCGACGACCAGGATGAAAAAGGCTGGCAGCATCAGGAGAAGCGATGCCAGGTAGCAAAGGATCAGCGCCGGCAGGCGCCAGTCCTTGCCGCGCGTGCGGAAATGCAGCGAGGCGAAGCCGGAGAGCAGGAAGCCCGCGCCGAACGTGCCGACGACGGTTGCTCCGATCATCGCCGGAACGCCGCCGAAGAAGGTGGCGGCCAGACCGGCGAGGAAGATGAAGATCGAGTTGCGGTTCATGCGCAGCGCCGACGGAATGTCTTCACGCGGCCGAAGCGCGCGGCCGGAGGCATTCACGATGCGCGTGGCGATGTAATAGGCCGCAAACAGCAGAACCACCCACATTGAGCCCTGGATGGCAGGCAGCATCAGCACCAGCAGCGACTTGGTCTGCGCCGCCGCCGCCGCGTCGATGTTCAGCTCCGGCTGCTGCTGGGCAAAGGAGGTGAACAGCGTATCGACCATCTGGCTGACGAGATCCGGGCCGTAGCCGATCATGAAGCCGGTGACGATGACCGCAAGCGTCACCAGGCCGCAGAGATGCAGCAGGATGTCGGAGAGCGGGTACCAGGCCATCAGATTGTCGGGGCCGCCGAGTTCGGAGGCCGGACGCGCCAGATTGGCGAGGTGGCTGATCCAGCCGGCCGGCAGCAGCGTCACCAGCGTCATCATCAGCGCGAAGGTCGGCGAGATGGCTACGGCGCCGAGAACACCGGCGGTCACGACGGCGGAGATGGCGGCGGCATTGCCCCAGCCGAGGCCGACGAGAAGAATGGGGAGCGCGGAAGCGGCGTAAAGCACGGCGCTGAACGACAATTGAACGCTCGCGCCGAGCACCAGAAGTGCGGCGGTCAAACCGGCCAGAGCGCCGATCAATAGCGTTTTAGAGTTCAGTTTGTTCACGATCGCTGTCCTGCTTTATCAAGCAGTTAGAGGGATTTTTCTGAATCGGTTTCAGAAAGACCTCAACATGGGTTTTAAGAGTTCCGATCCGCGCCCATCGCGAAAGGGAGAAGGGAAGGCATTTCTGCCTTCCCTCGATTTGGTCTCGTCAGCCGATTAGGCGACGACGTAAGGCAGCAGGCCGAGGAAGCGGGCGCGCTTGATCGCCTGAGCGAGTTCGCGCTGCTTCTTCTGGGAAACAGCCGTGATACGGGAAGGAACGATCTTGCCGCGCTCGGAAATGTAGCGCTGCAGGAGACGAACGTCCTTGTAGTCGATGCGCGGAGCGTTTGCACCAGAGAAGGGGCAAGTCTTGCGACGACGGTGGAACGGGCGACGAACCGGTGCGGAGGAAGCTTCAGACATTATCAGATCTCCTTAAGCGCGGTCTTCGCGGGGAGCGCGGTCCGGACGCGGGCCACGCTGGAAGTCGCCGTCACGGCGCGGCGGACGATCGCCGAAGTCGCGGCGCGGGCCACGGTCGCCGCCTTCACGCGGGCCGCGGTCGTCGCGGTCGCGCTTCTGCATCATGGCAGACGGGCCTTCTTCGTGCTTTTCAACCGCGATCGTCATGTAGCGCAGGACGTCTTCGCTGATGCGCATCTGACGTTCCATTTCCTGCACGGCAGCAGCCGGGGCGTCGATGTCGACGAGAACGTAGTGAGCCTTGCGGTTCTTCTTGATGCGGTAGGTCAGGGACTTGAGGCCCCAGTTTTCGACGCGCCCGACTTTACCACCGTTAGCTTCGAGGACACCCTTGTACTGTTCTACGAGGGCGTCGACCTGCTGAGCGGAAATATCCTGCCGGGCAAGGAATACATGTTCATAAAGAGCCATGACAGCTTTGCCTTTCTTGCGTTTGTTTCAACCCGAACTTCGGCGGCTAAGCCTCAACGACTGCTCCTGATGGGCGAACCCAGGCAAGAAAAGCGTTTCCGAGACGGTCGAGAGCGGAGACACGGGAGGCTGGAACGCTTCCGTTCCGACGATTCCCTCGCGGAAACCGGCCCTCCGTTCAGCCACCAGCCAGAAGACCGGGTTTGCGAACAGGGGCGCTTATACGGGTTTTTCGGCAGAAGGCAAGGGTGGGGGGTAAATTAGACGAGCCATCTTGCCATCACCTGCCATCTTGATGGCTTTGGTGGTTTGGCTTATCTTCGTAACACGAACATAGAGGAGTGATCCCAATGGCAGCGCCCCAGCTTTCCGTGCGCAGCGCGAAGGCGCGTGATCTGGCTCATCGTCTGGCGCGAAGGGAGAAAAGGTCGATCGCCGACATCGTCGAGCGAGCTTTGGAAGCTTACGAAGCGAGCGAGACGGGTCGCGAGCCGGCAGCATCATTCTATCGCCGGCTTTCCGAAAGCAATGAAGCTGATATCGACCTGGAAGCCATCATCAAAGCCGAGCGCAAGGTTCATCGAGGTATTGATCTGTGATCTTTCTTGATACGAACGTGATTTCGGAGACAATGAAGAAGGCGCCGAGCGGAGACGTTATAGCCTGGCTCACGCACTATGATGCCGAACTTGCTCTATCGACCGTAGTAATTGCGGAGATTGCTTTCGGCATTGATAAGATTGCGCCCGATCAACGGTCTCAACGGTTGGCTCAAAACCTTGGAGAGTGGCGCCGAAGGTTTGCCGGCCGCATTTTTGGTCTTACGGAAGAGGCCGCTCTGGCTTACGGCGAAATCATGGGAATGGCGTCGCGCAAAGGCAACGGCATGTCTCCGCAAGATGGAATGATTGCCGCCATCGCGCGCTTCAATGGCGGCAAGCTCGCAACCCGCAATCTTGATGATTTCAAGACGACGGGTTTGGAGCTTATTTCTCCGTGGGATTACTGATCCCGCCTTACAGCGGCATCGGATACTGCCGGTGCACCTTCTCGATCTCGTCCAGCACTTCATGCGAGAGCTTCACGTCGGTGGCGCCGATATCGATCTTCAGCTGGTCCATCGTCGTTGCGCCGATGATGACCGAGGCCATGAACCGGCGGGTGAGGCAGAAGGCGAGTGCCATGGCCGACGGGTCGAGGCCGTGCTTGGCGGCGATCTCCAGATAGGCCTTGGTCGGCGCTTCCTGTAGCGGCTGCAGCCGGCCGCCGAGGTCGCCGTTGATCGATGCGCGTGATCCCGCGGGCTTCTCGCCGTTCTGGTACTTGCCGGAAAGAATGCCTGCGGCGAGTGGCGAATAGGCGAGCAGGCCGACGTCTTCGTGATGCGACAGCTCGGCGAGATCCAGATCGAAATGGCGATAGAGCAGGTTGTATTCGTTCTGGACGCTGGCAACGCGCGGCAGACCCTTTTGCTCCGACAGCGTAAGATATTTCTGGATGCCCCAGGTCGTCTCGTTGGAAAGGCCGATGGCGCGCACCTTGCCGTCCTTCACCAGGGTACCCGCCGTCTCCAGAATCTCCAGAATATTGGCGGCGGCCTTGGCGCGGTCCTGCTTGAACGGATCGTAGTGCCAGTTCTGGCGGAAGTGGAAATGGCCGCGGTTCGGCCAGTGGATCTGATAGAGGTCGATATAGTCGGTCTTCAGCCGCTTGAGGCTCGCTTCGACAGCGAGCGTCATGTTCTTGGCATCCGCACCTTCGCCGCCGCGGATATAGGAGCGGCCATGACCGGCAACCTTGGTGGCGAGAACCACGTCCTTGCGCTTGCCCGTCTTTTCGAACCAGCTGCCGATAAACTGCTCGGTGTGGCCGTAAGTTTCGGCCGAAAGCGGCGTCGTCGGGTAGAGTTCGGCCGTATCGAAGAAGTTTACGCCTTTTTCGACAGCGTAATTCATCTGCTCATGAGCTTCTTCTTCGCTGTTCTGCGTGCCCCAGGTCATGGTGCCCAGGCAGATTTGCGAGACGGAAATGCCGGTACGGCCTAATGTATTGAACTTCATCGGAAAACCTTGAAAGCAGTGAGAGTGGGATACTCTACGGGAGGGCGGCGCAAATTTAGGCGGGAATTGAGCGAGCGCAAGTGCAAAAAGCCCGGTTTCTCGCACCTGCAAAAGGCTCTGGAGACCGCGGACGGGCTATTGACTCCTCAGGAAAGAACGTCAATTGGAGGCGAAATCGCCCAAATGACATAATAGGGATATTGAAATGACGGTCGCTTTTACATTTCCGGGCCAAGGCAGCCAGGCTGTCGGCATGGGCAAGGAGCTTGCCGAAAACTTCGCCGAAGCCCGTGCGGTATTCGATGAAGTCGACGAGGCGCTCGGCGAGAAGCTGTCGTCCATCATGTTCGAAGGTCCCGAAGAGACGCTGACGCTGACGGCAAACGCCCAGCCGGCGCTGATGGCCGTCTCCATGGCTGTGATCCGCGTGCTGCAGGCCAAGGGTCTCGATGTCAAGTCGAAGGTTTCCTATGTCGCCGGCCACTCGCTCGGCGAATATTCCGCTCTCTGCGCCGCCGGCACGTTCACGCTTGCCGATACCGCCCGCCTGTTGCGCATCCGCGGCAATGCCATGCAAGCAGCCGTGCCCGTCGGCGTCGGCGCCATGGCGGCGATCATCGGCCTCGAACATGCCGATGTGATCGCCGTTTGCGAAGAAGCCTCTGCCCTCGGTTCGGTGCAGATCGCCAACGACAATGGCGGTGGCCAGCTGGTGATTTCAGGTGAGAAGGCGCCCGTCGAAAAGGCGGCAGCGCTCGCGACCGAAAAGGGCGCCAAGCGCGCCATCTTGCTGCCGGTCTCTGCTCCCTTCCATTCGACGCTGATGGCACCTGCTGCTGATGCCATGCGCGAGGCGCTTGCCGGCGTTTCGAAGTCCGATCCTATTGTGCCTGTTATCGCCAATGTGCGCGCAGCACCGGTCACCAATGCCGATGAGATCGCCAAGCTGCTCGTCGAGCAGGTCACTGGCCAGGTCCGCTGGCGCGAAACGGTGGAATGGTTTGCCGCCAACAATGTCACGACGCTCTATGAACTCGGCTCCGGCAAGGTGCTGACAGGTCTGGCGCGCCGCATCGACAAGACGGTCAATGGCATCGCAGTCAACACGGCCGCCGATATCGACGCGGCCATCGCCGCCCTCATGGCCTGATCGGCCCCACCAGACATAAGGAACGCCCCCATGCTCGATCTTACCGGCCGCAAGGCTCTCGTCACAGGCGCATCCGGCGGCATCGGCGAGGAAATCGCCCGCCTCCTCCACAAGCAGGGTGCCATCGTCGGCCTGCACGGCACGCGCGTCGAGAAGCTGGAAGCGCTGGCCGCCGATCTCGGCGATCGGGTCACGATCTTCCCGGCGAACCTGTCGAACCGCGACGAAGTCAAGGCGCTCGGCGCCAAGGCCGAAGAAGAGCTCGGTGGCGTCGATATTCTCGTCAACAACGCCGGCATCACCAAGGATGGTCTCTTTGTTCGCATGAGCGACGAGGACTGGGACAGCGTCATCCAGGTCAACCTGACCTCGATCTTCCTGCTGACCCGCGAGCTGACGCATCCGATGATGCGCCGCCGCTTCGGCCGCATCATCAACATCACCTCGATCGTGGGCGTCACCGGCAATCCGGGCCAGGCCAACTACTGCGCCTCCAAGGCCGGCATGGTCGGCTTTACCAAGTCGCTGGCGCAGGAAATCGCCACCCGCAACGTCACCGTCAACTGCGTTGCGCCGGGCTTCATCGAAAGCGCCATGACCGGCAAGCTGAACGACAAGCAGAAGGACGCGATCATGGGCGCGATCCCGATGAAGCGCATGGGTACGGGCGCCGAAGTGGCATCCGCCGTCGCTTATCTCGCATCCAACGAAGCGGGCTACATGACAGGCCAGACGCTGCACGTAAACGGCGGCATGGCCATGATCTGAAACGGGAAACCGGCCCTCCCGGCGTTTTTCACGTCAATAGCGTGTTGACCAATCTGGCGGGGTTGATTTTCTGGCTTTGCGGCAGACATAAACCATGTTAAGCGGGCCAATGACTGTGAACAGTCGTCCCGGGAAACAAGGCGAACCGGCAGGCTTTCAGCCAGCCAGGGACACCGCAAGCCGGGCCAACGAGTTTGCTGAACGCGTCGAGAAGGCGCGGTAGGCTGAAAACAGGGTAGGGGTGCCAGAAGGCACTCTGATCAGGACATAAGGTCGAGGAAACCGACATGAGCGATATCGCAGAACGCGTAAAGAAAATTGTTATTGATCATCTTGGCGTCGATGCCGACAAGGTTGTCGAAGGCGCAAGCTTTATCGACGATCTGGGCGCTGACTCGCTCGACACCGTCGAACTGGTCATGGCATTCGAAGAAGAATTCGGCGTTGAAATTCCTGACGACGCGGCTGACTCGATCCTGACGGTCGGCGATGCAGTCAAGTTCATCGAGAAGGCCCAGGCTTAATCCTGAGCGATTTTCAAAGGGCGGGCCACGAGTCCGCCCTTTTTATTTGGGGCTAGGCCCAACTCAAAGAAAGACGATAGGCGGGGGCACTCGATGAGACGGGTCGTTATCACCGGTACCGGCATGGTATCACCCTTGGGATGCGGAACTGAAATTACCTGGAAGCGCCTGCTCGAAGGTCAAAATGGTGCCCGCCTGGTGACCGAATTCGAGGTCGAAGACCTTCCCGCCAAGATCGCCTGCCGCATTCCCGTCGGCGACGGCACCAACGGAACATTCAACGTCGATGAGTGGATGGAGCCGAAGGAGCAGCGCAAGGTCGATCCCTTCATCATCTACGGCATGGCGGCCGCCGACATGGCGCTCAAGGATGCCAACTGGCATCCGCAGACCGACGAAGACCAGATCGCCACCGGCGTTCTGATCGGCTCCGGCATCGGTGGCATCGAAGGCATTGTCGAAGCCGGCTACACGCTGCGCGACAAGGGTCCGCGCCGCATTTCGCCCTTCTTCATTCCCGGCCGTCTGATCAATCTCGTGTCCGGCCAGGTTTCCATCCGCCACAAGCTGCGCGGTCCGAACCACTCCGTCGTCACCGCCTGCTCGACCGGTGCGCACGCCATCGGCGATGCTGCCCGTCTGATCGCATTCGGCGATGCCGACGTCATGGTTGCCGGCGGCACGGAATCGCCCGTCAGCCGCATTTCGCTCGCAGGCTTTGCCGCCTGCAAGGCGCTGTCCACGCAGCACAACGACAGCCCCACCAAGGCATCGCGCCCTTACGACAAGGACCGTGACGGTTTCGTCATGGGCGAAGGTGCGGGCATCGTCGTTCTCGAAGAGCTGGAGCATGCGCTCGCGCGCGGCGCCAAGATCTATGCCGAAGTCGTCGGCTACGGTCTGTCCGGCGACGCCTATCACATCACCGCACCGTCGGAAGACGGCGAGGGCGCACAGCGCTGCATGACCATGGCGCTGAAGCGCGCCGGCCTGACGCCTGCCGATGTCGATTACATCAACGCCCACGGCACCTCGACCATGGCCGATACGATCGAGCTCGGCGCCGTCGAGCGGCTGGTCGGCAATGCCGCGTCGAAGATCTCGATGTCCTCGACCAAGTCGGCGACCGGCCATCTGCTGGGCGCTGCCGGTGCCATCGAGGCGATCTTCGCGACGCTTTCCATCCGTGACAATGTCGCGCCGCCGACGCTCAATCTCGACAACCCTGAGCGGGAAACGGCGATCGACCTCGTGCCGCACAAGGCTCGTCAGCGGGAAATCAATGTGGCACTGTCGAATTCCTTCGGATTCGGCGGTACCAATGCATCGCTGGTTCTGCGCCGCTACAGCGCGTAACGGCGCTTTTTGGCACAGCACGAAGGCAGGGCCGGCCCCTTGTGGAGACGGCCCACCTGTTTTTTGCCGTATTGCTTCTTAAAAAGCAGACGGGGCCAAATATAGAGGATTGCCGGGTGAGCGACACGAACCAAGGGAACGAAACGCCGGGTCAGGGCGACCAGCAGGCACAGAACGGCCGGATCATTCCGAAATCGCCGACTGAAGCGCTGCGCCCGGAACGCGTTCCCGAGCCGCCGAAGCGCTCCAAGAAGGCTCGCAGCCAGGTCGTCATCTTCTTGAATTTCGTCATGACCATCGTGGTGCTCGGCTGCGCGGCGGCCGTCTTCGCGTTCTATTACGCGATCTCGAGCTACCAGGATCCCGGTCCTCTGGAAACCAACACCAATTTCATCGTTCGCAGCGGCGCCGGTCTCTCGGAGATTTCGAGCAACCTCGAGCGCAACAATATCATCTCCGACGCCCGCATCTTCCGCTATCTGACGGCGACCCATCTGAACGAGGGCGAGAGCCTGAAGGCCGGTGAATACGAGATCAAGGCCAAGGCCTCCATGAACGATATCATGGAGCTTCTGAAGTCTGGCAAGTCGATCCTCTATTCGATCTCCTTCCCCGAAGGCCTGACCGTCCGCCAGATGTTCAACCGGATGAATGACGACCAGGTGCTGGAAGGCGAGCTGCCGACCGTGCTGCCGGCTGAAGGCAGCCTGAGGCCGGACACCTACAAGTTCTCGCGCGGCACCAAGCGCAGCGAGATCGTCGATCAGATGGCGGCGGCCCAGACCAAGCTGCTCGACCAGATCTGGGACAAGCGCGAGCCCTCGGTGCAGCTGAAGTCCAAGGAAGAAATGGTGACGCTCGCCTCGATCGTCGAGAAGGAAACCGGCGTGCCGGATGAGCGCGCCCATGTCGCATCCGTCTTCCTCAACCGTCTCGGCAAGGGCATGCGCCTGCAGTCCGATCCGACGATCATCTACGGTCTCTTCGGCGGCGACGGCAAGCCGGCCGACCGGCCGATCTACCAGTCGGACCTGAAGAAGGACACACCCTTCAACACCTACATCATCAAGGGCCTGCCGCCGTCGCCGATCGCCAATCCGGGCCGTGATGCGCTCGAAGCCGTCGCCAACCCGTGGAAGACCGAGGATCTCTATTTCGTCGCCGACGGCACGGGCGGTCACGTCTTTGCGGCAACGCTCGACGAGCACAATTCCAACGTCAAGCGCTGGCGCAAGCTGGAGTCTGACAAGGGCGCCGACCCGAACATCGCCGTCGACGGTCAGCCCGAAGCACAGGCGGATGCGCCTGCCGCCCAGAAGAAAAAGAAAACCAACTGATTTCGGAGATTCGGATGGCTTTGCAATCCATGACCGGTTTTGCGCGGCGTGAGGGAACGAGCGGCCGCTGGCGCTGGGCATGGGAGCTGCGGTCCGTCAACGGCAAGGGCCTCGACCTGCGCCTGCGCCTGCCGCCCGGCCTCGAGCGGATGGAAGTCGATGTCCGCCGTATGACGGGCGAGGCCTTCAGCCGCGGCAACATGCAGGCCAACCTTTCGGTTTCTGCCGGAGAGAACCGCTTCGAGACCGTCCTCAATCAGGAAGCGCTGGCGACCGTCCTGACGATGCGCGATCAGCTGGCCGGCATCATCGATCCGGCGCCACTGAAGCTCGATACGCTGCTGTCGATCCGCGGTCTCGTGGAATTCCGCGAAACGGAAGACAGCGAGGAAGCGGTTGCGGCGCGTGACGCGGAGGTGATGAACGGCCTTATCGCCGCCCTTGCCGATCTGAAGCTCATGCGTGAGCACGAGGGAGCCGCGCTGTCGCGCATCCTGCTCGACCATGTTTCGACCATCGAGACACTGACCAGGACTATCGAGAGCGATCCGTCGCGCTCGCCGCAGGAAATCGCCGAGCGGCTGAAGGTGCAGGTCTCCCTGCTACTGGAGAGTTCAGCCGCATTCGACCGCGACCGGCTTCACGCGGAAGCCGCATTGCTGGCGACGCGAGCCGATCTTCGCGAGGAAATCGACCGGCTGAAGGCGCATGTCGCCGCTGCCCGCGAATTGCTGGCAAAAGGTGGCCCTGTCGGCCGCAAGCTGGATTTCCTTGCACAGGAATTTAACCGGGAATCGAATACGATCTGTTCGAAATCGAATGCTTCGGCGGTGACCGCCGCCGGCATTGAACTGAAAGTCGTCATCGACCAGTTCCGCGAACAGGTCCAGAATCTGGAGTGATCCATGCAACCGACGAAAACGTCGCCCATTCAGATCGCACGCCGCGGCCTGATGCTTGTCATCTCGTCGCCGTCAGGCGCCGGTAAATCGACAATTGCCCGCACGCTTCTGGCGCAAGATAGCCAGATAGGCCTCTCGGTAAGCGTCACCACGCGCCAGCGCCGCCCGAGCGAGGTCGAGGGCATCCACTATCGCTTCGTCAGCATCCGCGAGTTCGAGGTGCTGCGCGATTCCGATTCGCTGCTCGAATGGGCCGAGGTTCACGGCAATTTCTACGGCACTCCGCGCCAGCCTGTCGAAAAGGCTATGGGCGAGGGCCGCGACATGCTCTTCGACATCGACTGGCAGGGCGCCCAGCAGCTGCAGGAAAAGATGTCGGCCGACGTGGTCTCGATCTTCGTCCTGCCGCCGACCATGACCGAGCTGCAGTCGCGCCTGCACCGCCGTGCCGAAGACTCCGAAGAAGTCATCGCTCAGCGGCTGGCCAATTCCCGCGCCGAAATCGGCCACTGGCGCGAATACGACTATGTGATCGTCAACGACGATCTCGAGAAAGCTTTCGATTCCGTGCAGTCGATCGTCAAGGCCGAGCGCCTCCGCCGCGATCGAGGCCACGGCGTCTTCGATTTCGTGACCAAGCTGCTGGAAGAGACGCCTGTTCTCTGAGGTTGACTAGAGCGCCGGTTTCGACGGCATGCCCGATTCCCTCCCTCATTCGTGTGCTCGTCACAGGAATCCAGCCACCGCGCGTCTGCGCGATGAATGACTCATTTCCAGTTTGAAGAAGTGTCTTCTGCGCCCAAGGACTTGGGCGCACTGGATCCCTGTGATGTCCCGTGGGCGCAGGGATGAGGGGACGGCGTAGAAAGTCCCCTTACAGGCTATTCGCCAACAAACAAAACTCATCCACCGAAAGTGTCTCCGCCCGCCGCTGCGGATCGATGCCGGCCTTGGCCAGCAATGCCTCTCCGCCAATCGGCTTCAAGCTCTGGCGCAGCATCTTGCGGCGCTGGCCGAAGGCGGCATGCGTGACGCGCTCCAGATTGGCGACGGAGCAGGGGATCGGATTTTCGCGAGGCGTCAGATGCACGACGGTCGACGTCACCTTCGGCGGCGGCGTGAAGGCCTGCGGCGAGATGTCGAAGGCCATGTGTGCCTGCGTCCGCCAGCCTGCGAGCACACCGAGGCGGCCGTAGTGATCGTCGTCTGCGGTGGCGACGATCCGCTCGCCGACCTCCTTCTGGAACATCAGCGTCAATGAATCCCAGAATGGCGGCCATTCTCTCGGCAACAGCCAGTTCACCAGCAGTTGCGTACCGACATTATAGGGCAGGTTGGCGATGATCTTGACCGGACCTTCGGGCGCCATGGCCTCGAAATCGGTCTTCAATGCATCGCCTTCCATGACCTCAAGACGGCCCGGATAGTGATCGGCTATTTCGGCAAGCGCCGGCAGGCAGCGCGGATCGCGCTCGACGGCGATCACTTTCTTGGCGCCGAGCGCCAGGATCGCCCGCGTCAGCCCGCCGGGGCCGGGGCCGACCTCGAAGACGGTCGCATTCTCAAGGTTGCCGGCGGTGCGGGCAACCTTCTGCGTCAGATTGAGATCGAGAAGAAAGTTTTGGCCGAGTGCCTTGCGGGCATCGAGCCCGTGACGCTGGATGACGTCGCGCAGCGGCGGCAAGCCGTCGAGTGCAGCCATCAGCGATGGCTCTCGGCATTGCGCCCGAGCTGTGCTGCGAGCTTCAGCGCTGCCACGAGGCTGTGCTCACGGGCGATACCCTTGCCTGCGATACCGAAGGCGGTGCCATGGTCGGGCGACGTGCGTACGAAGGGGAGGCCGAGCGTGACGTTGACGGAATCGTCGAAGCCGAGCGCCTTGGCCGGGATCAGCGCCTGATCGTGGTACATGCAGATAGCGACGTCATAGCGGGCACGGGCTTCGTCGTGGAACATCGTATCGGCGGGCAGGGGGCCGATGGCGTCGATGCCTTCCGAGCGCAGCTGCTGGATCGCCGGATGGATGATATCCTCGTCCTCGTGCCCCATCAGCCCGCTCTCGCCGGCATGCGGATTAAGCCCGGCGACGGCAAGACGCGGCTGCGCGATGCCGAAGCGGTCTCTGAGATCGGCATGGGCGATGCGGCAGGTTTCAGCGATCAGTTCGCCAGTGAGCGCCCGGGCCACATCCTTGATTGGAATATGGATGGTGACGGGAATGGCGCGCAGTTTCGGCCCAGCCAGCATCATGACGGGCGTGAGAGGCTTTCCGGTCGCGCGTGCGGCGAGATCGGCCAGAAACTCGGTATGCCCGGGAAACTTGAAGCCTGCTTCGTAGAGAAACGACTTCGCGATCGGATTGGTGACGACACCGAGCGCCTCGCCTTTCTGGGTCAGCGACACGGCGGTCTCGATCGCCGCGATCGTTCCGGCGGCCGTCGAAACATGCGGCTCACCCGCAGCAACTTCGACACCGGCAGGGATCGGAAGCACCGGTAGCGCGTCGGCGAATATCTCAGCCGCTGACGCGGCGTCGGCATGGCGGACAGGCACAATGAGATCCAGCTGCCGTGCACGGACCGCAAGCACATCTGGATCGCCGATGAAGAAGAACGGCGCAAGGCCGAGTTCGCGGCGGCGCAGCCACGCCATCAGCGTGATATCGGGGCCGACACCAGCCGGATCACCCTGCGTCAGCGCCAATGGTCGCGAGAACGGGACTGTCATGGTGTCAGCGATAGATGATCTGCGCCTTCGAGCGCAGTTCGTCGAGATACTTCTTGGCGTTCTCGTCGGTCGGCGATTCCTTGTTGGACTTCGCCTTGTCGAGATCTTCCTGGCGGAACACCATTTCGGCCGCGGTATCATCAGACACCTGACGCTGGCTGCAGATCGCCAGATATTCGACGCCCTTCTCGGTGACGCGTGTCGTCGTCGTGTTGCCCTTCGCCTGCTCGATGAGCGGCTTCCAGTCAGCCGGCAGCTGCGGTGCCAGCATGCGGCCGAGATCGCGCACGGAAACGTCACGCATTGTGGCCGCAAAGACCTTGGCCTGATCGCAGCCCGGATACTTGGCACGCGACGCGTCCGCCTCGCTCTTGCGCTTCGCCATGATGCCCTTTTTTGCCGGCGGCACGACGAAGATCACCTGCTGCAGCATGTATTCTGTGGTTTCAGGCTTCTGCTTGTTGTTGTCCATCATGCGCGACACGAGATCGCTGCTCGACATGCGGGCCGAAGAGCCGTAGCGCGCATTGACCAAGCGTGGCCAGCTCATCTGGACGGCGATGAACTGCTTGAAATGATCGGCGCCGACGCCAGCTTTGGTCAGAATATCGGTCAGCTGGGCGACCGTCAGCTTGTTGCCTTGTGCGAAGCGCGCGAAGGATGCATCGACTTCATCCTTGGAGACCGACATGCGGATACGCGCGATCTCCTGACGCTTCAGCGTTTCATCGACCAGGGATTCCTGCGCTGTCTTTGCATCCGCCTTCTGATGCTGAAGCCGCAGGAAGGCGACGCGCTTGGCGACGTCTCCGCTGGTGATCGCCGTCCCGTTGACGACGGCCTTGACTTCGCTCGCTGCAAAAGCGGGCTGGTAGGCTGCCGCTGCGATGCACATCGCAGCTCCTGCAAACAATGCCGTTACGGCCTTTCTGGCGCCAAACATCTATCGACCCTTCCCTAGACGGCACAGTTCAATGTGCGCCTATTTCCTTCCATCGCGGCAACCGGACAGTCATTCCAGCAGAAATGATGCTTTCCTATGCCTCAGATAATTGCTGACGGCAATGTCCTGCAAAACTGTTGCGGCGAAAGAAAGGCTCTCTTTCTTTCGCCGTCACGTCATCCGTCTCAGTTGTTATAGATTTTGCTGTCCGGGTTGTCGAAGTCCCCGAGCTTGATGTCGCCGAGGGTCCGGAACGTCAGCCTGGCACCGATTGTCCAATCGCTTGCCGACTCGTCGCTGATGTCGCGCTTGTCGGTGTAGGCGATGGTGAAGATTGTGCATTCGTCTTCATAGGAGAGACCGATGCTCTTCTTTGAAATGACATCATTGTTGAGATCCCAGGCAATACCACCGAAGATCGACCAGTAGTCCTTGAATTTGACACTCGCCTTCGTCTGGATTTCATCCGCATCGCTGGACAGGCCATAGTCCGGTTGCGCGGTAATGTGAGTGTAGATCAACTGACTCTGGAACGTGTCATTCTGAAAACCGGCGGTGAAGTCGCCCCGGTTGAGTGACAGATCTTTTTCATCGAGACGATAAGAGGCAGCCAGCGCCAGCCCCTGCGGCGTCTCGATTCCAGCGAGGCCAACATAATCGGAACGTGTGGTCTCAAGGCCGGATTCGCTGCCGACATTGACCAGATCCGGGCTGGCAAACGAATTTTTGCCGGCCAGCTGATAGGATTGGCCGAAGATGCCATGCAGCTTGTAGCCGTTGTCGAACGAGCCGGTATACTGGAAGCCGATATTGGCGCGCGTGCCGCCCTCGATACGGTCATAGCCCGAGAACTTGTCCCGGTCGAAGAGGTTGGTCGCGTCGAAGACGAAGCTCTGCGCGTCCTCGTTCGGCAATGCGCCTGCAAGAGGCTCGTCGGGCCGCGCGTAAATCTGCGCGATCGGCTCGATCACATGGGTGCTGTTGTCAGTGGTGATCAGGAACGGGTAACGGGCTTCGAGGCCTGCGGTCACCATGCCTCGCGTCGCGGCGTCGCCGTTGTCGAAGTCACCAGCGTAATTGGCTCCAGCAATGGAATTGGGGTCATCCATATTCACCGAGAGGGCGTCGGCCCTCGCGGCAAGAAGCGGCGTGATGAGAACGCCAGCCGGCGTCACGAAAGTGCGCTTCCATTCCAGTTCGCCACTAAGGCGGCTGTATTGCCCCTTGAGCGAGAAGCGGTCCTCGCCGAGAGGGTTGTCGAAGAAGTCGTCGTGCGTACGCGAAATATTGGTCAGGTTAACGTCGAGTGACAACTCTCCCCCAGCCAGCGGCTGCGGCGCGACATAGTGATAGTCCATCGTCGGATAGACGATGGCCTGCTGTTTTTCACTTTCGCTGGTCCGATCGGCGTCCTGCACGTCGAAATAGAAGGCGCGCATGTCGAAGTAATTGCGCTTTCCGAGACCCGTCAGGTAAGCTTGGTTGGTTTGCGTCGTTCCCGAGTAGCCCTTCAGCTCATATGTTCGCGAGAAATTGTTGTCCGACTGGTACATAACGTCCCAGCCGAAGCTCCAGCGCGGATTGATCTTAAAGTCCGCCTTCGACGCGATCATGCCGCGATCGTCGCGCTGGTCGCTCGTGCCCGCCGTAAAGCTTTCCGGACTAAGCTGATTGATGCCAGCGATGCGCAACGTGTGCGTGCCGTTTTCAAAGCGCTGCCGGAATTCGGTATCGAGCAGGAAACCCTGCTGCGTATAGCCGGTACCGGTTACGGTTGCGTCCATGCTCGGAGAGAAGACGTAGTAATACGGAACAGAGAGGCCGAAGCCCAGGTTCTGCGATGTGCTCATGGTCGGGAACAGGAAGCCCGACTTGCGCTTGACCGTATTGTCCGGAACTTCGATCCAGGGAAGGTAGGCAATCGGCGTACCGAGAAGCTCCAGCCGCGCATGTTCGAGGCGGATCGTATGCTTTTCGCCGTTCTGAATGACGCGCTGGGCTTTCACCTGCCAGAATGGCGCCTTGTCCGGCTGTTCGGCGCATGGAAGGCAGGCCGTGTAGACACCCTTATTCAGGATCATCTGCGTGCCGCCGACGCGCTCGCCGCTTTCGGCCACGATTCGGGTATTGTCCGCCGTCTCAATGCGCAGCGCATTGATGAAACCGTTGGCAAAGTCGTCGGTCACATCGAGCTTGTCAGAATACATCCGGTTGCCATCGGGACTGATCATCTCGATGTTGCCCAGCGCCATCATCCGGCCGGTCTTCTGGTTGTATTCGACGCGCTGGGCCACAAGTTTGTAGCCGGCATAATTGATCTGGACGCCGCCGATCACCGAAACGATCTGCGAGTCCTTGTTGTAAATCAATTCGTTGGCCGAAAGCACGAGCTTTTGACCGGCTTCAACCTTCGGCTGGAGCTTTTGCGATGCCTGATTTTCCTGTGCGAAGACTTCTGGAATGCTTCCGGAGTAGCTAAGCAGAGTCACGCCTGCAAGCAGGGCAACCATGTGTTTACTCAAAGTCTTGCGGTTGCCTGCCGCCACTAGCCATCCTCCTGATGAAGCAGAATCGTTGCACCGAATGCGAGCGCGACGACTACCGGAATCCAGGCCGCCACGAAAGGCGGTACGACTCCGCTGCTTCCAAATGCTTTCACAAGCACGGTCAGCACATAAAGCACGAAGCCTGAGAGGATTCCACCCAGAATCACGGACCTCGATTGGTTGAACCGGCTAAATTTTAGGGACACTGTTGCAGCAATGAGAGTCATCGCCACGAGCAGCAGTGGCTGCGACAGCAGTGAGTGGAATTGGGTCTCCAGCGCCTTGGTCGGAACGCCGAATGACTTCGCTATTGCTATTCTGTTCGAAAGATCAAAGAAAGCAATGGTTTCAGGTGGCGTAAGGCGCTCTCTGACAAAGTCCTGCTTCAAATTGGTACGCAGTTGTAGCGTATCCTTACGCTGCACGATTTCGCCGGGCCGACGCTCGATGACGTCCTTAAGAAGCCAGTAACCATCTTCCAACTTTGCCGACTTTGCGTCCTGCCTCAGGATCACTTCCCCATCGGAATTGAAGTGGACGAGCACGGCGTCCATCAGCAGCGTACCATTCTCGACAATCGATTTTGCTCCGATGATCACATCATCTTGGCCGCTGATCTGCCGAATCCAAGGTATCTGCGATGACGCGTTGGCGATCTTGTCCTGCCCGCGCCAATCCGTTTCTAGCAACGCCGCTTGACGCTGCCCCCAGGCAGCGATGGGGTTGATGACCGCGACGGTAAATACGCCAAGCAGCAGGGCTCCGGCGGCAAAGGGGGCCATGAACTGCCAGACAGAGATGCCGGCAGCACGCGTAACGACAAGCTCATATTTGCGGTTGAGCCCGATCAAAACTGTCATCCCGACAAACAGCGCGATGAATGGAATGGTTTGCTGAAGCAGCAGAGGGAGCCGCACAGCCGTCATGACAAGCCCGCTGGCAACAGTATAGCCCGGCAGGCCGGACATTCTCGTCGCCGTTTCGCTAAAGTCGATCAGAAACACGATGCTGATAATGCCGAGAAAGAACCAGATCGTGGTCGTGAGGTAGCGGCGAAAGAAATAACGTCCGAGTGTCCCGAAAATCATGCGTTCCCTCCCGAATTTCCATTCTTCCTGGGAAGATAGGAGGACGCGGCCGTTCGAATCCAAAGCCAAACGCTTCCGATGCCCGTGGTCACAGAGAAGCGTCCATGAAGGTTCAGGAACACGATGGAGATCACCGAAGCGACGACCGGAATGCCGTAGAGGATGGCGATAAACGTGGGGCGGGTATCGATCTCGTTTGCCGCATAGAAGGACGCCCAGCGAAGCGCAAACGAAAGGCTGAGCGCTCCGATCATCGGGTGGAGCCGCGCTTGACGGTGAGATCGCGCATCGCCGGCAATCACCAGCGATATCAGGGCGAAGACGAAAGGCAGTGTCCAATCCGTCAGGCGCCGGTGCAGCTCAGCGGTGTAAGTGCCCGGTTTCGCTATGTAATCCTTGTCTGTCGTATCGGGATTGAGCAGGTATCCCAGGTCCCGGTCGCTGGCGCGCAGCGTCGCCTGGCCACGGTTTTCAGTCAGATCCGACAAGTCAAATGAATAGGAATCGAAGCGGATAATCGAAACGTTGCCATCACGCGTCTTTCGCTGAACTTCGCCGTCCTTCATCAGCAGCGACGCCCCGCTCGGATCGACAGCACCCTCACGGGCATAATAGATCATGTCGAACGCCGGATCACGTTCATCGACGACGAACAAGCCGCGCAACACGCGCCCTGCTAGGCGTTCGGAGATCTGAACAAAGAGGCCGTCATCGATTTTACGGAAGTTTTTCTCTTCGATGACTGTCGAGAGCAGGTCAGCGTAGGTCTCGGCGACCATCTGGCGTACGCCGGTCTTGGCCTTCGGCTCGACGACGTTGTCGACAAAGAACGAAAAGACGCTGATCAGCGCGGCAAGCAGCAGAATGGGACGCACGAGGATGCTGCGCTTGGCGCCAGCCGCATCAATGACCGTCAGTTCGGAATCGTTGTTCATCGTCGTCAGCGTCTGAGTGATGCCGATAACGAGCGCGAAGGGCAGGACGACGGGAATGATCGAGGGAAGGATCAGTGTCGCGAGCATCGCGAAGGATCCAACCGACTGACCACTGTCGGTTACGAGATTGACGCGCTGCAGCACCTGAGTCGTCCAGATGATCGCCAGCACTGGCAACAGCGCTACGAGGAACATCTGGCCGACACGCCGCAATATGTAAATCTCGAGAAGTTTCATGCCTGCCCTTGGTCGGTCTGCGAGGCGAGCGCCTTGCAGCGGAATCCATCTACGATGTTTGTTTCGCTTTTGCGACCTGTCCGCTTGAAAAATTCATTCAAATTTCAGAATTTTTTGCCCGGTGTGACGAATCTGTGAAGGCATAGATCCCGGCAAAGACGACGACCGCAAGCAGCCAGCCGAGCACGATGTCGGAGAGAAAATGACCGCCGAAAGCAAGCCGCATCACTGGTGTCAGCAGCGAAATTGCCAGTATTGGCAGAAAAAGGCCTGTTCTGGCCGGTTGCGGGATGAAAATCAGCAGACAGAGCAGCCATCCGGCGCTCGCCGCTTCGCCGGAGATGAAGGAACAGTTGCTGACGCATTTTCCCGCAAAGGATCCGGCCCGCACGAAATCCATCATGCCGCCGAAATCGATCACGGACACAGGGCGAGGGCGGCCCCAATGCTCCTTCAGGATCACATTGACGATCAGTCCCGGGCCGATCAGCAGCGAGCTCAATGCGATCTTCAGATTGCGCGCCCGTGCGGCCTTGAAGGTCGAGCCATGCTGCGTGTAGCAGGCGATCAGCATACAAAGCTGGATGATCGCGACCACATAGGGCAGCCGGAAGAAGATCATCCGCAGGTTCTTAAGAAACCAGTTATTGGCCGCCATGAACGCGCCGCAAATATCTCCGGCCTGTGAGGTGGCGTCGCAGGTTGCCGGTGTGAAGAAATAGCGCGAGGTGGCAAGATCGATCTGCGGGAATGCCGAGAAGACGATCAGCAGCACCCACCAGAGACAGAAGAGCACCACGAAGATATCCGTTGCGGCAGGCGGAAAGCCGATTCTCCGGTATGACATATAGGTCTTGAGGGCTGCTATCACTGGTAACGTCTTCCGTTCTCGGAGCCTTCCTGCGGCGCGGTGGCTTTCTGCCTTGGCGGCGTGGATTTGTCCATGGGCTTCCGATCACGTCTTGTTTTCGCCCCTGAAACCCGGAATGATCGCCGCCAAACGGGATTCCTTTGCGAATCCGCAGGGAGAAGACATGTCTGTTAAATTCGATATTTCATTCGCGAAATCGGCCAAGATCAGTGGCGGTCTCGCCGTCCTTCTGAAGGCAGGCGATGGCGAACTGGCAGCCGGTGCCGACATTGCCGATCCGGCCGGTATTATTGCCAAGGCTTCCAAGATTGCCAAGTTTTCCGCCAAGGCGATGTCGGCGCTTGATCTCGTCGCGCCCGAGGGCTCGCCCGCCGACCGCCTGTTCGTCATCGGCATCGGCAAGCCGCAGGACCTGACGTCGCATGACTGGCTGAAGCTCGGCGGTATCGCCGCCGCCAAGGTCAAGGGCGCCGACAAGGCGACTATCTTCATCGATGCGCCAGGCGCTGCCATCACTGCAAAGGCCGCCGCCGACTTCTCGCTCGGCATGCTGCTGCGCGCCTACAGCTTCGACACCTACAAGACGAAGAAGTCGGAAGAAGACGAAAAAGCCAACGGTAAATCGGCGAAGATCACCGTCGTCACTGCGGATGCGAGCGGCGCCAAGAAGGCACTGGCGGATTCCGATGCGGTTGCCGAAGGCGTCAATCTGGCCCGTGATCTCGTCAACGAGCCGCCGAATGTGCTGGGTCCGGTCGAATTCGCCGCCAAGGCCAAGGAGCTCGAAAAGCTCGGCGTCGAAGTCGAAATCCTCACCGAGCGCGAGATGAAGCGGCTTGGCATGGGCGCGCTCCTCGGCGTCGCCCAGGGCTCCGTTCGCCCGCCGCGCCTCGCCATCATGCATTGGAAGGGCGGCAAGGCGAAGGACCGGCCGATCGCCTTCATCGGCAAGGGCGTCGTCTTCGACACCGGCGGCATTTCCATCAAGCCGGCTGCCGGCATGGAGGACATGAAGGGTGATATGGGCGGGGCTGCCGCCGTCATCGGCCTGATGCATGTGCTCGCGGCCCGCAAGGCTGACGTCAACGCCGTCGGCATCATCGGCCTCGTCGAGAACATGCCTGATGGCAACGCACAACGCCCGGGCGATATCGTCACATCGATGTCCGGCCAGACGATCGAGATCATCAACACCGATGCCGAAGGCCGCCTCGTGCTTTGCGATGCGCTCTGGTATTGCAATGACCGCTTCAAGCCGCGTTTCATGATCAATCTGGCGACGTTGACCGGCGCCATCATGGTGGCGCTCGGCAATGTCCATGCCGGCCTGTTCTCGAATGACGACACGCTTTCGGCGCAGCTGACATCCGCCGGTCTGACGGCCAACGAGAAGCTCTGGCGAATGCCGCTCGGGCGAGACTACGACAAGATGATCGATTCCAAATTCGCCGACATGAAGAACACCGGCGGCCGTTATGCGGGCTCGATCACCGCCGCCCACTTCCTGAAGCGTTTCGTGCAGGAAACCCCCTGGGCGCATCTTGATATTGCCGGCACCGCGCTCGGCTCGCCGCAGGACGAGATCAACCAGTCCTGGGGCTCCGGCTTCGGCGTCCGGCTGCTCGACCAGCTCGTCCGCGATCACTACGAGGCCTGATCACAGGCCAGAATGCAGGCATGACCGAAGTCCTTTTCTACCATCTGACCGAATCCAAGCTGGAGGACGCCCTGCCGCCGCTCGTCGACAAGAGCGTCGAGCGCGGCTGGCGTGTTGCCATCCAGCTCAAGGAGCCGGCGCGGCGTGATGCTCTCGATGCGCATCTCTGGACCTACCGTGAAGAAAGCTTCCTGCCGCACGGCACGGATGAGACCGAGCAGGCCGCAAACCAGCCCGTGCTCCTAACGGTGAGCGGCGACAACGCCAATCAGGCCACGGTCCGCTTCATCGTCGATGGTGCCGAGCCGCCGGTGGCCGATACCTACGAGCGCATTGTCTTCATGTTCGACGGTTACGATCATGAGCAGCTTGAAGGCGCGCGCGCCCAGTGGAAGAAGCTGAAGGGCGAGGGCCACACCCTCACATACTGGCAGCAGACGCCCGAGGGGCGCTGGGAGAAAAAGGCGTAGGCGCGCCGCTCAGCCGTCCCGCTTGAACTTCCACTTCACGACATAGTCGCCGTTGCGTTTCAGCTTTGCCTTGGTTTTCAGCGTCACCGGCCCGCCGAGCGCGGCTTCGGCCTTCTCGAAGGCGTGCCGGGCCTCAGCCATGGCGGCGTGATAGGCGCTGTTGTCGCGCTTCGGGCTGTCTGCGACTTCCTTGAGGAGGGCGGTCATTTCCGCTTTGCTTTCGGCCATCTCCGCCCTCGCTTTCAGATAGAGATGCGGCGCATGGGCCGCAGTGCTCTGTGATCAATCGTGGAAGGCTTCCACGAACTTGCGCTTGCCGAGCATGAAAGCGTCGGCAACATGGCGCAGCGGTGCCAGATCGACGTCGGACTGGCGGGCCTTGATGATCTCGGCAAAGCGACGGTAGAGCGACGGATATTCCTCTTCCGGTGCGGAGAACGTCAGTTCGCCGTTGACCGAGAGCTTCGAGCCGCCTTCGGCAAGTTCCATCCGACCCGCTGCCGTCTCGGCGATGATGTCCCAGCTCTGCTTGCCGGTCTGGCGCCAGTCGAATTCGCCGTGGACGGTCATCGCTCCGGCGTCGCGGAAATGCAGGTCGGCAGCGATCGGCGCATCGCGGTTTTCAGGAAACTCCAGCGTTGCGCCGGTAAGGAAGATCGCCCGCGGCAGGATGTGGGTGACGATCGACAGAGCGTTGATGCCAGGGTCGAAGACGCCAAGGCCGCCTGCCTGCCAGATCCAGTCCTGGTTCGGATGCCAGTGACGGACATCTTCCTTCCAGATGACGTGGACGTTCTTGATCTCGGTCTTGGCGAGAAAATCCTTGGCGGCCTCGACGGCTGCGGCATAGCGCGAGTGCCAGCTGGCAAACAGCGAGACACCCTTCTTGGCGGCCAGCGCTTCGAGGTCTGCCACTTCGCTCAGCGTTGCGCCCGGCGGCTTTTCGAGGAAGACGTGCTTGCCGGCCGAAAGCGCCTTGTAGGCCGCTTCATAGCGGTACTGCGGCGGCATGCAGAGCGAGACGGCGTCGATCTCGGGCACGGCCTCAAGCATCGCTTCGATCGTCGTAAAGCTCTGGATACCCTCCACGGTGCCATGGCGGCTCGCCGTGGCGACGAGCTTGTAATCGCCATTCTTGGCGATGGAAGGAAGATGCTGGTCGCGGACGATCTTGCCGACGCCGACGATGGCGAGGTTGATGGGGGACATGACGGGTGTTCGCTCCGGTGTTTCGCTCAAAAGTATGATTTATTGGGCGCTTGTTTTATCAGAATGCTACAGCCGGGCAAGCCGTCATGTCACCCTCAAAGCGAGGCCATTTCGACGGCGCGGTTATCTTTCTTGTACTTCAGCGTCACCACCTTGTAGCCCTCGGCTTCCAGCCGCGCGAGCAGGGCAGGGAGCATCGCCGCGGTGCGCTTATGGATGTCGTGCATCAGGATGATGCCGCGGCCGCGCTGGCGAAGCCGGTTCATCGCGCGATCGGCAACCTGTTCCGGCGTCGAGGTGAAATAATCCTTGGTATCGACATCGACATCCATGACGATCATCTCGCGCGCCGCGACGGCACCGCGAAGCTTGCGGCTGTCGGCGAGATAGGGGAAGCGGAAGAAATTGACGTCGGTGCCGGTTGCCTTGGTCACGGCAGCCTCGCCGCGGGTGATCTCGGCGATCGCCTGGTCGAAGGACAGCGTGTTGAGGTTCGGGTGTTTGTAGGTGTGGCTGCCGATCGTATTGCCTTCCATGGCAACGCGGCGCGCCAATTCCGGATGCAGTGCGGCCATCTCGCCGACCATCATGAAGGCGCCCTTGACGCCGAAGCGGTCGAGCGTTGCCAGCACCCGGTCGGTCCGGCCGGGGATCGGGCCGTCGTCGAAGGAAAGCACGACTTCCTTCGGCTCGAGCTTCAAATCCTTCAGCGAGGAAACCGTCAGCACGCGGCCGGCCAGATGGTGGGTTTCGCCGAAGGCCAGATTGGCGGGCTTCGGGAAACCGGCTTCGCTTTCCTCGGTCTTGATCGAAGACGTCTTGATCGTCTTGTCGGGAGCAGGCTGCTTGGTCGTCTGGCAGCCGCAAAGGGCAAGCGAGATGAGGACACTCGAAAGAAGGGCGATACGGGACATGAAAGGGGCTCAACAAATCAGTAATGAATGTTGAGACAACCTTTCGAATTATGGTTAACGATCGGTTTAAATCGGATGCCCGGGCGTTAACTTGTGCCGTTCTGCCGCAGCCTTTTCAGGGGTCTGTGGCTTGAGCGTTTCCTGGTTATATTGAAACATTCTGCCGGAGCATGTTTTCGACAGGGCAAAGGCGATTGGCGAAGGGCATACCTCGGGTACGGTCGAGCCGATCGCCTTTGATCCTGGCGGAAAGATGCCCGGCCCCTGCGGGGTTGGCTGAAACGGGCCGCCTGATCGACCGGCTGGCTTGGCCGTAGATCTGGGCTACGACGCGCGCCAGCCGGTCGACCATCCGACTCCGTTTGAGCCAACAGAATGCTTCAATATAACCAGGAAACGCTCTAACCTGCCATGGCCTCTTCATACTCGGAGGAAAGCTCCAGCCACTGCTCTTCGGCAGCGGCCAGTTTCGCTGCCGTCTCGCCGCGCTGCTTCGCCTTCTCGGCCGCCTTGGCAGGGGTCTTCTCGTAGAGCGCCGGATCCGCAAGCTCTGCATCAAGCGCCTGAATCTGTTTCTCCAGCTTGGCCGTCAACGATTCGATTTCGTTGATCTTTTTCTTCAGCGGCGCAAAGGAGGCGCGCTTGTCGGCGTTCAGCTTGCGCTGTTCGGCCTTGGTTGCCGGATCGTCGGCATTCTGCGGCTTGTCGTCCTTCTTCTTGCCGGAAGAGACGATCAGGTCGCGATACTCGTCCATGTCGCCGTCGAAGCTCGAAACGGTGCCGTTGTTGACGAGCCAGAGCCGGTCGACGGTCGCCTCGATCAGGTGGCGGTCGTGCGAGATCAGGATGACGGCGCCTTCATAGTCGTTCAGCGCCTCGATCAGCGCCCGGCGGCTGTCGATATCGAGATGGTTGGTCGGTTCGTCGAGGATAAGCAGGTTCGGCGCATGGAAGGCAGCCAGGCCCATCAGCAGCCGAGCCTTCTCGCCACCGGAGAGATCCTTTGCGGCCGTTGCCATCTTTTCGGTCGCCAGCCCCATCTGCGCCACGCGGGCGCGAACCTTGGCCTCGGGCTCGGTCGGCATCAGCCGGCGCACATGCTCGACCGGCGTCTCGTTGGGAACGAGGTCATCAAGCTGATGCTGGGCGAAAAAGCCGATCTTCAGGTTCGATGCCACTTTCAGCTCGCCGCCGTCGGGCGCGAGACGTCCGGAAATGAACTTTGCGAAGGTGGACTTGCCGTTGCCGTTCGAGCCGAGCAGGGCGATGCGATCGTCATTGTCGATGCGCAGCGTGATGTTCTTGAGGATCGGCTTGCCGGGCTCGTAGCCGACGGCGCCACCCTGGATCGCGACGATCGGCGAGGCCGGCTGTCTTTCGGGCTCGGGGAAGGTGATCGGCTGGACGTGATCCTCGATCACGGCGGCAACCGTTCCCATGCGCTCCAGCGCCTTGACGCGCGACTGCGCCTGCCGGGCCTTGGAGGCCTTGGCCTTGAAGCGGTCGATGAAGCTCTGCAGGTGCTTGCGCGCCGCATCGTTCTTCGCCTTGGCCTTCATCTGCAATTCGTCAGCTTCCGCCTTCTGGCGCTCGAACTGGTCGTAGCCGCCGCGATAGAAGGTCAGCTTCTTCTGGTCGAGATGAACGATCGAATTGACCGCGTTGTTCAGCATGTCGCGGTCGTGGCTGATGACGATGACGGTGTGCGGATAGCGGCGCACATAGTCCTCAAGCCACATCGTGCCTTCGAGGTCGAGATAGTTGGTCGGCTCGTCGAGCAAAAGCAGGTCGGGCTCGGCAAACAGCACCGAGGCGAGCGCCACGCGCATGCGCCAGCCGCCGGAGAAGGAGGAGGCGGGCCTGAGCTGGGCTTCCTGGTTGAAGCCGAGACCGGCCAGAATGCTGGCAGCGCGCGCTTTGGCCGAGTGTGCGTCGATATCGACGAGGCGCGTCTGGATTTCGGCGATGCGATGGGCATCGGTCGCGGTTTCGGCTTCCTTGAGAAGGGCCGCACGTTCCTTGTCGGCCGACAGCACGATTTCGATCAGCGACTGCTCGGTGGCCGGCGCTTCCTGCGCCACCTGGCCGATGCGGGCGTTCTTTGGAATCGAGACCGACCCGGTCTCGGCGCCGAGATCGCCGGTGATGATACGGAAGAGCGTCGATTTGCCCGCGCCATTGCGCCCGACAAGGCCGGCCTTGGTGCCCGCCGGAAGCGTCACGCTGGCATGGTCGAGAAGCAGGCGCCCGGCAATGCGGGCAGAGATTTCAGTGATCGTGATCATGCGCGGCGTTTTGGCCGAAACAGCCGATCAAGGCAAGGGGTCAGACGCCGTCAGCGGCCGAAGGCCTGGATGGGCTGGCGGCGGTTGGACTGGGCGGCGAGCAGTGCCACGCGGGCATTGGCCTGCAGCTGCGCGCCGGTTGCCGCATCGCCGCTGAGCGCGATGCCCAGCGAGATGCTGAGGGTGCCCGGATCGGATTTGTCCGTCGTCGCGAATACCATGTTCTCTTCGACCGACTGGCGCAGCCGCTCGGCAATGGCGATGGCGTCGCGCATGCCGACATTGGCGAAGATGAAGGCGAATTCGTCGCCCTCGGTACGCGAGACGAAGTCGTTCTTCTTGATCGACTTGCGAAACAGGTTGCTCAGCTTCTTCATCAGCTTGTTGCCGGCCTGCACGCCATATTTGGCATTCAACTGCCGGAAGTCGTCGATATCGACCATGATAAGCGCGCTGCCGGCAGCCCCTTCGTCGCGCTCGTAGAGCTCGCCGATGGCATTGCCGAGCGCGATGCGGTTCGGCAGGCCGGTCAGCGGATCGGTGACCGAGGCGGCCTGTACCGCGGCAACGCCACGCTCCAGCGCTTCGATGCGTTCGACATCGGAGAGCAGCTTGGCTTCGAGTTCGGTCTCGGCGGCAAGGACGGACGCCAGCGAGGAGGCGAGATATTCCATCTCGCTCATGAAGGCATCGAGCCCCTGTTCGGAATTGCCGGAGAGCGATTGCAGCAGCGTCTCGGCGACGCGCGCGAAGGCATGTTTCTGCTTCAGCCCATCCGACAGCCGGTCGGCGGCTTCGCGCAACAGCTTGCTCGCTTCGGTGCCGGCGGTTTCGGCGGCAAGGCCGCAATGGCTGACGAGGCGGTATTTGAGGCCGAGTTCGTCGAGCCGCGCCTGGGCCGGATGGTTGCCGAGGGCGGAAATATCGGTGGCAAGCGCCGTGTTGCGGACGCAGACGGCTTCGTGCAGCAGTTCGTAATTCCGCGGCAGGCCGGCGATGTTCAGCCGCGCCATATGCTCGGCGATCTTCTGCGCATCGTTCTGCGGGCTAGGGCGGGCGCCCTCGCGCTGTGCTGCATTTCTGGTTGTGGTCTGCATCACCGTTCCCTGGCTTTGCTTTAGCGGTGGCTTATCCTTTCGCTATGCACTGCAGATTTTAAAATAGCTTGAATTTTCAGTATCTCCGGCTCTCATCGCCGGAAAGGCGCAAAATGCGGTTAATGCAACCTTGAAGCGCCGAGCACCGAAGCTGATGGCGCCCATCAGATTTCGTCATTTGATCCCGGCGCCGCTTTGCCGTGAAATGCGGCTGATATTCACGAGAGGACGGCCATGACCCTTGCGCTCTATTCCCTCTGCGGCGCCCGGCCGCAGCATTTCTTCTCGCCGCATTGCTGGAAGGCGGTGATGGCGCTGGCGCACAAGGGGCTGGCATTCGACGAGATCCCGACGACCTATGCCGGCATCGTCAGGATCGGCGGCGGTTTCTCGCCGACCCTGCCGGTGCTCGATGACAACGGCCATCTGGTCTCCGACAGTTTTGCCATCGCGCTTTATCTCGAGGATGCCTATCCCGACCGGCCGCCGCTCTTCGGCGGCGAGGGCGGCAAGGCGCTGTCGCGGATGGTCGAAGGCTATTCGCAGATGGTGATCCACACGGCGATCATGAAGATGGCGCTGATGGACATTCACGGCGCGCTTGACGAAGGTGACAAGGCTTATTTCCGCCAAAGCCGCGAACAACGGCTTGGCCGGAAGCTTGAGGATGTCGTCGCGGAACGCGCCGCCGAAGAGGCGGCCTTTGCCGCCAAACTCGAGCCCATGCGCCACATGCTGAAGTTCCAGCCCTTCATCGGCGGCGAGAGCCCGCTCTTTGCCGATTACATCGTCTTCGGCGCCCTGCAGTGGCTGCGGGTGACGGCGGGATTGTCGATGCTATCAGCCGATGACCCGGTCGTCGCATGGCTCGATCGCTGCCTCGACCTGCATGGTGGCAGGGCACGCGGTGTGACAGCGGCGTGAAATTGCCGCGTCCCCCTTGTTTTCGGGAGTTGGGGCGGGTAAAGACCGCCCACTTTTCCCCGCTAAACCAGAGGATTTGACCCAATGGCGATTGAACGCACCTTTTCGATGATCAAGCCGGACGCAACGAAGCGCAACCTCACGGGCGCTATCACCAAGATGCTCGAAGATGCCGGCCTCCGCGTCGTCGCTTCCAAGCGCGTCTGGATGAGCAAGCGCGAAGCTGAAGGCTTCTACGCCGTTCACAAGGAACGCCCCTTCTTCGGCGAACTCGTCGAAGGCATGACCTCCGGCCCGACCATCGTTCAGGTTCTGGAAGGCGAAGGCGCCATCCTGAAGAACCGCGAAATCATGGGCGCGACCAACCCGGCAAACGCTGACGAAGGCACGATCCGCAAGGTTCACGCTCTCTCGATCGGCGAGAACTCGGTTCACGGCTCGGACGCTCCTGAGACCGCTGCCCAGGAAATCAAGTACTGGTTCTCCGACACCGAAATCGTCGGCTGAATCGGAATGTCAGCCTGAGGGCTGATGTGATTGAAATGACTCTCGAAGCCGGGGCTTTTGCTCCGGCTTTTTGTTTGGGCTGACGCGGCGAACTTGACGTCGTGCAAAGCTCTCAAGCCGCCGGGCACTTGTCCGTATTCGAATAATCCACCGTCCCGTCGGCCTTAAACACGTCCGGGTTCTTCGTGTAGAACGGCCCGACCACCAGCGGCTTGCTGGGCAGCATCGCCGCCTGATCGACATCGGAGACGAACTGCGTCTGCAGTTCCTGCAGCGTCTTGCCGTCGGCGGCCACCAGCTTGATCTTGGCGCCGTAATGCTTGTCCTTGCGCACGCAATGGATCGCCGGGCTCTGCAGCGTGATCTTGTCCCAGGCGGGGAAGATCTTCTCCTGCAGTACGATCGGATCGCCGCCCGCCGGGTTTTCAAATTCGGCGATCGCCACAGTGCCGTCAGGGATCGGCGAAGTCTTGCGCAGCGTCACCAGATAGGTGGCGGTCGCCACGCGGTAGTTGAAGACGAAGATGTGGCCGGATACCTCGACCATCTTCTCCATCTCGCGCTGGCAGCCTGCGATCAGCATTGCCGAAAGGCCGAGCGCGGCAATCGCGTTGATCTTCATGGCGTCTCCTCCTTCTTGCGCCGGTAGTGGCGGCTGGCCTTCGCCCGGTTGCCGCAGACGGTCATGTCGCACCAGGCGCGGCTTCTGTTCTTGCTGCGGTCGATGAACAGCCAGCCGCAGTTGCGGCAGATCTTCATTCTCTCGGGATCGGGCATGGCGATCAGCCGCAGCGCCGAATGCGCCGTCGCCGCGTCGAGCCCGCCGGGCGCAGCCCCGCGCAATGCGGCGGCAATCCGCTCGAGCAGATCGGCCAGAAGGCCATCATCATCCTCACCGGCCACGCGGCTGCGAAAATAGCGATCGCTAGCCTCGCGCAAGCCGATAAAGGCCGGGCGGTTCGCTGCTTTAACCGGCATCATATCACCTAACAGCGCCCGCTCGGCGCAAAACGCCGCCGCGGCGGCCGGAAAGCTGTCGAGCTGATCAGGCGTTGCGAAGCGATCGATGCTTTGTTCGGCGTCATGGCGCAGGATCACGCTGTTGGCGACATCAAGCGCGAGCGCGCCTCCGGAAAAGCGGTGCTGGGTCCATGTAAAGCTCATGATGAAAATATAACTGGTAAAAGCCATTTTGCCAGTTATTATTTTACGGGAAATCCGGAGGACTGGAATGGCCTATCTTCTGCAGCAGCTGGCGAATGCGGTGCCTCTTGCGGCACTCTACGCCGCGCTGGCCTTCGGCTATGCGATCGCCTTCGGCGTCACCAAGCGTGCTGACATCACCTATGGTGCGATGTTCGCCTTTGCCGGGCAGATGCTGCTGCTATTTACCGACTTTGCCTATAACCGCCTGTGGCTGATCCTGCCCGCGGCTCTGGCGATCGGCGTCGCCATGTCGTTCCTCTATTCGCTGCTGACCGGTTTCTGGATTGGCCGCAGCATCATGCAGCCGCTGGTACGCCGTTCGGCCAACACCGTGATCGTCGCCGCGCTCGGCGTCACCATCCTGTTGATGGAAACGGCGCGGCTGGCGTCGGAGACCCGCGAGATCTGGCTGCCGCCGCTGCTGAACGGCACTGTGGTGTTCTGGAGCGATGCCGCTTTCAAGGTGACGCTGACCTATATCCAGCTGCTCAATACGGGATTGATGATCCTGTTGATCGCGACGGGAACACTGATCCTGCGCCGCACCTCGCTCGGGCGCATCTGGCGGGCCGTCACCGACGATCCCATGGCCGCCGAACTCTGCGGCACCAGCGCCAGCAAGGTATTCCTCGTCGCTTATGTCGCCGCTGCCTTCGTCGCCACCGTCTGCGGCATCCTCACCACCTTTTACTACGGCTCGATGGATTTCGGCGCCGGCCTGCTGTTCGGCCTCAAGGTGCTGATGATCTCGGCTGCAGGCGGCTATTCCGATCCGCTGAAATCGGCCGGCGGGGCAGCAGGAATAGGCTTTGCCGAAACTCTCTGGACCGCCTACGGCCCGTTCCTCTGGCGCGACTTCGTCGTCTTTTCGCTGCTGGTCTTCCTGCTGGTCATGAGCCGGCGCGAGCGGGCCATTCCTTGATTATTTCCACTTGTCGCGGGCCGTGTCGTCCGCGCCCCTTGCGGCGACCCAGTCCCCGGACGAACCATCCTTGCCATGCTCCTTCTTCCAGAAGGGTGCGGACGTCTTCAGGTAATCCATGACGAAATTGGCGCCGTCGAAAGCGGCCTGCCGATGTGGTGCTGCGGCGATGACGAGGACGATATTTTCACCGGCGGCGATCTTGCCGAAGCGGTGGATGGCGGTCAGGCCCTTGAGGGCGAAGCGCTCGATCGCGAGATTGGCAATACGGAGCATCTCGGCCTCGGCCATGCCGGGGTAATGCTCCAGCTCCAGCGCCGACAGCGTCCCGCCTTCGTCGCGGCAGAGGCCGGTGAAGGTGACGATGGCGCCGATGCCGGGGTTGTTCTTGGAGAGCATGTCGAGTTCGCACTGCAGCTCGAAGTCTTCGCGCTGGACGCGGATGGTAGGGGAGGTGGTCATGGGCGGTTTTCAACCCTGGAGAGGTTGTGCCGTGTCAGCCCCCCTCTGGCCTGCCGGCCATCTCCCCCACGGGTGGGGAGATCACAAGGGGCTTGCTCCCTGCGCCACTCCTGCGTTGGGTCGTTCTGTAACATCAATTGTTTGGGGAAGCCTGCACCCCCAGCCAATCTCCCCACCTGTGGGGGAGATGCCCGGCAGGGCAGAGGGGGGCGAACTGGCTCGGCGCCCACCATCTCACCCGCCCGTCATCGGCGGAAAGATCCCGATCTCGCGAGGCGTGCCGATCGGTTCGTCGTGCTCCACATGCTCCTGGTCGAGCGCTACGCGGATGACGTTTTCATATTGAAGCGCGGTCTCATACTCTTCGCCCAAGCCCTTCAGATGACTCAGAAGATCGGCGACGGTGACGACGGAGGCGGGGAGATCGATCTCCTCCTCGCTCTTGCCTATCCGCTCGCGCACCCAGGCGAAATAGACGAGACGCGTCATCACTCTTCGTCCACGATATGCTTCAGGCCGGCGCGGAAATAGTCGTAGCCGGTATAGATCGTCAGGATGGCGGCGACCCAGAGAAGGCCGATGCCGATCTGCGTCGTGTAGGGCAGCACGGCGTCACCGGCCGGGCCCGCCAGCAGAAAGGCGATGGCGACCAGTTGCAGCGTCGTCTTCCACTTGGCAATGCGCGTCACGGGCACGCTGACCTTTAGCGCCGCCAGATATTCGCGCAGACCGGAGACCAGGATTTCGCGGCAGAGAATGATGATAGCCGCCCAGATCGACCAGCCGGCAATCGTGCCGTCGGCGGCAACCAGCAGCAGGATCGAGGCAACCAGCAGCTTGTCGGCGATCGGATCGAGCATGCGGCCGATATTCGACGTCTGGTTCCAGATGCGCGCCAGATAGCCATCGAGGAAGTCGGTGACCGAGGCGATGACGAAGATCCAGAATGCGACCCAGCGGGCGAGATCCGAGCTCTGCAGCCGTCCCTCGACGAAGAAGCAGATGACGATCAGCGGCACCGCAAGAATGCGTCCGTAGGTCAGCAGGTTCGGGATATTGTATGCGCGCGATGCCATGAATCTGTTCTCTGAAATGATGTGCCCGTAGATGACGGCTTTGGCCCTCGACCGTCAACATTCTTTCTGGTTTTCGCTGTCCTTTGCGTGGAATTTGCGACCGTGACAGCCTATTTCGCGGCGTCGTCGTGAAAATGATTGTAGACCACCTTCGCGACCGCCTCCGAAATGCCCTCGACGGCCATTAGATCGGAAAGCGCGGCGCGCGAGACGGCCTTGGCGGTGCCGAAATGCTGCAGCAGCGCGCGTTTGCGCGACGGGCCGATGCCGCCGATCTCGTCCAGCGGGTTCTTGACCATCTCCTTCTTGCGTCGCGCCCGGTGCGAGCCGATCGCGAAGCGGTGCGCCTCGTCGCGCATGCGCTGGATGAAATAGAGCACTGGATCGCGCGGCGGCAGCGAGAAGCTCTCCTTGCCCGGTGGAAAGAAGCGTTCGCGCCCGGCCTCGCGGTCGACACCCTTGGCGACGCCGATGGCGATGACGCTGTCGGTGATGCCGAGTTCTTCGAGGATCGCCCTGACAGCCGTCATCTGTCCCTGGCCGCCGTCGATCAGGATAACGTCGGGCCATGCCGGGAAGGGCATGTCGGCGGCGTCGATGCCGGCAGCAACGGGCTGCGAACGATCAGGAATGCCTTCCTCCTTTATCAGCCGTGAGAAGCGCCGGGTCATCACTTCCTTCATCATCCCGAAGTCGTCGCCGGGGGTGATGTCGGTCGATTTGATGTTGAACTTCCGGTACTGGTTCTTGACGAAACCCTCGGGCCCCGCGACCACCATGCCGCCGACGGCATTGGTACCCATGATATGCGAGTTGTCGTAGATCTCGACGCGCTGCGGCACATAGGGAAGGTTGAAGGTGGTCTTGAAGCCATCGAGCAGCCGTGACTGCGATGCGGTTTCGGCGAGCTTGCGCCCATGCGCCTCGCGGGCATTGCCGACGACGTGATCGACCAGATCGCGCTTCTCGCCGCGCTGTGGCACGAGGATAGAAACCTTGTGTCCGGCCTTCTCGCCGAGTGCGGCGGACAGAAGCTCCATCTCATCGACGGTTTCCGACAGCATGATCTGCTTCGGCACCGGTTTGTCGTCGTAGAACTGCGCCAGGAACGCGCTCAGCACTTCGGCGCTTGAGAGCTGCGGGTCGGCCTTGGGGAAATAGGCGCGGTTGCCCCAGTTCTGTCCGGTGCGGAAGAAGAACACCTGGATGCAGGAAATCCCGCCTTCGTGGTGGATCGCGAAGACATCGGCCTCGTCGACACCGGCCGGATTGATACCCTGGTGGCTGGAGACATGCGACAGCGAGGCGAGGCGATCGCGATAGACGGCGGCGCGCTCGAAATCGAGATCCTCGGCGGCGTTGTTCATGGCTTCCGCCATATGCGCCTTCACCTTCTGGCTTTTGCCGGAGAGAAAGTCCTTCGCCTCCTGCACCAGCTCGCCATAACCGGCATCGCTGACCTCGTGGGTGCAGGGACCCGAACAGCGCTTGATCTGGTAGAGCAGACAGGGGCGGGTGCGCGTCTCGAAGACGCTGTCGGTACAGGTGCGGATCAGGAAGGCGCGCTGCAGCGAATTGATCGTCCGCCCGACGGCGCCGGCTGACGCGAAGGGGCCAAAATACTCGCCCTTGCGGGCACGCGCGCCGCGATGCTTGAAGATCGCCGGTGCCCGGTGATCCCCGGTGATCAGGATATAGGGAAACGACTTGTCGTCGCGCAGCAGCACATTAAAGCGCGGCCGCAAGCGCTTGATCAGATTCGCTTCGAGAAGCAGCGCCTCGATTTCGGTGCGGGTGGTGACGAATTCCATATGGGCCGTCTGGCGGACCATCTGGGCGATACGGTTCGAGTGGACGCGCCCCATTGCATAGTTGCTGACGCGCTTCTTCAGGCTGCGCGCCTTGCCGACATAGAGCACATCGCCATCGGCATTGAACATGCGATAGACACCGGGGCTGTTCGGCAGCCGCTTGACGAATTCGCCGATCAGCTCCTGGCCGGTCAGGCCGGTCTCGTTGATCCCGCCCTCGTTCCAGTCCATATCGGCAGAGATAGGCGCGGCGGAAGGTTCGCCCTCCACCTCGATATCGTCGTCCGTTTCGTCGATCTCATCATAAAGAACACCGCCATCCGGCAGCTTCTTGGCATTCATTCCTTGATCTCCAGCACATCTGGCGTCTGCCACGCGAGATGCTGGCCGCCGTCGAGTGCAATCATCTGGCCTGTGACCGAGGGCGTTTCGAACAGAAAACGAATCGTTCGTCCGAATTCCTCCAGTTCAGGACCCCTCTTCAAGATAAGGGCTGCGACCTGCGCTTGGAAGTCTTCTTGCAGCTGACGCTCGCTTGGAATCGACGGCCCGGGGCCGATGGCATTGACCCGGATGCGCGGCGCCAGCGCCTGCGCCATGGTTTGCGTCGCCGTCCAGAGCGCCGATTTCGACAGCGTATAGGAGTAGAAGCTCGGCCGGAGCGCCCAGACGCGCTGATCGATGATGTTGACGATCAGCCCATCGGCAGCCTGCGGCAGCTGCTCGGCGAATTTCGCAGCCAGAATCGACGGCGCCCTGAGATGGACGGCAAAATGCTCTTCCCATATCCCGGCATCGAAGGCCCGCAGCGAATCCTCGTGGAAAATCGAGGCGTTGTTGACGAGCAGATCGAGCGGTCCAAGCGCGTCGGAGGCCTTTTGAATCAGCTTTTCCGTCTCATTTATTTTTGTGAGGTCGCCCTGGACCGCAACGGCCCGATGACCGCTTTGCCGCAATTCCGCCGCAAACTCCTCCGCCTCGGCGAGCGAGCCGTTGGCATGGATGGCAACCGAAAAGCCGTTATCTGCCAAATCCTTGGCAATGGCGCGTCCTATTCTTTTGGCTGCACCTGTTATCAGGGCTGCCCTAAGTCTCTTCTCGCTCAAAAGCTTGCCTTCTTAACCCGTGAGTCTAGGTGCTTCCTATATAGGGGCGGGTACACATTAGATAAATAGGGTGCCGCGATTGCGCTGTGGGTGGCGATATTCTATGTATTATTTGAGAATATAGATCGGTAAAATAAGTATTCATGATTTAACCATTCGTTATGGTTAATAAATAGTCTGTTGCGCTATAGCAACATCGAATTTCAGCCACCCCGCCGCCACAATCATTTCACAATTTGGCTCTTTCAAATCCGCAATTGGGCTCCACTTTCACCCTCGATCCGAGAGGGACATCTAGTAATTGCTCGCGAATGCTTCGGTGTAAAACAGTTGACGAAGAGCGCGGGACTGAAAGGAGACAAGTATGCGTACACTCATTGCTAGCCTGATGGCTTCTGCCTTCGTCGTAGCCGGCTTCACCGCTGCAAACGCTGCCGATGCAGTTGACCAGGTCCCGGAAGCTCCGGTAGCCCAGAACGAGCCGGTTACCCCGGCCGGTAACTGGGAAGGCTTCTACCTCGGCGGTGCAGGCACCTACAACATGGGTGACTTCAACAACAGCCGTAACGGCTACGCCATGGGCGGTCAGCTGTACACGGGCTACAACTGGCAGGCTGGCCAGATCGTTTACGGTGTTGAAGCCGACCTCGGCTATTCCGGCCTTGATCACTCGGCTGGCGGCATCACCGAAAAGAACCGTTTCAACGGCTCTGTTCGTGGCCGCGTCGGTTACGACCTGAACCCCTTCCTGCTGTACGGTACGGCCGGTCTGGCTGCGACCAACAACAAGGTTAGCGGTCTCGGCGACTCTGATAGCAAGATGGCTTACGGCTACACCGTCGGCGTTGGTGCAGAAGCTTTCGTCACGAGCAACATCACGGCTCGCGTCGAATACCGCTTCAGCGACTACCAGGACAAGGACTACAATCTGGGTGGCACGAACGTTTCGCGCGGCTATGACGAACAGAGCGTCAAGGTCGGTATCGGCGTGAAGTTCTAATCAGACCATCTGATCAACGAAAAAGCCGGGGTTTTGCCCCGGCTTTTTTGTGTCTGGTTATTGCGGCTTGAAATCGGAATAGGTGGGGAATTTCTTCTCGAATGTTCTCAACCAGCCGATCAGTTCCGAGTGATCGGCCTCCCACTGTCCCTTGAAGCGCAGATCGAGATAGCCGATCGTCGCGGCAAGAGCGAAATGGCCGCCATGCAGCTTCTTGCCGAGTTTCGGCGGATGGGCGCTGATATGGTTCAGGCCGCTGACGGCCTTCTTCCACTGCCGGTCGATCCAGGGCTGGTGGATTTTTTCCTCATCACGGAAGCGGCGCTCATAGACGATCGCCAGCAGGCAGTCGCAGATCCCGTCGCAGAGCGCTTCGAGAATCTCGGCCTCGGTGCGCTTGCCGTTCTTTTCCGGATAGAGCTTCCGTTTCTTCAGCCGATGGAAATAGTGCATGATGGCGATGCTGTCGAAAACCGACGTGCCATCGTCGGTCAAAAGCGTCGGGATCTTTCCGAGCGGATTGTTATCGACGAGGATCGCCGGACCGGCATTGGTATCGACCCGAATCTCGGTGACATCGAGCTCGAGATAATGCGCCGCCATGCGCACCTTGCTGGAGTAGGGCGATGTCGTGGCGCAGAGAAGCTTCATGTTTCACCTGTGAAAATGCATTGGCGCGGCGGACTATTCCGCACGCTGCCGTCATGGTCAATCGTTTGCGACAGCCTTCTCTTCACCGCGCAGCCAGAAGGCACGGTGCGACGCATAGCGGTCCTGAGCCATGATATCCTTGAGGGCAGGGAGCATGCGGTGCAGCTCATCCTTCAGCGTGAACGGCGGATTGACGATGATCAGCCCCGAGCCGGTCAGCCCGGTAATGCCGCGGTCGCTGCGCACGCTGAGTTCGGCGCAGAGGATTTTCGGAATGCCGGTCGCCTGCAGTGCCTCGTGGAATTCTTTGACTGGCGCGCCCTTCTTCAGCGGGTACCACAGGCAGTAGGTGCCGCCCGGAAAACGCCGATAACCCTTGACCAGACCATCGACCAGCCGGTCATATTCGCCATCCTCTTCGAACGGCGGATCGACCAGAACCATGCCGCGCTTTTCCTTCGGCGGCAGATGCGCGCCGAGCGATAGCCAGCCGTCGAGCTCGGTGATGCGAACATGATGATCGCCTTCGAAAAGGCGGTGCAGCCGCGCGAAATCCTCGGGATGCAGCTCCATCGCCGACAAGCGATCCTGCGGCCGGAACAGCATGCGCGAAAGCTTCGGCGAACCGGGATAGAAGCGGATACCGCCGTCAGGATTGAGCTCGCGAACCGCCGAGAGATAAGGCTCCAGCAATTCGGCGACCTGCGGATCCAGATCGGCTTCCATGAGTTTGCCGATGCCGGTCTGCCATTCGCCGGTCTTCTGCGCCTCTTCGGAAGACAGGTCATAGAGACCAATGCCGCCATGCGTATCGAGCACGCGGAAGGCGGCGTCCTTCTTCTGCAGATAGCGGATCAGCCGGGCCTGAACGGCGTGTTTCAGCACATCGGCAAAATTGCCCGCATGATAGATATGGCGGTAGTTCATTGTTGCTGATGCCTGTCATGAATTCGCCTGATCGGCGCACTTTCCGGCTTTTGGCCGCTTTCCGGTTGGCATATAGAAATCACATGAACATTGCGACCCCCATTCATGCCAAATCCCGGGTCGGGCACACCGCCTGTCCCCATGACTGTCCCTCTACCTGCGCGCTGGAGGTCGATATCTCGGATGACGGCCGCATCGGGCGCGTGCGCGGCGCGGGCGATCACAGTTACACCTCGGGCGTCATCTGCGCCAAGGTGGCGCGCTATGCCGAGCGTCTCTATCATCCCGACAGACTGATGCACCCGCAGCGCCGCAAGGGCGCCAAGGGGGCCGGGAACTGGCAGCAGATTTCCTGGGACGACGCGCTGGATGAGATCGCCAATGCCTTCGTCAAGGCGGAAGCCAGGCATGGCAGCGAAGCGGTCTGGCCCTATTTCTATGCCGGGACCATGGGCTGGGTACAGCGCGACTCGATCGAGCGTCTGCGCCACGCCAAGCGCTATTCCGGCTTCTTCTCTTCGATCTGCACCAATCCCGCCTGGACCGGCTTCACCATGGCAACCGGCACGCTGCGCGGCCCGGATCCCCGCGAGATGGCCCGCACCGATTGCGTCGTTATCTGGGGCACGAATGCGGTCGCGACGCAGGTCAACGTCATGACCCACGCCATCAAGTCGCGCAAGGAACGCGGCGCCAAGATCGTCGTCGTCGACATCTACGACAACCCGACGATGAAGCAGGCCGACATGGCGCTGATCGTACGGCCGGGTACCGATGCGGCACTCGCCTGCGCCGTCATGCATGTCGCCTTCCGCGACGGCTATGCCGACCGCGCCTATATGGCGAAATTCGCCGACGATCCCGCCGGTCTCGCAGCGCATCTGAAGACCAAGACGCCGGAATGGGCGGCTGCGATCACCGGTCTCTCCGTCGGCGAGATCGAGGCATTCGCTGCCCTCGTCGGCCAGACCAGGAAGACCTTCTTCCGCCTCGGCTACGGCTTTACTCGCCAGCGCAACGGCGCGGTCGCCATGCATGCGGCGGCCTCGATCGCCACCGTTCTCGGCTCCTGGCAATATGAGGGCGGCGGCGCCTTCCATTCGAACAGCGATATCTTCCGCATGAACAACGCGGAACTCACCGGCAAATCGATGAAGGATGCGGATATCCGGATGATCGACCAGTCGCAGATCGGCCGGGCGCTGACCGGCGACGCCGTAGCGCTTCGCCATCGCGGCCCGGTGACCGCGATGCTGATCCAGAACACAAACCCGGTGAACATCGCCCCGGAACAGCGCCTCGTGAAGCAGGGCTTTGCCCGCGACGATCTCTTCGTCGCCGTCCACGAGCAATTCATGACCGATACTGCCGAAATGGCCGATATCGTCATCCCCGCCACGATGTTCGTCGAACACGACGACATCTACCGCGCCGGCGGCCAGAACCACATCCTGCTCGGCCCCAAGCTGGTCGAGCCGCCGGAAACCGTGCGCAGCAACCTCTTCGTCATCGAGGAGCTGGCCAAGCGCCTCGGCGTCTCGGATCGCCCGGGCTTCGGCTTCACGGCGCGTGATATGGTCGATCGCGTTCTGAAGGACAGCAATCTTCCCGATTACGACTATTTCCTCGAACACAAGTGGTTCGACCGCCAGCCGGATTTCGACGACGCGCATTTCCTCAACGGTTTCGCCCATGCTGACGGCAAGTTCCATTTCCGTCCGGACTGGGTGAACGGTGCCGCACCGAACAAGCCGCCGGCAGCCGTCGGCGCCCTTGGCCCGCACGAGGAGCTTCCGCAATTTCCAGATCAGGTCGATGTCATCGAACTGGCCGATGCCGAGCATCCGTTCCGGCTCGCCACCTCTCCGGCCCGCAACTTCCTGAATTCGAGCTTCGCCGAGACCAAGACCTCGCGGCAGAAGGAGGGACGCCCGGAGCTGATGGTCAATCCTGAAGATGCGCTGACCCACGGCCTGCAAGCCGGTGATCTTGTCCGTATCGGCAACACCAGAGGCGACCTGCGTATCCACGTGAAGGTCACCGAGGAAGTGAAGCCCGGCGTTCTGATCGCCGAGGGGCTGTGGCCGAACAAGGCACATGTCGATGGCGAGGGCATCAACGTCCTGACCGGCGCCGATCCTGTTGCGCCCTATGGCGGTGCTGCCGTCCACGACAACAAGGTCTGGCTACGCAAGGACGCCGCATGACGAAATTCGAGAAGGCTGGCGCGAAAATCGTCAGCGCAACCGTGCTCTCCAGGGGCTGGACCAAGCTCAGCGCCTATAAGATCGACTACACGGACTCGAAAGGCGTCACCCACCGCCTTGACCGCGAGGTCTATCACCGCACGCCTGCCGCAACGATCCTGCTCCATGATCCCAAACGCGGCACCGTCGTGCTCGTGCGTCAATACCGGCTGCCACCGGATCTCCACGGCGAGGCGCCCTTCCTGTTCGAAACCCCGGCCGGGCTTCTGGATGGCGACGAACCGGAAGCGGCGATCCGCCGCGAAGCGATGGAAGAGACCGGATTTCAGGTCCGCGACGCCCAGTTCCTCTTCAAGGCCTATAGCTCTCCCGGTTCCAACAGCGAAGTGGTGCACTTCTTCGCCGCCGAAATCGACACGTCGGACCGCGTCTCCAATGGCGGCGGACTGGCGGAGGAGCATGAGGATATCGAAGTGCTGGAAGTCCCGCTCGATGACGCTCTGGCGATGATCGGAAACGGCGAGATTCTGGATATGAAGACCATCATCCTGCTGCAGTGGGCAGCGATGAACAGAGAGACGTGGCGTTAGCCGGAAAATAATGGCGCGCTCTGGCGTTTCATCCATTTGTCACGAATCCGGCCTATGCGCTGCGGTTTGTCCGGCCTTGCCCCAATCAGGAGAAAACCATGTGGCTCAGTAATTTCACGCTCGTCCTTCCCGGTGAAATCATCAGCCACGGCTCGGTGCGGGTCGAGGATGGCGTCATCGCCGAGATTCGTGATGACAAGGTCGCAGATGCTGCCATCGATGGTGGCGGGCGCTTTCTCATGCCGGGTTTCGTCGATCTGCATGGTGACATGATCGAGCGCGAGATCGCGCCGCGTCCGAATGCGATGATGCCGATCGATTTCGGTATCCATGAGCTCGACAAGAAGCTCGCGGCCGCCGGCGTCACCACGGCCTATGCGGCGATCTCCTTTGCCACCGAAAGCGTCTACGGCCACGTCCGTTCGCTGGAAACGACCTCAGCCGTCATCGAAGGCATCAATCGGCTGCGCCATTCGCTGCTGATCGACCACAAGGTTCACGCCCGCTACGAGATCACCAATGTCGGCGCCGCTCCGGCGCTGGAAAAACTGCTCGCGGCCGATCAGGTCGACATGGTGTCGCTGACCGACCACACGCCGGGGCAGGGGCAATACAACAATATCGAAGCCTACGTCACCAGCATGTCGGAGCGCCGCGCCATCACCAGGGAAATGGCGCTCGAAGTCGTCCAGAAGCGCATCGCCATGCGCGAGGATTCGGCCATCGACGTCAAGCTGCGCGAGATCGTCGCGCTGTCGCTGCGCCACAAGCTGTCGCTCGCCTCTCACGACGACGATAGCGCCGCCAAGGTTGCCGAAATGCATGATCTGGGCGTGACGATCAGCGAATTCCCGGTGACGCTCGATGCCGCCGAGGAAGCCCGCCGCCGTGGCCTCTGGACACTGATGGGCGCGCCGAACGCGCTGCGCGGCCAGTCGATGTCCGGCAACCTGAGCGCGCTCGATGCCGCAAGCGCCGGCCTCTTGTCCGTTATCGCTGCCGATTACCACCCGGCCGCATTCGTCCCTGGCATCTTCAAGATCGCCGACGCGATGGAGGGCAATCTGCCGGCAGCGGTTGCCATGGCAACGTCGAACGCGGCGCGTTCTGCGGGCCTTCTGGATCGCGGCGAGATCGCCATCGGCCAGCGCGCCGATCTGGTGGTGGTGGAGAAGGGCGATGTGCACCGTATCCGCGCCACCTTCCGGGCCGGACAGTTCGTCTATAGCGACGGGACGCTGCATCCGCTTCAGGCGATCGCGGCCTGAATGCTGCCCGTAGGAGCTGCCATAAGGCGAGGCTGACTGGTCTCGCGGAACACGCCCCACGCGCTCCCTCATTCCTGTGCTTGTCACAGGAACCCAGTGCGCCCCAGTCCTGGGGCGCGGGAGACTATTTTGAAGGGTAGTGAGTCATTCACCGCGCGGACGCGCGGTGGCTAGATTCCTGTGACAAGCACAGGAATGAGGGAAGGGGCGGGAGCGTTGGCGCAAAAGTAGCTGCCGTGTGAGACTAACCCTCCGCCAATCCATCAAATCAGCGAGATAACCCGGTCCGTCCCCGCCGAAGCCGCACTACCGCTCCGGACAGCCTTGCCGCCTTCCATCCGCACCTTGCCCTCGGCAAACAGGCGGAGCGCCTGCGGATAGAGCTGGTGCTCAACGGTCAGCACGCGGCCGGCCAGAGCATCTGCCGTGTCGCCCGAAAGTACCGGCACAGCCGCCTGGCCGATCACCGGGCCTTCGTCCATGCCTTCGGTGACGAAATGGACGGTACAACCGGCAATCCGCATGCCGGCGTCGATGGCGCGCTGGTGCGTGTGCAAGCCGGGGAAGAGCGGCAGCAGGGAAGGGTGGATGTTGATCATCCTGCCCTCGTAACGCTGGATGAAGGTGGCGCTCAGAAGGCGCATATAGCCTGCGAGGCAGAGGATATCGGGCGACAGCGTGTCGAGGGCTTCGAAGATCGCCGCCTCGTGGGCGTCCTTGCTGGCATAGTCTTTGCGCGCGAAAGCGAAGGTCGGGATGCCCTCGGCGGCGGCCTTGGCGAGGCCGCCCGCATCCGCCTTGTCCGAGACTACGCCGACGATCTCGGCCGGAAAGTCCGCAGCCTTGGCGGCCGCGACTAGCGCCATCATGTTGGAGCCGCTGCCGGAAATGAAGACGACAGCGCGTTTGCGCGGTGTGCTCATAGGCCGAGCGTACCCTGATATTGCGTGCCCTGGGCACCTTCGGCGCGGGCAATCATCCGGCCGAGAACGACGATCTTTTCGCCTTCGGCTTCCAGGGCCTTGGTGACGGCTTCGACGTTTTCAGGCGAGACAACGGCGATCATGCCGACGCCGCAGTTGAAGGTGCGCAGCATTTCCTTGGCTTCGACGCCGCCGGTCTTGGCGAGCCACGGGAACACGGCCGGAACCTTCACAGCAGACAGGTCGATCTCGGCAGCCAGATGCTTCGGCAGCACGCGCGGAATGTTTTCCGGAAAGCCGCCGCCAGTGATGTGGGCGAGCGCCTTGATCGCCTTGGTCTCGCGGATCGCCTTCAGGAGCGGCTTCACATAGATGCGGGTCGGTGTCAGCAGCGCTTCGCCGAGCTTCTTGCCTTCGGCAAAGGGTGCCGGTGCATCCCAGCCGAGGCCGGAAAGTTCGACGATCTTGCGCACCAGCGAGAAGCCGTTGGAATGGACGCCCGAGGAGGCGAGGCCGAGAATGACGTCGCCTTCGGCAATGTCGCCAGCCGGAAGCAGTTCGCCGCGCTCGGCAGCACCGACGGCAAAGCCTGCGAGGTCGTAGTCGCCGGAGGAATACATGCCCGGCATTTCGGCGGTTTCGCCGCCGATCAGCGCGCAGCCTGCGTCACGGCAGCCGGCGGCAATGCCTTCGACGATCGCCGCACCCTGGTTCGGGTCGAGCTTGCCGGTGGCGAAATAGTCGAGGAAGAACAGCGGCTCGGCGCCCTGGACGACGAGGTCGTTGACGCACATGGCGACGAGGTCGATGCCGACGGTGTCGTGATAGTCGGCGTCGATGGCGATCTTCAGCTTGGTGCCGACGCCGTCATTGGCGGCGACGAGAACCGGATCCTTGAAGCCCGCGGCCTTGAGATCGAAGAGGCCGCCGAAGCCGCCGATCTCGCCGTCGGCGCCCGGGCGGCGCGTAGAGCGCACAGCGGGCTTGATCTTCTCTACCATCAGGTTGCCGGCATCGATATCGACGCCCGCATCGCTATAGGTCAGGCCGTTTTTTCCAGACTGGCTCATGCTGATCTCCGATGGCTGGTTCAGGCGGGATTTAACCCTGTGTCACATGCGGGTCGCAATTGCATGAGAGTGCGCTTTATGCAAGGCGGTGCATGGAGAAAAGCCCCAATTTCCCGCTCTTTTCATAGGCGCGGCGCGGTTTTTCGGCAGCAGGGTTGACCATCTTCCGGGCCGCATCCTATGTGCTTCAAAGGTGGTCGCGGCCAAGATCGCGCCGCGATGCGGGATGAACGGGGTAATCGATGCCAAATCAGGTCAGCGGTACGAGTCTGAAGCGCCAGGTCTTCTTCTGGCTCGGCGTGCTCGTTTTCTTCATCCTCTTCCTGCTGGTTTTCAGCTCCATCCTGCTGCCGTTCCTGGCAGGCATGGCGATCGCCTATTTCCTGGATCCGGTCGCCGACAGGCTGCAGAAGATCGGCCTCAGCCGCATGATGGCGACAGTCGTCATTCTCGTATCCTTCGTTCTGGTCATCGTCGTGGCGCTGATGACGCTGATCCCGATCCTGGCCAGCCAGTTCACAGACTTCGCCGGCAAATTCCCGGGCTATATCGACCAGCTGCAGCAGTTCATCACCACCTCGCAGAACTCCCTGCTGCCGGATTGGATCAAGAGCCAGCTCGGCACGATCAAGAACAATTTCTCGGAGATATTGTCGCAGGGCGTCGGCTTCATGACCGGCCTTTTCGCGCAGATCTGGAGCTCCGGCCTTGCTGTCGTCAACCTGATCTCGCTGCTGATCGTCACGCCCGTCGTCGCCTTCTACATGCTGCTCGACTGGGACCGCATGGTGGCGCAGATCGACCGTTATATCCCGCGCGACTACGTCGCCAACGTCCACCAGATCGCCCGCGAGATCGATCAGGCGATTGCCGGTTTCATCCGCGGGCAGGGCTCGCTCTGCCTGATCCTCGGCATCTACTACGCCGTTGGCCTGTCGCTGGTCGGCCTCAATTTCGGCCTGCTGATCGGCCTCTTCGCCGGGATGATCAGCTTCATTCCTTACGTCGGTTCGATGCTTGGCCTGCTGATTGCCGTCGGCGTGGCAATCGTGCAGTTCTGGCCCGATTACATCTGGGTCGGCGCGGTGCTGGCGGTCTTCTTCAGCGGCCAGTTCCTGGAAGGCAACATCCTGCAGCCAAAGCTCGTCGGCCACAGTGTCGGCCTGCATCCGGTCTGGCTGATGTTCGCGCTCTTTGCTTTCGGCGCGCTATTCGGCTTCGTCGGCCTGCTGATTGCCGTACCCGCCGCCGCCGCCGTCGGCGTTCTTGTCCGCTTCGCGCTGTCGCGCTACCTTGAGAGTGATCTTTACGCGGGTCAGTCGAAGCCATCTGTTATCCGCAAGTCCAAAGCCGACACGAAATGAACGACGTAAAGCGCAGGGCGGGAGAGCAGCTTCCGCTGGTCTTTTCTCATGATACCGCAAGCGGACGCGACGATCTGCTGATCTCCGACCGGCTGAGTGCAGCCGTCACCATCGTCGATGCCTGGCCGCAATGGCCGTCGCCGGTTGTCATCCTCGCTGGTCCGGTCGGATCGGGAAAGTCGCATCTGGCCAGCATCTGGAAAGAGCACAGCAACGCCACCAGCATTCATCCGAAGGCCGGCGCGCAGGCGGCGATCGCGGCCGCCAATGGCCCGGTGCTCTTCGAGGACGTCGATCGCGAAGGCTTCGACGATACCGAGCTCTTCCATGTCATCAACAGCGTGCGCGAAAACGGCCACAGCCTGATGATGACCAGCCGTCTCTGGCCGATGTCCTGGCCGGTGGAGCTTGCCGATCTGCGCTCGCGGTTGAAGGCGGCGACCGTCGTCGAGATCGGCGAACCCGATGAAGAGCTGCTGTCGCAGGTCATCGTCAAGCTGTTTGCCGACCGCCAGCTTAATATAGATGACAAACTCGTGCTCTATATCGTCAACAGGATGGAACGCTCGCTGAATGCCGCCCAGACGATCGTCGAGCGGCTCGACCGGCTTGCCTGGTCGCGGGGGACCAAAATCACCCGGGCGATGGCGGCTGAAGTATTGAATGAATTGGGAAATTCAGGCCCGCTCGATTGACTGTCACAGTTCCGTCGTGAAACTGATATAATTCGCAGGGACGAATAAACGGGACGGACCGACATATGGACAGTGCAGTTGCCGAGCATCAGGAACCGAAGCCGGAAGCGCCGTCCGCCGTCCCCCCGCTGGAAGAGTTGCTCTCAAGCCCGGAGCGCTTCATCAACCGCGAATTCTCCTGGCTGCAGTTCAATCGCCGCGTCCTTGAAGAAACGCTGAATACCGAGCATCCGCTGCTGGAGCGCGTCCGCTTCCTGTCGATCTCGGCCGCCAACCTCGACGAATTCTTCATGGTCCGCGTCGCGGGTCTGGAGGCGCAGGTCCGCCAGAATATCGCGGTGCGCACGCCCGACGGTAAGACACCGGCCGAGCAGCTGGACGCCATCCTGCAGGAAATCGACAACCTGCAGATGGAGCAGCAGGCCTCGCTTGCGGTGCTTCAGCAATATCTGGCCCGCGAAGACATCCTTATCGTCCGCCCGGGCGCGCTGAGCGACGTCGATCGCCAATGGCTGGCAACCGAATTCGAACAGGCGATCTTCCCGGTGCTGACACCGCTGTCGATCGATCCGGCGCATCCGTTCCCGTTCATTCCGAACCTCGGCTTTTCGATCGGCCTGCAGCTCACCAGCAAGCATGGCCGCGAGCCGATGACGGCGCTGCTGCGCCTGCCGCCCGCACTCGACCGCTTCGTCCGCCTGCCCGATGACGGCAACACCATCCGCTACATCACGCTCGAAGACGTCGCCAATATCTTCATCCATCGGCTCTATCCGGGCTATGAGGTGCAGGGGTCGGGTACCTTCCGCATCATCAGAGACAGCGATATCGAAGTCGAGGAAGAAGCTGAAGACCTCGTGCGCTTCTTCGAGACGGCGCTGAAGCGCCGCCGCCGCGGCAAGGCGATCCGTATCGAGACCGATTCCGAAATGCCGCCTTCGCTCCGCCAATTCGTCGTCCAGGCGATGGCAGTTCCCGACAATCGCGTCGCCGTTCTTCCAGGTCTCCTGGCGCTGAACACGCTGTCTGAGATCACCAAGGCGCCGCGCGACGATCTCCGGTTTCAGCCCTACAACGCCCGATTTCCCGAGCGCGTCCGCGAACATGCCGGTGACTGCTTCGCCGCCATCCGCGAAAAGGACATGGTGGTCCACCATCCTTACGAGTCTTTCGACGTGGTGGTCCAGTTCCTGCTCCAGGCTGCGCGCGATCCTGACGTCCTGGCGATAAAGCAGACGCTTTACCGCACTTCGAACGACAGCCCGATCGTGCGCGCGCTGATCGATGCTGCCGAATCCGGAAAGTCGGTGACGGCGCTGGTCGAGCTCAAGGCGCGTTTCGACGAGGAAGCCAATATCCGCTGGGCCCGCGACCTCGAACGCGCCGGCGTGCAGGTCGTCTTCGGCTTCATCGAACTGAAGACCCATTCGAAGATGTCGCTGGTCGTACGCCGCGAGGAGGGCAAGCTGCGCAGCTACTGCCATCTCGGCACCGGCAACTATCACCCGATCACGGCGAAGATCTACACCGACCTGTCCTTCTTCACCTGCAATCCCGTCATTGCCCATGATATGGCGAACATCTTCAACTTCATCACCGGTTATGGCGAACCGGAAGAGAGCATGAAGCTCGCGGTCTCGCCCTATACGCTGCGCTCGCGCATCCTTCGCCATATCGACGAAGAGATCATGCACGCCAAGAACGGCGCGCCGGCGGCAATCTGGATGAAGATGAATGCGCTCGTCGACCCTGAGATCATCGACGCGCTCTATACGGCAAGCCATGCCGGCGTCGAGATCGATCTGGTGGTGCGCGGCATCTGCTGCCTGCGTCCGCAGGTTCCGGGTCTGTCGGAAAATATCCGCGTCAAATCGATCGTCGGACGCTTCCTGGAGCACAGCCGCATCTTCTGCTTCGGCAATGGTTATGGCCTGCCGTCGGACAAGGCGCTGGTCTATATCGGCTCGGCCGACATGATGCCGCGCAATCTCGACCGGCGCGTCGAAACGCTGGTGCCGCTCACCAATCCGACTGTGCATGAACAGGTTCTGTCCCAGATCATGCTGGGCAATATCATTGACAATCAGCAAAGCTACGAGATATTGCCCGACGGAACGTCCAGGCGCATGGAGGTGCGCAAGGGCGAGGAGCCGTTCAACGCGCAGCAGTATTTCATGACAAACCCCAGCCTTTCCGGCCGCGGTGAAGCGTTGAAATCCAGTGCGCCCAAGCTGATCGCCGGTCTGCTTTCCGGCCGGACCAAGAGATAACTGGACCTGCATGGTTGAATCAGAAGCCCAGGGGCGCCTGCCAGGCATAGCCCCGGTCTCCGTCGTCGATATCGGATCGAACTCGATCCGCGTGGTGATCTACGAAGGCATGTCCCGCTCGCCGGCGATCCTTTTCAATGAGAAGGTGCTGTGCGGCCTTGGCAAAGGCATCGCGCTGACCGGCAAGATGGATGAGCAGAGCGTCGAACGGGCGCTGGCCGCCCTTCATCGCTTCAAGGCTCTCTCCGATCAGGCGCGTGCGGCGACGATGTACGTGCTGGCGACGGCTGCGGCCCGCGAGGCGTCCAACGGTCCCGATTTCATCCACAAGGCCGAAACCATTCTGAAGCGCAAGGTGCGCGTTCTCTCCGGCGAGGAAGAGGCCCGCTTCTCCGCGCTCGGCATCATCAGCGGCTTCTTTCATCCCGATGGTATCGCCGGCGATCTCGGCGGCGGCTCGCTCGAGCTCATCGATATCAAGGAGCGCGAGATCGGCAAGGGTATCACCCTGCCGCTCGGTGGCCTTCGTCTGTCGGAATATGCCGGCGGCTCGCTCGACAAGGCGCGCGCCTTCGCGCGCAAGCACGTTCGCAGCGCCGGAAAGATCCTCGAAAAGGGGGCAGGCCGGACCTTTTATGCCGTCGGCGGCACATGGCGAAACATCGCCAAGCTGCATATGGAGCTCAGCCAATATCCGCTGCACATGATGCAGGGATACGAGGTGACACTCGAAGGCATGATGCAGTTTCTCGATCAAGTGGAAGTGGCAAGGGACAGCAAGGATCCGGCTTTCCAGGCCGTGTCCAAACACCGCCGCGCGCTTTTGCCCTTCGGCGCGGTGGCGATGAAGGAAGTGCTGAGCGCCATGAAGCCCTCGATCATTTCCTTCTCGGCGCAGGGCGTGCGCGAAGGCTATCTCTATTCGCTGCTGTCCGAAGGCGAACGCCGTGCCGATCCGCTGCTGGCGGCCGCAGGCGAACTTGCGATCCTGCGTGCCCGCTCGCCGGAACATGCCCGCGAGCTTGCCGAATGGACCGGCCGGATGATCCCGTCCTTCGGCATTTCGGAGACCGAAGAAGAGGGGCGCTACCGTCAGGCCGCCTGTCTGCTCGCCGATATCAGCTGGCGCGCCCATCCGGATTACCGCGGCCTTCAGGCGCTGAACCTAATCGCCCATTCCTCCTTTGTCGGTATCAGCCATCCGGGCCGAGCCTTCATCGCGCTCACCAACTACTACCGCTTCGAAGGCTTGCATGACGATGGCTCGACCGCGCCACTGGCAAAGATCGCCGGCCCGCAATTCGTCGAGCGTGCCAAGCTGCTCGGCGGCCTGCTCAGGGTCGTCTATCTGTTCTCGGCATCGATGCCCGGCGTCGTGAAGAACCTGCATTTCCGCAAGTCTTCACAGCCGGATGTCGATATCGAGCTGGTCGTCCCGCACGATTATCACGACTTCACCGGCGAACGCCTCGAAGGTCGCCTGCAGCAGCTGTCGAAGCTGACCAACAAGCGGCTGGCTTTCGTTTTCGAGTAGGCGCCCGGACGGTTACGCCGCGTTCTGCGGGAAGAGGGCGCGGCGCGTTTCCTCATCCAGCGTATGCTTGAAACTATGGTCCTCTTTCATCGCCAGCGCCCGCTGCACGGCGGGCCGCTCCGACATGCGCTGCATGAACCGCGCGACGTGCGGATAGTCTTCAAGCCCTCTCTCGCCAAACACGTAACCGGCCGAAGCGGCCCAGCCCCAGAGAGCCATGTCGGCGATCGTGTATTCCTCGCCGGCAAGCCACGGCGATTGCGAAAGTCTGGCGTCGAAGACGCGGTAGTGCCGCTCCAGCTCCTTGACGTAGCGGTTCTTCGCATAGGGCAGATCTTCCGGCGCGTAGTGCAGGAAGTGGATCGCCTGTCCCGAGAAGGGCGAGAGTCCGGTCGCCACCAGCTGCAGCCACGACAGCATCGCTGCCTTGCCGCCGATCCCGGCCGGAATGAAGCGGCCATGCTTTTCCGCGAGATACAGCAGGATGGCATGCGAATCGAAGACCGTGACCCCGTCGTCGACGAGAGCGGGAACCTTGGCATTGGGATTGATCTTCAGAAATGCCGGCGCGTGCTGCTCGCCCTTGAAGATATCGACCGGGCGGACGGTGAAGGCAAGGTTCAGTTCTTGCAGCAGAACCGCGACCTTCATCGAGTTCGGTGTCGCATGGAAATAGAAATCAAGCATCAGAAATCCTCATAAGCGCTGATCGCAACCTTCGACGATGGAAGGTTCAGGCTGAAGATGCCGATGCCCGGGACGTCTTACCAATCGATCCGGTGGATCGCACCTAGCGCCGGGATGGATGCCTTCCGGACATTCACATGCCGCCTTTCCGCGAGACGCTCATCACCATCTTGCGCAGCCACATATGGGCGGGATCGGCGCGCATCTTCGGATGCCAGAAAACATTCATGCTGAAGGGGGAGAGCGCGACCGGCGGCTCGAAAAGGTCGAGCGATTGCGCGAAGCGCTGGAGGAACCGCAGCGGCAATGTGCAGATGCAATCGGTGCTGGCGAGCACGAGAGGCGCCATTGCGTAACTCTGAACCGATACCGAAACCTGGCGCTCCCGGCCGATTTCCGCCAGCGCGTTGTCGATCATTCCGGTGAAATGGCCGCCAGTCGTCGAGATCAGTAGGTGATCGAGGCGGCAGAACTCGTCGAGACCAAGCTCGCCCGTGCCGCGCGGATGACCGCGCCGCTGGGCGGTCATGAACTTCTCTTCGAACAATGTGCTTGATATCAACTCGTTGGAGCCATCCTCTGCGGTCCCGACGAACAGGTCGATCTCGCCCTGTTCCAGCAGCCGGGCAATCCTCGACTTGTCGGGCAGGGTGAAGGCGATCTTCACTTCGGGCGCGTGCGCTTTGATCAGCGGAATGAGATCGGGCGCCAGGATTGCCGCCGGATTGTCGGTTGCGGCGATCCGGAAGACACGCTTGCTCGTCAGGGGATCGAAGAGGTGGGCCGTGTTGACGAAGTCCTCGAAGCGCTCCAGCAGCCGCGTCAGCCCCGGCTGAAGGGCGATCGCGTGCGGCGTCGGGGTCATGCCGCGGCCGGAAATAGACGGAATGAACAGCGGATCGTTCAGCAGGTGCCGCAGGCGGGTCAATCGTGCCGAGAGCGCCGATTGGCTGATATTCAGCCGGACCGCCGCATGGGTGACATTCGGCTCCTTGAGAAGCGCATCGAGCGTCATCAGCAGCCCGGAATCGAAATCGGAAATTCGCTGGCTCAATCGCATCCTCCCTGATCACGGTCACCGCCGTTTCAATACAGGAGCGAAACACGTTGTCATAGGTGGATTGCCGTCCGCTTCGCGGGCGGGTCTTCGGCCGGTATCGGGAGACCGGCCGAGACTGTTCTTTCCAGCAGGGGTTTCAAGCCTTGGCGCCAGCCCCGCGATTGGCGGCGACCGTCAGCCAGATCGCTGACACGAGGAAGTAGAATGCGCCGAAACTTGCGTAAGGCGCGATGTCGAGGATGCCAGGCATCTGAGCGCCGAGAGACTGGCTGATCATGAAGCCGCCGGCCAGCGTCGATTGCGCACCACTCAGCACCATCGCCCATTGCGCGCCGTACGAGCGCCAGCGGCGTACGCCGGTGTAGAGCTGCAGCAGCCCCGACAGGATCGCCCAGATGCCGAAGGCTGCGAGAACTGCGTGATTGTCCTTCATCACCGCGAGAATGACCACGATTGTCATGACGGTGCTGGCAACGACGTTGAGGCTTTGGGACGGGTTTACCTTGAGACCACCATTGGCTCTGGCATCGACTAGATTGGCGACGGCATCCCAGGCCGGGTAGATGATGAGCAGGATAGCCGCGATGGCGGGATGCGCACCAAGGGCAACAGCTGCGGCCACCCAGGCAATCGAGAACATTGCGCGGGCGAAATAGTAAGACCGCAGCCAGGTGGTCTGCGATGAGGATTGAACTTGCATGTCAGGCTCCTTATTTTGTGTCTACCAACTAGTAGGTAGTTAAATTTGGAGAGTCAATGCTTTTGATGTTTTTCTCGATACGGGTGGGCGGCTTGACATTTTTGCCTACCAAAAGGTAGGTGATGATTATGGAGCAATCGACCTCAGAAAAAATCCTCGATATCGCGCAATCCCGCATTATCGCCGGCGGCTATAATGGCTTCAGCTATGCGGATATTTCGGATGCGATCGGTATCCGGAAGGCGAGCATCCATCACCACTTCCCGACAAAGGCCGAACTCGTTTCCGCGCTTGTCGGCCGCTATACAGGGCAGGTGAAGTCCGGCCTCGGAGGAGTGCTCGAGCAGATCGCGCAGCCTGCGGCACAGCTGGATGCCTATGTCGGCCATTGGCAGAAATGCATCGCCGATGCCTCGCTGCCATTCTGCATGTGCGCCATGCTGGCAAGCGAGATCCAGATGCTTCCTCCTGATGTCGCAGCACTGGTTCGCGGCCATTTCGAATATCTTGCCAAATGGCTGGAGACGGTTCTCGAAGCCGGGGCCAGGCAGAATGCATTTCGCCTCAGCGCTTCGCCGGAAGCCCACGCACAGATATTCATGGCTTCGGTTCACGGGGTCATGCTCTCCGCCCGGGCCTTGCACAAGCCTGAACTTTTTGCCGCGGTTATCGGCCCGCAGGTCGCTGCGCTGAAAGCGTAATTCATTGTCCGGAAATCCGGACAGCCCGTTCGGATTGTCTGCGGTTATCGCTTTGGTCCGCTTGCCCTATCTCTCGTGTTATTCAAACGGAGATAGACCATGTCCAATCTTGAAAAGTCCGGCACATACGCTCTTGGCCACCGCAAGGTGAAGCGGCTCGGCTACGGCGCCATGCAGCTCGCAGGCAAGGGCGTTTTCGGCCCGCCGAAGGATCGCGCCGAGGCGGTTGCCGTGTTGCGCGAAGCCGTCGAAAGCGGCGTCGATCACATCGATACCAGCGATTTCTATGGCCCTCACGTCACCAACCAGATCATCAAGGAAGCCTTGCATCCGTATCGGGACGATCTCGTCATCGTCACCAAGATCGGCGCGACTCGCGGCGCCGATGCCTCGTGGAACCCAGCCTTCTCGAAAGAAGCGCTGACGCAGGCGGTCCACGACAATCTGAAGAACCTTGGTCGCGATGTCATCGAAGTGGTCAACCTTCGTGCGATGTTCGACGTTCACGGTCCGGCGGAAGGCTCGCTGGAGGAACCGCTGACCGTTCTGGCCGATCTACAGCGCCAAGGCCTCGTCAAGCATGTCGGCCTATCCAACGTGACAGCCAGGCAGATTGCCGACGGCCGGAAGATCACCGAGATCGTCTGCGTTCAGAACCAGTATAATCTCGCCCATCGTGAAGACGATGCGCTGATAGCGCAGCTGGCCGCGGAGGGCACGGCCTATGTGCCGTTCTTCCCGCTCGGCGGCTTCTCGCCGCTGCAGTCGTCGACGCTTTCGGAGGTCGCCGTCGAACTCGGCGCAACGCCGTTGCAGGTGGCGCTCGCATGGTTGCTGCAGCGATCGCCGAACATCCTGCTGATCCCCGGCACATCGTCGCGCAGCCATCTCCGCGAAAACCTTGCGGCCGCCGATATCGTTCTGCCCGCCGAGGCTGTGACGAAGCTCGACGGCATCGGAGCTCCCAAGGGCGTATAATCCATAAAATAAGGGCGCCCGGCTTTCACCAGGCGCTCTCGTTGCATCCGGAAAACCGAATTACTTCGCGTTCAGGAACTCGCCCACTTCGAGCAGGCTGAATTCGTTATTGTCAGCCTTGTCGACGGCGCGACCGGCCGAGAAGGGCAGGTTGTTGTCGTTGCCGATGATGATATGCGTGGCGTCGACGCGATCGACATTCTCGATCGTCACGAACGGCATGTCGTAGACGCCGTCCTTGCTGCCGGCCTTCTTCTTGTTGTCGGGGTCCTTGATATTAAGCAGATCGATATAGCCGATCTTGCGGACCGCCTTGCCAACATTGGCGTCGTTGAACTCGATCTTGTAAACGCGCTTCAGCTCTGCAGGAGCCTCGAAGCAATCCGGCTTCGGCTGCTTCGGATCGGCGCAGGCCTTGTCCTTGGTGCCCGCGCCGTTGTCGCGCTCGATGACCAGAGCGGTCGTCTCGTCCAGCATGTTGAAGTCGCCGATCGACGCGCCCTTGTCTTCGAACGGGTAGAACCAGCTGCGGCCGGTCCACTTCTTCGAGGCGGCGTCGAATTCGATGACGCGGATCGCGGTATGGCCATCGACCGTTTCCATCTTGCTGTCGTCCTGGAAGAGCGCGCCTTCGAGCAGGCCGTAGAGCTTGGCTCCATCCTTCGACATGGCGAGGCCTTCGAAGCCGCCGGAGCGCTTTAGGTTGAAGACCGGGTTCTTGCCGACAGGTGTACCCGGCAGCTGGATCAGCGCGTTGTCAGGCGAGATCACCGGCTTGCCATCGACAACAGTCGGGATGACCTCCGTTAGTGCGCCCTTGGCATCGAATTTCAGGAGATAGGGACCGAACTCGTCGCCGACCCAGAAATCGTCGGCAACCGGCTGCACGGATTCGATGTCGAAGTCGGCGCCGGTCAGATAACGGGTGTCCGAACCTTCCATGACGATCGGGAAGGGGGCGATCTTGTTCGGATCGGAAAGGAAGAGGTTCTTGACGACCTCGGCTTTGTTGGAGGCCCAGTCGAACTTCATCTGATGCAGGAAGAGCATCGAGTCGGACGAGGTGAACTTGGAGCCGAAGCCGTTGTCGGACAGCGTCCAGAAGGTGCCGTCGGCCATCGTCTTGATACCGGAGAAGCCTTGGATCGGCTGGCCGTCGAACGGCAGCTTGAGGTCGGTGACGCGGGCGCCATCCTTGCCCGGAACGGTGCCGAGCGCTTCGGTGCGCTTACGGTCAACAGTCGTGAATTTGCCGGAATGCTTCAGGAATTCGGGCGCATCGGCAGGAGCGGGCGTCATCGTGTTCGCAGGCAGGATCGCCTGGCCTGCGAGCGTGGCAGTAAATTCCTGCTGATCGGCCGAAGCGGACGTGGCAATCAGAAGCAGTAGGGAAACGGAAGCGAAAAGAGCTTTTTTCATGGAGACCCCCAAAAAATGAAGTGGCGGTCCCGATTAGCAGCCGATCTATGTCGCCGCGTTGACTGTTGAGTGAAGCTTTGGTGACTGCGCCGAAAGCGGGATGGCCTGCGCCAGCGCCATGACGCCGAGGCCTTGGCCGCGGCCTTTGAGGGCATGCACGCCGAGATCCTCGGCATTGACGAAATCCGGCAGCGTCATCCGGCCGGCAAGTTCGCTGGAGATGAGGATCGGCCGGTTCAGCGCCTTGCAGAGCGACTCCAGCCGCGACGTGGTGTTCACAGTGTCGCCGAAATAGGTGATCTTGTGATGATCGACGCCGATCTCGGCGGTGATGACGAAGCCGCCATGCAGGGCGGCGCGCAACCGCGGAACTTGCCCGTAGCGCTTCAGCCAGCCCTCCGCTTCGTCTTCGATAGCGTTCAGGATATCGAAGACGCAACGCACGCAGCGGCCGTTCTTCATGCCGCGGGCAAGCGGCCAGGTGATGATCGCCGCATCGCCGACATAATCATCGATCGTGCCCCGGTTGCGCCGAACGGGCTCTGCAAAGGCGGCAAACAGCGAGTTCAGCATCTGCTGGGCGCGCAGGTCGCCGTGCTTCTCGGCAAAGGGCGTCGAATCCACCAGGTCGATGAACAGGAAGATGCGCTCTTCGCTGACCGGGTTGCGGTAGCGGCCGGTCAGCATCGCAAGGAAGACGTCGCGGCCGAGCAGTTCGCGGACGCGTACGACGAAGATGACCGCGGCGCAGACGACGAGCGCATACATGAAGACGTTGAACGGCAGAACGATCGCCTCGACCCAGGATGTCGATGGGATGGCGCCGATGCCGCGCAGGAAAAGCCCGGCAACGGCAAAGCCGACGCTCATCAGGATTTCATAGATGAACAGCTGCGCCAGAAAATAGGTCAGCGTCGGCAGCCGCTGGATGCGGCGTGAAAGACCGCGAAGGATCGCGTTGCGCTCGAAGGCCAGGATCGGCATGCCGATAAACAGCGCGAAGGTTGCCCCGATGAACGGCCTGCTGTCGCCATAGAACAGCACGTCGTAGAGAACGCCGCTGCCGGCCATGACAATCGAAAGCAGGAGCCAGTTCTGTACCGGTGATATTTCTCGCATCAGCGCTATCGCCTTGATTTGCCGTATAGTGTCCGGCCATGTAGGCGGCCGGTCAAGGCATTTCAAAGGCAAGCCCCTCAGAGAGCGACCGTATCCACCTTCCGGCCGGCAAAACGCAGCGCGATCTCGCCCTTGATCAGCTGCAGCGCAGGCTCGCCGAACAGTTCGCGGCGCCAGCCATGCAGAGCAGAGACCTCAGCCTTCTCGCCTTCGGCAGCGATCTTGTCGAGATCTTCGCTATTGGCGATGACCTTCGGCGCGACGCCATGCTTTTCGGAGATCAGCTTCAGCAGGACTTTGAGCAGCTCGACGGCAGCCGCGGCGCCTTCCGGCGCCTGGGTGTGGCGCGGCACATGCGGCATGTCGGCCTTCGGCAGCGCCAGCGCCTCGTTGACGGCTTCGAGGACAGCGGCGCCGGACGAGGAGCGCTCCCAGCCCTTCGGGATGGTCCGCAGGCGGCCGAGTGCTTCGGTGTCCTTGGGCTGCTGCTGGGCGATTTCGTAAATGGCATCGTCCTTCAATACGCGCGAGCGCGGCACATTGCGGGCGCGGGCCTCGCGCTCGCGCCAGGCGGCGACATATTTCAGGATCGCCAGTTCCTGTGGCTTGCGCAGGCGCATCTTCAGGCGTTGCCAGGCATCGTCAGGATGCATGTCGTAGGTTTCACGCGCCTCGAGCACATCCATCTCTTCCGAAAGCCAGGACGAGCGGCCTTCGCGCTCCAGTTCGTCCTTCAGATAGAGATAGGCGTCGCGCAGATGCGTAACGTCGGCCAGCGCATAATCCAGCTGCTTTTCGGAGAGCGGGCGGCGGCTCCAGTCCGTGAAGCGCGAGGACTTGTCGATCTGCACGCCCTTGGTGCGGCTGACGAGCTGGTCGTAGGAAACGCTGTCGCCGAAGCCGCAGACCATGGCTGCAACCTGCGTGTCGAAGATCGGATGCGGGATCAGCCCGCCGCGATTGAAGATGATTTCGATATCCTGCCGGGCGGCGTGAAAAACCTTCAGCACCTTGGTGTCGGCCATCAGCTCGAAGAACGGCGCAAGATCGATGCCTTTGGCCAACGGATCGACGATGACTTCGGTCGTCGGGCTCGCCATTTGGATCAGGCAGAGCTCCGGCCAGAAGGTCGTTTCACGCAGAAACTCGGTGTCGATCGTGATGAAGTCGGACTTGGCCAGCTCTTTGCAGGCGGCCGCCAATTCGGCGGTTGTTTCGATCATATCAATTCATTCACAAGGAAAAAGGACGTTTAACCTTCCTTCTCCTTTCGAAGTGATATGTCAATACGTTGAAGGCGCTGCTTGCCATACGGATGTGGGCTATTCGCCGGGATGAGGCTTCTCGTTGTGCTTGCGATCGCCTCTGGTCGCGAGGAACACGGTCAAGCCGAGCACAAGGCCACCTACCGGCACGATCAACATATTCAGAAATTGATCAATGGTCATGGCGAAAGGCCTTTCAGAGTTCTCCGTGCAAGGAAATGTAGTGCGCCGGAAGCTCCCAAGCAAATCACGACTACGAGGCTGCCTACGGATATCAAACTGCTGGTGTTATTCAGACTAGCGATTGCGGGTGCAAATGAGCCAACGGCGAAAACCGCGATCGCAACGCCATTAATGTAAGTAGCGGTCAGTTTGGTCCGCTCATTGTGGACAAGGCTCATGGTGCAGACTGTTCCAATATGCATGTCACGCACTTTTATACAATCTAAGCGTTCATTACGCAATCACCTCAAGCAACCCTGACGTAGCTCGTCATCCCCGTCTTCTGATGCTCGATGATATGGCAATGGAGCAGCCAGTCGCCCGGATTGTCGGCGACGAAGGCGAGCTGCACCTTCTCGTCGGGCTGGATCAGATAGGTGTCGGAGACGACGGGCATCACCTCGCGCGTCGAGGAGGAGATCACCTTGAAGCTCATGCCGTGCAGATGGATCGGGTGCAGGTGAGGGGTGACGTTTTCGAGCTGGAAGATATAGCTCTTGCCCAGCTTGAGTTCGGCGAGCGGCGCCGTCGGATCCGGCGTGTCGCCGGGCCACGGAACCTTGTTGATCGCCCAGAAACTGTAGCCGAGCGTTCCGCAGATGCTGTCGGCAGGCGCATTTTCTGCCGTGGCGCTGAGCAGCAGCGGGATCTTCTCGGCGGACGAGAGATCAGCATCCGGCACTGGATTGGCAGCAAGCGCCCCAAGATCCCCGGAATTCCGCTTCAGCGATTGCCCTGTGGCGCGCAGGCTCGCAAGCGTCTTCGGGTTCGTGCCGCGAATATCCTCGAGCGTGGCGATGCCACCTTCGCCGTCAGGCATGCGAACCGCGAGATCCAGCCGCTGGCCGGGGCCGACCTGCAGCAGTTCGAGCGGAAAACGCTTCGGCACCGGATTGCCGTCGATGGCGATCACGGTGGCTTCCGCGCCCTCCATCTTCAGCGAATAGATGCGGGTGACGTCAGTGACGGCGATGCGCAGGCGCACGAGACCGCCTGACGGAGCATCATATTGCGGCTCCTGGTGCCAGTTGGCGGTGCGCACCGTGCCGTAGGTGCCGGTCTTGGCCGCATCGCGCGGCCGGAACGGGGCAATGAACTGCCCGTCGCCGCCAAGCCGCCAGTCGCGCAGATTGAGCACCACTTCGGCGTCGAAGACCGGATCAGCCGGATCCTCGACGACGATGACGCCGGTCATCCCATGGCCCATCTGGGTCAGCGTGTTGCAATGCGGGTGATACCAGAAGGTCCCGGCATCCGGCGGCGTGAAGTTGTAGTCGAAGCTGTCGTTGGTATAGACATAAGGCTGGGTCATGAACGGCACGCCGTCCATCCGGTTGTCGATCCGCAGGCCGTGCCAGTGGATCGTCGTCGGCTCGTCGAGCGTGTTCGTCAGCTTCGCCGCATAGGGCTTGCCGCGCGCCATGCGCAGCACCGGCGGCATGCCCTGGTCGCCCCAGGTCATGATGTCCTTTGTCGGCCCGAACTCCGTCAGCGCCGCCTGCGTCTTCACTGCCTTCAGCACCTGCGGCTCGGGCGCTGCCTCGGCAAAACCGAATTTGCCGGCGACCCCGATCCCGACGCCATAGGCGCCGGCGACTGCGGAAGCTTTGAGAAGGTTGCGGCGGGTGAGGAGAGGCATGGAACGCTCCGGCGGCAGGGATGCGCCATCTTTAAAGTTGACTGGCGGTTTCATCAATAAGCAAGTGCCAGCCAAACTGCCGCAGCCGCCTCCGCAATAAACCGGCGTCTAACCGGCGCGAATGTCCGCTAAGCCTTGACAAATCAGACCGTCCATGCGCTTTTCCGCCCGATTTTCTTGTCGGCGCTTGAGGGTGGAATTTGCCCTTGCAGCCGTCTCAGCAGATACCGGGAATTGAGATTATGCATCGCTACCGCAGCCACACCTGTGCCGCCCTCCGCAAGTCGGACGTCGGCTCGACCGTCCGGATTTCCGGCTGGGTTCACCGCGTTCGTGACCATGGCGGCGTGCTCTTCATCGACCTTCGCGATCACTACGGCATCACCCAGGTCGTCGCCGATCCGGATAGCCCGGCTTTCAAGACCGCCGAAGTCGTGCGTGGCGAGTGGGTCATCCGCATCGATGGTCTCGTGAAGGCCCGTACGGAAGACACCGTCAACAAGACCATGGCGACCGGCGAGATCGAACTTTACGCCCAGGAGATCGAAGTCCTGGCGATTGCCAAGGAACTGCCGCTCCCGGTCTTCGGCGAGCCTGATTATCCTGAAGACGTTCGCCTCAAGTACCGCTTCCTCGACCTGCGCCGCGATACGCTGCACAAGAACATCGTCAAGCGCACGCAGATCATCTCCGATATCCGCAACCGCATGGCATCGGCCGGCTTCGGCGAATACACGACGCCGATCCTGACGGCTTCGTCGCCTGAAGGCGCGCGCGACTTCCTCGTCCCGAGCCGCATCCATCCCGGCCAGTTCTTCGCCCTGCCGCAGGCGCCGCAGCAGTACAAGCAGCTGCTGATGGTTGCCGGTTTCGACCGCTACTTCCAGATCGCGCCGTGCTTCCGTGACGAAGATCCGCGTGCCGACCGTCTGCCGGGCGAATTCTACCAGCTCGACGTCGAAATGAGCTTCGTCACCCAGGAAGACGTCTGGGATACGATGGCTCCGATCGTCACCAACGTGTTCGAGCAGTTTGCCGAAGGCAAGCCGGTCACCAAGGAATGGCCGCGCATCCCCTACGACGTCGCGATCCGTAAATACGGCTCCGACAAGCCGGACCTGCGCAACCCGATCGAGATGCAGGCCGTCACCGAACATTTCGACGGCTCCGGCTTCAAGGTTTTCGCCGGCATGATCGCGGCAAACCCGAAGGTCGAAGTCTGGGCGATCCCGGCCAAGACCGGCGGTTCGCGCGCATTCTGCGACCGCATGAACGCCTGGGCACAGTCGCTGGGACAGCCGGGCCTCGGCTACATCTTCTGGAAGGAAGAGGACGGCAAGGTCGGCGGTTCCGGCCCGCTCGCCAAGAATATCGGCGAAGAGCGCACCGAAGCGCTCCGTGTTCAGCTCGGCCTTGAAGCGGGCGACGCTGCCTTCTTCGTCGCTGGCGAACCTGCCAAGTTCTACAAGTTCGCAGGCGAAGCCCGCACCAAGGCGGGTGAAGACCTGAACCTCGTCGATCGCGACCGCTTCGAGCTGTGCTGGATCATCGACTTCCCGTTCTACGAATGGAGCGAGGAAGACAAGAAGGTCGACTTCGCGCACAACCCCTTCTCGATGCCGCAGGGCGGCCTCGAGGCGCTGCAGACCAAGGAGCCGCTGTCGCTCAAGGCCTACCAGTACGACGCCGTCTGCAACGGCTTCGAAATCGCTTCGGGCTCGATCCGTAACCAGTCTCCGGAAGCCATGGTCAAGGCCTTCGAACTGGTTGGCCTCAGCCAGACGGATGTCGAAGAGCGCTTCGGCGGCATGTATCGCGCCTTCCAGTACGGCGCGCCTCCGCATGGCGGCTGCGCATTCGGCATCGACCGTATCGTCATGCTGCTGCTCGGTGCCAAGAACCTCCGCGAGATCACGCTGTTCCCGATGAACCAGCAGGCCCAGGATCTGCTGATGAACGCGCCGTCGCCGGCAACACCGAAGCAGCTGATGGAACTGTCGCTGCGCGTCATGCCGCAGCCGAAAAAGGACTAAGCCTAGCTCCTTCACTCATTTCAAAGAGCCGCCTTCGTCACGCGAAGGCGGCTCTTTCTTTTTGAGGTTCCGGCGGCAAAGAAAAACCCGGCCGTTGAACGGCCGGGTCATCAGAAAACAGGTCGGATATGCCTGATCTTACTGGTTCGCGTTGATCTTCACGCCGAGGACATTCGGCAGCGTGTTCGGAGCGCCCATGGCAGCCCCCATGATCGTCGGGAACGGCACGGCCTGGGCCGGTGCTGCGCTGACGACGAAGCTTTTCGGGTCGTCGAGATAGGTGTTCACGGCAGCCGAGATGGCGTTCTGCAGTTCGGGAACGTTGAGCTGCGCAACGGCGAGCGGTGCCATGGCCTTCAGCGCGTCGCCCATCTGCTTGCCGGTCATGTTCTGCTTGGAACCGGCATAGTCGAGCGCACGCTTGGTGATCGAGGCGTCGTCGAAGCGGATTTCGGCGCTGTTGAAGGACAGCTGCTGCAGCAGGCCAAGCATGGCAAGGCCGAGAGCCTGCTGGGCTTCTTCCTTGTTCGGGTTGGCTTCGGAGGCCTTGGCGGCTTCCTGCAGCGACTTCATGAAGGCGGGCGTGTAGCCTGAAATCTTGAAGGCGAGGTTCAGGCGGCCGACATTGGTGACGTCGAAGGCGAATTCGGAAATGTCGATCGTGCCGGGAGCCAGATCCCAGGCGCCCTTCATGGTGATGTCGCCATTGACATGCTCGAGCGCGAGCTTCTCGATCGCTTCCTTCGACTGCGGGTCCGGAGCGTTGCTGAGATCGGCCTTCATGCTCTTGAAGGCGCCGTCGAAGTCGAAGCCGGACTCGTCTTCGCGAACCGTCAGGTTCATGTCGGTCTCGGCCAGCGAGAACACGTCCTTGCCGTCCTTGGTGACCTTGAACGGGCCGGTATGCGCCGTTTCATAGAGCAGCATGGAATCGATGCCGTCGCCCGTCGCATCGGCCGGGATCGAAATGCCGCCGAGCTTCATGTCGCTGGCGCTGACCGTCGCGCCGTCTTCGGTGACGTTGATGTCGGGGAAGGTGGCTTCTTCGATATAGTAGCCGCCGTCTTCGTCTTCTTCGACACCTGTCAGCTTGATGTCGCCGATCTTCAGCGCTTCGCCGGCGGCAGGCTTGAAGCCGGCATTCTTCAGCGTCACCGTCGTGTCGTTGACATCGACGCCATCGGCAACGATCGTGCCGCCCTGCGCGATATAGGCAGCGTTCAGCTTCTTCAGCAGATCCTGGCCGTCGAGCGCGAAAGCGTTTGAGGTGAGCGACAGGAGTGCCGCGCCGGAAAGCATAAGCCGGGTGGTCCGGTAAAATGTCATGACGAAATCCTCTGGTGGCGGTTGGGGCTAGTCTATTGCGGGGTCGAGGCGCGTTATATTTGTGCGAACTCTAAATTTTAGTTGATACGCAAAGCAAACGAAGTCCAAATGACGTGGCGATGCTTGATGGCCACATGATGTCATTCTGGCACGTCATCCACAGGCGCAAGCCCCCCGATTCCTTGCCGTGGAGAGCCTTCTAGGCTAGGCAAGGCCTATGGGACAAGAGATTTTGCCGCCTTCCGGCGGAGACGACGACAGCATTCTTCCGGTTGACCTGAAGGCCGCGCTCGAAGAGCGTTACTTGGCCTATGCGCTGTCGACCATCATGCACCGCGCTCTTCCGGATGTGCGCGACGGCCTGAAGCCGGTGCACCGGCGCATCATCCACGCGATGAGCGAGATGGGCATCCGCCCCAACGCCGCCTTCAAGAAATGCGCCCGTATCGTCGGTGACGTCATCGGTAAGTTCCACCCGCATGGCGACCAGTCGGTCTACGATGCACTGGTGCGCCTGGCACAGGATTTCTCGCAACGCTATCCGCTGGTAGACGGGCAGGGGAACTTCGGCAATATCGACGGCGACAATGCGGCTGCCTATCGTTACACCGAAGCCCGCATGACCGAGGTCACCGCGCTGCTGCTCGACGGTATCGAGCAGGACGCCGTCGATTTCCGCCTGACCTATAACGAGGAAGACGAGGAACCGACGGTTCTGCCGGGCTCCTTCCCGAACCTGCTCGCCAACGGCTCTTCCGGTATCGCCGTCGGCATGGCGACGTCCATTCCCTCGCACAACGCCCATGAGCTCTGCGACGCAGCACTACATCTGATCAAGCATCCGGATGCCACGGTCGAGACGCTGGTGGAATCCTTCATTCCCGGCCCCGACTTCCCGACCGGCGGCATCATCATCGATAGCCGCGCCAGCATCATCGAGGCCTATAAGACCGGCCGTGGCGGCTTCCGCACCCGCGCCAAGTGGGAGACCGAGGATCTCGGCCGCGGCGGCTACCAGATCGTCGTCACCGAAATCCCGTTCCAGGTTCAGAAGTCGCGCCTGATCGAAAAGATCGCCGAGCTCTTGATCGCCCGCAAGCTGCCGCTTCTCGAAGATATCCGCGACGAGTCGGCCGAAGACGTGCGCGTTGTCCTGGTGCCGAAGAACCGCACCGTCGATCCGACGATCCTGATGGAATCGATGTTCAAGTTGACGGAGCTCGAAAGCCGCTTCCCGCTGAACATGAACGTGCTGTCGATGGGCCGCGTTCCGCGCGTCATGGCGCTGAACGAAGTGCTGAAGGAATGGCTGGATCACCGCCGCGACGTGCTGCAGCGCCGCTCGCGCTTCCGCCTTGCCGCCATCGAACGGCGCATTGAAATCCTCGGCGGTCTGTTGATCGCCTACCTGAATATCGACGAAGTCATTCGCATCATCCGCGAGGAAGACGAGCCGAAGCCGGTGATGATCGCCCGTTGGGACCTGACGGACAATCAGGTTGAGGCGATCCTCAACATGCGGCTGCGCTCGCTGCGCAAGCTCGAGGAATTCGAGATCCGCAAGGAGTTCGACGAACTGACCGCCGAGAAGGCCGGCATCGAAGCGCTACTCGCCTCCGACGAGAAGCAGTGGCAGACGGTTGCCTGGGAAATCGGCGAGGTGAAGAAGAAATTCGCCAAGGCGACCGAGCTCGGCCGCCGCCGCACCCAGTTCGCCGATGCGCCTGAGGCCGATGAAGACGCCATCCAGCAGGCGATGATCGAGAAGGAACCGATCACCGTCGTCGTCTCCGAAAAGGGCTGGATCCGCGCTCTGAAAGGCCATATCTCCGATACCGCGTCGCTGACCTTCAAGGAAGGCGATGCGCTGAAGGTCGCATTCCCGGCGCAGACGACCGACAAGATCCTGATCGTCACCACCGGCGGCAAGGCCTTCACGCTGGGCGGCGACAAGCTGCCGGGCGGCCGCGGTCATGGCGAACCGCTGCGCATCATGATCGACATGGACAACGATCAGGACGTGCTGACTGCCTTCGTCCACGATCCCGCCCGCAAACAGCTGATCGTCTCGACGGCCGGCAACGGCTTCGTCGTCGCTGAGAGCGAGATGGCTGCCAATACCCGCAAGGGCAAGCAGATCATGAACGTCTCGATGCCCGACGAGACCAAGCTCCTGGTTCCAGTTAGTGGCGACCACGTGGCCGTCGTCGGCGAGAACCGCAAGCTGCTGGTCTTCCCGCTGGCGCAGATCCCCGAAATGGGCCGAGGCAAGGGCGTGCGCCTGCAGCGCTACAAGGATGGCGGCATCTCCGATGTCCGCTGCTTCGCGATCGATGCGGGCCTCTCCTGGGAAGACAGTGCAGGCCGCATGTTCAACAAGAACAAGGACGAGCTGGCCGAATGGCTGGCCGACCGCGCCACGGCCGGACGCACCGTCCCGAAGGGCTTCCCGCGTAGCGGCAAATTCGCCGGCTGACACCGGTAACATTTTGGCGAGCCGCTCTTGGCGAGCGGTTTGTCTCCTCTATCTCAGTCCTGTCACCAAAAAACTGGGAACGGCTCCATTCCGAAGGCGGACGGAATGGCCCCGCAGAGAACCTGCGGCGTGCATTGGGCCTGTTACACGGAGGAAAATCGATGTCCGCAGAGAAGATCAAACTCACCGTTACGCATACCTATAGAGCGCCGCCGTCGGTGGTCTATGATTCCTGGCTCAACCCGGCGATCGCCAGGCGCTTCCTGTTTGCCACCAATGACGGCCATGTCATCCGCGCCGAAATCGACGCCCATGTCGGCGGCCGCTTCCTCGTCGTCGACCGCCGCCCGACCGGCGATGCCTGCCACAGCGGCATCTTCCTGGAACTGCACCGCCCGAAACGCATGGTTTTCAGCTTCTCCGTCGAAGAACACGACCATTGCACCGACCGCGTCCAGATCGATTTCGAACAGCTGGGCAGCGGCTGCCGCCTGACGCTGACACATGAAATGTGCTCGGAATGGGCCGCCCATGAGGAAAAGACCCGTCAGGGATGGGCGCATGTGATGGAAGGTCTGGAGCGGGAAGTCGACCAGGTCGACCGGCTAGCGAGCTAGCGGCACACTTAAGTCACGGAGGAAGCGGGTGGCGCCGTCTTCCCCCACGTCACCCGCCGCAACGCTCATGACGAACTCATAGAGCCTCGCATCGCTGGTTTCGAGTTCGAAGCCATTCTTCAGAAGGAACACGCCGCAAGCAACGATGGCAATTCTCTTATTGCCATCGAAAAATGCGTGATTTCTGGCCAAGCCGAAAAGATAGGCTGCGGCGAGCTCAATGACGTCTTCGCAACCGTAGTGCGCCTTCTGAAGCGGTCTGGCGATGGCCGATTCCAGCAGACCTTCGTCACGCAGGCCCGCAAGACCGCCGAAGCGCTGGATTTGCATACGGTGAAGCTCTTCGACCGCCTTCCGGCTTAGAAACTTGAACGCCATTACTCGGCAAGCTTCTTCAAGGCGTTTTTGTATTTTTCCATAAAATGACGCGCAGCCTCAAGATCCTCGGAGATATCTTCCGCCACGGGCTCCATAGTCAGACGGCCATTCTCTGCGCGTAACTGCATGGCGTCACCAGCTTTGACACCAAGCCCGTCAAGCATTTCCTTCGGAATGATAATGCCTTCCGAATTGCCGATCTTGCGAATGGTTACGTTCATCATCGAAATCCTCTGTGATAACGACGTTATAACACTTGGTAAGGCAGCCTTCAATCAGGCTTCCATTCCAACGCGCTCAGCCTGACGCGGCGCGTCACCGAGATAGGGGAGTGTCTTAATCCGTGCCGCCCTCGGCAAGCACCGATGGATCGAAACGCTCCCATCCGCGCGGCGTCAGATGTTCCTGTGGCTGGAAGCGGGTCTTGTAATCCATCTTCCGCGATCCCTGGACCCAATAGCCGAGATAGACATGGGGGAGGCCGAGCGCCTTGGTGCGCTTCACATGGTCGAGGATCATGTAGGTACCGAGCGAGCGGCGGTCGTAGTCGGGATTGAAGTAGGAATAGACCATCGACAGCCCGTCACTCATCGTATCCGTCAATGCAGCCGCGATCAGTTCTCCGCGCGGACGGGTCTCGAGGCCGGAGCCTTCCTCCCGCTTGCGGTATTCGATGATGCGGGTGTTGACGTGGGTGTCTTCCACCATGATCGCATAGTCGAGCACGGTCATGTCGGACATGCCGCCCTGCTGGTGGCGGTAGTCGAGATAGCGGCGGAACAGCGAGTATTGCTCGCTGGACGGCTGGGCCGGAAATTCGGTGGCGATCAGATCGCTGTTGTTGCCCATCACCCGCGTCATCGATTTCGTCGGCTGGAACTCCTGCGCCAGGATGCGCACGGAGACGCAGGCGCGGCAGGCTTCGCAGGCCGGGCGGTAGGCGATGTTCTGGGAGCGGCGGAAACCGCCTTGCGTCAGGATGTCGTTCATCTCGGCCGCACGCGGGCCGACCAGATGCGTAAAGACCTTGCGCTCCATCTCCTGCGGCAGATACGGGCATGCAGCCGGTGCCGTCAGATAAAACTGAGGGGATGGCGTGGTCTGCGTATTCATCTGACGCGGATGGTTCCTTCGGTGACCGTCAATCTTGACAGCATGACTTAAGAATAAAAAACGTCAACAGCGCGGCCGGTTTCTCCGCGCTATCATTTTGTCGTAGATATTTGATATGGCGCCCCGAACTGGCACGCAAAGGCCAGCCGGGGACTTTATTTCCGTAATCAGTTGGTGCGCACTGTCACGGTGCCGACCAGGAAGTCGTGAATCATCCGGCTGCGTTCGGTGAAAAGACCGACCAGAAGAATCAGCGGCGTCAGCACCGAGTTCAGGATCCAGAACAGCGCCAGGTGAACGATCGCCGTCAGGAAATCGAGCGGACGTCCGTCGACGCGCATCATCTGGATGCCCATCGCCCGCATGCCGAGCGAGGCCTGCGCCGGGCCGCCGACCGTCAGGCCGAAATAGATGCCTGCCACCAGGACGAAGAGCGCCGGATAGAGGAAGAAGCCGAGGCCGAGCGTCACGATCGACAGGAAGAACAGCACGACCGCTGCCGGAATGCACAGCAGCAGCACGATGATGTAATCCAGGATGAACGCAAAGACCCGCCGGCTGAGCGTCCCGCTATAGGCGCGCCAGTCGTCCGGTGCGGCGTAGGCGGGATTGGGGTTCAGGCTCATCGAGGTCTCCTTTGAAAAACGATGCCACTGATATGGTGTCGGCGGCTGGAGATGCAATGATGCGCGATTTTCAGCCTTTGGCGAGCTTGCGCGCGACCTCGATCGCGAAATAGGTCAGGATCCCGTCGCAGCCGGCGCGTTTGAAGGCGAGCAGCGTCTCCATCATCGCCCGGTCGCCATCGATCCAGCCGTTCGCCGCTGCCGCCTTGATCTGCGAATATTCGCCCGACACCTGATAGGCGAAAGTCGGCAGGCCGAAGGCTTCCTTCATCCGCCAGCAGATGTCGAGATAGGGCAGGCCGGGCTTGACCATCAGCATGTCGGCGCCTTCCTCGACGTCTAGTGCCGCATCGCGGATCGCCTCGGTGCCGTTGGCGGGGTCGATATAATAGGTCTTCTTGTCGCCCTTCAGCAGGCCGCCGGTCGAGATCGCCTCGCGGTAGGGGCCGTAGAAGGCGGAGGCGAATTTCGTCGCATAGCTCATGATGCCGACATTCTGGTGGCCGGCCGCATCCAGCGCGTGGCGGATGGCGCCGATGCGTCCGTCCATCATTTCGGAGGGCGAGATGATGTCGGAACCGGCATCGGCCTGCATCACCGCCGCACGCGCCACCTGATCGACAGTCTCGTCGTTGACGATCTCGCCGTCGCGCAGAATGCCGTCATGGCCGTGGCTGGTGAACGGATCGAGCGCCACATCGGTTATCACGCCGATAGTGGGCACATGCTTCTTCAGCGCGATCGTTGCCTGATTGATCAGATTGTTGACCTCGAGGCTGTTCGAACCGGTGGCGTCGCGCAGCTCCATCTCGATATTCGGGAAGGTGGCGATCGCGGGAACGCCGAGATCGGCCGCTTCCTTGGCGGCTTCCACCAGCTTGTCGACGCTCATCCTGTTGACGCCGGGCATTGCCGGGATCGGCTCGACGATGCCGCTGCCGGGCACGACGAAAACAGGCCAGATCAGGTCGTCCACCGTCAGCCGGTTTTCCTGCACCAAGCGGCGCGTCCAGTCGGCCTTGCGGTTGCGGCGCATGCGGCGGTGTCCGGTAATGTCGTCGACGAGGTGGGTCTTGTCCTGCATTGTCTTGTCCCTGGCCATTCCATTTGCTGGCGCGCTCATTATCATGCCATCTTCGAAATCCAAACCGGACGATTGGCCGCGCCGCCTGATCCCGTCTGGCGAAGTGCAGAAGGCAAACATAAAGTCCGCCCCATGGAAAATGATTCTCCGGCCCTGCCGAAACGCACGCTGACCGACCTGATGTTCATCCTCTTCCTGAGGCTGGTGGCGATCACCTGCTTCTGGTTCGGCTTGCAATATTGGGGAATGCTGGTCGGCTACTCGCTTGTTGGCGCCGGCCGCTTCGATCTGCTCAGCCTGCCCTGGAAGGTTTGCGCCACGACGCTGGCCGTCGTCTTCCCCGTTGCCTCGCTCGGCCTGTGGCTGACGGTGTCCTGGGGACCGGTCGTCTGGGTGCTCGCCGCAGGCCTGCAGGTGCTGATGCACGGCGTCCTGCCGGAGATCTTCGGCTCCAACAAACTCATTGTTTTGACACATGGTTTGGTGGCCCTGATGTACTTGGCTTTCCGCATCGCATTGTGGCTGGAGAAGCGCAGGCAGCGCCGTCAGGTAAGCGTTGATTTACCCTGATACAACGGGAGGTTTCCGGTAAGGTGCTGTTAAGCCTGCAGTTTAAGTAGAATTTTATTTGTATTCGATAGGGTCTGTCTCAAGGCGGGAAGAAAACCAACACCGCCAAACAAACAGTGAGGCAGTCATCATGAACACGAAAATCAAGCCGCAGGCGGTATCGAACTTCCGTGACCAGCAGGACCAGGACATCCGTGATCTTTACATGGAATCCCTTCATCTTGTTGAACGTCTTCACCGCCGTCTTCTGGATGTCATCAAGGACGAGTTCGACCGTCAGGGCCGCAGCGACGTCAACGCCATCCAGGCTCTCCTGCTCTTCAACATCGGCAACTCGGAACTGACCGCCGGCGAGCTGCGCTCGCGCGGTTACTACCTGGGCTCCAACGTTTCCTACAACGTCAAGAAGCTCGTCGACCTCGGCTTCATCAACCACCAGCGCTCGCGCATTGACCGCCGCTCCGTCCGCATCAGCCTGACGGAAACCGGCACCGAGATCGCCGAGACGGTCGCCAAGCTCTACGAACGCCACATCACCTCGATCGATAAGGTCGGCGGCATCGGCACCGACGAATTCACCCAGATGAACAAGCTCCTGCAGCGCCTCGACCGCTTCTGGAACGACTCGATCATGTACCGCCTGTAAGGCTTAAGACCTCCTCCAAGGTCGAAGAAAACCGGATGCGTTCCCTGCGCGTCCGGTTTTGCTCGTTCCCGCCAGCGTGTCATCTTTGCAACGCATCCCACCCAAGCGTAATCGCCTGTATTCAGGCCGTTTTTTAGCCGTTATTAACCAGCACCGTTTACGCATTGATATGGTTTGGTCCGTGCCGTTCACCTGTCTTGAACCTACCGCCGGTAGGTCTTCGAAGGGGCAGGCGACACGAATTGGCCATATTGGTATGGCAGCGGAAAGACGGTAGACGGCGCCCTCAGACAGTATTTCACGCCTTCACGTTTCCGGCTCGCAATCTTGTGATGCCCGGTGGCGGAAACTTTGTGATGCGCCGGAGAACGGAATGATAGTGGTCTGCGTTATCGCGCAGTGACTCGCAAAGCCCGCGGTTTCCTCTCAAGCCTGCGGCATTCATTGGTTGGGACTATGTCGAAGAAAAACGGAATTGAAGCTCTCTCGCGCCGCGCATTTCTGGCCTCCGCGGCCACGTTCGGTGTCAGCGCATTGGCCGCCCCGGCATTGGCGCAGACGGCCGTCGACGCGCTGATCAACGCGCCGCGCCGCGGCGACTGGGACGATCAGTTCGATGCCAAGGCCGCATCGCGCACCGCCAACGCCATTGTTTCCAATACCCCCATCCTCGGTCCCCAATCCGTTTCCAGCATGCAGCAGGCGATCGCCCAGTACCAGCAGATCGCATCTGCCGGCGGCTGGCCGACGGTCAATCCGCCTGCCGACCAGCGCCTGCAGCTCGGCGTCACCGACCAGTCGGTCCAGGCGCTGCGGCAGCGTCTCTTCGCCACTGGTGACCTGCCGCAGGAAGCCGGCATGTCGTCCTCGTTCGACTCTTATGTCGATGGCGCCGTCAAGCGCTTCCAGGCCCGCCACGGCCTGCCGTCCGATGGCGTCATCGGCGAGTTCACGCTGAAGGCGATGAACATTCCGGTCGATGTCCGCCTGCAGCAGCTGAACACCAACCTGATCCGCCTGCAGACCTTCCCGGAAGAGCTCGGCCGCCGTCACGTCATGGTCAATATTCCGGCAGCTTACGTCGAAGCCGTTCAGGATGGCGCCGTAGCCACCCGCCACAATGCGATCGTCGGCCGCCTGAGCCGCCCGACGCATCTCGTCAATTCGAAGATCTACGAGGTCATCCTCAATCCTTACTGGACCGCGCCGCGTTCGATCGTCGAAAAGGACATCGTGCCGCTGATGCGCAAGGACCCGACCTACCTGACGCGCAACAACATTCGCCTGATCGACGGCAAGGGCACCGAAGTCGCGCCTGAGACCATCGACTGGAACGCCGAGAAGGCCCCGAACCTGATGTTCCGTCAGGACCCGGGCAAGATCAACGCCATGGCCTCGACGAAGATCAACTTCTACAACAAGAACGGCGAGTACATGCACGACACGCCGCAGCAGGGCCTGTTCAACAAGCTGATGCGCTTCGAATCCTCCGGCTGCGTGCGCGTCCAGAACGTCCGCGACCTGACGACCTGGCTGCTCGGCGAAACCCCCGGCTGGCCGCGCCAGCAGATGGAACAGGTCATCGCCAGCCGCGTCAACACGCCGATCAAGCTCTCTGAAGAAGTGCCGGTCTATTTCGTCTACATCTCCGCCTGGGGCATGCCCGACGGCGTCGTCCAGTTCCGCGACGACATCTACCAGATGGACGGCAACGCCGAACTGGCGCTGGATACGACGGCAACGACGGAACAGCCGGTTCAGTAAGGGCTGGTGTTTTGAGTTTGTGAAAGGCCGCGCGATTGCGCGGCTTTTTCGTTTGAGGCAACACCCTGCTTCCCTCATCCCTGTGCTTGTCACAGGGATCCAGTGCGCCCAAGTCCTTGGGCGCGGAAGACCCTTTTTTAAGCTAAGAAGTTTCATTCACGGCGCGGACGCGCCGTGGCTGGATTCCTGTGACAGGCACAGGAATGAGGGCCAAAGAGGAGGGCGCACCCTCCCGACATACCGAGACCTTGGCACCGCGCGTAGATTGCCCAGCAAATGTCGTTCTTCGTATTGCTCTGGCGCAAACGGAAGGCTAAAGCTGCGGCCATTCAAGTTGAGGAGCCCGCCATGACCAATGCTTCCACACAGACCTTCTTCAATCGTTCGCTCGCCGATACCGATCCTGAGATCTTCGGCGCGATCGGCAAGGAGCTCGGCCGCCAGCGCCATGAGATCGAACTCATCGCCTCGGAAAACATCGTTTCCCGTGCGGTTCTGGAAGCCCAGGGCTCGATCATGACCAACAAGTACGCCGAAGGCTATCCGGGCAAGCGTTACTATGGCGGCTGCCAGTATGTGGACATCGCCGAAGAACTGGCGATCGAACGCGCCAAGAAGCTCTTCGGCGTCAACTTCGCCAACGTTCAGCCGAACTCCGGTTCGCAGATGAACCAGGCCGTCTTCCTGGCGCTGCTGCAGCCGGGCGACACCTTCATGGGTCTCGACCTCAATTCGGGCGGTCACCTGACGCATGGTTCGCCTGTCAACATGTCCGGCAAGTGGTTCAACGTCGTGTCCTACGGCGTGCGCGAAGGCGACAACCTGCTCGACATGGACGAAGTCGCCCGCAAGGCCGAAGAAACCAAGCCGAAGCTGATCATCGCCGGCGGCACCGCTTATTCCCGCATCTGGGACTGGAAGCGTTTCCGCGAGATCGCCGACAGCGTCGGTGCCTATCTGATGGTCGACATGGCACACATCGCCGGTCTCGTTGCCGGTGGCCAGCATCCGTCGCCGTTCCCGCATTGCCACGTTGCCACGACCACGACCCACAAGTCGCTCCGCGGCCCGCGCGGCGGCGTGATCCTCACCAATGACGAGGATCTGGCGAAGAAGTTCAATTCGGCCGTCTTCCCGGGTCTCCAGGGCGGTCCTCTTATGCACATTATCGCTGCCAAGGCCGTTGCCTTCGGCGAGGCGCTGCAGCCCGAGTTCAAGGATTACGCGGCACAGATCGTCAAGAACGCCAAGGCGCTTGCCGAGACGCTCATCGCCGGCGGCCTCGACGTCGTCTCCGGCGGCACCGACAACCACCTGATGCTGGTCGACCTTCGCAAGAAAAACGCGACGGGCAAGCGCGCCGAACAGGCGCTCGGCCGCGCCTTTATCACCTGCAACAAGAACGGCATTCCGTTCGACCCTGAAAAGCCCTTCGTCACCTCTGGCGTCCGTCTCGGCGCGCCTGCCGGGACGACCCGCGGCTTCAAGGAAGCGGAATTCAAGGAAATCGGCAAGCTGATCGTCGAGGTTCTCGACGGCCTGAAGGCCGCCAATTCCGACGAAGGCAATGCCGGTGTCGAAGCTGCCGTGCGGGACAAGGTGATGAACCTCACCAACCGCTTCCCAATGTACGATTACATCGGCTAAGGATAGCGCATGCGCTGCCCATTCTGCGGATCGGAAGACACACAGGTCAAGGATTCACGCCCGGCGGAGGACAATACGTCCATCCGCCGCAGGCGTATCTGTCCTGATTGCGGTGGCCGCTTCACGACCTTCGAGCGCGTGCAGCTGCGCGAGCTGATGGTCGTCAAGAAGACCGGCCGCAAGGTGCCTTTCGACCGCGACAAGCTGGTTCGCTCCTTCGAGATCGCGCTGCGCAAGCGCCCGGTCGATCGCGACAGGATCGAGCGGGCCGTCTCCGGAATCGTCCGCCGTCTCGAAAGTTCGGGCGAAGTGGAAATCAGCTCCGAGGCCATCGGCCTGCAGGTGCTGGAGGCGCTGAAGAGCCTGGATGACGTCGGCTTCGTCCGCTATGCATCCGTCTACCGCGATTTCTCGCATGCCGAGGATTTCGAAAAGGTCATCTCGGAGATCAACGCCAAGATCGGCCGCGATACGCTGGACAGCTGAGCGATGAGCACTTCGACAGATGACGAACGCTATATGGCCGAGGCGATCCGCCTCGGCCTTTTGCATCTTGGCCAGACGTCGACCAACCCGTCGGTCGGCTGCGTCGTCGTCAAGGATGGCGAGATCGTCGGGCGCGGCACCACGGCGATTGGCGGCCGCCCGCATGCCGAGCCGCAGGCGCTGGCCGAGGCAGGCAGCCGCGCCGAGGGCGCCACCGCCTATGTGACGCTCGAACCTTGCTCGCATTTCGGCAAGACACCGCCTTGCGCCAATTCGCTGATTGCGGCGGGCGTCTCCCGTGTGGTGATCAGCGTCACCGATCCCGACGAGCGCGTGTCCGGCCGCGGCATCGCCATGCTCGAGGATGCCGGGATTGCGGTCGATACCGGCGTTCTGGAAGAGGAGGGCAGGCGCTCACTCGCCGCCTATCTCACACGCCAGACGAAGAAGCGGCCCTATGTGACTCTCAAGCTTGCGGTTTCCGCCGACGGCATGATCGGCCGGCGGGGCGCGGGGCAGGTGGCGATTACCGGGCCGGCCGCGCGCGCCGCGGTTCAGAAGCTCAGGGCGGAATCGGATGCGATATTGATCGGCATCGGCACGGCGATTGCCGACGATCCGGAACTGACGGTGCGGATTGCCGGGCAGGAAACCCGTTCGCCGGTGCGGATCGTGCTCGATCCGGCGCTGTCGCTGCCGGTGACCGGCAAGCTGGCGCGGACGGCGCGGGATGTGCCGGTGATTGTGGTGGCGAGGGAAGAGCTATCCGATTTGGCGGATGTTGAGGGATCACCCCCCTCTGTCCTGCCGGACATCTCCCCCACAAGGGGGGAGATCGACCCGGAGCATCCGTCTTCCGATGCGTTTCATGTCGGAGCGAGTGGGTCCGCCCAGCCAATCTCCCCCCTTGTGGGGGAGATTGGCTGGGCAGAGGGGGGTAACCCAACCACCGACACCAGCGAGTTGGACTCCCGCCGCACCGCCCTCGAAGCTCTCGGCATCGAAATCCTCTACTGCAATCCCTACCACCCGGAAGTCCTGCTCCCGGCGCTCGCCTCCCGCGGCATCTCCTCGCTGATCGTCGAAGGCGGCGCCAGGACCGCAAGACTTTTCCTCGATGCCGGCCTCGTCGATCGCATCCAGCTGTACCAGGGTGACGTCGTGATCGGCACTGACGGTATTGAATCGCCGGTGACGAAGACCGATATGCCATCCGGTTTCGCCCTGAGGGGCACATTTGCATTCGGGCCCGACCGAATGGACGAATACGAAAGAGAGCTTTGATGTTCACCGGCATTGTTACCGATATGGGCAGGATCGAATCCGTTTCCGCGATGAACGAGGGCGTCAAGCTGCGCGTCGCCACCAGCTACGATCCGGCGACCATCGACATGGGCGCATCGATCTCGCATTCCGGCGTCTGCCTGACAGTCACGGGATTGCCCGCCGAAGGCAGCAATGGCCGCTGGTTCGAGGTCGAGGCCTGGGAGGAGGCGCTGCGGCTGACGACGATCGCTACCTGGAAAGAAGGCAGCCGGGTCAATCTCGAGCGCTCGCTGAAGATCGGCGATGAACTCGGCGGCCATATCGTTTCCGGCCATGTCGATGGCAAGGCCGAAATCCTCTCGGTAACCGCCGAAGGTGACGCCACCCGCTATCGCCTGCGGGCGCCCGAACATCTGGCGAAATTCGTCGCCCCCAAGGGCTCGATCGCCCTCGATGGCACCTCGCTGACCGTCAATGCTGTCGATGGCACCGATTTCGACGTGCTGTTGATCCGCCACACGCTCGAAGTGACCACCTGGGGCGAGCGCAAGGCGGGCGACTTCGTCAATTTCGAAGTCGATACCATGGCTCGTTATGCCGCTAGGCTGGCAGAGTTCCCGTCCGCGAAAACAGAATGATCTCACCGTTGTAATCGCTACGCGTCACTTCGCGGAAACCGAGCTTTCCCGCAAGTCGGATCGACGGCGCGTTTTCCGGCGAGATGATGCAGGTCATCTCCATGTCAGGAAAGCGCTGCTCGGCCCAGGCGATCATCGCCTGCAGCGCTTCGCTCGCATAGCCGCGGCCATGGAAGTTCGGCGAGAGCGCCCAGCCGGTCTCCAGCGTGCCCTCGATCGACGGCGTCATCTCGCGGCGGGTTTCGAGAAAGCCGCATTCGCCGACGAAGCGGCCGCTTTCCTTTTCCTCGATGGCCAGGAAGCCGAAGCCCATATGGTGCCACATGCCGGTGGCGCGCAGCAGCCGCGCCCAGGTCTGTTCGCGTGTGCTCGGCACGCCGGTGATGTGGCGCACCACGTCCTCGTCAGCCCAGAAGGTGACGTAGGCTTCGAAATCGGTCTTGCGGTGCGGGCGCAGGATCAGGCGCTCCGTCTCGATCGTCGGAATATTCAACATCGAAAATCGCTTTCTGTTTTTATGCGCCAGGCTCGTTATGCCAATAGTCCAGGCTCTCATCGGTGCGGCCGATGACCCGGAAGCTCGGGTAGCCGCCATCCTTGCGGGTCTTGGCCAGGAACTTCCCTGAGTCGGGATATTCGACGATCTCCGTCGGCGACATGGTCGAGACGCCCATGTAGATCAGCGGTTCGCTGCCGGTATTGAGGATCTGATGTGCCGTCTCGGGACCGCCGGCAGGCGCGCCGAGCACCGATCCCTTGGAGATCGCATGCCGTTCCGCTCCGAAGCGGTATTCGCCGCTTCCTGAGAGAACGATGAACAGTTCATCTTCGACATGATGATTGTGGAAGGGGCAACCCGATTTGCCCGGAGGCACTTCATTATAGCTGATGCCGAGATTGGAAAGGCCGAGAAGCTTGCCGAAGGAAATATCGGTGCTTTCGTAAAGCGTGCCTTGTGTCCAATGATCGAGCTGAAGGGTGGCCGGGTTGATAACCGGTGTCGTCTTTTCTGATGGCATGTTTTGTCTCCCTTGGCGGGCAACAGACCATCATTCGGCAGTGGTTTTCAAGAGCAGGAATAGAGATATAGGGAAAGGCGGCGCTCAGCACGCCGCCTTTCCCTGGTCGTGGTTGATGTCAATCGGTGAAGATCGTCAGGCTGCCATCGGCCGCCTGTTCGACGTTGATGACGTTGTTGACGCTGATGCCCTGGTCAGCAAGCTTTCGGGTGAGGCTCCTGTTGGCGTCGATCGAGGCCTGGATCTGATGGACTTCCTGAGCATCGCGGATCGGGGCCGAGCGCGGGCCGAACTGGTCCATGCTGTCGATGTTGCGCCAGTCCTGATATTGCTGGACGGCGAAGTTGCCCTGGAACGAGCGCAGGGTCTGCTCGATGCCGGGGGCGGAGTTCATCCCAAGGCTTTCCGCACGGCTGACGCCGGCAAAGGCGAGGGAGGAGAGAGCGGAAACGATGGCGAGTTTGGCAACGCGGTTCATGGTAGTATCCTTTCATCTGCCCGGACGGTCGGCTGTCGTGCAGGGGATCGTCGGCGTTACGAGAAAGGAATTGGGGCGCCAAAGCCGTTGCTTCAATGGCCTAAGTCACTGAAATCGCGTTAATTATTCTTCATCTTCCTTGCCTTTTTTATGCCTTATTCGGGGCGGTGGAAAGCGCATGTTGATGCGCTGCAGCATGGCTTTGTTCTATGCACTTGCAAGGATTTCAGGTTTTGCATTTCAGCCATGATCGGAATTTGCTTGCCATTCGCGCGAAGGCATGTTTTGACCGCGGCCTGCCGCATGGCGAGTTCTCTAAAACCGAAGGTGACACATGGCGCGGGCCGATGCTCCCCACATTTTGATCGTTGAAGCACGCTTCTACGACGACATGGCTGACGCACTCCTCGAAGGTGCGAGCTTCGCGCTGAAGGAAGCCGGCGCGACCTTCGACGTGGTGACGGTTCCCGGCGCGCTGGAAATTCCGGCGGCGATTGCCATGGCGCTCGACGGCGCAGATAATGGTGGCGTGCTGTATGATGGCTTTGTCGCCCTCGGCATGGTCATTCGCGGCGAAACCTATCATTTCGATATCGTCTCCAATGAGTCGTCGCGCGCATTGATGGATCTCGCCGTCAGCGAGTCGCTTGCCATCGGCAACGGCATTCTGACGGTTGAAAACGACGAGCAGGCTTGGGCACGCGTCCGCCGCTCCGACAAGGACAAGGGCGGTTTTGCCGCCCGTGCAGCTCTCACGATGATCGAGCTGAAGAAGAAACTGGGTGGGCTTGAATGAGCAATGAAACTCCGGAGCGTCAGGTAAAGGCGGCAAACCAGCGGGGCGCTGCGCGTCTTGCTGCCGTTCAGGCGCTCTATCAGATGGATATCGGCGGTACCGGCGTTCTGGAAATCGTCGCCGAATACGAGGCGCATCGCCTCGGCCAGGAAATCGACGGCGAAACCTATCTCAAGGCCGATCCGTCGTGGTTCCGCTCCATCGTCTCGGGCGTCGTGCGTGAACAGCTGCGCCTCGACCCGCTGATCGCGTCCGCCCTGCAGGACGACTGGGCGCTGTCGCGCCTCGACAGCACGGTACGTGCCATCCTGCGCGCCGGCGTTTTCGAGCTGACCGACCGCAAGGACGTGCCTGTCGCCGTCATCGTCACCGAGTATATGGAGATCGCCCAGGCGTTCTTCGAGGATGATGAGCCCAAGCTCGTCAACGCCGTCCTCGACCGCATCGCCAAGCAGGTACGCGGCGACACGCGGAAATAGGCTTCGCGCCTTCTATCGGACCAAATCTCTCAATCCGTTGTGCTGCAAGGGTTTTAGCCTCTGCGGTCTTGACGTCGTGTTTTCCACCAAGCAATCTCCGCACGCAAAGCTAGAGCGTTTCTGAGGAGAGAAGACGATTCGGCTGCGTTCGTGGTCGGGGCGGAGAAGTGCACCGGCAGCACTTTTGGAGGAAAGAGCGAAATGAACATTCTTTTATGCGTAATCGCATGCGGTCTGCTCTCGGTGGTCTACGCCATCTGGACGACCCGTTCGGTGCTGGCCGCCGATCAGGGTAATAGCCGCATGCAAGAAATCGCGGGCTATATCCGCGAAGGCGCACAGGCCTATCTCACGCGTCAGTACAAGGCGATTTCGGTCGTCGGCATCGTTGTCTTCATTGCAGCATGGCTGCTTCTCTCCGGAACGGCCGCGATCGGCTTTCTGATCGGCGCCGTGCTTTCAGGCGCTGCCGGTTTCATCGGCATGCACGTTTCCGTCCGCGCCAACGTGCGCACGGCTCAGGCCGCCTCCCACAGCCTCGCGGCTGGCCTCGATATCGCCTTCAAGTCCGGCGCCATCACAGGTATGCTCGTTGCCGGTCTCGCGCTGCTCGGCRTGTCGATCTATTATTACGTCCTGACAGGCATTCTCGGTCATGAATCCGGATCGCGCGAGGTCATCGATGCGCTTGTGTCGCTCGGCTTCGGTGCATCGCTGATCTCGATCTTCGCCCGTCTCGGCGGCGGTATCTTCACCAAGGGTGCTGACGTCGGCGGCGACCTCGTCGGTAAAGTGGAAGCGGGTATCCCGGAAGATGATCCGCGCAACCCGGCCACGATCGCCGATAACGTCGGTGACAATGTCGGTGACTGCGCAGGCATGGCGGCCGACCTGTTCGAGACCTATGCGGTCTCTGTGGTCGCGACGATGGTTCTGGCGGCGATCTTCTTTGCCGGTGCGCCGATCCTGCAGTCGGCGATGATCTATCCGCTGGCGATCTGCGGCGTCTGCATCATCACCTCGATCATCGGCACCTTCTTCGTCAAGCTCGGCTCGAACGGTTCGATCATGGGAGCTCTCTACAAGGGCCTGATCGTCACCGGCCTGCTGTCGATCGTCGGTCTCGGTATTGCCACATCGCTGACCGTTGGCTGGGGCTCGCTCGGCACCGTTGCCGGACATGAGATCACCGGCACGAACCTCTTCATTTGCGGTTTGGTCGGTCTTGTGGTCACGGCGTTGATCGTCGTTATCACCGAGTACTATACAGGTACAGGCAAGCGCCCCGTCGTCTCGATCGCCCAGGCATCGGTGACCGGTCACGGCACCAATGTCATCCAGGGCCTTGCGGTCTCGCTGGAATCGACGGCGCTTCCCGCCATCGTCATCGTCGGTGGCATCCTGGCGACCTACCAGTTCGGCGGCCTGTTCGGCACCGGTATCGCAGTCACCTCGATGCTCGGCCTTGCCGGTATGATCGTGGCGCTCGATGCCTTCGGTCCGGTCACCGACAATGCCGGCGGCATCGCCGAAATGGCGCATCTGCCGCCTGAAGTGCGCAAGTCGACCGACGCGCTCGACGCCGTCGGCAATACGACGAAGGCCGTCACCAAGGGCTACGCGATCGGTTCTGCCGGTCTCGGGGCGCTGGTGCTGTTCGCCGCCTATGCCAACGACCTGCAATACTTCGCCGCCCATGGCGACCAGTATCCGTATTTCGCAGGCATCGGCACGATCTCCTTCGATCTGTCGAACCCTTACGTTGTTGCCGGTCTGCTGTTCGGCGGCCTGATCCCGTATCTGTTCGGCGGTATCGCCATGACGGCCGTCGGCCGCGCGGCGGGCGCAATCGTCGAGGAAGTGCGCAAGCAGTTCCGCGAAAAGCCGGGCATCATGCAGGGCACGGAAAAGCCGGATTACGGCCGCGCCGTTGACCTTCTGACCAAGGCGGCAATCCGCGAGATGATCATCCCCTCGCTGCTGCCGGTTCTGGCGCCCATCGTCGTCTACTTCGGCGTTCTCTTGATCTCCGGCTCTAAGGCCTCGGCCTTCGCCGCGCTCGGCGCTTCGCTGCTCGGCGTGATCATCAACGGCCTCTTCGTCGCCATCTCGATGACTTCGGGCGGCGGCGCATGGGACAACGCCAAGAAGTCCTTCGAAGACGGCTTCGTCGATAAGGACGGCAACCGCCACATGAAGGGTTCTGAAGCCCATAAGGCATCCGTCACCGGCGATACCGTCGGCGACCCCTACAAGGACACCGCTGGTCCGGCCGTCAACCCGGCGATCAAGATCACCAATATCGTCGCACTTCTGCTGCTTGCGATCCTCGCCGGCATGTAAGGGGAGGCGATAGCCTGAAACGAAGAAACCCGCCGGAGCGATCCGGCGGGTTTCTTAATTGTTCCTGCAATCGCAGTCTTACTTGATACTTGCCGGGTTCTGAGGATTGCCATCCGGTGTGCCGAACAGGCTTTTTGCCGCGCTGCCTGCGCCACCCGAGAGAACCTGCTGCAGGAAGGTGAGTTCGCGGCCGCCGGTCGGCGTGACGCGCGAGATCGTGTCGAACACCTTGCCGTCCTGGAGCGTGTAGTTGGCGCGCCGCGCCACGACGCCATCCTTGTCGAAATAGATGGCGAGAACCGTCTGGTCCACCACCTTCAGCTTCTGGAAGGCGACGGAGCGCGTGCGGCGCTGCGAGATATAATAGAAGACTTCGTTGTCGAAGGTCGCGGTTGTGGAAGGCGTGCCGAGCGAAAGCAGGACCTGCTCGCGGCTAGAGCCCTCGGGGACGAGGTTGAGCGACTCCGCATCGACGACATAGCCGCCGTTCAGCACGGTGCCGGTCTGGCAACCTGTCAGTCCCGCTGAAGCAATCATGATCGCAATGGCCGCGCTGCTGAAGAACTTTACGTCAGACTTGAAATACCGTTTCTTCAACGACATCTACTCCCCTTGAGTATCAGTAGGCGGCTTTGGGCCATGCTTGAGCACCGCTGATGCAAAACCTTTGTGGCCTTTCCGGGGTCGAATTCTCCCAATTCGCCGCGTCGCAGCCCTGAAAGGGCGCTGTCCCGAAAGTGGCCACCTTCGGCATTGCAATTCGCGCCTGCTTCGGTAAACCAGCTTTCGAATTCATGCAACACGGCCCACGCAACTCCGCGTGAAGAATGAGGCATTTCCGGAAAAAACAATGATCTTCGGGCTCTTTCGTAAGAAAAACAACAATCAGGCGATCGTCGAACGGCAGTATTCGACGCTGACGGCTGCGGCCCGTATGCCCGAACTCTATGAGACGATGAATGTGCCCGACACGGTCATGGGCCGTTTCGAGATGCTGTCGCTGGTGATGATCCTGTTCTTCCGCCGCACCCGGGCATCGGGAACCAGCGGTCAGGAGATCGCCCAGGAGATCGTCGATGCCTTCTTTCAGGATATCGACTATTCGATCCGCGAGCTCGGTATCGGCGACAACAGCGTGCCGAAGCGCATGAAAAAACTCGCCGGCATGTTCTATGGCCGTCTCGAAGCCTATTCGAAGGCGATGGATGCAGGAAATAGCGAGGAGCTTGCCACGGCATTGTCTCGCAATATCCACCCGAAGGCGGAAGCCCCGGCAGATATGAGCGCACTGAGCGGCTGGATGTTCAAGGCGGAAGCTGCTCTGTCCGGACAATCCGAAGACCAGATCGCCACCGGTTCGGCAACGCTGCCGGAAGCGGCCTGAGGAGGACGTAATGAAACATCAGGATGACGCCATTCCCTTTTCCTACCTCGTGAAGGTTGGCCATGTCTCGGCCAACCCCGTCGAGGTTCGCCTTGAGGCGGACGAGAAGGAGCGCAAGGCGCTTGCCGAAAGCTGGGATATCCTGGCGGTCGACGAGCTGCGCGCCGAGCTGCAGATCAACCGCTGGAAAAAAGACGGCATCCGCGTCAAGGGCAGGGTGCGAGCCAAGATCGTTCAGGCCTGCGTCGTCACGCTCGAACCGGTGCCCTCTGATATCGACGAGCAGTTCGAGCAGATCTTCGTGCCTGAAAATTCCAAGCTTGCCCGCCGCCCGGCCAATGATGCCGGCGAGATGGTACTGGACCCGGATGGTCCCGATCTGCCGGAAGCCTTCGTCGGCGACAGTATCGATGCAGGCGCCGTGGTGACCGAATTTGCCGCCCTGGCAATCGATCCCTATCCCCGCAAGGCTGGCATCGAGTTTTCCGGACACATCGAAGATGACGGCCAGAAGGACAAGAAGCCTTCGCCCTTCGCTGCGCTGAAAGACTGGAAGAAGGACTGAATACCCGTTGGGTATTTGACATATTTGAGTTGTAAGCGTTACGAAAACCGGTATTTTGGCCGAAATTTCGCCTCCCCGGCGAAAAGAAGGATCAGGGACGCGTGATTAGAATTTCTCTCGACCTCATGGGTGGCGACTTTGGTCCCCAGGTTGTCATCCCAGGTGCCGCAAAGGCATTGGAGCGGCATCCGGATATCTCCTTCGCTTTCTACGGGTTGAAAGAGCAGTGCGATCCGGTTCTGGCGAATTTTCCCAAACTCCGCGAGAAATCTGTTTTCCATGACTGCGAGCTTGCCGTCCGCATGGACGAGAAGCCCAGCCAGGCGCTGCGCCGCGGCCGCTATGTCTCGACCATGTGGCGATCCATCGAGGCCGTAAAGACCGGTGAGGCCGATGTTGCGGTTTCGGCCGGCAATACCGGCGCGCTGATGGCCATGTCGAAATTCTGTCTGCGGACGATGGCCAATATCGAGCGTCCGGCGATTGCCGCGATCTGGCCGACGCTGCGCGGCGAAAGCATCGTTCTCGATGTTGGCGCCACGATCGGCGCGGACGCGCAGCAGCTGATGGATTTCGCTCTGATGGGCGGCGCCATGGCGCGTGCGCTCTTCGATCTCGAACGCCCGACGGTCGGTCTGCTGAATGTCGGCGTTGAAGAGGTCAAGGGTCAGGACGAAGTCAAGGAAGCCGGCCGCCTGCTTCGCGAAGCGGGAATCGAGTCGCTCGAATATTCCGGCTTCGTTGAGGGCAACGATATCGGCAAGGGCACGGTCGACGTTGTCGTCACCGAGGGTTTCTCCGGCAATATCGCCCTGAAGACGGCGGAAGGCACCGCCAAGCAGATCAGCACGCTGCTGCGCGAGGCGATGTCGCGCACGCTGATGGCCAGGATCGGCTATCTGCTTGCCAAGAGCGCCTTCGATCTCCTCCGCGAGAAGATGGACCCGAGCAAGGTCAATGGCGGCGTGTTCCTCGGTCTCAACGGCATCGTCATCAAGAGCCATGGCGGCGCCAACGCCGAAGGCATCGCTGCCGCGATCGAAGTCGGTTACGACATGGCCAAGAATGGCCTCAATCAGAAAATAGAAAACGATCTTAAGAAATATCACGCCAAGCGGCTGCCCCCGATCGGGCCGGAAGCTGCGTGAGCGACGGGGTTTAGCAAGTATGATCCGTTCAGTGGTTCGCGGGTTCGGATCCGCACTTCCGAAACGCGTAATGACCAATCGTGACATGGAGGACGTTGTCGATACGTCGGACGAGTGGATCGTCCAGCGCACCGGCATCCGCCAGCGCTACGTTGCAGGCGAGGGCGAGACGACCTCGTCGCTCGGCGAGGCTGCAGCCCGTGCCGCGCTCGACAATGCAGGCCTGACGCCTGCCGACATCGATCTCATCATCTGTGCCACCTCGACGCCGGACAACACGTTTCCCGCGACCGCCGTCAACATCCAGAACCGTCTCGGTATGAGCCATGGCTTCGCTTTCGACGTTCAGGCTGTCTGCACCGGCTTTGTTTATGCGGTGACGACGGCGGACGCCTATATCCGTGGCGGCCTTGCCAAGCGTGTGCTGGTCATTGGCGCCGAAACCTTCTCCCGCATTCTCGATTGGAACGATCGCACCACCTGCGTTCTGTTCGGCGATGGTGCCGGCGCGATCGTGCTGGAGGCCTCAGAAGGCGAGGGCAAGACCTCGGACCGCGGCGTTCTGACCGCGCATCTGCGCTCCGACGGCTCCCACAAGGACAAGCTTTTCGTCGATGGCGGCCCGTCGAGCACCAGCACTGTCGGCAAACTGCGCATGGAAGGCCGCGAGGTCTTTAAATATGCGGTCGGCATGATCACCGACGTCATTACCGCAGCCTTCGAGGCGACCGGCACCACGTCTGACGATCTCGATTGGCTGGTCCCCCACCAGGCAAATCGGCGCATCATCGACGGTTCGGCCAAGAAGCTGAACATTGCCCCAGAAAAAGTCGTCGTTACCGTCGATCTCCATGGCAACACCTCGGCGGCTTCCATTCCGTTGGCGCTCGCCGTCGCGGCCGGTGACGGCCGTATCAAGAAGGGCGATCTGGTGATGCTGGAGGCCATGGGCGGCGGCTTCACATGGGGCGCCGTATTGCTGCGCTGGTAACGGCATAAATCGCGAAAAACTGGCGACGAACAAGAGCTTGACCGTAAGGCACAAGACAAATAGTCTTTGTTCGCTTTCATAAGATATTTTGTAGTTTGGGCGGGGAAACCATGACCGGAAAGACAGTGACGCGAGCAGACCTGGCGGAATCGGTTTTCCGGAAGGTAGGCCTCTCGCGAACGGAATCCGCCGAGCTTGTCGAAACCGTGATCGACGAGATCTGCAACGCCATCGTCCGCGGCGAGACCGTCAAGCTTTCGTCTTTCGCGACATTCCAGGTCCGCGACAAGAACGAGCGCATCGGCCGCAATCCGAAGACCGGCGAAGAAGTGCCGATTTCACCCCGCCGCGTCATGACCTTCAAGGCGTCAAACGTCCTGAAGACCCGGATTCTCAAGGCGCATACGCTTCGCAAGGTGAAGCAGAAGCCCGTCAATCCGGCCTCCTGAGCCCATCCCGGGCACTGTGCATAATCGATAAATCATTGATGTCATTGCCCGCGATCTGTGGGAACGCGAAGACGTGACTTGAATTCGACGCTTCAAACCGTTGAAATATGATGAGTCGCGGATTGGACCGCCACCGAGGTCGCGTAGGGAGTAGGACGTTGGACAAGAGCCCTGATGCTTTTCGAACCATCAGCGAAGTTGCGGATGACCTTGATCTGCCGCAGCACGTCTTGCGCTTCTGGGAAACCCGTTTTCCGCAGATAAAGCCGATGAAGCGCGGCGGTGGGCGACGCTATTATCGTCCTGAGGATGTTGATCTGCTGAAGGGCATCCGGCATCTGCTTTACGATCATGGCTATACGATCAAGGGTGTGCAGAAACTCCTGAAGACCAATGGCAACAAGTTCGTGGTCTCGGTCGCCCATGGCGATCTGGCGAGCGTCGAGGCGCTGGCTGCGAGTTCCAAGGATGGAGCAGGGGCCTCATCCGAGCCACGGGTCTGCATGGCCGACGAGGATCAGTTGGTCGGGCGTGCCAAAGCGCCAATTACGCGCCGCTTCTTCAATTTCGTCAGCGGCGAGGACGAACAGGCCGACGTATCGATCGGCAAATCCAGCGTCGGCAAAGAAGACCGGGCGCTGCTTCAGGAAGCACTCTACGATCTCCTGGAATGCAAGCGCCTGCTCGATCAGGTCCGCTAATCATTTCAATCCACGGAAGTCTAAAGCGCGGAAGCATCTGCCCCCGCGCTTTTCTGCAGGTGTTATTCGAGAACCTGGATGACGCGGTGCGTCTGCGGTTCCACGATCACGCGGCGATCGTTGATCACCGTATAGGCATAGCCATCTGCATCCGGAACGGTGTGGACTTCGACGGTGTCAGGCAGCGTCGTGCCGACGACGACATCGCCATCATAGACGACCGACGGCACCTGCTGCTCCATCACATAGGTGCGGACTTGTCCCGGAAGCACGATTGCGCCTGTCGGTGCGGGATCGGTGACGATGACAGTGCTCTGCGCGAACGCGGCAGAACTGACCGTCAGAAGTACGGCGGCCGTGGCCAGCATGGTCTTGCGCATGGTGTGAACTCCTTTTCCTACCCAGCTGAGATCAAAACGCTGCTGGATATTCGTTGTTCCCACACTCAGCCCGCCGCGCGCACCATGTCCAGCAGCGTCTCATGGTCATGAATGCCGTCGAAGTAGAAGCGGATCACGTCGCGGGCGACCTGAAGCGCATCGACGCTCTGCTTGTTGAGGCGCCGTTCCGAAATGATGGCATCGAAGACGCCCTGCAGCACATCGACCTCGTCAGGGGCGACCGGATCGTGCATCGCGCGTTCTGTGATCGCGTTCATGGAAACCTCCGCATCTCCTCCTGCATATGTGTCAATGTGCGTGCGGCGTCGGCACATTTCAACCAGCAAGCGCGGCAATGGTAATTGAGGCGTTACTAAAAAACATTATTCGTCCGCAGCTTGGCGCTGTCCGAAATCGCCAGGGTAACTTCTGTCCATGCGAAGTCTGCGTATCCCATTAATAAGTGATTAACCATAAGCGTCGTTTATTCCATCCTGAATGCGGGCGGCTCGTTGATTCGAGAAACCGTCGCGCGAATCTCCCCGTCTGGGGAACAGGAAAGACGATAACGGCGGCTCCCTGACATGCGTTTGCTGAATCTGATATCGATCGTTGCGGTCGCGGGCGTCATGTCCGGCTGTACCTCGACGAGCGGCAGCGTCAAGCAGCCGTCGGCGCCCGAGGCCGTGGCCAGCGAAAAGGCGCTTGTTCTGCCGCCGCCAGGTGGCCCGTCGATCGTCAGCGTCATCGAGACGAAGCGCGGAAACGGTGTCGAGCAGACGCTGGCGCTCTTTACCTCGTCTTCCGTTACCGGTCAGAACTTTCTCAAGGTTCAGTTTCTCGGCGCCAGCGGTTCCAATCCGGATACCGGCGGCGCCGGCTACAAGATGCTCGGCGAAACCGCGATGTCGCGCGAAGCCTTTGGCGCTGTGCCCGGCGTCGCGATGGCACGCAACACGACATTCCTGCAAAACAGCTACGGACCGTTCTCCTACGCCTCCGGCCGCAGCCGCGGCGGCGATACCTGTATCTATGGCTGGCAGCAGATCCGGTCCAGCCATGCGGCGCATACCCAGGCGCGCAATTTCGGCATGATCCAGGTCAAGCTCCGGCTGTGCGATGCCCGCGCCAGCGAGCGGCAGCTGCTGGCCGTCATGTATGGCTATACGATCACCGGTACGCTGAACGGCGAAATCTGGAACCCCTACGGCGATGTCCGCGGCGCCGATCCGACGCTCGGCCGGACCGGCAGCCCGATCTATCCAGATGATGGCGGTTATCGCCAGATGTCGATGCCGCTGGGCTATGAGCCCGCACCACCGGCCGTCAACCGCGTTGCCGTGCGGCGCACCGTCGTGGCGGCTCAGCCGGCCACGGCACCGCAGACCGTGGTGCAGCAGCTGGCGCCGGTCGGGCCGCGCGTGCCGCTTCCGGATGCGCCGGCGCAGAGCTCACAGGTGGTCGTCCCGGGCGCTCCAGCGCAGCCTGCGGCTCCCGCACAACAATCCGCGCGGGCAGGCGGTGTCGCCGTCCCCTCGCCAGACTGCATAGGCGATGCGGCTATGACGGCCGCCTGCCGGAGATAGACGGGCATGCCCGGGCCATCAGGCCCGGTTTTGTTATTTCGAAGGGACGTCGATGCATAAGGCCCGAAGCATCCTCATATGGGCGGTTGTCTCGCTCTGCGTGATCGCATTGATCACTCTGCCGGTGAATCTGCAGACGCAGCTCATCGCCAGCATCACCGTGGTCACCATCATGGCGATCATCAAGGTGATGAAGGGCGAGGGGACCTGGCGGCTGATCGCGCTCGCCTTCGGTACCTCAATCGTTTTGCGCTATGTCTATTGGCGCACGACGAACACCCTGCCGCCGGTCAATCAGCTCGAAAACTTCATTCCCGGTCTGCTTCTCTATCTGGCCGAAATGTATTCGGTCGCCATGCTGGCGCTCAGCCTCTTCATCGTCGCCACGCCGCTGCCGTCACGCCCGTCGCGCGCCGCCCGCAACGACCGCCACCCGCATGTCGATGTCTTCGTCCCGTCCTATAACGAGGACGCGCATCTGCTCGCCAATACGCTGGCGGCCGCCAAGGCTATGGACTATCCGGCCGACAAGCTGCATGTCTGGCTGCTCGACGACGGCGGCACATTGCAGAAGCGCAATTCCAACAAGCTTGTCGAAGCCCAGGCCGCCGCCGCGCGGCACAACGAGTTGAAGCAGCTCTGCGAAGACCTCGACGTCAAATACCTGACCCGCGAGCGCAACGAGCATGCCAAGGCCGGTAATCTCAACAACGGCATGAAGCACTCGACCGGCGAGCTGATCGCCGTCTTCGATGCCGACCACGCCCCGGCGCGCGACTTCCTGCTGGAAACGGTCGGCTATTTCGACGACGACCCGAAGCTCTTCCTGGTCCAGACGCCGCACTTCTTCATCAATCCGGATCCGCTCGAGCGCAACCTGCGCACCTTCGACAACATGCCGAGCGAGAACGAGATGTTCTACGGCATCATCCAGCGCGGTCTCGACAAGTGGAATGCTGCCTTCTTCTGCGGCTCGGCTGCGGTTCTCAGCCGCCGGGCGCTGGAAAGCCAGGGTGGCTTCTCCGGTATCAGCATCACCGAGGATTGCGAAACGGCGCTGGCGCTGCATGGCACCGGCTGGAACTCGATCTATGTCGACAAGCCGCTGATCGCCGGCCTGCAGCCTGCCACGTTCGCCAGCTTCATCGGCCAGCGCAGCCGCTGGGCGCAGGGCATGATGCAGATCCTGCGCTTCCGCTTCCCGCTCCTGAAGCGCGGCCTGACGATCCCGCAGCGCCTCTGCTACATGTCCTCGACGCTGTTCTGGCTCTTCCCGTTCCCGCGCACGATCTTCCTCTTCGCGCCGCTCTTTTACCTGTTCTTCGATCTCGAAATTTTCACCGCATCGGGCGGCGAGTTCCTGGCCTATACGCTGGCCTACATGCTCGTGAACCTGATGATGCAGAACTATCTCTATGGTTCGTTCCGCTGGCCATGGATTTCCGAGCTCTATGAATATGTGCAGACCGTGCACCTGCTTCCCGCCGTCGTCTCGGTCATGCTCAATCCACGCAAGCCGACCTTCAAGGTGACGGCGAAGGACGAATCGATCGCTGTCAGCCGACTGTCGGAAATCAGCCGTCCGTTCTTTGTGATTTTCGCGGTGCAGATCATCGCGTTGATCATCACCATCTATCGCATCTATGCCGAGCCCTATAAGGCCGACGTGACGCTCGTCGTCGGCGGCTGGAACATCATCAATCTGATCATGGCCGGCTGTGCGCTGGGTGTGGTCTCCGAGCGTGGCGAGCGTTCCTCGTCGCGGCGCGTGCGCGTCAACCGGCGCTGCGAACTCGGCGTCAACGGCAAATGGTACACCGCCTCGATCGAGGACGTTTCGGTCCATGGCGCCCGCCTGCATGTGTTCAACAAGCAGCTCGACCTGATGGCGATCGGCGCCGAAGGCGAGATCCGCTTCCGGCCCTATAGCGGTGCCGATCTCGAAACCTTGCCGCTCATCGTCCGCAACATCGAGCCCTCTGGCGATATCACCGCGGTCGGCTGCCAGTACATTCCGAAGAGCGCGCTCGATCACCGGCTGATCGCCGACCTGATGTTTGCCAATTCCGATCAGTGGACGCAGTTCCAACAGGGCCGCCGCCGCAATCCGGGGCTGATCCGCGGCACCATCTGGTTCCTCGGCCTGTCGCTCTATCAGACGAGCCGCGGCCTGGTTTACTTCTTCCGCAGCATGCGGCCGGAGCGCGAGCAAGCGCAGCAGCAGCAACAGACGGCAAAGGCGAACAGCTGATGAAGAAGCTTGCCGCTGCCTCCGCCCTGCTTCTCAGCGCCTCGGCGATCGCTTATGCGCAGACCGCCCAGGCGCCTGCACCTTTCGACATGTCCAGTGAACGCCCGACGGGGCTGCAGCCAATGGTGCCGCGGCTGACGCTTCCCGCCCAGCAGCCAGCAGCCATTCCGCCACAGCCGGCACCCGTTCCTGCGGCCCCTGTCTCCGCTGCACCCATCCCGGCAGTACCCGCGCAAGCCGCGCCAACGGCCGCCGTTCCGGCAACGCCGCCGGTCTTTTCGCAACCGGCCGCAGCGCCGGCGCCGGTCCCGGCAGTGCCTGTTCCTGCCGTGTCGGTCAATGTCCAGCAGCCCGCGCCGCAGGCGCCCTCCGCCCAGCAGGCGGCAGCGCCGGATGCGGCCTCGGCTGCGCGTGCCGCCGGAAATGTCGTGCGTTACGTCGTACCGGCAGCAAAGTTCGGCCTTGAAGGCGAGTACGACCGCAAGTCCTGGACCGTCTACCTGACGCCGGAGCAGGCGGCGGCACCGGCAAAGTTCAATTTCGCCTATCAGAACTCGATCGTCGTCGCCCCCGAGGCCTCGCAGCTGACGGTGCTGATCAACAACCGGCCGGTCGGCCAGCAGCAGGTCGGGTCGCCCGACAGCCAGTCCTCCGTCAGTTTCGATGTGCCGCGCGGTCTCTTGCAGCCAGGCGCCAATCTGCTGACCTTCGAGACCAATCAGCGCCACCGCACCGATTGCAGCATCCAGTCTACCTATGAACTCTGGTCGAACATCGATCCGTCGCAGACCTATTTCAGTTTCGCCGGACAGGACGCCGCCAAGCTTTCAAGCACCGATGCGATCCGCGCGATCGGTGTCGATGGCGCCGGCAAGACCGAATTCGACCTGCTGGTCCCGGCGCTCGAACAGCCGGGCACCACCAAGCCGCTGCTGCGGCTGACCCAGGGCCTCTCTGTGCTGAGCGGCATGCCGAACCAGACCTTCTCGTTCAGCACCGACCGGGTGCCTGCAGGTGGGGCCGGAAAGCTCAGTGTTCTCGTCGGAACGCCGGCCGAGCTTGCGCCTTACTTTCCGGCACTGCCGCCAGCCGTTCAGGCTGCCCCGCTCGCTACCTTCGCCACCGATCCGCGGACCGGTGCGACGGTGCTGGTTATCAGCGGTCCGTCCTGGCCTGCAATCTCGGCGGCCATCGATACGATCGTGTCGCCGACCGACCGTTCGCCGGCCGTTCGCCGCGACGTGCTGACGACGCAGCGCTGGACGGCGCCCGATGCGCCGCTGCTCTTCGAGGATACCCGCCTCAGCTTCCAGCAGCTCGGCGTCAAGACCACCGAATTCTCCGGCCGCCGGTTCAAGACCGATTTCAACGTCGCCGTTCCCGCCGATTTCTACGCCAATGCCTATGGCGAGGCGACGGTGCTGCTCGATGCCGCCTATACCGAGAATGTGCTGCCCGGCAGCCATATCGATATCTATGTGAACGGCAACATCGCCTCGACCGTGCCGATCACCTCGACCGGCGGCGGCATCCTGCGCCATCTGCCGATCCGCGTGACCATGCGGCACTTCAAGCCGGGCCTGAACGAACTGGCGCTCGAGGCGATCCTGCAGACCAAGGACGATGCCGCCTGCGTGCCGGGCTCGACGGCCGCCAGCACGCCGCGTTTCGCCCTGTTCGATACCACCGAATTCCACATGCCGGATTTCGCCCGCGTCGGCCAGCGGCCCAATCTCGCGGCGATGGCGGGCACCGCCTATCCCTACGGACGGCTGACCGGACCGATGCCGCTGTTCATCGACCGCGCCGATGCCGATACGCTGTCGGCGACCGCCACGCTGCTTGGCCAGATGGCGAGCGTCGCCGGTCACCCGATCGATATCGAAACGTCTGCATCGCCAAGCACGATCGGCGATCGCGACGCGATCTTCATCGGCTCGATCTCGCAGCTTCCGGCGACCGCGCTGTCGCAGGTCAATGTGGCAACCGCGAGCCAGGCCTCATGGCGCCCGGTGCCCGACACCCAGGCAGCGCAGACGGATACCAATGCTGCCTTCGACGAGTGGCGCTCGAAGGTCAGCGGTGGCGCCTGGAGCGGTCAGGTGACGGCTTTCCAGGAATGGATGCGCCGCAACTTCGACATCTCGCTGAGCTCGCTGCAGTTCGTGCCCGGCGTGGAAGAAGTCTTCGCGCCGTCGAATGTGGCGACCATGATGGTCGCTCAGGGAGCGAGCCCCGAAGGCGGCGGCACCTGGACGCTGGTCACCGCACCATCCGCCAAGGATCTGCGCGAAGGCGCCGAAGCGCTGACCTCGCAGGCAAACTGGCCGCAAATCTCCGGCCATATCACCACCTATTCGTCGAAGACCGGCAAGGTCGAAAGCGTGCCGGTCACACGCTTCGATTTCGTTCCCTCGCAGACCGGTACGATCGCCAACTACCGGCTGATCGCCGCCAACTGGCTGTCGACCAACATCCTGTCCTACGCTTTCCTCCTCGTCGTCCTGTCGATCCTGATCGGCGTTACCACATCGAGCATGCTCGGCAGGCTGGGGCGCGGAAAATGAGGGCGCTCGCGGCACGGCTGATGGCAGGCGCCGTCGCGCTCACCGTGCTGTGGCAGCCGGTGGCCGCTCAGCAGGTGCTCGTCGCCCCGCAGGCCTGGGCCGCCTACAAGACGCAGTTCGTCGATCAGACTGGCCGCGTCATCGACAACGGTAACGGCAATATCAGCCATAGCGAAGGGCAGGGCTATGGCCTGCTGCTTTCCTATCTGGCGAACAGCCCGTCCGATTTCGAGCAGATCTGGTATTTCACCCGCACTGAACTGCTGCTGCGCAATGACGGGCTGGCAGTTTGGAAATGGGACCCTGCCTCCAAGCCGCATGTCACCGACACCAACAACGCGTCTGACGGCGATCTCTTGATCGCCTATGCCCTGGCACTGGCAGGCACGGCCTGGAACAAGCCTGATTATATCGAGGCCGCCGCCAAGATGGCGCATTCGCTGCTGACCGAGGCAGTCGTGCAATCGGGCGGGCGAACGCTGCTGATGCCGGGCGTCGAAGGCTTCATGCCGCCGGGCCGCAAGGATGGCCCGGTAATCAACCCGTCCTACTGGATCTATGAGGCCCTGCCGGTGATGGCGCTGCTGGCGCCATCCGATCAGTGGCAGAAACTGACGGATGACGGGCTGGCCCTGCTGCGCTCCATGCAGTTCGGCCCGCGCAAGCTGCCTGCCGAATGGGTGAGCCTGGCGCGCATGCCGGCCCCGGCCGAAGGTTTCGATGCCGAGTTTGCCTATAACTCGGTTCGCATCCCGCTTTATCTCGCCCGCGCCGGCATTGCCGACAAGGCGCTGCTCTCCCGGCTGCAGGAGGGGATGACGGTAGACGGTGCTCCGGCCACCATCGATCTAACGACAGGTAAACCGAAAGCCGCGCTTTCCGATGCCGGTTATCGAATTGTTAACGATGTTGTGGCCTGTGTAGTGAATGGCACAAGGCTGCCAGAATCAGCCTTGCAGTTCTCGCCAGCGCTCTACTATCCGTCCACCCTCCAGCTGCTCGGGCTGGCCTTTGTCGGGGAGAAACATCCGGAGTGTCTGTGAAGTCCTCTCTCGTTGCAATTTCCGCCGCGGTCGTGGTGGCTGGTGTCATCACCGGCCTGAAAGACCGTGCGGCGCTTCAGCAGCGTTTCGGGATGGGCGAAGAGGAGAAGGCTCCGAACCTGATGCTGATGGAGCGGATCAAGGGGCCGGATGCGCCGTCCGATCCGAAGATCGACGTCCAGGCAATCACCGATCGTCTGCAGGCCGCAGCACCCGTCCTCACGGCGCAGGCGCAGGCGCCAGCCCCCGTTATCGCAACACCGCAGCCTCAGCCGCCCGCCAGCGCAGCGATGACGCCGGTTGAGACCGCCCAGCAAACGCCGCCGCAGCCCGTGCAGCAGCCGCAGACATCCGCACCGCAATCGCAGGCGCAGCCGAAGGTCGATGAGAGCGCGCTGCGCTATTTCGCCAGCCGCGGCGACAAGGTGCGTCTGCAGGCCGAAATCTCGCGTCTCCAGGCGCTCTATCCGAACTGGGTGCCACCTGCCGATCCGCTCGCCGTTCCGCAAAGCGGCGACAGGCAGCTCGAAACCATGTGGCAGCTCTATTCCGAAGGCCGCTACGCGGAGCTTCGCAAGGCGATCGCCGACCGGCAGACGGCCGAGGCAGCCTGGCAGCCGCCCGCAGACCTGCTCGACCGCCTCGACGTTGCCGAAGCGCGGGCCCGGCTGGTCAATGCCTCCGATCTCAAGCAATACGCAACCGTCATCGATATCGGCTCGGCGACCCCGAGCCTGCTGACCTGCAGCGATATCGACGTTCTCTGGCGCGTTGCCGAAGCCTTCGTCAGCAGCGACCGCCAGCAGCGCGGCGTCGATGCCTATAGCTACATCCTGAAGAACTGCACCAATGCGCAGGAGCGCCTGGCGACGATCCAGAAGGCCGCGTCCGTTCTGCCTTACCAGCCGATGCAGTCGCTGCTTGCTCTCGAGCAGCCTGCCGTCAGCGGCGCCCGCGAATTCGATGCCATCCGTGATGATCTGGCCCGCCGTTTCCTCGCCGAAGGCAATGCCGACGACAAGCTGATGGTGGCGCCCGATTATATCTCCCGGGTCGAGCGGCTTGCCGAAGCGCAGGGCCAGCCGACCGATGCGCTGTTGCTCGGCTGGTATCAGCTGCGCCGCCAGAATGCCGAGGACGCCGAGAAGTGGTTCCGCGCCGCCCGCACCAAGGAAGACAGCGCATCCGCGTCCGAAGGTCTGGCGCTGGCCCTCATCGACAGAAAGGCGCCGCAGGAAGCCGAAGACGTCATGTATAAATGGCGCACGGACTCCAAGGACGCCATGGACACCTATCTGGCCGCGACCGCGAACGTCATGGCGCTTCAGCCGCCCGCCAATCTCAGCGAGGATGTGCTGGGCCGCATGGCCGCCGAAATCATCGCCCAGAAATATGTCCCGACCGCCCAGCAGTTCGGCTGGTATGCGCGCTCGCTGAACCAGCCACAGACAGCTGCCCGCTGGTTCGAGACGGCGCTGCGCTGGAAGCCGGATGACGAGCCGTCTGCCTACGGTCTGGCGATCACCCGCGAGCAGCTGAACGACCGCAAAGGCGTTGCCGAAGTGCAGCGTCTCTGGGCCGGTCATTCCCAGCGTATCGCAACGCTCGACGATACCTCGTCGCTGACGCCGAACACATCGCAGCCGCTTCCGGGGCCCGGCGAGGCACCGCAGACCGGCGCTCCTGCCGCGGTCGCACCCGTTCAGCAACAAGCCGTACAGCCGGTGCAGCCCGTGCAGGCGCAGCCGCAACAATACCAGCAGTATCAGCCGGTCCAGCAATACCAGCAGCCCGTTCAACAGCAGCAGGCTGCACTCCGTCCGCGCCCGCGCGCCCCGGTCGCCGATTATGCCGAGCCGCCGCTGCAGACGCGCAATGTCGAACGTGGCGGTCGCCAGCCGCGCGGCTGCTCCACGACCGTTGACGCCGATATGCTGAACCCGGGCGATGCTTTGAACCGTGGCTGGTGCCTGATGGACCTGAACCGCCCGATGGAGGCGATCGGCGCCTTCGAGACAGCGCTGAAGAGCCCGGTTCGCCAGAACCGCGAAGATGCCGCCTACGGCCAGAGCCTTGCCTATCTTCGTGCCGGCCTTTCCAACAACGCCGCCGTTGCCGCGACCCGCGCACCGCAGAACCGCCAGCGCGCCGCCGAGCTCCAGGTTGCCATCCTGGCTGACCGGGCGCTTTCGGCCTATGGCGCCAAGCGCTACCGCGAGACGCTGATCTTCCTCGACCAGCGCGCCCAGCTGAAGCAGGAAACCATCGACCTGATGGTGCTGCGCGGCTACTGCTACCTGAACCTCAAGATGTATGGCGACGCCACGCGCGTCTTCGAGGCGGCTGCTGCGACCGGCAGCAAGGATGCCAACCGCGGTCTGGCCGATGTCCGCAACGCAACGCACCCCGATACCGTTTACTGACCTTGGCAATCGCGCCTGCCGCGGATAGACAGGTTCCGCAAGAGGGACTCGCGCGATGAGAACATCCAAGGTCATCCATGTCGTTACCTGCCATGCCGAAGGCGAGGTGGGGGATGTGATCGTCGGTGGCGTCGCGCCGCCGCCGGGCGAGACTGTCTGGGACCAGTCCCGCTTCATCGCCAGCGACGAGACGCTGCGCAACTTCGTGCTCAACGAGCCGCGCGGCGGCGTCTTCCGCCATGTGAATTTGCTGGTGCCGCCGAAGAACCCGAAGGCGCAGATGGGCTGGATCATCATGGAGCCGGCAGACACGCCGCCGATGTCCGGCTCGAATTCCATCTGCGTCGCGACCGTGCTGCTCGATACCGGCATCATCCCGATGCAGGAGCCGGAAACGAAAATGATCCTCGAGCCGCCGGCCGGTCTCATCGAGGTTACGGCCACGTGCAGGAACGGCAAGGCCGAGCGCATCAGCGTCAAGAACGTCGCCTCCTTCGCCGACAAGCTCGATGCCAAGCTCGAGGTCGAGGGGCTCGGCACGCTTACCGTCGATACCGCCTATGGCGGCGACAGCTTCGTCATCGTCAATGCCCACGCGCTGGGCTTCTCGATCGCCCCGCACGAGGCCCGTGATCTCGCCGAGCTCGGCATGAAGATCACCAAGGCTGCCAACGAACAGCTCGGTTTCGTCCATCCCGTCAACAGCGGCTGGGACCACATCTCCTTCTGCCAGTTTGCCGCCCCCGTTGTCGTCGAGGACGGCATCTTGAGCGGCGCCAACGCGGTCGCCATCCGCCCCGGCAAGATCGACCGCTCGCCGACCGGCACCGGCTGCTCGGCCCGCATGGCGGTTCTTCATGCCAAGGGTCAGATGAAGGTCGGAGACAAATTTACCGGCCGCTCGATCATCGGCTCCGAGTTCCATTGCTCGATCGATTCCCAAGCCGATATCGGCGGCAAGCCCGGCATCGTGCCGATCATATCCGGCCGCGCCTGGGTGACCGGAACGCAGCAGCTGATGCTCGATCCGTCCGATCCCTATCCCGCAGGATACCGCCTGTCCGATACCTGGCCAATGGAAAAGCAAAGCGGCTAACCGCGCCAAGGCCCGCCACTCATTTAGCAGACAAGGAATACGCAGTGCCCAATTCCAATATCTTCGGCAAAGACTATGACGCCTTCCTGTTCGACATGGACGGCACGCTGGTGAATTCGATCGCCGTCGTGGAGCGCGTATGGGGCGACTGGGCAAAGCGCCACGGCCTGGAGCCTGAGGTCTTCATGAAGACGGTGCATGGCGTGCGCGCCTCCGATACGGTCCGCAACCTCGGCCTGCCGGGCGTCGATCCGATCCACGAGGCCAAGCTGCTGCTGGATGCCGAGATGGAAGATGTCGAAGGCATCATCGAAATCCCCGGCGCCATCGATTTCGTGAAAAGCCTTCCCGAGGACCGCTGGGCGATCGTGACCTCCGCCCCTGCCGAGCTCGCCTTCAAGCGCCTGAAGGCGGCCGGCATTCCGCTGCCGAAGGTGATGGTCACAGGCGAAGAAGTCTCGGCCGGCAAGCCGAGCCCCGAATGCTATATCCTCGGCGCCAAGCGCCTCGGCGTCGATCCGGCCCGCTGCCTGGTGTTCGAAGATGCCGTCGCAGGAATACTCGCAGGCGAGGCGGCCGGCGCCGATGTCGTGGTCATCACCACTACCCACGCAACGCCATTCGAAACACCGCACGCCGAGACAGATAGCTACGTGGATTACCGCGCCGAAGCCAAGCCCGGCGCACTCGTCCTCTCGACGGCAAAATAAGGCCGCGGCTTTTTGCAGGTGGAGCTCCTTTTTCCACTTGCATTCAAGCCGTCGAAAAACTAAACGATGCAAGCCGTTTAGGCAGGTCGGGGCGTAGCGCAGCCCGGTAGCGCACTTGACTGGGGGTCAAGGGGTCGCAGGTTCAAGTCCTGTCGCCCCGACCATTTAAGCCCTTGAAAACCCTAGTCAAAATACGGACGAGCCCTTGAGGGGCTTGTCTGTTTTGGGGAACGGTACGTGTCCAAATTGGCACTACGTGACGCAAGGTCCGGAAAAGTCCCGAACAAAAGTTACCTCGCTTGTATGCTTTATTGTCAGCGCGGCCCGGCTGATTCCTGTTCTGATCAGGTTTTCTATTACGTAAGCAACTTCTTGCGCGAAACGCCGGCATCAAGCCGTCCCTGACTGCGGCAGTAGTTGGCCCTTGGTCCAACTATACTTCGCCTGACCACGGATCGAATATGGCCGCCTCGGCGAGGTCCCGCTCTCCAGCCTCAGCGGCACTCGCCACAATCCGGCATCGAGCGCAGTGCCGCGCATCGTCGCTGAACGGGTCTCGACCGACAAGGGGATGTCCGAAATGCCGCGGATCTACGAACTTCGCCTCGCAACGGCGGTTGCGCTCCTGCTGACCTTCAGCGGATTTCCGTTCGTCCCCGGAGAACTGCAGAGCGCATGGGCGCAGCAGACCGCGGCCGCCGACGCGCCGGCAGACACGGACGATGCCGCGGATCCGTTGACGGATGACGAGCTCGCGGTGCTGGTCGCGCGTATCGCGCTCTATCCCGACGATCTCGTTGCCTTGGTGACGTCCGCCTCGCTCTATCCGCTGCAGATCGTCGAGGCGCAGCGCTATCTCGATGATGCCAAGAAGAATCCGAAGCTGAAACCCAAGGATACCTGGGATGGTAGCGTGATCTCGCTTTTGAACTACCCCGATATCGTCAAGATGATGAGCGACGATCTCGACTGGACGCAATCGCTTGGCGAGGCCCTGGCCAACCAGCAGAAAGATGTCCTCATCGCCATCCAGCAATTGCGCGACAAGGCGGTGGCCGATGGCATCATCAAGACCGACGACAAGATCAAGGTGGTCCAGGAAAACGACAACGTCGTCATCCAGTCGGCAAGCCCCGAGAAGATCTACGTCCCGCAATATGCGCCAGAGATGCTGTACGAGCCGGATTACGCGCCGCAGCCGATCAGCTACTACCCCGACTACTATCCGAACTACACCTATCCGACCGCGCCCTTCTTCGCCGCCGCCGTAACCGGCGCGATCTGGGCGGCAGCGGTCGATTGGGACGACTGGGGTGTATGGGGCGGCCGCTGGCGCGGCGATGTCGATATCGACTGTGACCACTGCTTCAACAACATCAACGGCAAGGTCAATTTCAACGATATCGACTGGAAGAACGTCGATCGCAGCAAGATCAAGTTCGACCGCGATCAGTTCAACAAGATCGACCGCAACTCCATCAAGAACAGCATCAAGGCGAGCGACCGCAACAGCATCAAGGCCAAGGCAAATGCCATCGGAAACAGCCGCAATATGGCAATCCGCAACAAGGCCGGCAATGTCAGCGTCAAGGATATCCGCAACAGCAAGATCGATGCGGACCGGATCAATCGCGACAAGATCAACCGCGACATGGCGTCGAAGATCGGCAACAAGCCGGGTCAGGGCATTGCCGGGCGCACGCCGTCGGCCAGGCCTGCGGGCAATCTGGCGGGCAAGGCCAGTTTCGACCGCCCGGCAGGAAAGCCGAGGCCCGCGGCGCGCCTCGACAACCGCCCGAAGAAGCCATCCGCTCTCGGTCATGTCGATAATGGCAGACGGGCACAGATGCAGTCCGAACGGGGCCGGCTGGCCATGGGCGGTGGGAGCAGGCCCAGCTTGGGAGGCGGCAACCGCGGCGGCGGGCACGCGATCGGCGCCGGTGGCGGCCGGGGAGGTGGCCATGCGATCGGACGCGGTGGCGGCGGCGGGCATCGCTCCGTTCCCCATCGCGGTGGCGGACGCCGCCGGTAACCCTTCGAGCAAAGGAAGACAGTCATGATCACGACAGTCCGCACCATGATCCTGAGCTCGGTCTTTACCGTCGCTCTTGCCGGCTTTGCGGCATTTCCGGCGGCCATCAATGCCGCCGAGCCAACCGAAGGAACGGTCATCGCAGGCTTTGCATCGCAGACCGATCCGCCGGCATTCGACACGCCTGAAGCCGCCGTCGATGCCTTCAAGGCAGCGCTCGCCGCCGACGATTTCGACAAGTTGGCGAGCCTGCTCGGCCTCGATGCCGCCAAGGCCAAGGCGGGCGAGGGCGTCATGGACACATATGCCGAGATCCGTGACGGCGTGAAGAAGCAGCTTACGGTGCGCGACGTCGACGGCGCCAAAATCCTGGATATCGGCGACAAGCTCTGGCCGCTGCCGTTCCCGATCGTCAAGGGCGAAGACGGCAAATGGTCCTTCGATACCTATGCCGGCTTCGAGGAGATCATCAACCGCCGCGTCGGCGAAAACGAGCTGCAGGCGATCGCGACCATGCGCGCCTATGTCGATGCGCAGAAGGAATATGCCGCCGAAGACCATGATGGCGACGGCGTTCTCGAATATGCGCAGCGGCTGATCAGCAGCGATGGCAAGACGGATGGCCTCTACTGGTCTCCCGATCTCGGTGCGGGGGAAAGTCCTGCGGGCGCCGCCTTCGAGACCGATGCGGCTCTCAGGAAAGCGAAGGCTGGGGCGGGATATTTCGGTTACCACTACCGCATCCTGGCGGCGCAGGGGCCGAACATTGCCGGCGGCAAGTTCGACTACATCATCAACGGCAACATGATCGCCGGTTTCGGGCTGATCGCCTGGCCGATCCGCTACGACGAGACGGGTGTCCATACCTTCATGGTGAATGCCAATGGCACGGTCTACCAGGCCGACCTGGGCAAGAACACCGACGCGATCGCCGCAGGGATCAGGACCTTCAATCCAGACGACAACTGGGAAGTGACCGACGACTAGAGCCGCTCGCGCGGACGAGGGGATTTGCATGGACGATACGCATGCGGGCGCTCCCCGGTCGAAGGAGTTTCTCGCGTCCCATGGCGGACCTTTCTACGAGCTGCAGCGCCGGCTGAAGCTTTTGCACGACCATGCGCTGATGTCCGGCCGCCGCGCGGTGCTTTTCATCGGGATAGCCTGGGGCGGGCCGCTTCTTCTTGGGCTGCCGCAAAGCCTTTCCATCGACACGTCAGGCGGTCTGACCTACCTCACGGATGTCAGTGTCTGGGCGCGGTTTGTCATCGCCATCGGAGCCTTCGTACTGGCCGAGCAGCAGGTCGAGCAGCGGTTGCAGGAGGAACTCCGCCATGTGGTTTCCGCACCGGTCATCGCGCCATCGTCTTTCGCTGGTGCTGCCGATGCGGTCAATGACGCGCTGCGGCGACGGAATTCGAACGTTGCAGAGATCGTCTGCCTGCTGATCGCTATCATCGCCGCCTGCGTCGTGCTCCGGCATCAATATGTTACAGACAAGCCGTCATGGGCGGTGATGACCGAACCGGCGGGTAACGTGGTGACGCTTGCGGGATGGTGGTCGATCGCCGTCAGCATTCCATTGTTCTGGTTCCTTGTGACCCGCGGGCTGTGGCGGCATCTTGTCTGGTCTCTGCTGTTGCGCCGCCTGTCGTGGCTCGAGCTGCGGCTGGTCGCCACACATCCGGATGGCAAGGGCGGGATAGGCTTTCTGGCAGATTACCCAAGCGCCTACGTGACATCCGTTTTCGGCGTCAGTTGCGCCGTTGCCGCGACGCTGGCGCAGAACCTGCTGCAGGAGACGGCGACGCTGACGAATATCTCCATTCTGATGGTGGTCTGGCTGGTCATCATCCTCGGCCTGTTCGCCTTTCCGCTATCGGCCTTCTCCAGACCGCTGCTTGAACTCAAGAAGGTGTCGATGGCTCGCCTCAGTGCCCAGGCGACTCAGTATCACCGGATGGCCGAGCGTAAGCTCACCGGCAGCAATGCCGTTGCAGCGACCGGATCCGAACCGGAAGATGTCACCGATCCGACCAAGCAATACGAGCTGACGCGCAAGCTTTCGCCAATGCTTTTGAGCCATGCCGCACTTCTGCCTGTCTCCGCGGCGGCGCTGCTGCCTTTTGCAATTCTCGCTTCGACACGCGTGCCGTTCAAGGAAGTCCTCTCGCTCGTCAAGAAGCTTCTGCTGCTTTGACACGCCACGATCGCTCAGGGATTCGAGGTCAAGATGTTCAACTTCTTCATAGGTTGCCTGTTTGCGGCGAGCGTTCTGGTGGCAGCACCCCTGGCATATTCGCAGGCGAATTCCGGTGCGCGTGCGCCATCGATCCTTCCGAAGGCCAGCACGGATGATCTCGACGGGATGACCAAGCGGCGGCTGGTCAGGATTCTGGTGCCCTTCAGCAAGACCATCTATTTCCTCGACAAGGGGCGTCAGTTCGGCACCGCGGTCGAATTCGGCACCGCACTGGAAGAGGAACTGAACAAGGGCAAGACGAAGGAGATCGATCGCATCCGTGTTGCCTTCATCCCCACCAGCCGCGACCGCCTGATGCCTGCGTTGATCGAAGGGCAGGGCGATATCGTCATGGCCAATCTCACCATCACGCCGAAGCGGTTGGAACAGGTGGATTTCAGTGCGCCGATCTACACGAAGGCCAGCGAGGTTCTGGTGTCTGGGCCTTCCGCACCTGCCGTCGGGAGCGTCGATGATCTTGCCGGAAAGGAGATCGCCGTTCGCCAGACCAGCAGCTACTACGAGCATCTGATCGCCATGAATGACAGGTTACGCCAGGAGGGCAAACAGGAGATCGTCATCAAGCCGATCGACGAGAACCTTGAGGACGAGGACCTGATGGAGATGGTGAATGCCGGACTGCTGCCATGGACGATCGTCGATCAGTACAAGGCGGACATCTGGTCAAAGGTTTTCACGGACGTGACTGTTCATCCCGATATCGCGGTGTCGACGGACGGCCAGACCGCATGGGCGCTTCGCAAGAACAGTCCGCAGCTCAAAGCCGTGCTCGACAGGTTTGCCGAGACTCACAAGGTGGGCACGGCTTTCGGCAACATGCTGCGGACGCGCTACTTCAAGGACGACAAGATGCTGAAGAGGGCCTATTCCCCTGCCGACATCGAGCGGTTTCAGACGCTTGTCGAAGTCTTCAGGAAATACGGTGGCGAATACTCGTTCGACTATCTGATGCTGGTCGCCCAAGGCTATCAGGAATCGCAGCTTGACCAGTCCAGGCGCAGCCCGCGCGGCGCGGTCGGCATCATGCAGCTTCTTCCTGCAACCGCCGCTGCAAAGGAAGTCGGCATCAAGGACATTGCCAAGAGCGAGGACCGCAATGTCGAAGCGGGCGCAAAGTATCTGCGCCACCTTGTCGAGGTCTATATCAACGATCCCGGGATCACCGCCAAGGATCGCCAGCTCATGGCCTTTGCCGCCTATAATGCCGGACCGGGAAACCTCCGCAAGTTCCGGAAGAAGGCGTCAGAGCTGGGGCTGGATCCAAACGTCTGGTTTGGCAATGTTGAGAACGGCGCAGCCGCTATCGTCGGCCGGGAGACCGTCCAGTACGTCAGCAACATCTATAAATACTACGTCGCGTATAACCTTCTCGAGGAGCACTTGAGCCTCAATCGGGCGGCTGCGGAGGCGAGTAAAAAACCCTAAGGATTTAGGGGTGGGTCATCTTATAAAAATATATTTAAAAACAATGTATTATGTGCCTGAGCGTGGTTTTTTGGTGCCTAGTCTATTGGCCTTTGGTCCAACTAGCCGCCTACGCCTTTTTGATGAGAGACTCCCGGTAGTCAGATCGAAACCCGCTCGTGTTGCGAGCATGCGGCCTTGGCGTCGGTTGGCACCTGTTCGTGCGATTGGGTTCGAGCATTCAGAGTACCGCCTTCTCAACCTTGCAGGTGTGGAATGGGCCTACGATTTTTGCTCTCGCTTTCGGCGGCTCTCTTCATGTCCGGATGCGCTGTCACCCCGGAGCCGCTCGACCAGAATGCACTTGCCCGCATTGCGGACACCAACATGGCTCGGGTGGTTTCGGCACAGGAGCCAGTAAGCCGTCCAATCGACGTTTACGAAGCGATTGCCCGTGCGCTGAAATACAATCTCGATCAGCGGGTCGAATTGATGCAGGAGGCGGTCAACCTGCGGGAACTTACCCTTGCCGGTTATCAGGGCCTTCCGAATCTGGTTGTCAATTCAGGCTACACCGGCCGCAGCAACGTGCTGGCAAGTTCAAGTTTCTCCGTTCTGAGCGGTCAGCAGTCCCTCGAGCCATCGACGAGTTCAGACAAGAACATCCTCGATTCCGATATCACGCTGAGCTGGAACGTTCTCGACTTCGGCCTTTCCTATGTTCGCGCGAAGCAGGCTGCGGAAAAGGTTCTGATGCAGCGGGAGGCACGCCGCAAGGCGCTGAACCGGATCGTAGAGGATGTCCGGACAGCCTATTGGCGGGCTGTCGCCAGCGAGAAGCTGCTTTCACGCCTTACTTCACTTCAAAGCAAGACCCGAAAGGCGATCGCAGACTCGCGCGCGCTTGCATCCGAACGACAGACGTCGCCCGTCGTTGCCATCACCTATGAAGTGGAGCTCCTCGAGATCCGCCGCGAGGCGCAGCAGATCGAAGGCGAGCTTCGCATCGCGCGCAGCCAGCTTGCGGCTTTGATGAACGTGCCGCCGGACTCGAAATTCCGCCTCTCCGGAGAGCGGTCCGGGGCGGGCCGGCCGCCGCTGGACGTGGACTCGAGAAAGCTTATCCGGATCGCGATGATGAACCGACCGGAAGTGCGCGACGTCGCCTACCGTCTGCGCAGCAACGAGCAGGAGCGCGATGCCGCGCTGCTGGAGGTCCTGCCGGGGATAGACGTGTTCGTCGGGCCGAATGTCAGCACCAACTCGTTTCTCTATAATGACAACTGGCTTGGATGGGGCGCTCAGGCGAGCTGGAACCTGCTCAAGGTGTTCCAATACCCGCAAAGGAAGAAGCTGATCGATGCCCAGTCGGCCCTGCTCGATCAACGCTCGCTCGCCTTGACCATGGCGATCATGACCCAGGTTCACGTGAGCCGCGCCCGCTACGTACACGCCCGCCAGGAACTATCGACGGCAGGCGAGTTGAAGAGCGCACGGCATCGTCTGCTCGAACAGATCAGCGCCTCCACGACGACCGAGCAGACGAGCGAGCAGACCCTCATTCGCGAAGAGATGAATACGATCGTCGCCGACGTCCGCTACGATCTCGCCTACGCCAACCTCCAGAACGCCTATGCCAACATCTATGCGTCGATCGGCCTGGACGCCTTTCCGCCCGTCGATGTCGACAGGGCGAGCGTCTCCCAGATCAGCGCGGCGCTGCGCCAGACATGGGTCGGCCGTGGCGATCTTGGCGCCGTCATAGCCCGGGCCGATGTGGTCGCACCCATGCCCGGCGCATCAGGGCCGGCCGTTGCTGCAACGGTGCCGCCACCCGCGCGCGCGACGACGGTCTCCGCGCGCTTACCAGGGAATTGAGGCGGTGTTCCGCGCTCTTCGCCTCGTTCCATGGACGTGCCTCACGCTTCTGCCCGCCGTCGGGGTGGGGTTCGCTCAGGATTCAAAGGAGCCAGTTCGCGGTCTGGTGCGGGCGATCGACGACGCGCTGATCTCCACGGAGCTCAATGCCAGAATTCTGGAGAACACCCGGCGCGAGGGGGAGGGTTTCAGGAAAGGCGACGTGCTCATGAGGTTCGATTGCGGCAAGTATGAAACAGAGCTCAAGGCGGCCCGCGCCGAGGAGCAGTTTAATAAGATCGCCCTCGACAACAGCGTCGAACTCGACAAGCGCAAGGCTGTCGGCCGTTTTGACGTGGAGCAGAACCGCGCCAAGTACGAGAAGGCCGAAGCCGAGGCCGAAACACTCGCGGTCCAGGTCGAGGAGTGCATGATCGTGGCGCCCTTCGGTGGACGGATTGCCGAGATGCGTGCAAAGGCATTCGAGACGTCCAAGCCCGGCGAGCCCCTCATGCGGCTCGTCAACACGGACCACCTGGAAATCGAGTTGATCGTTCCCTCCGTGTGGCTCCGTTGGATCAAGCCGGGTCTCGGATTCCACGTTACCGTCGACGAGACCGAAACGACATACGGCGCGACTGTGGAACGTCTTGCTCCGACGGTGGATTCGGTCAGTCAGACCGTCAAGATCATGGCGACGTTCTCCGAGAACGCCCATGACGTCCTTCCTGGCATGAGCCTCGGCGCGGATCTGGCCGCCCGTGCCGGACCGGAAAAGGCGACGCCATGAGGATCAAGACGACATCAGGGACGGTTGTTCATGTCGGCAGGGATACTGTTGCCTCGACGCTTTCGCCTGCCGCTGTCGCACAGCCGGCGCAAGATGATGCCATTGTCGCGCTGCGTCACCTGCTGCGGGTCGAAGGCGAAATCCGGGGCTGCCGCAGTATCGACGAGCTCTCCGTCCTGCTGGTCAACGAGTTGCGTCGAATGACTGGCGGCCGCGCCGCCTACTTCCTGGATCTCCGTTCCGGAAGGCCGCGCGTGACGAAGGCATCGGGCACCGGCGAGATCGATCGCAACGCGCCGGCCATTCGCTGGCTTGAGAAGGAAGTGCGAGGGCATCCACCAACACTTGGCTGGGAACAGGTGTCACCCCTGACCATGAAGACAGGCGTGGAAGCAGAGGACGACGAAGGCCACACGTTTCCATTTCCTCAAGGATATTGGCTGCCGCTGAGCTTCAGGGACGCGAAACCGGATTGCGGTGTCCTTGTCGTCGGGGAAACGCCGTTTGCGGACGGTGCCATGGCCATCGGCGCGCGGATCGCAGACACGGCCGCACATGCTGCGGTCGTTCTCGATCAAACGCCGCCGCGACGCCGCATGCGTCTGCGCTACAGAATCTTGCTCTATTCGCTTTCGATTGCTGTGATCGCTGCGATGTTCTATCCGGTGCCGATGACGGCGCTTGCACCGATGGAGGTGGTGGCGCGCGAACCCTTCGTCATTGCCGCGCCGATCGACGGCGTGATCGACACGATCGTCATTGCTCCGAATTCCAATGTGAACGCAGGCGACGTGGTCGTCCGTTACGTGGACACGGTTCCGCGCAACCAGTTGCAGGTCGCAGAGCAGGAGGTGAGCGTGGCGGTTGCCAAGCTCCGGCAATTGCAGCAGAGCGCCTTCGTCGACGAGAGCGCAAAGCGCGAACTCGCACAGGCGCGCGCGGAGTTGAAGCTGAAAATCGCCGAGCGCGATTTTGCGCAGGACACATTCGACAAGTCACAGATCCGCGCGCCACGTGACGGCATTGCCGTTTACGCAGACCGGAAGGAATGGGTCGGCAAGCCTATTGTGACGGGCCAGCGCATCCTGGAAATTGCCGACGAGAACAAGGTCGAAATGCGAGCCGACCTTCCGGTCGCCGAGGTTTTGAATCTCAAGCCGGGCGCGAGGGTCCGCGCGTTTCTCAATGGAGACCCGCTGCACCCGGTCAATGCCAAGGTCACTTCAACCAGCCATCAGGCGCAGATGGTGGAAGGCGAGGGGCTCGTCTACCGCGTCGATGCCGAGTTCGACGATGGTCAGCCTCCGCCTCGTCCGGGCGTGCGCGGCACGGCGCAGTTGTTCAGCGACAAGGCGCCGCTGGGATATTATCTTTTCCGGCGACCGCTGACCTGGATGCGTCAGAAGGTCGGACTATGAACACACCTCCACCAGGATTGGAATCGGTCGTTGCTCCGGCATTGCGGGAGGATCTGCGCCTGCATCGGGGCGACCAGGAAAGTGCCGTGAGGCAMTGGCTGATCTACGATCCGATGGCGCACCGCTATCACGAGATAGACGACCGGGCTTACCGCATATTGCAGCATTGGCACGGCGACATGCGCCTCGACGCGCTGGTGGCCGATTTGAACGCGCAACTCGGCGACGAAATCTCGATCGAGGATCTCTACGAGCTGACGGTGATGCTCGATCAGGCAGGCTTGTTATGCGAACCGGTTTCGGGCTGGAAATCCGTCTACAGGCGGCAGCAGGATCGGCGTCGCGGCCCCGTATCATGGCTGCTGCACAACTACCTTTTCATCCGCGTGCCACTCGTCAAACCCGACACCTTCCTCAGTAGCACCTTGCCTTTCGCCCGGCTGTTTGCGTCACGTGGCGCGATTGTCATCGTCTTTCTGGTCGGTCTCGCGGGCCTGTTCATGGCGTCTCGTCAGCTCGATGCGTTCTCCCACACGTTCCTCTTCTTTTTTTCGCTGGAAGGGGCGGCCGGATATGTGCTCGCGCTGTTCTTTGTGAAGATCTTTCACGAGTTCGGCCATGCCTACATGGCAAAGCATTTCGGCTGTCGCGTGCCGACCATGGGTGTCGCGTTTCTCGTGCTTGCGCCGGTCCTCTATACCGATGTGACCGACGCCTGGCGATTGCAGTCACGCCGCCAGCGCATGCTGGTCAGCGCGGCGGGCATGATGGTCGAGATCGCGATCGCCGCGGTCGCGACTTTCCTATGGGCATTTCTGCCGGACGGGGTCGTCAGAAGCGCCTGCTTCTTCATCGCCACCGTGAGCTGGGTGCTGAGCCTTGCGATAAACCTCAGCCCGTTGATGCGGTTCGACGGTTATTATCTGCTGGGCGACTATTGGAGGATTTCAAACCTGCAGCCGAGGGGCTTTGCTCTCTTCCGCTGGTCGATCCGGGAGATCCTCTTCGACCTCCAGGCGCCATGCCCCGAGGATTGGCCCTGGCGTCGGCGCGCAACAGTCGTTCTCTATGCCATCGCGGTCTGCATCTACCGGCTTGGCCTGTTCATCGGTATAGCGCTGGTCGTCTACCATATGACGCAGGTGAAGCTGCTCGGCATTCTGCTGTTTTCCGTCGAGATCCTCTGGTTCGTCGCCAGGCCGATCGCCAGCGAGATCAAGATATGGTGGTCGATGCGCGACAGGATTCGTCAGCGACGCCGCTATCGGTTCTCCACTGCAGCCGCTGCTCTCTCCGTTGGGGCGATGATGATCCCATGGCCGCATCGCGTCGAAATGCCGGCGGTCATGGAGCCCGTGGCCGTCCAGCGGATCGCCATGCCGGTCGCTGCGCAATTGAAGCGGATCATGGTCCGGGACGGCGTCCGTGTCGAACCGGGCGATATCCTGTTCGAACTGGATTCGCCCAGGCTGCGGCTCGACATCCTGAAGACCAGCACCAACCGCGATCTTGCGTCGTTGCGCCAGGCCCGTCGCGCCGCCGATCAGCTCGACCGTAACGCTACGATGGTGATCGGACAGGAGATATCGAGCCTCGACGAGCAGATGGCGGGCCTGCGTCGTCTCGAAGGCGAACTGACGGTGAGGGCGGCCGTTGCCGGAGTCGTGGAGGACGTCCTGCCCGATCTGCATGTCGATCGCTGGATCGGCAAGGGCCATGAGCTGGCTCTCGTGGTCGCCGACAACGGACACCAGGTACGCGGATACATGCCGGAGGATCTTCTTGCCGCGGTTCAACCCAATGCGTCGGGACAGTTCATTCCGGACGAGCCGTTGACGAAGAAAACGGATGTTCGTCTCGCGTCGATCAGCGCCGGAGGAGTGGCGGTGGTGGATCTGCCCTATCTGGCATCCGTCAATGGCGGACCGGTCGCCGTCAACGAAGACAGGGACAAGGGCGCGGTCCCGGTGGAAGCGCAGTATCAGTTCATCATGGCGGCTGACACCGACCAGCCCGTCACCCTGCCTGTCTTGCGCGGGGTGGTGAGGATCGACGCCAGTCCCGAAAGCATTGTCAGCAGGACGTTCAGGCGGGCCGTTGCTGTGGTCATCCGAGAATCGGGCTTCTGAGTTGGCCCGACCTATACAGCATGTGATCAGGAGTCAGTTCGGAGAGCTGCCCCGCAGGCGTATCGAAGAAATTGCATTCTCATCGGAGTCTGCGACCCCAAAGGGTCGATGCGAGGTGTGTGATGATGTTCAGAGAGCAATCTGGCAAGACCAGCGGTTTTCCTGTCGAAGGCGGTATCAGCCGCGAAGCACTGGGGCGGCCGCATATCCGGTCGAAAAAACCACTCATCCGCACGCTTGAGCCGCGCATGGTTTTCGACGCGGCTGCAGTCGTTGCCGTCGAACATGCCGCGCAGGCACCCGCACACCACGAACCCATCGGGGATGCCGGGCATTCCCCGGTTGTCGAGCCTTCGTGCGGCCATCTCGCCGAGGCTCTGAAGGCTGCGCCAGTTACGGCGTTGGCCAAGCCGCCGGCAATGGACGTTCCCGCACCCGTCATGCCGGCGCATGTCGATGCTCCAGTGGAGGGCTCTAAAGGCGTGGATGCTCCGGTAAAAATTCAGGAGATGGACGGAACCGATCTTTCAGTCGGGCAGGCCTTGTCGCCAGCCAGCCCGCGCATCGGACCAGCAAACGCCGAACCCATAGAGCAAACGAACCAGCCACCCGCAATCGAAGTCGCGAACGACAGGCCTATGGAAACCGCCAGGCCTAATACGTCTGCGGTGACTGCGACCGACCACAATGTCTCGGTCGCGCCGGATCGGGCCGCGACCGATCCGCGTGGCGACGACGCGACGAGCGGTAACCATGCAGTTACACCCGACGCGGCCGATGCCAGCACCAAGGAAGTGGTCTTCATCTGGGACAACGTTAAGGACTGGCAGCAGATCGCCGCGAATCTCGGCGACCGTCGGATCTACGTGCTCGATTCGGCCAAGGACGGTATCGCGCAGATCGCCGCCATACTGAAAGGCGAAAGCGATATCGGTGCGATCCACCTCATTTCTCATGGTGCCGAAGGGAGCCTGAACCTCGGGACCGCAGTTCTTGATGCCGACACCATGCAAGGCCAGTACCGGGACGAGCTGACCGGGATCGGACATACTTTGTCGAAGGATGGCGACATTCTCATCTATGGGTGCGACTTCGCGGCAGGTAACGACGGTCTTCAGCCCGCTGCCGTTCTTGGCCATATCACTCAGGCGGACATCGCCGCATCGATCGATCCCACGGGCGCTGCCGCACTTGGGGGCGACTGGGATCTGGAACAACGAACCGGTACGATCGAGACTGCGGCCATAACGGACTACGCCTATGCCGCCTTGCTCGCCGCGCCGACGATCGATCTCGACGGCGCATTGGGAGCGACAGGCGATTTTGCCGCGAGCTACACCGAAAACGCGCCACCTGTTTCCATCGTGGCAGACGGTCCTGCCGGTGCGACGATCACCGACAGCGACGGGGATCTGCAAAGCATTACCATCACCGCGGACGCTGCACCGAACGGAAATGCGGAGCACCTGTCCTTCGGCGGCCTTGCCGTGGCTCTTGGAAGCGACTCCACGAATACTGTCGTCGTCGGCGCGACCACCTACAGTATCGTCTATTCGGCGGCGACACGGACCTTTACGATCACCAACAACGGTGGCGGAACGATCCCGAGTGGCGGCGACACCAATACGCTGGTGCGCTCGATCACATATGACAACGGTTCCGACAATCCCACCAATAGAGGCGCAAACACGGGCCGCGTGTTCTCGTTCACGGCCACGGACGCAACGTCGGTCACCTCGGCCACCAGCACGGCAACGGTCACCATCGCTGCCGTAAACGACGGACCTGTTGGCGTCGCAGACAGCAACGCCATCGCCGAGGATGGCGTGGCAACAGGCAACGTGATTGCCAACGACACGGACGCCGATGGAGACACGCTGTCGGTCACGCAATTCGAGATCGACGGCACGACCTATACGGCAGGCCAGACCGCGAACGTTTCAGGTGTCGGCACACTGGTGATCGGCGCTGACGGCGCCTACACCTTCACGCCTGCTGCGAACTATGACGGGCCGGTGCCGGTTGCGACCTATACCCTGTCGGATGGCGGCCTGGCCGCCACGGCCACGCTGACGCTCTCCATCACTGCGGTCAACGATCCGCCTGTCGATGGTGATGAGACCAATACCGTTGCGGAAGACACGGTGATGACGATCGGCGACGGTGCGGCGGGCGACCTCCTCGACAACGCCACCGATATCGACGGCGGTGCGCTGACCGTTGCCGGCTTCTCGGTCGCCGGCCACACGGGCCCCTTCGTGATCGGCTCCGTCTACACGATTGCAGGGATAGGGGATATCACCATCAATGCCAACGGGAGTTATTCCTTCGCGCCGGCCGCGAACTATGTCGGTGCGATCCCTGTGATCACCTATACCGTCTCGGACGGCGCGGGCGGAACTGACAGCTCGACGCTGACCTTGACGATCGTGCCAGCCAACGACGCGCCTGAAGGCACCGACGATACGGCAACGATTGCCGAGGATACCGCATTCTCCTTCACGGCCGCGTCCTTCGGCTTCACCGATCCCAACGACACGCCGGCCGATGCGATGCAGGCGGTGATCATCACCACGTTGCCGCCGGCGGCTGAAGGCACGTTGCTCCTGGGTGGCGTTGCGGTGACGGCAGGCCAGACGATTGCCTTGGCGGACATTCCCAGCCTGACGTTCCAGCCGGCCGCCGATGTCAATGGTATCGGCATCGGCTCATTCACATTCCAGGTCGTGGACAACGGCGGCACTGCAAATGGCGGGGGGATACCGACCAGAGCCCCAACACCTTTGCCTTCAATATCACGGCGGTGAACGATGCACCCGTTGCCGCCGACGACACCGTAACGACGCCCGAGGACACGGCGCTCAATGTTCCGGCTGGATCGGGCGTTCTGGCGAACGACACGGACGTTGACGGCGATACGCTGACCATCACCCAGTTCACGGTCAGCGGCATTACGGCCTCGGCCGGTCAGTCGGGCAATATTCCAGGGGTGGGCCGACTGACCGTCAATGCTGACGGCAGCTACAGCTTCATACCGGTCGCCAACTTTGCAGGGCCGGTGCCGGTCATCACCTATACCGTCTCGGACGGCCAGGGCGGCACCGATACGGCGACGCTGACGATCAATGTCATCCCGGTCAACGATCTGCCCGTGGATGGCGACGAGACGAATAGCGTGACCGAAGATACGGTGCTGACAGTTGCCGATGGCAGTGCAGGCGACCTTCTCGCCAATTCCGGTGACCTCGATGGCGACCCGCTGACGATCAGCGGCTTTACAGTTGCCGGAGAGACAGGGCCATTCGTGGTCGGAACAGGCTATCTGATTGCCGGTGTCGGCACAGTCATCATCAATGCCAATGGTAGCTATTCTTTCGCACCCGTCGCCAACTATGACGGGCCGATCCCGGTGGTCACCTATACCGTTTCCGATGGGGCAGGCGGTACCGATACCTCGACGCTGGCCTTGACGATGACACCGGTCAATGACCCGCCCGTCGCCCAGGACGACGCGGCGACCACACCGGAAAACACGCCGGTCTCCGGCAATGTGTTGAGCAACGATACCGACATCGACGATCCGACCCTTACCGTGACGTTCTTCGAGATCGGCGGACAGACATATGGTGCAGGGGCCACGGCGGCGATCGCCGGTGTCGGTACGCTGGTAATCAACACGGATGGTAGCTACGTCTTCGCGCCGGCTCCGAGTTACAACGGCCCGGTTCCAGACGTGACCTACACCGTCTCGGACGGCGAGGCGACGGATACCGCCGTGCTAAGGCTCAACGTTACCCCGCTGAACGATCCGCCCGTTGCCGATGACGAGAAGGGCACAACGCCGGAGGACACGACGCTGACGGTGCCGGCGGGGTCAGGCCTGCTGGTCGGCGATAGCGATGTCGACGGCGACACGCTCGTCATCACCACGTTCGAAGTCGGCGGCACCACTTACACCGCCGGCGACACGGCGACGATTGCCGGAGTCGGCGCGCTGACTATCGATGCTGACGGCAGCTATCAGTTTGTTCCTGACGCGAACTACAACGGAGCTGTTCCGGTGGCCACCTACACCGTTTCGGACGGAAACGGCGGCACGGATCAAGGCACGCTGACCCTTACGGTCACGCCGGTCAATGATCCGCCTGTCGCCGTTGATGACAGCAACACGACGCCGGAGGATACGCCTTTGAGTGGCAGCGTACTGGCCAACGATACGGACGTGGACGGCGATCAACTGACGATCGTCGGATTCGAGGTTGCCGGCATACCCGGCGCTTTCATCGCCGGATCGACGGCGACGATCCCCGGCGTCGGGACAGTGACCATCAATCCCGACGGCACCTACACGCTGGTGCCGGCCGCCAATTACACAGGTCCCGTTCCTGATGTGACCTACATTCTTTCTGACGGCAATGGCGGTACGGTAACGGGCACGCTGACGCTCGACGTTACGCCGGTGAATGATCCGCCTGGCGCGATCGACGACAGCGGCACGACGACGCAGGATACGGACCTCAACGGCAATGTCCTCGGCAACGATACCGATGTCGACGGCGACGCGCTGACCATTACGGGGTTTTCGATCGGCGGAACCACATACGCTCCGGGCGACACTGCAACGATCCCCGGCGTCGGCGCACTGACCCTGAGGCTGGATGGCAGCTACACCTTCGTGCCCGAGCCCGGCTATACCGGGCCGGTTCCTGATGTGACCTATACCGTTTCGGACGGCACTGCGTCCGACGACGGCACGCTGACGATCGATGTCATTCCACCGAATGCGGTGGGCGCAAACAGCGACGCTGCGACGACGCCGGAGGACACCACGCTGACCGGCAACGTGCTCGCCAATGATGTCGATCCCAATGGCGATAGCCTGTCTGTCGTGAATTTTACCGTGGCGGGCGACCCGACCGTCTATGCTGTCGGTTCTCCGGCAACGATTGCCGGCATAGGTACCCTGACGATCAACATCGATGGCAGCTACACTTTCGTGCCGGCGCTGAACTACTTTGGCCCGGTACCGGTCGCCACCTACACCGCGACAGATGGCACGCTGTCGGACACGGCGACGTTGACTATCACCGTCACGCCGGTCAACGATCTGCCGGTCGCCGTCAACGACAGCGGAACCATGCCGGAAGACACCGCCCTGACCGGCAACGTGCTGACGAACGACACGGACGTCGATGGCAATACGCTGAGCATAACCGGCTTCGTGGTGGCGGGTGTCAACCTCGCTTCGGGCCAGACGGCCATCATACCCACGGTAGGTCGCCTGACGATCAATGCGAATGGCAGCTACAGTTTCGTGCCGGTCGCCGACTATGACGGGCCAGTCCCGATTGCGACCTATACGGTGTCTGATGGAAACGGCGGCACCGCCACCGCCACGCTGACCATCGGCATCACCCCGGTCAACGACAGCCCTGTCGCGGTGGACGATACCGGAAGCACGCCGGAGGACACGACGTTGTCGGTATCTGCGCCCGGCCTGCTGTCGAACGACACGGATGTGGACGGCGATGCTCTGGCAATCTCCAGTTTTGCAGTAGCGGGCGTGCCCGGCAGCTTCACCGCTGGTTCGGCGGCGACCATCGCGGGAATTGGGGTGCTGACGATCAATGCCGACGGCAGCTACACCTTCGTGCCCGCAGCGGATTTCACTGGACCGGTTCCTGTCGTGACCTACGCCATGACGGACGGAACACTCACCGACACGGCGACGCTGTCGCTCACCGTCACTCCCGTCAACGATCCTCCGGTTGCCAGTGACGACACGGCGACGGTGGCCGAGGACACCACGCTGACGGTTCCTGCAGCCTCGGGTCTATTCGTCAACGACACGGATATCGACGGCGGCGCCTTGTCGGTGACGCAGTTCGAGGTTGCCGGTATCATTTTCGGCCCAGGCACCATCGCCACGATTCCCGGCGTCGGCAACCTGACGATCAACGCAGATGGAAGCTACGTCTTCACGCCCGTCGCCAACTACAATGGCCCGGTCCCGCCGGCGACCTATACCGTTTCCGACGGCAATGGCGGCACGGATACTGCCGTACTGAGGATCACCGTCACGCCAGTGAACGATGCGCCTGTTGCAGCGGACAATAGCGGGACGACGCCTGAGGACACGGTGCTGACGGGCGAAGTACTGAGCAACGATAGTGACATCGATGGCGATACATTGTCTGTTGCGCAGTTCACCGTTGCAGGCGACCCGACCGTCCATGCCGCCGGAACGACGGCAACGATCACCGGCATCGGCGATCTGACGATCAATGCCGACGGCAGCTACACTTTCGTTCCGGCCGCCAACTACAATGGCCCGGTTCCTATTGCCACCTACACTGCGTCAGATGGAAACGGCGGCACGGATACCGCGACCCTGACACTGAACGTCACGCCGGTGAACGATGCACCCATTCCCGTTGACGATACCGGCACGACGCCGGAAGATACGACGCTGACGGTTTCCGCCGCGTCGGGTCTGCTGTCGAACGACACGGATGCCGAAGGCGACGCCTTGACGATCCAGGGGTTCTCAGTCGCCGGAATATCCGGTGGCTTCCTTGCCGGGGCGACGGCGACGATACCCGGCATCGGCACGCTCACCATCAATGCCAACGGCAGCTACACGTTCGTGCCGGTCGCCAATTACAACGGTCCCGGTCCGGTCGCGACCTACAGGGTAACCGACGGCGTGCTGACTGCGGAGGCGGTTCTCTCTATCACCGTGACGCCAGTCAACGATCCTCCTATCGATGGAAATGAGACCAACGCCGTCACGGAGGATACGACGCTGACGGTTCCTGCCGCATCGGGGCTGCTGGTCAACACGACCGACATAGATGGTGGCGCACCCCTTGTCGTCGATTTCACAGTCGCCGGCGAAGCCGGACCGTTCGCGGTCGGCAGCGGCTACCTGATCGCGGGCGTCGGGACGATCACCATCAACGCCGATGGCAGCTATTCCTTCGCACCGGTCGCCGACTACACGGGCGCGATTCCCGGCGTGACCTATACAGTTTCGGACGGAGCAGGTGGTACGGACACCTCGACGCTGACACTGACGATGGTGCCGATCAACGATCCGCCGGTTGCCGCAGACGACACCGGCACGACACCGGAAGACACGACGCTCAATGGCAACGTGCTGACCAATGACACTGACATCGATGGTGGCTCGCTGTCGGTGACGCAGTTCACCATTGCCGGCGACGCTACCGTCCATGCAGCCGGAACCGCGGCGACGATCGTCGGCGTCGGCGCGCTGACCATCAACGCCGATGGCAACTACACGTTCGTGCCTGCCGCGAATTACAACGGCCCGGTTCCGGTGGCTACCTACACGGTATCGGACGGCGCCCTGACCGATACGGGAACGCTCACTCTCGACGTCACGCCGATCAACGATCCACCTGTCGACGGCAACGAGACAAATTCGGTCACCGAGGATACGACGCTCACGATTCCGGCAGCCGGTGGGCTGCTTGCCAATACCACCGATATCGACGGCGGCACGCCAAGCGTCAGCGGCTTCACCGTGGCCGGCCAGAGCGGACCTTTCGCCATCGGCAGCGGCTACCTGATCGCCAGGGTCGGAACAATCACGATCAATGCGGATGGAAGCTATGCGTTTACGCCGGTCGCCGATTACACTGGCGCAATCCCCGTAATCACCTACACCGTTTCCGACGGGGCAGGCGGCACCGACAGTTCGACGCTGACGCTGACCATGGTGCCGGTCAACGATCCGCCTGTGGACGGAGACGAAACCAACGCCGTCACCGAGGATACGACATTGACGGTCCCTGCGGCATCCGGGCTGCTGGCCAACACGACCGACATCGATGGCGGTGCGCCCGTCGTCATAGGCTTCACCGTGGCCGGCCAGAGCGGACCTTTCGCCATCGGCAGCGGCTACCTGATCTCCGGGGTGGGCACAATCATCGTCAATGCGGATGGAAGCTACGCGTTCACGCCCGTCGCCAATTATACGGGCGCGATCCCCGTCATCACCTACACCTTGTCCGACGGGGCAGGCGGCATCGATACCTCGACGCTGACACTGACCATGGTGCCGGTGAACGATCCGCCGGTCGCCTCCGATGACACTGCTACCACCCCGGAAGACACGACGCTGAATGGCAACGTGCTGACCAATGACACCGATATCGATGGTGGCCCGCTATCCGTGACACAGTTCAGCGTCAACGGGACGACCTATACGCCCGGTCAGACGGCTGCCATCAACGGCATCGGCGCACTCACCATCAATGCCGATGGCAGCTACACATTCGTGCCGGCGCTCAACTACAATGGTCCGGCCCCAGCCTCAACCTACACGGTCTCGGACGGCCGGGGCGGTGTTGACACCGCCGCGCTCGGGATCACGGTCACACCCGTCAACGACGCGCCGGATCCGGACGATGGCGACGGCATCGATACCGACGGCAACGGCGATGGTGATGGCGACGGCAGGGATATCCCGGACCAGACGAGCGTTGATGCCACGACAGTATCTACGGTCAGTGTCTCAGGCTATTTCTTCGACGTCGATGGCGACGTTCTGACCTATTCCGTGACTGGCCTGCCTGCCGGCCTGTCGATCGACCCTTCGACGGGTTTGATCAGCGGAACATTGCCCAACAACGCCAGCCATACGAGTCCCTACATCGTCGTGGTAACTGCCACGGATCCCTCCGGCTTGTCGACGACGCAGACCTTCACATGGACAGTGACGAATCCGGCTCCTATCGCCAACGACGATGCCGCGACCGTCGCGGAAGACACGGTGCTGACCGGAGGCGTGCTTGCCAATGACAGCGATCCGGATGGCGATACGTTCATCGTGACGCAGTTCGCGTTCGGTGGCAGGACATATCTGGCAGGCCGAACGGCGACGCTGGCCGGGGTGGGCTCCCTGGTGATCAACACCGACGGCAGCTACACGTTCACACCGGCACTGAACTTCAACGGCTCAGTTCCGGCGGCGACCTATACGCTGCGCGACAGCGACGGCGGCACGGACACCGCCACGCTCTCCATCACCGTGACCCCGGTCAATGACGCGCCCATTATTATCGACGACCAGGCGAGCGGAAACGAAGACACCACGATCACCGGTAACGTGCTGGGGAATGACAGCGATCCCGACAACGATCCGCTCACAGTCACCAGCTTCAGCGTAGACGGCGATCCGGCGAACTATCTTCCGGGCGACACGGCGTCGATTCCAGGGGTAGGCTCGATCACGATGGGTTCGAATGGAGACTTCGTCTTCGTCCCGGAGCCGAACTACGATGGCCCCGTTCCGGACGTCGTCTACAGTGCATCTGACGGACATGGCGGCACCGGTCAAGCCACGCTTGTCATTACCATAACGCCGATCGACGATTTTGTGCCCACGCCCGCCCCCAACCAACCCGAGCTGCCGGCCGGGCCGGATTACGGAATCCAGCCTTTGGAAGCGAATGGCGCAGTGCTCGACGCTGTCGACGAACTGGGAGCTCTCGACCGCATCACCGATATTGCCGGGCGGCCTGCCGATGCGCCGATGAGGCTGCCGCCGATCACCACGTTCCTCGGCGGATCGTCAACTATCCTCATCGAAACGCCCGGAGGTGACGAGAGGATAAGGCTTGAGACCGTCAAGCATACAGGTGTCATCTACCTTGAGATTCTCGAGGAGCCAAAAAATGGTGGAGAGTCTTCTGTCCTGGCTTATCGGCTGCGAGCCACGGATGGTTCCGCGGCCCCGGCCTGGCTCAGGCAAATTGGTCCATTGAGCTTCGTCGGCAACCCTGATACCCAGTCCGGCATGATCAATCTCGTCTTGTCGATCGTCCAGCGCGATGGCCGCGTCTCGGAACATCTATTGCGATTGGATACCGCCAGCGGCAACGTTTCTCAGCCACCTGAACCACAAAGGCATGGGTTCGATGAAAGGCCCGCGCCGATGTTCTCCGAACAGATGAACGAGCGGTCGCGAAGCAACGCTGCCCTGGAGAGGGCGCTGGGCTTCAGGTGATCCGAAGTTTGCAGGTAGGTGAAGCGGCCAGATTGGTTCAGGGCGCTGGCATCGTTGCTTTCGCGAATTGCCGGCCGCACAGCCAAATGCTGCCTGGGAAGGCTAGATCGGCTGGACCGATCGGACGACGCCCTTGTTGTCAACGACACAGTTGAACCGCTTGCCGTTCGCATTGAGTTCCACATTGAAGCTCTCTGCGTCGAGCGCGCGCGATCCGATCGGAAGAATCTTGCTGCTGTCGATCTTCGCTGGTCCCGCGACGGCGTTAGCGCACAGGAGTTGAAGGTCAGCAGGCGCGGTCTGCAATGTGGTGCGCGACATTTCGGTCGGCGGCGGAGCGGACTGGCAGGCCGAGAGCAAGCTGCAAGCAATCAGCGTTGCGGCCATGCCGCGGTTCTTGGTGGTGCAGCCTGGCAGCGCCGACGAATTCCCGTTCATTTTCCACTCCCTCGATTTGTTCAGATGCCCTTGTAGAGGGCGGCACCCTGCATCAGGACGATGACCTTCGCGCCGACTTTCACCTGCGAATAGAGATCGACAACGTCGTCGTTGTTCAGCCGGATACAGCCTGAAGACACATCGAGCCCGATCGTCCACGGCTCGACGGTGCCATGGATTCGATAGATGGTGTCGTTGTCGCCCTCGTAGAGGTACATCGCGCGCGGACCCAGAGGGTTGTCGGGCCCACCGGGCATGCCCGCCGCCCATTTGGCCGCATTCGCATCGCGCGCAACCATTTCGGCGGGCGGCGTCCAGGTCGGCCATTCGGCCATGCGGCCGACGCGAACCTTGCCAGCCCATCCAAAGCCGTCCCGGCCAACGCCGATGCCGTAGCGGATCGCCTGTCCGCCGGGTTGCACCAGATAAAGGAAGTGCTGGTTGCCGTCGATGATGATCGTTCCCGGCGGCTCGGCCGTGCGGAACGTCACGACCTGCCGCTTGAAGGCTTCGGGAAGCTGCTTGTTGCGCGAGTAATATTGTCTCGCCTTGGTCTTGTCGTAATCGACCCACTTCCTGGTCTTCGGATCGTAGATCTGCGTCTGGGCGACAGCCTCGGCGAGCGCAATCACAGAAAGGATGGCGGCGAGGGTGATGGAGGCGATACTGCGGGTGTAGCGTGTCATTGTCATTTCGCAGCCCACCCATCGACACGCTTGCTGTTCTTCTCGACCCAGGTCTTCGCAAAGGCTGCCGGGTCCTGACGCTCGACCTCCAGGGCGTAGCTCATCTCGGTCACTTCATCGGTCGTGAAGTCCACATTTTCAAGAAACTGCGCGACATTGGCATGTTTCGTCTTCAGCACGGCCGCGTAGGCGATCGAAAAGTGCGCTGTCGGCCACGCGACCGCTGCGCTGGACTTGCTGATCCATGTTGGATCGGATGCCGGGACGATCTTCCATTTTGCATCGTCGTGGGCAGGTTCCGAGAGCCTGGTGATCTTGTGGAGGTCGAAGACATAGTGGGGCGCGTAGCACGCGAAGACCATCGGTTGGCCGGTGGCGACGGCAGCATCGACTGCGGCCATTGCCACATCCTCTTCCGCCTCCACCAGGGAGAGGTCAGCGGCGTATCCGTAGCTGCCGGCTCTCACCCGCTCGATGCCGGTTGAGAGCCAGGCAGGTGCGCCGATCCAGATCTCTCCCTTGCCGTCGCCGTCGGTATCGAGTTCGACGGTCTTCGCCGCATACTTCAGGTCGGCGACCGATTTGAAATCCTTTGCAGCGGCAGGCGTCGCGCATAGACCCTGCCAGGCGTCTACCGCCCGATGCGCGAGGACGACGGCTTTTTTCTGAACGACATATTTTTCGATGACGCTGGCGAGGTTGGGGCTCCAGACTTCGGGGTGGATATCCACGGTACCGTCGTCGAGACCAACGAAAGCATTGAGGGCGCCCATCTCAGTGATCTCGGCATCAATCCCGAATTCCTTGGCGATGCCGATCTTGAGGATGCTGGCCGTCGCTTTGCCGGACGGCCAGTTGGGCGCGGCAATCACAAGCTCGGCGGCCCGAACAATCGATCCGCATGTCAGGAGAAGCGCGATCGACAGCGGCATTACAAGATTTGATCGTTTCACGGCCTCAGTCCCCGTTGAAGTCGGAATCCGTCCAGACGGCGCAGCCGCCCGCCAGTGATCGGTCCATACAACGTCCTGCTACGCGCCAATAGTTGGCCTTGGGTCCAATAGAAGTGCATGGTCAATCGTGGCAGACTCCCCCGCCTGCACGTGCGCAAATCTGCGGCGAATGGAGAGCTGACCCATGAACATCAGATCCGCAGACCTTGTCGAAACATCCCATCAGAACCCTCCGGCCGGAATGATCTGGGTGCCGGGCACGACCTACATGATGGGATCAGATAGTCACTATGCCGAGGAAGCGCCTGCGCACCCGGTCACTGTTGACGGCTTCTGGATCGACCAGGCACCGGTCACAAACCGGCAGTTTCTGACATTCGTCAACTCGACCGGTCACACCACATTCGCCGAAAAGAAACCGCTCGCTGAGGATTATCCTGGAGCTGCCCCCGCCAACCTCAGGGCGGGATCGCTGGTTTTTACGCCGCCTGCTCAAGCGGTGCAGAGCCGGGACCTCAGCCAATGGTGGGTTTACGCCTCACTGCAGTTATTTGCAGGTTAGACATGCTCAAAAGCTACACTAGATCGCTTTGAATTAGCTGGAACGCTCCTACGATGTACGCGGGTGTCTTCGCATAGTCTCTGTCCCGGATGTAGGCCCAATCGCTATAACTGGCGGCCGGATGCTTATAGTTAAATCGGATGTCGACGCGGTGATGCGGCAAGTCGAGGCCGAAATCTGCGCCCCTTCTTATGGTGCATAAGTTTGCAATCACCACCTAAGACTTGCAATTAGCGTCAATCGGCCTTGCCCAATCCCACCAAATTTGGCTGTATCCAATTGTGAATAGTCCTCGCCTTTTCTCCGCTGCGGGCCGTATTCTGTCCCCATGCGCTATGGCGACGCGCTGGGGACGGCCATGACCGATCGCAGATTTGATGACAGTCCGCGCGGGCAGCTTGCCGAGGCGTTTCAGGCCTTGTCCGAGGCCGCGGTGCGCGCGGGTTGGGGTAAGGGCGATGTGGCACGGGCGCTGTGCGAGCTTGCCGAGGAATATCTGATCGAGATCAGCGGCAAGGCGATCACCGATGGCGCCCTGCATCCGCGTCTGGCGGATGTGATCCCGATCCGCAAACATTAAAGCGTGATCGGCGCTATTCCAGCAGTCCTGCCGTGCGAACGGCGGTGATGAAGGACAACCGCGCCTTTCCGGCGCTGATCAGCCCATCGAGCGCGTCGAGGCAATGCTGCATGGCGATGCGGTATTCGCGGCCGCGCTTGCCCGGCCAGCGCTTCAGGAATTCGACAGCCTCCCAGGCGGTGGAAATAATAAGGTCTGCGGTCGCGGATTTGACGCGGACGGGGGAGGGGAAATTTCTCTGACTCATGACACGATCTTCGATACTGAACGGAACCTGCCAGCAAACGCCCGCCCGCTGGCTTTGTTCCCGATAAATTTCCGGCAGTTGCAAAGCGTGAGATCGGCGCGCATAGTGAGCGCGTTCCCGATCCATTCGTGCCGTTGCGGATGTCCCGCATCAGGCCTTCATGAAGTGCTGCTGCGATGCTCGCCACACCCATCCATCCGTGCGACCTGCCGTTGTTTTCGGAGGATCTTGACGTGATCTCGAATGTTCTGGATGAAGTCTGCGAAGATCGCGGCGTTGGCCGCCGGACGCAGGAAGCAGAGCGCCTTGGCGCCGTGATGATCCAGCTCTACCGTCAGGGCGTCAGGGACGGCGCAAAGCTCGCCGCCCTGACCAAGGCCTACCTCTGACGATTACTTCTGCTCGACGGAAATGCCGTTCTGGCCGATGCTGAGCTCGACGCCTTCAGGCTTGCGTTCTTCGTGGAAGATATAGGCCCCCAGGCCGACGACGACGACCAGCAGAGCGCCGATGACGAAATAAAGTCCATTGCTACGATTCAAGATGTTTCCCTCAACGCGTTGATTGCGCGGCGGAAAACGCATGAGAACTGGTTTGGTTCCGTCTCAGTCGTCGTTGGTGGCGTTAAGCTCTTCTGGCCTCAGCCCGTCATCGCCGTTCGGGCGGGCTTTCAGCCGCACGCCGGGGCCGCCTTCGTCGTGATTGCCGCTGGCGATGAAGACGATGCCGGCAGCCTCGAGCGCATGCTTGGCGGCGAGAAACGCCTGCGGCTCTCCTGTGCCGGTGCCATGTTCGAGGGCGGAGACCGTCTGTGTCGAGAGCCCGGCGGCATCGGCCAGTTCCTCGATACTCATGCCGGTCATGGCGCGCGCGCCGCGTATCTGTGTTCCTGTGATCATCAGAGGAACTGTAGCGCGGATGGCGCGCTTCTCAAGTGGCGCGGGCCACGGTATCGCCAGACAATTCACGCTGGTAGCGGTGCTCCAGAGCTGAACATCCCCAGACGATCCCGAACAGCAGATAGACGTGGCGCCAGTGGTCGATGTCGATGACGTTGCCGATCGTTGCGTGGCCGATGACGCAGATCCAGGCGATCATCAGGAAGGGCTGCCAGGGGCGGTCCTTCAACAGATTCTTGAAGCCGAGATAGATGGTCCAGATCAGCATCGACACATAGGTGACGAAGCCGAGCCAGCCGTATGTTGTCAGGCATTTCAGCCAGATATTGTGCTCGTCTTCTGGAAAGATCGTGCCGAACACCATCGGGCCGATGCCGAAGGGTCGTTCCATCATCATCTGGAAGCCGATGCGGTGGCGGTCGAAGCGGCCGAGATATTCGCCGTCATATTGCTGGACGAGCTGCGCGCGGGTGCTGAAGAGATCGGCGACCTGCGGGATCTGCAGGGCGATCACCAAGGCGGCGACCATCAGGATGACGGCGGTCATCGACATCAGCAGGATCTTCAGCCGGAAGGCGCCGGTGCGCTCCTTCAGCAGCATCACGAAGATCAGGATGACGATCGTTAAGAGGAACAGGCCCCAGGCGGCGCGCGAGAACGACAAGAAGACGCCGAGCGCCAGGATCAGCAGCGCGAAGGCGCGGATCGGTGAGCTCAACAGGCTGCGCGTCAGCATCCCGTGCACAAGGTAGAGCGATGGGGCGACGAGGAACGGGCCGAAGACGTTCGGATCCTGAAAAGCGCCCTTGGCACGGTCGTAGAGCGTGAACACTTCGGAGCCGGGAAAGGCGTGGAAATAGCCGAGAATGCCGAGCGCCGAGGTGATGACGGCGGCAAAGACCCAGGCGTTGAAGATCAGCACAAGGCGCTTGGCATTGTCCTCGATGATCGCCGCATAGAAGACCGAGGTCAGCGCCAGAAAGGTGGAGACCGCCACATACATCGGGCCGCCGGTCATGTCCTTCATCTGCGTAAGCGACAGCATGCCGCCGACATTGAAGGTGAGGAGCAGGGCGAGCAGGATGCCGCTGTAGCGCGAAATGCGAAGGCCGAGGATGAACCAGATGCCGGTCAGCCCGGCCATCCAGAGTTCATAGGGCGCCGGCTCGTCGATGACGAAGCCCGAGAGGAACACGCCGAAGGCAACCATCGCCGAGCCGATCAGCCGCAGCGTCACGCGCTGCGGGTCAGAGACCCGCGCGTATGTCGCCTCGATCGCGCTCAATAGGCGTTTTCCGTGTTCAGCAGCCGGATCGGCGTCAGGAACAGGATCTTCAGGTCGAACCACAGCGACCAGTTCTCGATATAATAGAGATCGTAAGCCGTGCGGAACTTGATCTTGTCGTCGTTATCGACTTCGCCGCGCCAGCCGTTGATCTGCGCCCAGCCGGTGACGCCGGGCTTGACGCGGTGGCGCGCGAAATACCCTTCGACGACATCGCCGAAGGCGCGGTCGCGGGCCTGGGCGAGAACGGCGTGGGGGCGGGGGCCGACCAGCGACAGCTCGCCGCGAAGCACGTTGAACAGCTGCGGCAGTTCGTCGATCGACGATTTGCGGATGAAGCGGCCGACAGGGGTGACGCGCGGGTCGCCCTTGGTGACGGCGGCCTTCGCCGTCGGATCGCTCAGATGCGTGTACATCGAACGGAACTTGAAGACGTTGATGATCTCGTTGTTGAAGCCGTGGCGCTTCTGCATGAAGAACACGGGGCCCTTCGAGGTCAGCTTGATGGCGATCGCCGTGGCGACCATCACCGGCCAGAGCAGCAACAGCGCCAGCGACGCAAAAAACAGGTCGAAGCCGCGCTTGGCGACCGAATCCCAGTCCTGGATCGGCTTCTTGAAGATATCGAGCATCGGTACGGTGCCGACATGCGAATAGGCGCGCGGGCGGAAGCGCAGGCGGTTGGCATGGGCGGCAAGGCGGATATCGACGGGGAGCACCCAGAGTTTCTTCAAGAGCTGCAGAATGCGCGCTTCGGCGCTGAGCGGCAGTGCGATGATCAGCATGTCGATGCGCGTCAGGCGGACGAATTCGACGAGCTCTGCGACGGTGCCGAGCTTCGGATAACCGGCGACCATGATCGGCGAGCGCTTTTCGCCGCGGTCGTCGAAGATGCCGCAGATGCGGATATCGTTGTCGGGTTGCAGCTCGAGTAGACGGATCAAGTCTTTTGCCGGATCGCCGCCCCCGACGATCACGGCGCGGCGTTCCATGACGCCGTTGCGCGCCCAATTGCGGATGCCGTAGGCCACAAGGAAACGGGTACCGATGAGGAAGAGACCGGCAAGCGAGAACCAGGCCAGATGGATCTGGATCTGCGTCAGCGATACATCGCGCACCAGCGCGAAGATCAGCGCCGTGACCATGAAGGCTGCTCCCCACGACAGGAAGATCCGCGGCAACAGCCGGACGCGCGAGCGTAGCGCCGGGATCGAATAGGTATCGCTGATCTGCAGGCTAATGACCGCAAGAGCCGCTGCCACAAAGGACATGGCTAGGCGTGCGCCAAAACTTTCGCTGCCGTCGCCCGGCCAGATCAGGAATGCCAGCAGGCCGATCAGGAATTGCGAGGCGAATTCGAACAGGCGGAACTGGCCGATGATGATCGAAGGCGAATGTGTGCCTTCGCGGAACTGCTCGGCGATCTGCAGCGCATAGGCGTTGATGGTCGCGGCCTCGTCCGGCTTTTCATCGCCGTCGCCACGCACATTGATGTCCGAAACCCGCTTTCGCAGCGTATCGACGTCGAACTGATCGTTCTTTTCTGCCTTGTTCATGAGGCTACCGCCGCTCGTTGATACGAACGGCTTAACACCAAGCCCCTAAGAAAGATTTACGAGATCTTATATATTTGCCGCTTGCGGCGTCATACCCACGAGCTCGTAGTATAGTTTCAGAACATCCTTGGCCATCACAGGTGCGGAGAAAACCGCCTTCACGGCGTCCGCCGACGGCATGGTTTGCCGTCCCCATCCGGGCTTGGCGATTGCTTCCGCCATCACCCGCGCCAGATCACCGGCGTCGCCTGGCGCCACCAGCGCGCTGCTGTCCTTGCCGAGCACCTCCGGGATGCCGCCGACACGGCTGGCGATGACGGTCTTGCCGGCGCCGAGTGCCTCGAGAACGATATAGGGCATGGCTTCGGCGCGCGAGGGGACGACGACATTGTCGGACATGGTGAAGGCGTCCTGCACCCGCATCGCAGGCAGCATGCTGATGCGTTTTCCGAGCCCGCGCTCGACCATCATGTCGCGGTATTTGTCGCGGTCAGGGCCATCGCCGATCATCAGCGCCGAGAGCGGCCGCCCGGCCAGACGCTCCGTCCTGGCAAAGGCATCCACAAAAAGATCGGGACCCTTAAGGTCCCTGAGCATGCCGATGTAGATGAACTGGACGGCGTCGGATCGGGTCGGGATCACCTGGAAGTCGCGCTCCCCGATGCCGTTATAGATCAGCCGTGTCTTGGTCTTCGGCTTGCCGACCTTCTTCATGTAGGTGTCGCGCTCGTATTCGCAGATGAAGACGAGCGCGTCGGTCAGATATTCCTGTAGCCGCTCCATCTTGAGCACGAATTGCCCGAGGAGCGAGGTGCGGGAATAATGCAGGCTTCCGCCATGGGCGGTATAGAGGCGGGCTACGCGATACCTGTTCACCCGCAGGGCTGAGCCAACGAGCCGCGCGAGCACACCGCCTTTGGCGCCGTGTCCGTGCAGCACATCAGGCCGCAAACTTTTGATCGTCTTGTATGTATCCCAGATAACAGGGATATCCGAGATGCCGGGGGCGCGGCGGATCGGCACGCGCGTCAGCCCCAGCGAAAGATAGGGACGGATGTCGTCGAACAGCCGGTCCTCGTGCTCGCCGCCGGTCGAGCTGTCGCAGAGAATGCCGACCTCGTGACCGGCCTTGCTGTGCTCCTCGACGAGATCGCGGACATGGCGAAAAATGCCACCGACCGGTGACCTGAAGCAGTGAATGATGCGGAGAGGCCGTTGTTCGTCTGTCATATGCAATCAGAACAGCCGTTCGCGGACGTAGATGGTGTCGCCGGCAATGATGGCGGACGAGATGTTGACGCGGCCGGTGATGACCTGGCCGTTGATCTTGCGTGTCACGTCGACGCTGGCTTGATTGGCGCGGGAAGAGAAGCCGCCGGCCACCGCAATGGCGTTCTGCACGGTCAGGCCTGGAACATAGGCATACTGTCCGGGCTGGCCGACTTCACCCATGACGTAGATGGAACGGTAGCGATCGACATCGATGGTGACGTCAGGATCGCGCAGATAACCCTGCTTGAGCTTGGCGGCAAGCTGGCCGGACAGCTGCTGCAGCGTGCGGCCGCGGGCAGGAACCTGACCGACGAGCGGGAAGGCGACATAGCCTGCCTGGTCGACGGTGTAGCTGTTGGTCATGCTCGGCTGGTCGAAGACGGTGATCCGCAGCCGGTCGCCGCTATCAAGCGTATAGGGCTGAATCGTCGCCTGCTGGAAAGCCTTCGGCGCCGGCTTATAGGTGTTGCAGCCGCTCAGTACCGCGGTCATCGCGGCAAGGCTCAGGGCCAGAAACATCTTGGGCTTTGCGAAAGGCATTCGACTGTGCTCACAGGAAACGAACTTGGTCCCTGCCGTTATCAATCCGTTAGGGTTAATGCCCGGTAAAAATTTGCAGGATTTTTTGGAAGACGGCAGGTTTGGGCGCCTTACTTGCCCAGCCGGTAATTAACGCTTGGGTTACTATAGTCGTTTACCCTTCGCCACACCTTTGTTCTTGGAGTGCGAGTATGTCCGGCGTAACGGGTAATCAGGATGTCGATATCGATCTTGGCCAGCTTGTCCGTGCGGTATGGGAACGGCGGCTCAAGGTCGTCGCGATCACGCTGGTCGGGGCGGGGGTCGCTTTTGCCGGCGCCAAGATGATTGCTCCGAAATACCGCGGCGAAACGCGGTTGCTGATCGAACAGCGCGCACCGGCCTTCGCCAACACCCAGTCTGCCGATGCCAACGCCGGGCCGCTGCTGGACGAACTGAACATCGCCAGCCAGGTGCAGCTGCTGCAATCGGCCGATCTGATAAAGAAGGTCATTAACAGCGAGAAGCTTTACGAGCTTCCCGAATTCGACGAGGCCGCCAACGGTTCGGCGCTGACCGATATCCTGATTGCGTTGCATCTGAAGAAGAACCCGGCCGAGAACCCGCCGGAAGAGCGCGTCATCGATGCGTTCACGGAGCGCCTGCAGGTCTTTCAGGTGCCGGGCTCGCGCGTCATCGGCATCAACTTCACCTCCAAGGATCCGAAGCTCGCCGCCCGCATCCCGAATGCGATGGCCTCCGTCTATCTCGCCACCCAGAGCGGCGCGAAGCTCGATTCCAACTCCGAAGCGACCCGCTGGCTGGAGCCCGAGATCGAAAGCCTGCGTCAGAAGGTCAGCGATGCCGAGCAGAAGGTTGCCGAATACCGCTCGGTATATGGCTTGCTGCCCACCAATGGCGGCAGCAATTTCCCGACCCAGCAGCTGAACGATATTTCAGCCGAGCTGACGCGCGTCCGTGGCGAGAAGGCCAATGCTGAGGCCCGCGCACAGGCCGTTCGCAATGCCCTGTCGTCGGGCGCACCGTCCGATACGCTGCCGGATATCATGGCATCGCAGTCGATGCAGCGGCTGAAGGGCACCGAGTCCGGCCTGCAGTCGCAGATTTCCGATCTCAGCACGTCGCTGCTCAACAACCACCCGCGGCTTCGCAGCCTGCGGGCACAGCTGGCCGACATCAAGACGCAGATCCGCCAGGAGACGCAGAAGATCCTGACCAGCATCGAGAACGAATCGAAGGTCGCCGATCTTCGTGCCGCCGAGCTCGAGCGCCAGTCCACTACGCTTCAGCAGAATAGCGCCAAGGCCGGTGAAGACGAAGTCGGCCTCAATGCCCTGCAGCGCGAAGCCAATGCCCAGCGCCAGCTGCTCGAAACCTATCTCGTCCGTTACCGCGAAGCCGCCTCGCGCGCCGACAGCAATTCAAGCCCGGCCGATGCCCGCGTCGTTTCCAAGGCTGTCCAGCCGGTCGATCCCTATTTCCCGAAGGTCGTGCCGATCGTCATTGTCGCGACCTTCGCAACGCTGATCCTCACCTCGATCTTCATCATGCTGGCAGAGCTTTTCAGCGGCCGCGCACTGCGTCCCGTCCGTGTATCCGCCGTCCCGGCGGCCCGGACCGAAGACGAACTGCTCGCCGCTGCCGCGCCGGTCAAGTCCAAACGCGCCGCAGCGCCGAGCATGCTGTCTGCACACGAGGAAGAAGTGGCCGTCGAAGAGCCGGCAGAAACCGTAGAGCCTGCTGACGACAACGAATTCTCGATCGCCTCCGTTGCCGAATACCTGACCAGCAGCCGCGCGCCGCTGGCAATCGCCATATCACCCGTTGGTGACGACGGATCGGCGGCAACCGTCGCACTGGCCCGCAAGCTCTCGGCATTCGGCCAGCGCACCATTCTGGTTGATATGACCGGCTCTGGTTATCCGACGGTTCTGATGGCCGAAGATCTGGAAGCGCCGGGAGTGACCGATCTGCTTTGCGGCGTTGCCGCTTTCGGCGACACGATCCACGGCGACCGCGCCTCGGACGCCCATCTCATTCCGCAGGGGACCAGCGACGTGCGTCAGGCCATGCGCGGGGCCGATCGGCTCTCGCTGCTACTGGATGCGCTGATGTCGGCTTATGATATCGTCGTCGTCGAATGCGGCGCGGCCGATGTGGCCGGCGTCTCGCGCCTGACCCGCAGCAAGGATGTCGAAATCATCCTGTCGATGCCCGAAGTGTTGGAGGACGAGTTCGTCCATGCCATGACGGAGTTCGAAAAGGCCGGCTATCAGCGCGTCGTGCTGATGTCGGGCGGGGAAGCTGCCGAGCCTGATGTTGCCCGCCACGCGGCGTGACGATCAGATGCCGATCTTGGCGCGAACGCGCTGGGCGGCACGATAGAAGCCCGGCCGGGCCTTGATGAAGGCCTTGCTTCTGGTGATGGCGCGGTGCGCCGTGCCGGCGATCGATCCCTTCAGCGACAGCGGCAGAACCGCATCATAATGGCTGGTTTCGACAGGCGCCCAGGAACGCTTGTAGGTCTGGTCGCCAAGGCCGAAGTCGAAGAGCGATACGCCCTTGCCCTGCAGCCCCGATATCATCTGCCAATAGAGAAATTCACCCGGGCTCGAATCCGGCACCAGGCTCTCATCGATCGCGCCGAACTGGCAGATAATGTGATCACCCTTGCGCGAGATGCCTGAGACCGCGGCAATCTTGCCCGCAAGCTCGCCTTTCAGCCGCAGCGCATGCATTTCCAGGCCGTAGTCGCCGCCGTCGCGAATATCGATAAGGCCGTGCAGGAAGGCTTTCGTCTCAGCATCGGCAAAAACGTCCGGCAGACCGAGAGTGCGGAAGCGCTCCGCCTTCTGCTTGAAGAACAGGTCGAGAAGCGCGTGCTGTTCGCCAGGCGCGCCCCCATCCACATAGTCGAACCCGCCGACAGCCTCCAGCCGCTTCGACTGGACGCGGAACTTTTTGCGGCGGCTCTTGGCATTCACCTGCTTCAGCGTTGCCTCGAAATTGTCGAGCAGCGGCAGCTGATAGGCATGGTTCTGGTTTTGCACCATCGGCAGCAGGCCGAGCGGGTTTCGCCGCCCGCGCCATTCGAGCGGAATGTTCTGCAGCAGCAGAAGATCGGCTTTGCCCTGCAGCGCCTGTTTCAGGATTTCGGCAAAGCGCGGAGGATCAAGGTCTTCAAAGGCTTCCAGGAAATGTTCGGAAAACAGGCCGGTGTTGATATTGCTGTGATCGGCGCCGATGAAGCGGGCGATCCGGACGCCGTGGCTGCTATCGATCTCGACCGGCAAGATGAAGGCAACCTTGCCATGCGTGCTGCCCTTGAGGATTGCCAGCGGCCGTTTGTAGGCACGCACCCAGGAGCGGCACCATTCATAGCCCTGATGCAGAGAGGTGAGGTGGTCCTTCTCCAGCGTCCGCCAATCGCGCTCCAGCGGCTCCATCGCATCGTGGACGCTTACATCCAGTTCGGCGATCGCCAGCTTGGCGCTGAACGACCTCAGCCGCGAAATGCCGGCATCGGCCTTGCCTGCGTCGTCGAGCGGCTGCTGGTCGGCATCGAGCTTCTGGGTCCGCACGGGAGTTCTCCGGTCAAGATTGTTTGCCAGAGGATATAGCGCTGCGGAGCCTATCGAGGATTTAAACGCCGGCCGTGGCGCGCGCTTTTCCGCCGATCACGGTTATCTGCGCGTTAATGCGCTATTGCTGCTTCGGCCCGGCCATCCACTTGATGATCAGCATGGCGGGAAGCACCCAGAGCATGCCGGTCAGCGCGAAATAGAGCAGATGGCCCCACCAGGGAGCCTCGCCGAGCGTGGCGACGGCGATCGTATTCGCGATCAGCGCATAGGCGAGCACGAGGACGATGATCAGGATCGTGCCGATGAATTTGCGCAGGCGAACGGGCATATCAGTTCAATCTTCCGGGTTGCTTGGACAGCGCGACGGCATGCCGCAAAGGTTCGGGGCTTGTTTTGCATGAGCCGCTGGGGCAAATCAACTGCCGTAACGAAGGAGTAATCATGGCCGTCGCGAATATGACCACCGAGCAGGCAATCCGGGGCGAAGTCCGCAAGCAGGATCGCAACCGCCGCGCATTGCGCATCTGGCTGGGTTTCGTGCTGCTGGCGCTCTTCTGTCTGGTGCTGGTCGGCGGCGCCACGCGGCTGACCAATTCCGGCCTGTCGATCACTGAATGGAAGCCGATCCACGGCGTCATTCCGCCGCTGAATGCCACGGAATGGGACGAGGAATTCAAGCTCTACCAGCGTATTCCCGAATTCCAGCAGCTGAACAGCGACATGACAGTCGAAGAGTTCAAGGGCATCTTTTGGTGGGAGTGGGCACACCGGCTGATTGCCCGCGGCATCGGCGTCATCTTCGGCCTGCCGCTTCTCTATTTCTGGATCACCGGCAAGGTGGAGCGCCGCCTGCGCTGGCCGCTTGCCGGTATTCTGGCGCTCGGCGGTCTGCAGGGCTTCATCGGCTGGTGGATGGTGTCCTCCGGTCTCTCCGTGCGCACCGATGTCAGCCAATATCGACTTGCGACCCATCTGGTCATGGCCTGTCTGATCTTTGCCTCCTGCATGTGGATCATGCGGGGGCTCTCGCCGCATTCCGATGATGCAGCGCCGACGCAGAGCTCCAGACGCTGGGCGGCCGTGATCGCCATTTTCGCGCTGTTCCAGATCTATCTCGGCGCGCTCGTTGCCGGTCTGGATGCAGGTTTCACCTACAATACCTGGCCGCTGATGGACGGTTCCGTCGTTCCGGGCGATCTGCTGATCCAGCAGCCTGCCTGGATCAACTTTTTCGAAAACCCGAAGACCGTTCAGTTCATCCACCGTGTCGGCGCCTACACGCTGTTTGCGCTGACGCTGATCAACATGGTGATCGCCCTGCGCGCCGCACCGGCAACGACGCATGCGCGCCGCGCCGTCGTGCTCTTTGCGCTGGTGACCATCCAGGCGGCGATCGGCATCACCACGCTGCTGCTGCACGTGCCGCTGCATTGGGGCCTGCTGCATCAGGGCGGCGCGCTCGTCGTCTTCGGCTTCGCGATCGCCAACTGGCGCGGCTATTACGGCGAGTTCTCGCGGCAGACCACGATCGCCGAACGCGACTGACGCCTATTCGTGTCCGCATGTTTCAAGCCGCGGTGCAGATGCTCCGCGGCTTTTTCGATTTTGCCCGAAAATTCGCATGCGTAATTGTCGGCAACCCTCGCCACCATCCGTCCTTGTGGCATAGTTCACACGGCTGCGGCCGCAAAAGAGGGTAGGACAATGGGTAAGACAATCGCAATTCTCGTGGCACGGCTGATTTTCGGCGGCCTGTTCGTCATGGCGGCAAGCTTCAAGTTCATGGATATGGGAGCGACCGCCGGTTATATCGCCGCCGCGGGTTTTCCGCTGCCGCTGCTGCTGTCCTGGATCGCCGCCTTCTTCGAAGTCGGGCTTGCTGTCGCGCTGCTGAGCGGCGCCTTCTTCAGCGAGGCGGCGCTTGCTGCCGGCGTCTATGTGATCTTCCTTGCTTTCGCGTTCCACGGTCCGAACCGCTGGGAAGGCAACCAGGCCGAATTCGGATTCTTCGTCGATCACTTCACATTTCTTGCTGGGCTGCTGTTTGCCTTTGCGCACGGCCCGGGCGAAAAGCTGAGCGTCAACCTTGGCCTGTTGCGCAGGCCTGCCTGACGTTAGCGCAGGATGCCGTCGAGAGCAGGCATGCCGAAGATCGCCGACGCGGCGATCAGCAGATAGCAGGTCAGGCGGAAGGTGCTTTCTTTCGCCAGGCCGAACAGCTTCGAGCCGCCGTAGAGGCCAGCCGCATAGGCAGGAAGAATGACGATCGTCAGCGCAAATACCGCCTGCACGAACAGGCCACCTACGTAGTAACTGATCGTCGTGAAGATGCTTGAGATCGAGAAGTAGAAGATGACGTTGGCGCGGACGCGCTGAAAGTTGCTCTTGCCTCCGAGCCAATAGGCGACGACGGGCGGCCCGCCGAGCTGGGCCGCACCGCTGAAGAGCCCGGCAAGCAGGCCGACGCCGGAACTCAGCGGTGCCGACGGCTCGCCGTGATAGCGCCAGCCGGAGATCAGAAGTGCGAGCAGGCAGATTGCCGTGCCGCAGATGATCCAGCGCAGCACCAGCGGATCCATCAGCGTCAGCACGACCGTTCCCGCCGGAACGCCAAGTACCGCACCCGCCGCCATGACGAAGACCTCGCGCCGGTTCGAATTGCGCCAGGCATCCGGGATCATGCCGAGGGTCGCCAGACCGTCGATCACGAGAAGCACCGGCGAGATCAGCTTCGGCCCGACGATCGCGCCGCCAAGCGGAATGAAGATCAGCGCCGCCCCGAAACCGGAAAAGCCGCGCGCCAGTCCCGCAATGAAGGCGAACGCTATCAGCGCGTGAACGCCATGGTCCGGCAGCGCGGATGAAAGCCAGGAGGAGAGAGCGTCGAAGGAGAGGGGCATGGTGGCCTGGACATATGCGGAGGGAGGCGGCCGCGCCAGGCGCGGCCACCCGCCAAATCACGCGCCGATCATCAGGTCCATGTTCTGCACGGCAGCACCCGAGGCACCCTTGCCGAGATTGTCATAGACGGCGACCAGCAGCGCCTGTGCATTCGCATCATTGGCGAACACATGAAGGCGCATACGGTTGGTGTCGTTGTAGATCTCGGGGTTGAGATCAGGCGTGCGCTCGGTCGTTTCGAACGGCGCGACTTCGACGACGCCCTCGATACCGGCAAAATAGTCGGCGATCGCCGCATGGATTTCCGCGCCCGTCGGCACCTTCGGCAGGTGCGACAGCTGCAGCGGCACGGTGACGACCATGCCCTGCGCGAAATTGCCGACGACCGGCTGGAAGAACGGCACGCGGCCGAGCTTGGCATAGCGCTGCAGCTCCGGCAGGTGCTTGTGCTTGAAGCTCAGGCCGTAGGGCATGTATTCAGGCGCGTCTTCACCCTTGGCGACATAATCCTCGATCATCGTCCGGCCGCCGCCGCTGTAACCCGAGATGCCGTTGACGGTGACGGGGTAATCGGCGGGCACGAGACCGCCTTCGACGAGCGGGCGCAGCATGGCGATCGGGCCCTGCGGCCAGCAGCCGGGATTGGCGACGCGCTTGGCCGAGGCGATGACACCGGCCTGATCCTTGCTGAGTTCCGCAAAGCCATAGGCCCAGCCTTCGGCAACGCGATGCGCCGTCGAGGCGTCGATCACCTTGGTCGTGTCATTCTCGATCAGGCTGACGCTTTCCTTCGCGGCATCGTCAGGCAGGCAAAGGATAGCGACATCAGCCTTGTTCAGAAGCGCGGCGCGAACCGCCTTGTCCTTGCGGCTTTCGGTCGGGATCGACAGCAGCTCGATATCGCGGCGGCCAGCCAGGCGCTCGCGGATCTGCAGACCCGTCGTACCAGCTTCGCCATCGATGAATATCTTCGCTGCCATGATAATCCTGCGCTTTCAATAAGTTCCGGACTGTTCCGGAATCAGTTTGCCATGAAGTTGAATCAGTTTGATAACAGCCGTCATTTGGCGGCTGCGCGCCTCTCGGCGTGAAGGCCCAGCATATACATCGCGACCGTCGCCCCCGCAATGGCGGTGACATCGGCATGATCGTAGGGTGGAGAGACCTCGACGACATCGGCGCCGCGAATATCGAGCTGATGCAGCCGCTGCAGGACCGAGAGGATCTTGGCGCTCGACGGGCCGCCCGCAACCGGCGTGCCGGTGCCGGGTGCGAAAGCCGGATCGAGGCAATCGATATCGAAGGTCAGATAGGCGGGAGCGCCCTTGGTGTGCGAAATGATCGTCGAGGCGATCTCCGAGGCGCTCATGTCCTCGACCTGATGGCCGTAGAGGATGGCGATGCCGCAGTCATCGGGCGCATGGGTGCGGATGCCGATCTGGATCGAACGGTCGGGATCGATGATGCCGTCGCGCACCGCGCGGGCGACGAAGGAGCCGTGGTCGATGCGCCCGGCATCGTCGAGCCAGGTGTCCTGATGCGCGTCGAACTGGACCAGCGCCAGCGGGCCGTGCTTGGCCGCATGCGCCTTGAGGATCGGCCAGGTCACGTAATGATCGCCGCCGAGCGTCAGCATGAAGGCGCCGCTGTCGAGGATCGCGGTCGCCTGCCGCTCGATCGCCGCCGGCGTCTCTTGGTGATTGCCGTAGTCGAGCAGGCAGTCGCCGTAATCGATGACCGCCATATCGGCGAAGAGGTCGCGGTTGAACGGATATTGCGGATCGTTGTCGAAGATGGCCGACGCCCGGCGGATCGCCTGCGGCCCGAAGCGTGTGCCCGGGCGGTTGGAGACGGCGGCATCGAAGGGAACACCCCAGACGGCGACATCGACGCCCTTCAGATCCTTGGTGAAGCGGCGGCGCATGAAGGAGAGGGCGCCCGCAAAGGTCGGATCGCTCGCTGCCGATGTCAGGCTGGTCGCGGTAAAGGCGTGGTCGATGGTCTTATTGGCCATTGGGGCTCCCTTCCTCCGGGGCGGTGAATTCATAGGCGCGTTCGACGCGCGCGATGCGAACCTTGTATTGCCTGTACCAGCGATCACGGCCGATACGCTGGGCGGCGAGGTGGCTCGCGACCTGCTTCCAAGCCTTCAGGCTTTCCTCGTCGGCCCAATAGGAGTTGGTGATCCCGAAACCGTCGGCGTCGCGAGCGCTCTCGGCGCCCAGACAGCCCGGCTGCTGCAGCGCGAGCTCGGCCATGCGGTCGGCCATCGCCCCATATCCGTGATCGCCCGCAGTGCGGATCGAGGAAAACGTGACGACGTAATAGGGCGGTTGCGGTGTCTCGGCAAAGGGTGAGGGCGGGGTCGGCATGGCAATTCCTCTTCGGGAAAAGGCCTAGGCGAGGATTCAGCCGATTGCAAGTGAGAGGCGGCGGCCCTGCCGCCGCCTCCATGGTTGCGACGCTCGGTCTGCGTTGACTTCATCCATCGCTTCAAAGAAGCTTGGTTCAACCGAAGAGGAGAGACCGATGGGCATGTTCGATCACGTATCGATCGGAGTGAAGGATCTCGAGAGATCGCGCCAGTTCTACGATGCGTTGCTGGCGCCGCTCGGCTATGAGCGGCTGTCGAATTTCGATGGCACGGTGGGCTACGGTGCCGACAAGCCTGCTTTCTGGGTCAGTCAGGTAGGCCGCCCGGTCCCCGCCGATCGCGGCTCGGGCCTGCATTTCTGCTTCACCGCGCCCAATGAGGAAGCCGTGAATGCGTTTTATGCCGCTGGCATGGCGAACGGCGGCGAAGATAACGGCACACCGGGGATTCGCCCGGACTACGGCCAGTTCTACTACGCGGCCTTCATCATCGATCCGGATGGCTACCGGCTCGAGGCGTTCTTCTTCAAACCGGAGTGAACCGCGATTTCACGCGGCATCCTTGCCAGGTGAGATCGAGATTTTCAGGCCAAGGGCTTTGATGACGCCGAAGAATGTCGAAAGGCGCGGGTCGCCTGTTTCGCTGAGGGATTTGTACAGCGCCTCGCGGGTGACACCGGCCTCCTTCGCGACCGAGGTCATGCCGACGGCGCGCGCGACGTCACCGAGCGCGTGGGCGATAAGCGCGGGATCACCATCCTCAAAGGCTGCTTCGAGGTAGACGATCTGCTCTTCCGGTGTCTTCAGGTGGTCCTGGATATCGAAGCGGGTGGTTTCGAGGGGCATCTCAAATCTCCTTTGCCAGCTGTTTCGCCAGAGCGATGTCGCGGCTTTGCGAGGATTTGTCCCCGCCGCATAAAAGGATGACGATCGTGTCACCCGTTCTGGTGAAGTAGACGCGATAGCCGGGACCACAGGCTATGTGCATTTCGCTCACGCCGTCTCCGACAGGTTTCACGTCGCCGGGGTTACCAAGCTCCATGCGGCGGATGCGCGTGACGACGCGAAGGCGGGCATTCGCATCCCGCAGTTCGACAAGCCATTTGGCGAATATGGCACTCTGGCGAACCTCGATCATCTGTGAATTATAATTCACGATACCGATAAGTCAAAAGGTTCGCAGAAAACAAAAAGGCCGGGCAAAAGCCCGGCCTTTCCGCAAAGCAATGTCCAGAAAGCGATTAACGCTTCGAGAACTGGAAGGAACGGCGAGCCTTGGCCTTACCGTACTTCTTACGCTCGACGACGCGGCTGTCGCGGGTCAGGAAGCCACCCTTCTTCAGGACCGGACGCAGGCCCGGCTCGAAGTAGGTGAGGGCCTTGGAGAGACCGTGACGAACGGCACCGGCCTGGCCGGAAAGACCGCCGCCTGCAACCGTCGCGATGATGTCGAACTGGCCGTCGCGGGCAGCAGCGAAGATCGGCTGACGCAGGATCATCTGCAGGACCGGACGTGCAAAGTATTCAGTGAATTCCTTGCCGTTGACGATGATCTTGCCGGAGCCGGCCTTGAGCCATACGCGGGCGACAGCGTTCTTGCGCTTGCCGGTCGCGTAGGAACGGCCAAGCGAGTCGACCTTACGGACGTGAACCGGAGCAGCTGCTTCGGAAGACGTGCCGAGATCCTTCAGGGAGGAGAGGTCAGCCATTCTTAGGCGCTCCTTACATTCTTTTTGTTCAGCTTGGCGACGTCGAGAACGACGGGCTGCTGTGCTTCGTGAGGATGATTGGAACCAGCGTAAACGCGCAGGTTCTTCATCTGGCGGCGACCGAGCGGGCCGCGCGGAACCATGCGCTCAACAGCCTTTTCGAGAACGCGCTCCGGGAAGCGGCCTTCGATGATCTGGCGAGCAGTACGTTCCTTGATGCCGCCGGCATAGCCGGTGTGCCAGTAGTAAACCTTGTCGGAATACTTCTTGCCGGTGAAGACGACCTTGTCTGCATTGATGACGATGACGTTGTCGCCGTCGTCAACGTGAGGCGTGAAGGTTGCCTTGTGCTTGCCGCGCAGACGCATAGCGATTACGGAAGCGAGACGGCCAACGACAAGCCCTTCGGCGTCGATGATGACCCACTTCTTCTCCACCTCTGCAGGCTTCTGGGAGAAAGTTGCCATAGTAGTTACTCTCTTTTGGATCCCTTATGCCCGAAGGCGAAGGGCGTTTCTTGTTGCTTGGTTTGGTGTCCGGAGACGGCCAAAAAGAAAGCAGCCCGGAAAGGCTGCGTTCTGGCGGTGTGTATAAAGGCAACCCTTTCCCGGGTCAACATCGCGCAATCGGCTATCTGAAAAAATAGACAAGCAATATCAATACGATAGGTATATGGTATTATGATACCTCATATTTCCCGGGGTGGAATCGAGTAAGTGGCGGTGGCGTGAGCGATCAATTCGCTCTCATCGCGCTGAAATATCGATGCCTCGATCACTGCCAGACGCCTGCCGAGCTTGAGAATCCGGCAGGTGCAGAAGGTCGGTTCCGGCTTCGGCAATCTGAGAAAATTGATGTTGAGATTCGTGGTGACGGCAAGCGCCACAGGGCCGATATGCGAGAGCACTGCGACATAGGCGGTGACATCCGCCAGGGTGAAGAGCGCCGGTCCTGAAATCGTCCCGCCGGGCCGCAGATGCCGTTCTGCCGGGTCGAGCCGCATCGAAGCCTTGCCGGGCGCGATGTCGATCACCTTGAGCACTCGCCCGTCCGTATGGATCTGCGGAAAGTCCGTCTCCAGAAAACGGTGGACCTCGTCGATCGTCATGATCGGTTGCATCTGTTCACCTCGAAATTGCCGGCACGCTGTGGCAGAACATCTAGCACGAAAGATGATTGCAGGGAGTTAGACCAATGGCCGAAGTCGTTTCCTTCCGGAAAGATCCAGACAAGGCGGGCGGGGGTGCACTGGTGCTGCGCCAGCTGAATGACGGGGTTCTCAGGCTCACCCTGAACAATCCGCCGGCCAATGCGCTGTCGATCGCCGTCCTGGAAACGCTGATGGGCGAGTTGCAGGCCGCCGGCGAAGATTCGTCGGTGCGTGTCGTCATTATCGCCTCGACCGGCAACGTCTTCTCTGCCGGGCACGACCTGAAGGAGCTGACGGCGCATCGCGCCGATGCCGATGATGGCGTTGCCTTCTTCGAGGAGAGCTTTGCGCTGGCCGCCGATCTGATGCTCGAAATCACCCGCCTGCCGAAACCGGTGATCGCCGAGATCGACGGTCTGGCGACCGCCGCCGGCTGCCAGCTGGTCGCGTCCTGCGATCTGGCGATCTGCACCGACACCGCGACCTTCTGCACGCCGGGCGTCAATATCGGCCTGTTCTGCTCGACGCCGATGGTTGCGATATCCCGGGCCGCGCATCGCAAGCAGGCGATGGAAATGCTGCTGACCGGCGAGACCATCGACGCCTCGACCGCCAAGGACTTCGGCCTCGTCAACCGCATCGTGCCGAAACAGTACCTGACGCAGGTGGTGACGAAATACGCCTCCGTCATCGCTTCGAAGTCACCGGAAGCGATCCGCATCGGCAAGGAAGCCTTCTATCGCCAGCTCGAAATGCCGGTCGAGGAAGCCTACACTTTCGCCGCCGAAGTCATGGTCGACAGCATGCTGACGGCCGACGCGGAAGAAGGAATCGACGCCTTTCTTGGCAAGCGCATGCCTGTGTGGACGCAGGAGTAGCGCTCGACATACGACGCGCCGCGTAGTACGCTGCGCGGATGATCCGGAGCACTGCGACACGCGCGACAGAGCAGTTCCTGAGGACCGGGAAATCGAAGTTCTCAGGACTCGATGTCGGCAAGGCCAAGCAGCGCGTGGTCATGCTTCACAACGCCAAATCGCTCGATGACCTGAGCCCGCTCAAGTCCGTCGGACTGCACAAGCTGGCTGGCGACCGGAAAGGTCAATGGGCGATGATCATCAACGGACCCTGGCGGCTGTGTTTCCGGTTTGAAGATGGCCACGCCTGGGATGTGGAAATTGTCGATTATCATTGAGGACGATCATGTTTGAAGTTCACCCCGGAAGCATCCTTAGGGACGAGCTCGAAGCTCGGAGCATGAGCGGCAACGCGCTTGCCTTGGCGCTGCGCATAAATTCCGGCCGGATATCCGAGATCTTGAACGAGCGGCGCGCGATCAGCCCCGATACGGCCCTTCGGCTGGGGCGCTATTTCGGCAATGATCCGCAGTTCTGGCTGAGCCTTCAGTCTGCCTTCGACCTGGCTGTCGCCGAACGGGAGAATGGCGAAAAAATCGTGCGCGAGGTCATTCCGGCGCAAACGGCCGCCTGAGATCACCCGAGCTTCAGGATCAGCCCGCCCATGGCAATGATGACGCCAGCGAGGTAGCGCCAGGGGCTGGCGCGCTCTTTCAGCACGACGACCGAGATCACCAGTGCGAAGAGGATCGAGGTTTCGCGCAGCGCGGCGACGGTCGCGACCGGGGCTTTGGTCATAGCCCAGAGTGCCAGTCCATAGGACGCGATCGAGCCCGAGCCGCCGATCAGGCCGCGCCACCAGTGAACGCGCACGTGGATGGCGACCACGCGGGCGCCGCGCCGCGAGATCGCCCAGGCAAACAAGAGCACCGGCGGCAGCAGCGACATCCACAGCGTATAGGAGATCGCATTGCCGGATATCCGTGCGCCGATGCCATCGACATAGGTGTAGGTGGCGATCACGCAGGCATTGATCAGGGCCAGCATGATGGCGTGGCGGCTGCCGTGTCTGGCTTCGAAGGCGAGCGTCAGGATGCCGGCGCAGATCGTCATCGTTCCCATCAGTGCACCGCCTGACAGCGTTTCGCCGAGCACGAAGCTGCTTGTGGCGGCGATCAGCAGAGGTGCGCAACCGCGCATCAGCGGATAGACGAGCCCGATGTCACCCGCCCGGTAGGCACCGGCAACCAGCTGGAAATAGGCAAATTGCAGGATGGCGGAGACGCCGATGAACGGCCAGGCCGCGGCATTCGGCAGCGGCAGAAATGCCAGGAAGGGAAGTGCAGCGACAGCGCCGCCTGCAGAGATCAATGCAGCGTCGAGCGACTTGTCGGTGCCAGCCTTGATGATGGCGTTCCATGTCGCGTGGAGAAGGGCGCCGAAGAGAACCAGAAGAATGACGTCGAGGGGCAAGATCGCAAACCGGAGCGGGGAGGCGGGAGAACATCAGCGGTATGAGCTTCGCCACGCCGAAAATCAATGCACCCGGATTATTTTGCAACCTGACGCTATGATTATCGCCGGGAACGGTGCCGCAGACGAGGAGATTGCGTCTTGAATGGACCCGCCCTGCGTGCACTCCCGATGCGTTTATTTTGATTCCCGCCACTCAACTGTGAGGTGTCTCTAATATATGCGGGAACGAAGCTGGCTTAAAGAAAAAACAAAAAGTGAACATCGCCTTGCGGACTATTTCACCATTTAGTTATCTTGCTGAAATATAGAGATTATTCTATTACTTTGGTATGCCGTAGATTGTGCGCCCATAGGGTGCATTTCGGCGTAATCGATGCTGAAAGGCGCGAGTAGGCATGCGCCTTTCAGCACTGTGAGAACGGTTTCCAACACGCATCGATACGTTACAATGAGTGGTTCGGAACAAGAAATGTCCCGTCCAGGTTGTCGATGTTCTGGCAGTTGAGGACCGGGCAGGACCGGTCGTCACGCGTCGGGATGTTTTTCCATTCGGCATACTCATTGGCGTCGCAGAAGCGGCTGTTGCGCACGAACCGGTCATAGAGCGGCAGTCCGCGCGGTGAGGTCCAGCGGAAGATCACGGCGCCCTGATTGTGGATGGCGGCGCGTGCGCTCTGGCAGGTCATCGATAGCGGATTGAGCCGCGAGATCGCGAAGGACGGCGAGGCCGCCAGCACGATCGCAATTGTCAGCACAAGTTTTTTCATGGGCCATTCCTCCTTGGAACCCGTATGGCTATATATACGCCTGAAAGAACTGCAGGTTTCAACCGGGTGAAAAAATGGCTGCGGGGGATGGGCCGATGGATCATGATCATTACAGCGATGCCTATATCGCCGAAATTCTGAATTCCGTGAAGACGATTGCGCTGACCGGCGCTTCGCCGAATCCGGCGCGCCCGAGCAACGGCGTGATGGGTTATCTCCTGTCTCGCGGCTACGAGGTAATCCCGGTCAATCCGGGGCAGGCGGGCAAGACGATCCATGGGCAGATGGTCTACGGCAGGCTTGAGGATATTCCTGTTCCCGTCGATATGGTCGATGTGTTCCGCGCCTCCGAATATCTGCAGGAGGTGGTGACCGAAACTCTGGCGCTGGCCGTCCGCCCGTGGGTGATCTGGGCTCAGCTCGGCGTGCGCGACGACGATGCAGCCCGCCGCGCCGAGGCCGGCGGCATCAAGGTGGTGATGGACCGCTGCCCGGCAATCGAAATTCCGCGGCTTGCCGGATAGCGAACGGATTTTCCACATTTCTCCCGACGGTTGAAACGTCAGGCGATTAACATTTGCTCCGCCTTGGCTATGCTGCCGCCATTCAACGCAATGGGAGGACGGCATGGCAACGAACAATCCAGGCTTCAACACACTGGCAATCCACGCGGGCGCGCAGCCCGATCCAACGACCGGCGCCCGCGCCACGCCGATCTACCAGACCACGGCTTACGTCTTCAACGACGCCGATCACGCCGCCTCGCTCTTCGGCCTGCAGGCATTCGGCAACATCTACACCCGCATCATGAACCCGACTCAGGCGGTGCTCGAAGAGCGTGTCGCAGCACTTGAGGGCGGCACCGCCGCGCTCGCTGTCGCATCGGGTCATGCGGCTCAGATGATCGTTTTCCACACGATCATGCGCCCGGGGGACAATTTCGTCGCCGCCAAGCGCCTCTATGGCGGCTCGATCAACCAGTTCGGCCATGCCTTCGATAATTTCGGCTGGCAAGTCCGCTGGGGCGATGTCGAGGATCCGGCGAGCTTCGAGAAGCATATCGACGGCAAGACCCGCGCGATCTTCATCGAGAGCCTTGCCAATCCGGGCGGTACCTTCGTCGATATCGCAGCGATTGCAGAAGTGGCGCACAAGCACGGCCTGCCGCTGATCGTCGACAACACGATGGCATCACCTTATCTGATCCGCCCGATCGAACACGGCGCCGATATCGTCATTCATTCGCTCACCAAGTTCCTCGGCGGCCATGGCAATTCGATGGGCGGCATCATCGTCGATGGCGGCACGTTCGACTGGTCGAAATCCGGCAATTATCCGATGCTGTCGAGCCCGCGCCCGGAATATAACGGCGTCGTGCTGCACTCGACCTTCGGCAATTTCGCCTTCGCAATCGCCTGCCGCGTACTCGGCCTGCGCGACCTTGGCCCGGCAATTGCGCCCTTCAACGCATTCCTGATCCTGACCGGCATCGAAACGCTGCCGCTGCGTATGCAGCGCCACAGCGACAATGCCATCGCGGTCGCCAAATGGCTGAAGGCGCACAGCAAGGTGGCCTGGGTCAATTATGCCGGTCTCGATGATGATCCGAACCACGCATTGCAGCAGCGCTATTCGCCAAAGGGCGCCGGATCGGTCTTCACCTTTGGCATCAAGGGCGGCTACGAGGCCGGCAAGACCTTCGTCGAAGGGCTGGAGCTGTTCTCGCATCTCGCCAATATCGGCGACACCCGCTCGCTGGTGATCCACCCGGCCTCGACGACGCACCGCCAGCTTACCGACGAACAGCGGATCGCCGCCGGTGCTGGTCCTGATGTCGTGCGTCTCTCCGTCGGTATCGAGGACGTCAAGGACATCATCGCCGATCTCGAACAGTCGCTCGCCAAGATCTGACGACGCGCTGCCGCGGCGCTATCGCGACTGGCAGATGCCGGTGAGCGAGATTGCGTCGCGGCTGTCGATGACCATGTGCAGCGTGCGCATCATGTCGGCTGCCATCAGCAGTGCTCTCGCCAGGTCGCTGGGTGGCTGCTGGCCGGCCGAGGTAGCGATCTTCAGGAGATCGAACACGGTGTCGTAGCTTCCGTTGCTCGGAATCCCGACAAGCTGGCGCATTTCGCGTATTGTGCTTACGGATCGAAGGATGAAGCGCCGCGCATCATCCGGCCCAAGTGTCTGGACCTCGCTGGCAGCCCTCGTCACCTCCGCGATGAACTCGTTCGTCCCGGACATGCATGCCTCGTGATTTTTCTGCTGTTCCAGCGCACGAACGCGAAAGGGGCCCGCCACGCCCTACCACGGCGGACCCCTTTTCGCATCGAGCGGCCCCCAGCCCCTCAAAATGAGCTAATCATAAATTAGCTCTGCCGTCGCGTGACACCGGCGTGACGCCCGTTTATCGGCGCGGGAGCCCATCTCAGCGTCTCATGATCACCACTTCCAGATACTCGCTCGGAACCACCATGGTACCGTCCTCGGCCCGGTTGAAACGGGCAGCAAGCTCCATGAGCTCGGCCGCCAGCACCTTTTGCCCGGTGGCATCGAGCGTGCCGAAGGCCTTGAGAACCGGCCCGTAGAACGTCCGGAAGACATCCAGCCAATGCGCTGAGGACTTGTAGCGAAATACGAACTGGCGCGGCGTCGCGACGACCGATGCCTTGCTTGATGGAAACAGCTCCTCAAGCCGGGCACGCGTGCCCCAAAGCGCAGGCGAGCGGGCGCCTGTTGGTGGCGGCACGTGGCGTCCGATGGTCTTGAACAGCTGTCCGATGAAGCCGTCGGGCGTCCAGTTCGCAAGGCCGATCGATCCGCCGCTCTTGCAAACCCGCAGCAGTTCGGCGGCCGCGCGCTCCTGAGCGGGGGTGAACATCACCCCGAAGATCGACATCGCATAGTCGAAGCTCTGGTCCGCGAAGGGCAGGTTCTCGGCATCCGCCTCCTGAAACTCCATCATCAGGCGATCGGCCTTTGCCCGTTCCTTCGCCTTTTCCAGGAGAGCCGGGACATAGTCGGTTGCCGTCACCGCACACCAGCGGCGCGCGGCGGCCAGCGAGCCGTTGCCGTTGCCGGCAGCGACGTCGAGAACCGTGGACCCGGCGCGCAGATCCAGCGCCTCGCACAGGCTTTCGCCGACGATCTGCAGGGTGGTGCCGACGACGGCATAATCGCCCGAAGACCAGGCGCCGTGCTGGCGGGCCTTCAGAGCTGCGAGATCGGCCATCGGTTGAGCGGGTGTGCCGGCAAGAGCCGCGGAAGTGGACATTCTTCTCTCCCTAGATCAGATTGTTGAAGTGTGAATACCGCCGCCGTGCATCGAGCCGCCGGACGCTTCCGGTATAGGCGGTGACCATGGGGGACGCCGTGTCATCAGGCGTGGGAACAACCGTGGAAATATCCGGGCGGCACGAACGCCCGCCGCTGGAAATCTGCCTTCTCGGGCCGATGACGGTCCGCCGCGACGGTGCCGAGGTGAAGCTGCCGGGGTCGCGCAAAGTCCGCGCCTTGCTCGCATATCTGATCCTCTCGCCCTATGCGCAGGGCAGGGCACAGCTCTGCGACCTCTTCTGGGATGTGGCTGACGATCCGCGCGGCGAGTTGCGGTGGTGCCTGAGCCGCATCCGCGCCCTGGTTGGCGAGCGCGTGATCGTGCAGGGCGATACGGTTGACCTCGATCTCACGGACTGCGCCATCGATGCCATCGAGGTCGCCCTGGCAGGACGCGCCGGGTTCGACGGCGTGCCGGTCGCAATGCTGGCGTCACTTGCCGATCGCGCCTCGGGCGAGTTCCTGGATGGCCTCGCGATCGACAGACTTCCGGCCTTGGAAACATGGCTGATTTCCCAGCGCCGCCGCTTCCGCGACATGCAGGCGGATATCCTCGCCCATATCGTCGAGGTTTTGGCCGGTGCCGAACGACTGCCTTATCTCGATCGCTGGATCGAGTTGGCACCCTTCGATCTCCAACCTCACGAATTATTGTTGTCAACGCTCGCCGCCGAAGGACGGCTTCGCGATGCAGGCGAACATTTTGAGGCCACGTTGCGGTCTTTTGCCACCGAGGGCATCGAGACCGCGTCCCTGCGCGCTCGCTGGGAAGACCTTCGCAGAAAGCCTGCCAAACCTGCCGCCGTGGTATCCACGGCACCTGAAACACCGCCATCGGAAACGCCTGCCGATAGCCGCCGCCGCGCTTCGATCGCCGTCATGCCCTTCAACGACATGTCGGCGCTTGCCATGCCCGGCGGCACGTCGGATGCGCTTGTCTATGATATCATTTCCCGGCTTGCGAAGCTCCGCACGCTGAAGGTCATTGCCCAGGGAACGATGTTCGCGCTGCGGGAGCGGATGCGCTCGCCCGAAGACATCGCGGCCGCCCTCAACGTCGATTATGTGGTCAACGGCATCTTCGAGCGCACCGGAACCCGCATCATCATCCGGCTGGAACTGATCGAGGCGCGGTCCAACACGATCGTATGGTCCGACGCGTTCGACCAGAATGCCGGAGAGACCCTTCTGCTGCTGGAGGAGATCGGTAGCCGCGTGGTCGCCTCGATCGAGCGGGAGATCGAAACGCAGGAACGCAACCGCGCCTTTCTCAAACCGCCGAATTCGCTGGATGCCTGGGAGGCGCATCACCGCGGTCTCTGGCACATGTTCCGTTTCACCAAGGCCGACAACGATCAGGCGCAACAGTTTTTCGAACGGGCGATCAGCCTCGATCCCACCTTCGCGCGCGCCCATGCCGGGCTTTCGTTCACCCATTTCCAGAATGCCTTCCAGCATTGGGCCGACCGCGACGAACAGGCGGAACTGGCCTACCGGACGGCCAGCCAGGCACTGCTTGCCGACGACCGCGATCCGGCCGCCCACCTGTCGATCGGCCGGGCGCTATGGCTGCGCAAGCTGCATGACCAGTCGATCGAGGAGCTGCGCCAGTCCGTCGATCTCAGCCCCAGCTTTGCCTTCGCGCATTATTCACTGGCCTTCGTGCACTGCCAGTCCGGGGATCCGCAGGCCGCGATCCTTTCTGCAGACCAGTCGCAGTCCCTCAGCCCCTACGATCCGATGCTGTTTGGAATGCTGGCAAGCCGGGCGATCGCCCTGGTGCGCCTTGGCCGATACGAGGAGGCTGCCGATTGGGCCGCAAAGGCCGCGATGCGCCCCAACGCGCATGTGCATATCATGGCCATCGCCGCGCTCTGCCTTGCCGTTGGCGGGCGGCTCGACGAGGGGCGGGCGCATGTCGCGGCGATCCGACAGCGGTATTCCGGCTATCATCTGGCCGATTTTTTCGCCGCTTTTCATCTCGTGCCGGTTGACCAGGCCTTGTTCCGGGAAGCCGCGACGCGCATCGGGCTGACGTGATTCCGTCCCACTTGGCCAAGCCATCCAAAGCCTCTAAGGTTCTGGTCTGAAACCATTTCCGCGAGTCTCATCAAGCCATGTTCCTTCTCTCCGTTGCGGCAATCTGGGCGGTCGCCGCCATCACGCCGGGGCCGAATTTCTTCATCGTCGTGCGCACGGCGCTGGAGGGCTCGACGCGTGCCGCGGTCGCGGTCATCGCCGGAGTCATCCTGGGCACGGTCTGCTGGGGACTGGCCGGCTGGCTCGGCATCAGCGCCCTGTTCGCAGCCGCACCCTTTGCCTACCTGTTCCTGAAGATCGCCGGTGGCGCCTATCTTCTCTGGCTCGGCGCCAAGCTTTTGTGGAAGACCTACAGCAAGTCCGCAACGCGGGGCGAACCTGCGGTCCGCCCCGCTATGAGCGGCCGGCAGGCCTTCTATTCCGGCCTGATAACCAATCTCGCCAACCCGAAATCGGCCGTCTTCGTCGCCAGTCTCTTTGCCGCCACCCTGCCTGCCGACCATTCCTGGGTGCATGGCGCTCTGGCCGTGGTGACGATGGTTCTGGTGTCCTCGCTTTGGTACACCTTCGTTCTGACGGTCTTGCGAAACCCCACCGTATCAGGCGCCTATGCGCGGGGACGCCGGCGCATCGACGCAATGGCCGGCCTCATTTTCATGGGCTTCGGCGTCAAACTTCTGACATCTGCCCGATAGGAGACCGCATGCCGCATCAACTCGTATTCGACCCGGCGTCCGTCGAGCCCGAAGTGGGCGCGCCCGCCGCCGACCGCATCGTTTCCGGCAATCCGCAATTCCGCACCTGGAACCTGGAGGAAGCCGAAGGCGGCCTCTACGCCGGCATTTGGGAAGCGACACCCGGCAAATGGCGGATCTCCTACGATGAGTGGGAATATTTCAACGTGCTGTCGGGGTATTCGATCGTCACCGAAGACGGCGGTGAACCGGTGCATCTCAAGGCCGGCGACCGCATGATCCTCAGACCCGGCTTCAACGGAACCTGGGAAGTCGTTGAAACGACTCGCAAGGATTATGTGATCAGGGTCTGAGTGCCGAACCTCAGCGCCTGAAACTCTCCGCGAAAGCGGGGGAGGAAATGCGGTTCAGGGTTTTGCGCAATTCTTCCGACGCTTCAGCGCCGAAGGCGTTTTCGAAGCGGTCGCGTGCTTCGGCCCAGAGACGGTTGGCTTCTTCCCATTTTGCCCGTCCGGCCCCGGTCAGCGTCACCCGTTTGACCCGCTTGTCTTTTTCGTCGGGCACCAGCTCCACCAGTCCGTCCCGGATCAGCGGTTTCAGCGTATGCCCGAGAGCGGAGAGGTCCATCACCAGCCCGTCGGCCAGGAATTTCAGCGACGGTTTGCCGTTCATATGGATCTGCGTCAGTAGCCCGAACTGCGTGCCTCTCAGCCCGCTTGGTGCAAAGACCTCCTCATAGAGCTGCCCGAGCTGGCGGGTCGCGCGGCGAAGCGCGCTGTTGCTGCAAACGGTCCAGCTTTCGAAGCCCGGTATTTTTTCGTCCATCGTCGTTCTCCTGATCCGGTGTCACCGGATTGCTGCCGGCCGTCAATCGTCTTCGATAATTTCTTCGGTGCGCCCTTGCGCAAGATGCCGTTGATCTCAATATAGTGGTATATGCCACTAATTACCAACGCATCGAAAAGGATTTCACGATGTCAACTTCCTCCCTTGGTACAGCTCTCGTTACCGGCGCCTCCTCGGGTATCGGCGCCACCTATGCCGATCGTCTCGCAAAGCGCGGATACGACCTGCTGCTGGTCGCCCGTGATGCAGCCCGTTTGAATGCCCTGGCTGAAAAGCTCACCGCCGCTCACGGCATCAAGGCCGAGGTCCTGCAGGCCGATCTGACGAACAGGGAAGACGTGCGAAAGGTCGAGAAGCGCCTGCGCGAGGACGAGGCGATTACGCTGCTCGTCAACAATGCCGGTATCGGCCCTAAAGGCGCATTGCTCGAAGATGATATCGACTATCTCGAAACGATGATCGAGATCAACGTCGTGGCCATCAATCGGCTGGGTGTTGCGGCTGCGCAGACCTTTGCGAAGCGCGGCAAGGGCGCCATCATCAACATTGCCTCGGTGGTCGCATTCCTCGCCGAACGCTTCCACGGCACTTACAATGCCAGCAAGGCCTTCGTGCTCAACCTGACCCAGTCGATCCATGCCGAGGCCAGCCCGAAGGGCGTCAAGGTTCAGGCCGTTCTTCCGGGCCTGACCCGCACCGAGATCTTCGAACGCGCTGGCGGCTCGGTTGATCAGTTGCCGCCGTCGATGGTGATGGACGTTACCGATCTAGTCGATGCGGCCCTTGCCGGTTTCGATCAGGGTGAACTCGTGACCATCCCGTCGCTACCGGATCCGGCTGATTTCGAAGCGTTGAACGCCGCCCGCTATGCGCTCGGACCCAACCTCTCACACAACAAGCCGGCCAGCCGCTACGGCATCGCATAAGGCTCCCGTTTTTGCCGGGCTGCGTCAAACCAACGCAGTCCGACATTAACATTTTGTAATGTTTACAGAGCCTTACAGGTTAAATCCTTGATTTAGTGAACGAACAGTCCTGCACGCTATGTGGGGCATCGGCGGGTGACTTCGAACTGTCGCGGAACTGTCATCAAACTGTAATGCGCAGCGCCTAGCCCGCCTTTGCGACGGGAATTTCAGCGCCCTTTGCCAGTGGATACCCCCTCCATGGCGCCGGTCTCGTCGATTGTTGGTTCCATTCAGGGAAGAGACCATATGCTCACCAAGACACTTCTTTCGGCCTGCCTCGGCGCCGGCCTGGTTGCTGCTCTCGCAGTGTCCGCTTCCGCCGCCGATATTACCGGCGCCGGCTCGACCTTCGTCTATCCGGTTCTGTCCAAGTGGTCCGCAGACTACAACAAGCAGACCGGTGACAAGCTGAACTACCAGTCGATCGGCTCGGGCGGCGGTATCGCTCAGATCAAGGCTGCGACCGTCGATTTCGGCGCCTCCGACGCCCCGATGAAGCCTGAAGACCTCAGCGCTGGCGGCTTCGGCCAGTTCCCGGTCGTAGTCGGCGGCATCGTTCCTGTTATCAACGTCAAGGGCATCAAGTCGGGCGAGCTGAAGCTCTCCGGCAAGGTTCTCGCCGACATCTATCTCGGCAACGTCACCAAGTGGAACGACAAGGCGATCGCCGACCTGAACCCGGGCCTCAAGCTGCCCGACAGCCAGATCGCCGTCGTTCACCGTTCGGACGGTTCGGGCACCTCGTTTAACTGGACGAACTTCTTCTCCAAGGTCAATCCGGACTGGAAGTCCAAGGTTGGTGAAGGCACTGCCGTCAACTGGCCGGTCGGCATCGGCGGCAAGGGCAACGAAGGCGTCGCTGCCTACGTCACCCGCGTCAAGGATTCGATCGGTTACGTCGAATACGCCTACGCCCTCCAGAACAAGCTGCCCTTCGTCCTCGTTCAGAATGCATCGGGCCAGTATCCGAAGCCCAACGCCGACAGCTTCTCGGCCGCTGCTGCCAGCGCCGAATGGGGCAAGGCTCAGGACTTCTACCTGATCATGACCAACGCGCCTGGCGAAAAGGCCTGGCCGATCACCGCTACCACCTGGGCGATCATGTACAAGGAGCCGAAGGACGCCGCGCGCTCCAAGGCTGCTTTCGCCTTCTTCAAGTGGGCGCTGGAAAAGGGCCAGAAGGAAGCTTCCGCGCTCGACTACGTTCCGCTTCCGGAGACCCTCGTGAAGCAGATCGAAGACTACTGGACGGCCTCCTTCAAGGGCTAAGTCCTGAGAATGCCGGGGCAGGGAGTTTTCCTCTCTGCCCCGTTTGCTTTGACGCCCCCTCAAAAGCAAGTCGAGTATCGATATGAGTGAAGCACTGGCATCGCTGCCGGCCGTCGTGCCGGATGTGAAGCGCCGCGACGGCGCCAACGGCGACCGCATTTTCCATTGGATCGTGATGGGCTGCGGCCTGTTCGTTCTCGCCGCGCTCCTGGCGGCGGCAATCTCCATGGCATGGGGCGGCCTTCTCGCCTTCCGCACCTTCGGCTTCGGCTTCATCACCGGCACCGAATGGGATCCCGTTGCTCAGCATTTCGCAGGTCTGGTGCCGATCTACGGCACGCTGGTGACCTCCGCGCTCGCCATGCTGATCGGCGTCCCGATCAGTCTCGGCATTGCCGTCTTCGTCACCGAGGTGGCGCCGCGCTGGCTGCGCGGACCGATCGGCGGCGCCATTGAACTGCTCGCCGGCATTCCCTCTATCATCTACGGCATGTGGGGCCTCTTCACTTTCGCGCCCTTCATGTCGGATTACGTTCAGCCGGCGCTGATCGACTGGCTCGGCCCGATCCCCGGGATCGGCCTGCTGTTCTCTGGCGCGCCGATGGGCATCGGCATGCTGACCTCTGGCATCGTGCTGGCGATCATGATCATCCCCTACATCTCCTCGGTCATGCGCGACGTCTTTCTGGTCGTCCCGGCGCAGCTGAAGGAATCGGCCTATGCGCTGGGTTCGACGCGCTGGGAAGTGGTGCGCGACATCGTCATTCCGCACACCCGCACCGCCGTCGTCGGCGGCATCTTTCTCGGCCTTGGCCGCGCACTCGGCGAGACGATGGCGGTCACCTTCGTGCTAGGCAACACCCACAATATCGCGGTTTCGCTGATGGAGCCCGGCAACTCGATTGCCGCTGTGATCGCCAACGAGTTCACCGAAGCCGATACCGACATCTATCTGTCGTCGCTGATCGCTCTCGGCTTCATCCTCTTCGTCGTGACCTTCATCGTCCTTGCCGCCGCCAAGCTGATGCTGCTGCGCATGGCAAAGCAGAGAGGCGAATAAGATGGCCGGTTCCAATTCCATCTATCGCAGCCGCCAGATCAAGAGCGGCATTGCACTGACGCTCTGCACCGGCGCCACCGGCCTCGGCCTGATCTTCCTGGTCTGGATTCTCTGGACGACGCTGGTCAACGGTCTCTCGGCGCTCAGCCTGAAGCTCGTCACCGAGATGACGCCGCCCCCTGGTGAAGACGGCGGCCTCGCCAATGCTTTTGCAGGCAGCCTGATGATGGTTGTGCTCGCCGTCATCATCGGCACGCCGATCGGCATTCTGGCCGGCACCTACCTGGCCGAATTCAGCCGCGGCAAGAAGATCGGCGCGGTCATCCGCTTCATGAACGACATCCTGCTGTCGGCGCCATCGATCATCATCGGCCTGTTCGTCTATGAGCTCGTCGTCCGCCAGACCGGCCATTTCTCCGGCTATGCCGGCGGCATCGCGCTCGCTTTCATCTTCCTGCCGGTGGTCGTGCGTACCACCGACGAGATGTTGCGCCTCGTACCGGACGTGATGCGTGAGGCAGCTCTTTCGCTCGGCATTCCGCGCTGGAAGGTGACGGTCGCCGTGCTCTACCGCGCCGCCTCGGCAGGCATCCTCACGGGCATCCTGCTCGCCGTCGCCCGCATCTCCGGCGAAACCGCGCCGCTGCTCTTCACTGCGTTGAACAACCAGTATTGGAGCACGGATATGTCCGAGCCGATGGCCAACATCCCGGTTGTCATCTTCCAATACGCGATGAGCCCCTATGACGAATGGCACGTGCTCGCCTGGGCGGGCGCCTTCGTCATGACCGCAATCGTACTGCTGCTGAGCGTGGGCTCCCGCGCCATTCTGAACCGTAAAGGTGGCAAATGATGCTGCAATCTTCCTCCACATTAGACACCCGCAGGACCGTGATGCCGATGGCCAACGACAAGCTCACCCTTGAAGATGTCAACTTCTACTATGGCGACGCGCATGCGATCCGTGGCGTCAGCCTGAATTTCCCCGAACGTCAGGTCTCGGCGCTGATCGGCCCGTCCGGCTGCGGCAAGTCCACGCTGCTGCGCATCCTCAACCGCATCTACATGCTCTATCCGAAGATGCGCGCGACGGGCACCGTGAAGCTCGATGGCGAAAACATCCTCGACCCGCGCTATTCGATGAATGAACTGCGCGCCCGCGTCGGCATGGTGTTCCAGAAGCCGGTGCCGTTCCCGATGTCGATCTACGACAATATCGCCTACGGCATCCGCCACCACGAGCGTCTCGGCAAGGCCGACATGGATGTCCGCGTCGAGCAGGCGCTGCGCCAGGCAGCTCTCTGGGACGAGGTCAAGGACAAGCTGAAGGGCAGCGGCCTTGGCCTCTCCGGCGGCCAGCAGCAGCGTCTCTGCATCGCCCGCGCGGTGGCATTGCGTCCCGAAGTCCTGCTGCTCGATGAGCCGACTTCGGCGCTCGATCCGATCTCGACCGCGAAGGTCGAAGAGCTCGTGTCGCAACTGAAGACCGACTTCACCATCGTCATCGTCACGCACAACATGCAGCAGGCGAGCCGCATCTCCATCAACACCGCCTTCATGTATCTCGGCGAACTCGTCGAATACGGCCCGACATCGCAGATCTTCCAGGCACCGAAAAACAAGCGCACCGAGGATTACATTACCGGACGTTATGGCTGATACGCCCGGTAGCCCTTTTGCCCAATCCCTTTAGGTGTATCCGAATACGCTAATTTACCGGCGCCGGTCCTTTCCGGTAAGAGAGCCCGGTCGCGAGCGGCGCGATGCGGGAGGGCTTCATGTCTTCGGGAATGATCGGGCGGTGGCTTCCGCAGGGAGCCATCGCGGGGCTTCTGTTTGCTATCTGCATGTCATCGGGCGCCTTTGCCGGCGAGAGGATCGATCTTGCGCTGGTGATCGCCGCCGACGTCTCGACGTCGATGGATCCGCGCGAGAAGGCGATGCAACAGGACGGCTTCGTCGCCGCCTTCCGCCAGCCCGAGATCATCGACGCGATCGGCAGCGGCAAATATGGCCGCATCGCCGTCACCTACGTCGAATGGGGCGGCGACCGCGGCCAGCGGATGGTGGTTCCCTGGACATTGCTCAAGGATGAGGCCGATTGCTGGATGTTCTCGCTGCGGCTTGCCGAGAATTCCCCGACCAAACTGCGCCGCGGCACCTCGATCAGCGAAGCGCTCTCCTATTCGGCCTCTCTGCTGCGCCAGAGCGGCTACGCGCCCGACAGGCTGGTCGTCAACATCTCCAGCGACGGCGTCAACAGCATCGGCCGGGAGGTCGCGCCCGTGCGCCGGGAACTGATCGCCGATGGCATGACGATCAACGCCCTCGTCATCAGCGCCCAGGGCGAAGAAGACGATGAGGAGCCGAACCTCTCTCCGGAAGCACTGTTTTCCTATTTTCACCGAGAGGTCATCGGTGGCCCGGGCGCATTCGCCATGCCGGTCCGCTCCGCCGCCGACTACCCAAGCGCCATCTACCGCAAGCTACTGCGCGAGATCGGCGGCTTCGGCGAGATTGCAGAAAACCGTTAGCGCTTGTCAGGCAGCGCGGATTTCCGGCAGCAGTTCGGGATGCTTGTCTAAAAGCCTCAAGAGTTTGACGAGCGCGACGGGTGGCTTGGTCTTGCCATTCTCGTAGCGTGAGAAGGCGTTGACGCCGCCGCCGAACAGATCGCCCGCTTCCTTCTGGTCGAGATTGAGCTTCTTGCGGACGGAAACGATGAAAGCCGGATCGACGCTGGTCGCGTTGACTTGCTTGCTGAATTCCAGCATCGCCGCGTTGACGCGGCGCGCTTCTGTGTCGTCGAGGACGAGTTCCCCGCATGACGCGCAGGATTGACCGGTGACATTGGCAATGGTCGTTTCCTCGCCCTTATAGCTATAAGGCAGGTCTTGGGTTCGCTGTGTCAAGTCGTCGCTGCCGCAGGAAGGGCACTTCATCTGTCCAGTTCCTTGAATGATACGATCAGCACGTCGTCGATAACCGTCAGTTTCAGGTAAACCTTGCCCGCTTTCGTCCGAGGCCGGTAGACATCCTGCCAGACTGTATGGTCGGCATAAGTGGTCATCGACTTGTAGAAGTCGCCAAGCGTCAACGACAGCACGGCTTCATGGACCTCATCGACGGTGAATTCCAGCCGCGAAGCGTCCGCCACCGCCGAGAAAGTCATGCGAACCTTGCCTTGGCCGACAAGCTTTTTGACAACATCGAGCGGACAATGCGCCTTACGCTTCTCGTTCATAAAATAACCTACTAGGTTAGTTTTTCAAGCGCTGAAATCACCACGCCAGATCAAGCCGCTCCAGCCCGTGGAAGTGATAGACATCCTTCACCTCGGGCACCTTCGCCATCCGCAGACCCGGCAGGCGCTTGAAGAGGATCGGCAGGACGACGTTGAGCTCCAGACGCGCCAGCGGCGCGCCGATGCAGAAGTGGATACCGGCGCCGAAGGAGAGGTTCGGGGCTTCGTTGCGGTCTGGCTTGAAGGCGAGGGGATCGGTGAATTTCGCCGGGTCGAGATTGGCGGCTGCGAGAATAAGGCTCACCTTGTCGCCGCGCTTGAACGAAATGCCGTCGATCTCGACCGGCTCGAGCGCCCAGCGCTGGAAGATATGGACGGGCGCGCAGATGCGCAGTGTCTCCTCGACCGTCCGCTCCGTCGTCGGCTCATCCTTGAAGAGTTCTGCGGGATCGCAGCCGTTGTCGAGGATGACGCGCACCGAATTGCCGATCTGGTGCACCGTCGCCTCATGGCCCGCATTCAGCAGCACGATCGTCGTCGAGACGAGCTCCTCCTCGGTCAGATACTGGCCCTTGTGCTCGGTATGGATCATGTGGCTGAGCAGATCGTCGCGCGGTTCGGCGCGGCGTTCGGCGATGACCGTCTTCACATAGTCGGAGAATTCCTTGGCGGCCTTCTCGGCGCCGTCCTCGTCTTCGCGGGTGCGGCCGAAGAGATACATGCGGATATAGGCATGCGACCAGTCGAGAAGTTGCGGTCCCATCTCCTCGGGGATGCCGATCATCCGGGCGATCATCGTCACCGGAATGATATCGGCAAAAGCCGAGAGTAGCTCGACCTCGCCCTTGTCCGCGAAGCCGTCGATCAGCTTGTTGGCAAGCTCCTCCAGTTCCGGCTTCATGCGCTCGACATGGCGGGAAACGAAGGCGCGGTTGACCAGCGTGCGCAGACGGGTGTGTTCCGGCGGCTCAAGTTCGAGCAGCGAATAGCGCTCAGCCAGATCGAAATTGGCGACATGCTGGTCCGGCTCCGGCAGGCCCAGTTCTTCGCGGCTGGCGATGTGCAGGATCTGGCGGCCGAAGCGGCGGTCACGCAACAGGCTGTTCACATGGTCGTAGCCTGTGAAGAACCACTGCTTCTGCTGTTCCCAATAGAAGGTCGGACAATGCTGGTGCAGCGCCGAATAGACGGCGTTCGGATTGCCATAGAAAGCCGGATCGCTGCTGTCCAGAGAAACGCGGCGGGTGGCGCGATCGATCGAGAGAAAGGGTGCTATCATCATGGCTTCGAGGCTTAGCGGATTTGCCAGGCCTCGAAAAGATGCATCAATTCGGCTGCGTCAACCGGCGCGGGAAAGCGAGCCCATCCGGCGCAGTGCCTCGACCTGATCGTCGACGGTTGGAACCAGTTCGCCAGCATTCTGGTCCATCTTCGCCGGCGGCGGGGCAGCCGTGTCCTTCTCGCCGAAGATGACGCTGCAATTGCGTCCGGCGCCCTTGGCGGCATAGAGCGCCCGGTCAGCGGCCGAGATCATCTTGTCGACATTGGCCTCGATCGGCGAGGCGATCGCTACGCCGATGCTGACGGTCGCCGGAACGATCGCTTCGCCGGTCGAGATCGGCAGGCGGCAGAACTCGGTGCGGATCGACTCGGCCAGCGCCTCGGCTTCCGTCTGGTCGGCAACTGTTGCGAAGGCGGCGAATTCCTCGCCGCCCATGCGGCCGAAGACGTGGTTTGGCACGAACTGGCGGGCCGACAGCGCGAAAGCCGAGAGCACGGCGTCGCCTGCCTGATGGCCGAAGCGGTCGTTGACGCGCTTGAAATGGTCGAGGTCGAAGAGCAGCACTGCCACCTGGCGCTTTTCGTCGAAGGCTTTTTCCTGGATGGCGCCGAAGCGGGCAAACAGGCCGCGACGGTTCCAGACGCCGGTCAGCGAATCCGTGAGGCTCAACACGCGCAAATGCCTTTCAGAGCGTTCCATGATCATGCGGCAGGTCAGTGCAAAGGCGATCGTCAGCAGGAAGGCGCTCACCATTGCTGCCACGCCGCCGTAATTGGTGGCCTGAGCATCGGTTGGCAAGGTCAGCGCCATCATCAGTGCAACGGCAAAGCAGAACACGCCCTGGATGACGAAGACGGCTGCCAGCTTGTTGCGCGTTCTTTCCTGGCGCATGTTGCCGGTGGCAACCGCCATGGCGAGCGCGGTCGCACCCGTGGCCGAGGCCAGATTATAGAGGATGACGCGGTTGCCGTCGTCGCCGCCGACCCATGGCAGGAAGACGCCGGCCAGCCAGATCGCCGGCGGCAGCAGCGCCCACCACTCGATCTTCCGTCGGTCGAGCGCCATGAAACCGGCGACCCAGGCGCTTTGCCCGGCCAGTGCCACGGCATTGCCGCCTTCGATCGAGAGAATATTCGGGATTTCACCGCGCAGCGCCACCATGGCAAAGCCTGCGCCGCTGAGAAGAAAGCCGAAGCTCCACAGCAGATAGGCCTTGTTGCGCGTATTATGGCGCCAGGCCATCAGCAGCAGCAAAGCGAGCGTCATGGCCTCCGAGCACCAGATCGCCAATCCTGTCGTAACACTAAACACGGCAATACCCCTTGAAGTCAGGGGCATACTCATCCGCCAATCTTCGCCAGTTGATTAATCGGGAGATCGGCGGCACGCGATATTCGCGGTTAGGCTTTGCAAAGGGTAAACGTTTGAAAGCACTTGCCGATGGATTAAGCTTCCCTTCATCCTGTCGCTGAGAAAAGCTGTGCGGGTGCTTGCAGGTCACTCGCCGTTAAGCGGCAATTCGCAGATAGACGCTACATCGCAGCACAAGGCTTTTCCACCGGTCCCCTTGCTTCTTAACGTTATCCTTATGCGTGTCTTGAAGTAGAGGGCAGGGACACTCTATGTAGGGATAAGGCATTTTTCTTTGATTCCCGGCCCGGCCGGCAAGACGTTGACAAAGGACGCACATGAGAAATCCAGTCGATACCGCTATGGCCCTCGTGCCGATGGTTGTTGAACAGACCAATCGCGGTGAACGCTCCTACGACATCTACTCCCGCCTGCTGAAGGAACGCATCATCTTCCTGACAGGTCCTGTCGAGGATCACATGGCGACGCTCGTCTGCGCCCAGCTTCTCTTCCTCGAGGCCGAAAACCCGAAGAAGGAAATCGCGCTTTACATCAATTCGCCAGGTGGCGTCGTCACCGCCGGCATGGCGATCTACGACACGATGCAGTTCATCAAGCCTGCCGTTTCGACGCTTTGCATCGGCCAGGCCGCTTCGATGGGTTCGTTGTTGCTCTGCGCCGGTGACAAGGACATGCGCTTCGCAACGCCAAACGCCCGCATCATGGTTCACCAGCCGTCCGGCGGTTTCCAGGGCCAGGCTTCGGATATCGAGCGCCATGCACGCGACATCCTGAAGATGAAGCGCCGCCTGAACGAGGTTTATGTCAAGCATACCGGCCGCTCCTACGAGGAAGTCGAAAAGACGCTCGATCGCGATCACTTCATGACCGCTGACGAAGCCCGCGAATGGGGCGTCGTCGACAAGGTTCTGACGTCGCGCACCGAGATGGAAGGCGATGCTGCGGCATAGTGATTAATTGGGATGGTGTTTTCGCTGCCACAGTTCTATCCCAATTGTGATTGAACAAGGGGTTTAATCCCGGAGCGGACACGCTAAGAGTAAGTATTAATGCTATGTTGAATTTTCATGACATAGCATTCGGCATTCGAGGGGAATTCGTTGCCGCCGGAACTTGAGCGTGTTTGGTTGGGTTCCGGTTCTTACCCCTTGAAGCTAGGCCGGCTGATGCTCTGGTGGCGGAGCGGGCTGGCGGGCCATTGAGTGGACCGCGATTTCACCTTTGAAATGCGGCGTGCTGGAAGGAAAGTGAAATGAGCAAGGTCAGCGGCAGCAACGGCGGCGACTCCAAAAATACCCTGTACTGCTCCTTCTGCGGAAAGAGCCAGCACGAAGTCCGGAAGCTGATTGCCGGACCGACGGTGTTCATCTGCGATGAATGCGTCGAATTGTGCATGGACATCATTCGCGAGGAGAACAAGTCCTCGATGGTCAAGTCCCGCGACGGCGTTCCGACGCCCCAGGACATCATCAAGGTTCTCGACGAATACGTCATCGGCCAGCGCCAGGCGAAGAAGATCCTGTCGGTCGCCGTTCACAACCATTACAAGCGCCTCGCGCATGCGACCAAGAACGGCGAAATCGAACTGGCGAAGTCGAACATCATGCTGGTCGGCCCGACCGGCTGCGGCAAGACCTATCTTGCCCAGACGCTCGCCCGCATCATCGACGTTCCCTTCACGATGGCCGATGCGACGACGCTGACCGAAGCCGGCTATGTCGGTGAAGACGTCGAAAACATCATCCTGAAGCTGCTGCAGTCTGCCGACTACAATGTCGAGCGCGCTCAGCGCGGTATCGTCTATATCGACGAAGTCGACAAGATTTCCCGCAAGTCGGACAATCCTTCGATCACCCGCGACGTGTCGGGCGAGGGCGTTCAGCAGGCGCTTCTGAAGATCATGGAAGGCACCGTTGCCTCGGTACCGCCGCAGGGCGGCCGCAAGCATCCTCAGCAGGAGTTCCTGCAGGTCGATACGACGAACATCCTGTTCATCTGTGGTGGCGCTTTCGCCGGCCTCGACAAGATCATCTCCGCCCGTGGCGAGAAGACCTCGATCGGCTTCGGCGCCAGTGTCAAGGCGCAGGATGACCGCCGCGTCGGCGAAGTGCTGCGCGAGCTCGAGCCCGAGGATCTGGTCAAGTTCGGCCTGATCCCCGAGTTCATCGGCCGTCTGCCGGTTCTGGCAACGCTCGAAGACCTCGATGAGGACGCGCTGATCCAGATCCTGTCGGAGCCGAAGAACGCGCTCATCAAGCAGTATCAGCGCCTGTTCGAGATGGAAGACGTGGAACTCACCTTCCACGAGGACGCCCTTCGCGAAATCGCCCGCAAGGCGATCGTCCGCAAGACCGGCGCCCGCGGCCTCCGCTCGATCATGGAAAAGATCCTGCTCGACACGATGTTCGAACTGCCGGCGCTGGAAGGTGTCCGCGAAGTGGTCATCTCCGAGGAAGTGGCGCGCGGCTCGGCCCGCCCGCTCTACATCTACGCTGACCGTCAGGACGAGAAGGCCAACGCTTCTGCCTGATAGTCGTAGACGGCATGGTTAGATTTAGGGGCTTGCCTGCGGCGAGCCCCTTTCTATTTTGTGAACCGGGAGCCCTCCTGTTAATTATTGCAGAAGAAGCTTGAAAACGCTGTTCCTGACGTTGCGGAATGCTGCGTCCCCGGCAATGATGGAATGATTCCGTAGCGTGTTTTCCGGCCCAGTATTTTAGCCGGTTCGGAATTGGTAAGCGCCACTACAGTTACACGCGTCATAGTGTGGGCGTTCCTTTGTAATAAGTCTGTCACAAGCAGGGAGCGCGAGCGTTGGCGTGGCTTGAAAAGGGTAAGAAGAACCTCCACTTGTAACTCAAGTGAGAGTGCCGGCCGGGTCCCAAGCGGCCGCGCCAGAGAGCCCGGAAACGGGACGATGGAAAGGAATAAGAAATGACGAAGAAAACGTCTGTAGCGAGCAGTGTTGCCTATCCTGTTTTGCCCCTGCGCGACATCGTAGTCTTCCCACATATGATCGTGCCGCTGTTCGTCGGCCGCGAGAAGTCGATCCGTGCGCTTGAAGAAGTCATGGGCTCCGACAAGCAGATCATGCTCGTAACCCAGATCAACGCCAGCGACGACGATCCGGATCCGTCCGCGATCCACAATGTCGGCACCGTGGCCAATGTTTTGCAGCTGCTGAAGCTCCCCGATGGCACCGTCAAGGTTCTGGTCGAAGGCCGCGCCCGCGCCGAGATCGACGCCTATACGGCCCGCGAAGATTTCTACGAAGCCCTCGGCCATGTGCTCGAAGAGCCGCATGACGATCCGGTCGAGCTGGAAGCGCTGTCGCGCTCCGTCGTCTCGGAATTCGAGAGCTACGTGAAGCTCAACAAGAAGATCTCTCCTGAAGTCGTTGGCGCCGCCAGCCAGATCGACGACTACTCGAAGCTTGCCGATACGGTCGCATCGCATCTGTCGATCAAGATCACCGAGAAGCAGGAGATGCTGGAAACCACCAGCGTCAAGGCTCGCCTCGAAAAGGCGCTCGGCTTCATGGAAGGTGAGATTTCGGTTCTCCAGGTCGAGAAGCGCATCCGCTCGCGCGTCAAGCGCCAGATGGAGAAGACCCAGCGCGAATACTATCTGAACGAACAGATGAAGGCGATCCAGAAGGAGCTTGGCGACGGCGAGGAAGGCCGCGACGAGATGGCCGAACTGGAAGAGCGCATCTCCAAGACCAAGCTTTCCAAGGAAGCCAAGGAAAAGGCTGACGCCGAGCTGAAGAAGCTGCGCCAGATGAGCCCGATGTCGGCCGAAGCCACCGTCGTGCGCAATTATCTGGACTGGTTGCTCGGCATTCCCTGGGGCAAGAAGTCGAAGATCAAGTCCGATCTCAACAATGCCGAGAAGATCCTCGAAGCCGATCACTTCGGTCTCGACAAGGTCAAGGAACGCATCGTCGAGTATCTGGCCGTGCAGGCCCGTGCCACCAAGATCAAGGGTCCGATCCTGTGCCTCGTCGGCCCTCCGGGCGTCGGCAAGACCTCGCTCGCCCAGTCGATCGCCAAGGCGACCGGCCGCGAATACGTGCGCATGGCGCTCGGCGGCGTTCGTGACGAAGCTGAAATCCGCGGTCACCGCCGCACCTATATCGGCTCGATGCCCGGCAAGGTCATCCAGTCGATGAAGAAGGCGAAGAAGTCCAACCCGCTCTTCCTGCTCGATGAAATCGACAAGATGGGCCAGGATTTCCGCGGCGATCCGTCTTCGGCTCTGCTCGAAGTGCTCGATCCGGCGCAGAACTCGACCTTCATGGACCACTATCTGGAAGTCGAATACGACCTTTCGGATGTGATGTTCATCACCACGGCGAACACGCTGAATATCCCTGCGCCCCTGATGGACCGCATGGAAGTCATCCGTATCGCCGGATACACCGAAGACGAGAAGCGCGAAATCGCCAAGCGGCACCTGCTGCCGAAGGCCATCAAGGAACATGCGCTGCAGCCGCAGGAATTCTCGGTCAGCGACGATGCCCTGATGGCGATCAGCCAGCAGTACACCCGCGAAGCCGGTGTTCGTAACTTCGAACGCGAACTGATGAAGCTCGCCCGCAAGGCGGTCACCGAGATCATCAAGGGCAAGACGAAGTCGGTTCATGTCACGGCTGAAAACATCGACACCTATCTGGGTGTTCCGCGCTTCCGCCATGGTGAAGCCGAACGCGAAGATCAGGTCGGTGTTGTCACCGGTCTCGCATGGACCGAGGTCGGCGGCGAACTGCTGACGATCGAAGGCGTGATGATGCCGGGCAAGGGCCGCATGACGGTCACCGGCAATCTGAAGGAAGTGATGAAGGAGTCGATTTCGGCTGCTGCATCCTACGTCCGCTCACGCGCCGTCGATTTCGGCATCGAGCCCCCGCGCTTCGACAAGTCGGACATTCACGTCCACGTGCCTGAGGGTGCGACGCCGAAGGATGGCCCGTCGGCCGGTGTTGCGATGGCAACCGCGATCGTCTCGATCATGACCGGTATTCCGGTCGACAAGAACGTGGCGATGACGGGTGAAATCACCCTGCGCGGCCGTGTCCTGCCGATCGGCGGTCTGAAGGAAAAGCTGCTCGCAGCGCTTCGCGGCGGCATCAAGAAGGTGCTTATTCCGGAAGAGAACGCCAAGGATCTGGCGGAGATTCCGGATAACGTGAAGAACAACATGGAGATCATCCCGGTATCCCGCATGGGCGAGGTGATCAAGCATGCTCTGATCCGCAGGCCGGAGCCGATCGAGTGGGATGGAACGGTTGAAACGCCGGTCATCGCAACGGTCGAAGGCCTTGACGACACAGGTGCTGGCATCGCTCATTGAGCGGCATTCGCCACATTTATGTCAAATTGCTGCAAATCCCCGAAAAGGCTGGCGTAAATCGCCAGCCTTTTTTGTGAAAACCTTATGGAGGTGCTTGCTTTTCCTTGATTTGCAGGGCTTTTGGGTTGCGGCGGGCCTGATGAAACCTATTCTGTGCCTGGCTTACAGATTGAGTCGTTTCAAACCATTGAAAGGGGTGGAAACATGAACAAGAATGAACTCGTGTCCGCAGTTGCTGAAAAAGCTGGCCTGACCAAGGCAGACGCTGCCTCTGCTGTCGACGCTGTTTTCGACGTTGTCCAGGGCGAACTGAAGAGCAAGGGTGACGTACGTCTCGCCGGCTTCGGCAGCTTCACCGTTTCTCATCGCGCTGCCACCAAGGGCCGCAATCCGTCCACCGGCGCTGAAGTCAATATTCCGGCTCGCAACGTGCCGAAGTTCACGCCCGGCAAGGGCCTGAAGGATGCCGTAAACGGCTAATCCGGTTTTGCTTGGCCGCCGGATAACGAGACCGGCAGGCGAAGTTTTGAAGGGTTCGGCGATAGCCGGACCCTTTTTGCATTTCGGACGGCTTGCAGGCGGAAGACCTTTGAACTACGGATCGGTTGTTCTCAGGGCGGGGTGAAAGTCCCCACCGGCGGTAAGGGTTTCGGCCCAAGCCCGCGAGCGCTTTGTCCCAAAGGGGCAGGGGTCAGCAGATCCGGTGCGATTCCGGAGCCGACGGTATAGTCCGGATGAAAGAGAATGATCGCGAGCCGTATGCGGGGCAGGGTCTGCCCGGCAGCCGTCCTGCGCTCATGCGTCCTGATTTGTGTTGGTCCCTTTCTGGATGAAAGACATGAATCAGACTTCCCTCAGCTTTTCCTCGTCGCGTGCGATGGCCGGTGCCGCCTTCATGGTGCTGGCGGGCATCGCCTTTTCCATTCTGAATGTCGTCACCCAATGGGTGACGATGAAGATGGGTTTCTCCGCTGCGTCCGCCGCCTTCTGGCAATATGCCTTTGCGCTGGTCTTCTCGCTGCCGTTTCTGAAGCGCACTGGTCTGTCGGCGATGCGCACCGCCTATCCTTGGCGCCATATCGTTCGCGTAGCGCTCGCCGCACTCGGCGTCGAGGCCTGGGTCTCCGGCCTCGCTTCGGTGCCTATCTGGCAGGCGATCGCGCTGGTCATGACCTCGCCATTCTTCATCATTCTCGGTGCCCGCCTGTTTCTCGGCGAGCGTGTCGGCCCGGCGCGCTGGGCAGCCACCGCCGCCGGTTTCGCCGGCGCGATGATCATCCTGCGGCCCTGGTCGGATGCCTTCACCTGGGCCGCCCTGCTGCCGATCCTCTCGGCGCTCTTCTGGGGCGCCTCGTCGCTGATCACCAAGAGCCTGACCGGCATTGAGAAGCCCGAAACGATCACTGTCTGGCTGCTGGTGCTGCTGACACCGATCAATGGCGTGCTTGCCGCTGCCGCTGGCTTCGAGTTGCCTGAGGGTTTCACCCTCGCGCTCTTCGTCTTTGCAGGTCTGCTGACGGTCTTTGCGCAATATCTGCTGACGCTCGCCTATACGGTGGCGGATGCCGCCTACGTTCAGCCCTTCGACGATCTGAAGCTGCCGCTCAATGTGCTCGCGGGCTGGCTGTTCTTCGGTTATGCGCCGGCAGGTTATCTCTGGCTTGGTGCAGCGCTGATCTTGACGGCCTCGCTGTTCATCATGCGCAACGAGATCAGACGCGAGCGGGCAGGGGCTTGATGCAAAGCGGTGCAAAACGCATCGCCTGTCATCCCTCTGTCATCCGCTTCCCTCAAAACCCCCATGTTTCGATTTTTCGACGCATGGGGGATTTCATGACTATTTCATCGCGCAAGGCAGCGCTCGCTGCCGTGCTTCTGGCTTCTGTTGCCTTTCCGGCAGCCGCCGAGCCTGTTTTCAACCGCATCGCATCTTTTCCGGTCGCCTCGAACCTGCCGGAAGGCAAGGACAAGCTTTCGACGACCTCTGCCGAAATCATCACCGCTACCGATGACGGCAACACGCTTGTCTACAGCGACAGCCCGCTCGGCGCGATCGGCTTCGTCGATATCACCGACGCCAAGGCCCCGAAGGCCCTGGGCGCGCTGATGATGGACGGTGAACCGACGTCGGTTACTTCGACGGCTGGCAAGGCGCTCGTCGCCGTCAACACCAGCGAAAGCAAGACCAAGCCGTCGGGCCGTCTGGCGATCGTCGACGTTGCCACCAAGAAGATCGAGAATACCTGCGACCTCGGCGGTCAGCCGGACTCGATCGCCCTCAACAAGGACAAGACGCTCGGCACCATCGCCATCGAGAACGAGCGTGACGAAGACGTCAACGACGGCAAGATTCCGCAGATGCCGGCAGGCGATCTGGTGATCTTCGAAATCAAGGCCGGCGCCGTCGATTGCGGCACCATCAAGCATGTCACGCTGACGGGTCTCTCGGCTGTTGCGCCTGAGGATCCGGAGCCCGAATTCGTCTCCTTCAACAGCCAGGACGAGATCGCCCTGACGCTGCAGGAAAACAACGAAATCGTCATCATCGACGGCAAGACCGGCACCGTGAAGACGCATTTCACCGCCGGCAGCACCGATCTCTCTGGTATCGACACCAAGAAGGACGGCCAGCTGAAGTTCACCGGCGAAGCGAAGGGCGTCCTTCGCGAGCCCGACGCCGTCAAGTGGCTGGACGACAACCGTCTCGTCGTTGCCAACGAAGGCGACTATGAAGGCGGCTCGCGCGGCTTCACCATCTTCGACAAGACGGGCAAGGTTCCCTACGAATCGGGCGCGTCCTTCGAGCGCGCCGTTGCCCATCTCGGCCACTATCCGGAGGGACGCTCCTCCTCGAAGGGCGTCGAGCCTGAAGGTCTGGAAGCTGCCAAATTCGGCGACGACCAGCTGTTCTTCCTGCTCGCCGAGCGCGCCTCCGTCGTCGGCGTCTTCAAGGACACCGGCGCTGATCCGGAACTCCTGCAGATCCTGCCGTCGGGCGTTTCGCCTGAGGGCGCAGTCGCCATCCCGAGCCGCAACCTGTTTGCCACCGCCAACGAAGTCGATCTCGGCGAAGATGGCGGCCCGCGTTCGCACGTCATGATCTACGAGCGTGGTGAAGGCGAGAAGACCTATCCGCAGATCGTCTCGGCGGAGAAGGACGGCAACCCGATCGGTTTCGCGGCCCTCTCCGGCCTTGCAGCCGTTCCTGAAAAGGCTGGCCAGCTCTTTGCGGTTTCCGACAGCGTTCTCGGCAATCAGCCGACGATCTACACGATCGACGCCACGAAGAAGCCCGCTCTCATCACTGACGCGCTGACAGTCAAGCGCGATGGTGCGGCTGCCCAGAAGCTCGACATCGAAGGCATCGCCGTCGATGCCAAGGGCTGGTTCTGGCTGGCCTCCGAAGGCAACAGCGAGAAGCTCACGCCGCACGCTCTCTACCACGTCAACCCGAAGGGCGAGATCAAGGAAGAGATCGCGCTGCCGAAGGAATTGACGGATAACGAGATCCGCTACGGCTTCGAAGGCGTGACGATCGTCGGCTCCGGCGACGACGTAACACTGTGGATGGCCGTTCAGCGCGAGTGGAAGGACGACAAGAAGGGCTTCGTCAAGCTCGTCTCCTACAATCCGAAGAGTAAGGAATGGGGCGCCGTTCGCTACCCGCTCGACAAGTCTGAAAACGGCTGGGTCGGTCTTTCTGAAATCTCCGCTCACGGCGACAGCGTCTACATCATCGAGCGCGACAACCTCGTCGGCGATGCTGCCAAGCTGAAGAAGCTCTACAAGGTCGCCATCTCCGACCTGAAGCCCGCCAAGCTTGGCGGCGAGCTGCCAGTCGTCAAGAAGACGGAAGCCCATGACTTCCTCGACGAACTGAAGACGGCGACCAACGGCTACGTCCTCGACAAGCTCGAAGGCTTCGCCTTCGACGCCTCGGGCAAGCCCTACGCCGTCACCGACAACGACGGCGTCAGCGACTCCTCCGGCGAGACCCTGTTTTTCCCGGTCAACCTGGTCGGCACGAACTGAGCTGGCGATAGCTGGATGAGATTAGGAAGGCCGGGCGAGAGCCCGGCTTTTTTGCTCTTTGGGCTGATACATGCGTGTGGGCAGTGAGAGCGAAGACGGCGGCAACCACAAACGCCCTCATCTCTGTGCTCGTCACAGAGATCCAGCTGGCCCAAGTCCTTGGGCCGAAGGGACTCCTCTCGCCGCGCAGACGCGCGTCGGCTGGATTCCTGTGACGAGCACAGGAATGAGGGAGGAAGATGGAGTGCCAAACAAAAACGGCCGGGCAATAACCCGGCCGTCTCTCATTCCAATATACTCAAACCCTACCAGCGGTGATGCACATGCGGTGCGATCAGCCGCTCGTAGATCTCGCGTGTCGCCGCCATCACGTCATGCGAAATCGGCGCAAGGCTGGCAGCCTCGGCATTGGCCTTGGCCTGCTCGCCATTGCGCGCGCCGGGGATGACTACGGTGACTGCCTCATGCATCAGGATCCAGCGCAGTGCGAAGGCCGCCATCGTGGCACCCTCGGGCACCAGCTTGCGCACTTCCTCCACAGCCTGCAGGCCAACCTCGAAGGGAACGCCGGCGAAGGTCTCGCCGACATCGAAGGCTTCGCCGTTGCGGTTGAAATTGCGGTGGTCGTCGCTGGCGAACTTGGTGTCGCGGGTGATCTTGCCGGACAGCAGGCCGCTGGCCAGCGGTACGCGGGCGATGACCGCGACATTCTTGCGGCGGGCTTCCTGGAAGAACAGGTGATCAGGACGCTGGCGGAAGATGTTGTAGATGATCTGGATGCTTTCGACGCCGGGGAATTCGATCGCCTTCAGTGCTTCCTCGACCTTCTCGACGCTGACGCCGTAACCCTTGATCTTGCCTGCCTTCTGCAGCTCGTTCAGACCTTCGAAGACTTCGGCGCGGTAGAGCACTTCCGTCGGCGGGCAGTGCAGCTGCACGAGGTCGAGGCTCTCGACTTCGAGATTCTTCAGGCTGCGATCAATGAAGCCTTCGAGATTGGCCTTGGTGTAACCGTCGGCGACATGCGGGTTGAGGCGGCGGCCGGCCTTGGTGGCGACCATCGGCCGTTTGCCGCCGCGGCTCTTCAAGACGTCGGCGACGATCTTTTCCGAGCGGCCGTCGCCATAGACGTCTGCGGTGTCGATGAAGGTCATGCCGGCATCGAGCGCCGCGTTCAGCGCCGCGCGCCCGTCAGCCTCGCTGACATCGCCCCAGGAACCGCCGATCTGCCAGGCACCGAAGCCGACATTGGTGACCGAAAACGGCATGCGGCCGAAACTATGTTCTTTCATGGAAATCTCCCTCGTGATGAAACTGCATCGCAACTAGCAGCCGCCGCAAATGGCGGCAAGCGTGCGACCGCAAGGGAGATAGGGCAGGGCGTCACTTCTTCGAGAAGGTCACGCGGACGGTGGCGACCGGGAAGCCGAATTTGCTGACCCAGGCGGTATTCAACAGCGTGCCGTCAGGCTGGCGCCGGATCGTGTCGTGGAAGCGCACGATGTTCTGGTTCGGCCCCGGCGCGATGTCGACGAGATAGCTGTAGCGCGCCACGTCGCCCTTGACGGTAACCTCCGCGGGACCAACGACATCCTCCCGGGTGCCGCTGTAGCGGCCGGGCGCCGTTTTGACGAATCGCCAGGTTTTGCGCTCGCGAACGCCATCCGCGTAGACAAAGTCTTCGCGAAGCGTGAGCCGCTTTCCGTTCCAGCGGCCGGTGAGCGCCACGCGGAACTTGCGATCGACGCCGTTGATCGCCTTGAACTCGCCATCGGCCACGCTTCTGCCGGCAAAGAAATCCTCGAGCGCGAAATCGCGCGCGCTTGCCAGGTGCGGCAGGGCGACGATGGCAAGCATGGCGGCGATAATGATGAGACCTGTGCGGCGCATGGTCTTCCTCCACTTCAAATCAGCCTGTTCCTGACCTACGTTTCGGCTAACGCACCGGATCAATCGCAGGAGAATCAAAATGGATATCAAGCAGGCCGGGTCGCGGCCCTCGACCAGGCCATCCGCCGACTATTTCACCGGCACCGTCCGCCTCGATCCGATCGTCGAAGGCCCGGATCCGGCGCGGGTGCGCGCCGCCACCGTCACCTTCGAACCGGGCGCCCGCACGGCTTGGCATACACATCCGCTCGGACAGACGCTGATCGTGACCTCGGGACGAGGCCTGGTACAGGTCTGGGGACAGGACATCCGCGAAATCCGCACTGGCGACGTCGTCTGGTTCGAGCCCGGCGAAAAGCATTGGCATGGTGCAGCACCCGACACGGCGATGAGCCACATCGCCATCCAGGAGGCGCTGAACGGTTCCCCGGTCGATTGGATGGAGCATGTCAGCGACAATCAATATGCAGGAAAGAGCTGGACCGTCTCGCGCCAGGCCTAGGCGGAAGTGGGCGATCGGCGGTCTGCCGATCGCCGCGCGGCGTCAGAGCCGCTTCAGGCAGTAGGAAAAATGCGCATGTGATTCGACGGTCAGGAACTCGAACTGCCAGCCGTAATCCTTGCAGAACTTGGTGACCGCCTCGACGACGCCATAGACGATCGGCTTGACCGTATTCCCGGTGCAGAAATCATGCCCGGCAATCCGCCCCGTCCGCTTCACTTTCTTCTCGCAAAGCAGCAATTCCTGCCAGGTGAGCTCGAAGGAATGGTCGGTGTCGATATAGGCCCAGTCGAGAAACCAGTCCTCGAATTCGGCCAGCTTCTCCAGCGAGGTACCCTGCATCAGCTTGACCTGACCAGAGGCGATTTCGGCCTCGAACTTCGTGTGGACGTCGTGCAGGCCGGAGCTATAGCGGTCCATCCCCCAGGGATCGATGAGGAAAAGCTGGGACGGCCGATTCTTCTCGATGATCTCGGCGGTGTATTCGCCGAAGGCAACGCCCACCTCGACCCCGATTCCGCCATTCGGAATGCGATAGAGCAGCTCGCCGCGATCCGGAAGAAGCCTGGCATTCTCCATATGGTGGGCCGAAAGCTGGGTCCGCGGCATCGCCGCACGCTGCGCCTGCCGTTCTTCGCGTGTCTTCATGATTCTCGCCTTATCCGGGGCAATTCCATTTCACTGACTGCCAAGTAGCCGAAAGACGCAGGAGCGCCAACATCGGAGCCACGATGCGCGATCAAATATCTGAGATTTTATTGGAAAAAGAATGGTGGGCGATGAGAGACTCGAACTCCCGACATCCTCGGTGTAAACGAGGCGCTCTACCAACTGAGCTAATCGCCCTCGCGTCACGAAGCCTGTTCGGCCCGCCGCGTCGGTGGCCGTGATCTATGCGGATCGGGAAAAAACCGCAAGAGTGTTTGTGAAGATTTTTTGATTTTTTTGGAAAGGGCGCGGCAACGCAGGCTTTTCGGCTTGTGGAAAAGGGAAGAGGAGTACGTGGGCGGGTAACGCCGGGCGGATCTCTATATAGGGATCGGTGCGAGAAGGCCCCGCGCGGCGTCTGCTTCGCGCGAACTTTCAGACACTTGCGCGCTGCATCCAAAACAATTTCCGTGCTGTCATGGATTTGTCTCCAAACCTGCTTGACACTCAAATGCGAACCCCTTAGTTAGCCGCTCATCGAAGCGGCGAGCCCGCCTCGGTAAGGAAGCGAAAGCCTCCGGATTGCTTGAAATGAATGCGGGTGTAGCTCAGTTGGTTAGAGTGCCGGCCTGTCACGCCGGAGGTCGCGGGTTCGAGCCCCGTCACTCGCGCCATTTCAAAGCAAGTGCTGAAAGGCACATTCCGGTCATCGCCTCCGCAATGCGCGGGTGTAGCTCAGTCGGTTAGAGTGCCGGCCTGTCACGCCGGAGGTCGCGGGTTCGAGCCCCGTCACTCGCGCCATTTTCTCCTCCAAGCCATGCAGAATTTCGTGGGCTGCCATGCAGCCTTCCGCAACCTAAGCGGATTTGTCGCGACATCGTTGCATCTGCTTGATAATGTCGCATCATCGTAGCTTGAATTGGTCTTCTAAAAGTCTTGCGCCGTGGCTCAGCCTGCGCTAACCACGGCTTGTTGCAACGCACGTTCGCTTGCCGGGCATTTGCCCATTGCGCCGCCCGGCGCAGCCGGCAAGCAGGGATGAACATGATGACTGAACTGCTCGGTAATTACATTCCGATCGCTATTTTCATTGGTATCGCTCTCGTTATCGGCCTGGCCCTTCTGATTGCGCCGTTCGCCGTTGCCTTCAAGGCGCCTGATTCGGAAAAGCTCTCTGCTTACGAATGCGGTTTCAATGCCTTCGACGATGCCCGCATGAAGTTCGACATCCGCTTCTATCTCGTGTCGATTCTCTTCATCATCTTCGACCTCGAAGTCGCCTTCCTCTTTCCTTGGGCCGTTTCCTTCGGCGCCATCGGCTGGTTCGGCTTCTGGTCCATGATGGTCTTCCTCTTCGTGCTGACCATCGGCTTTATCTATGAATGGAAGAAGGGAGCCCTGGAATGGGAGTGACCCCAGCCGGCAATCAGCCGCTCGTTTCTCAGGCCCCGAAGGGGATCATCGATCCCTCGACCGGCAAGCCGATCGGCGCCAATGACGCCTTCTTCGGCGAAATCAACAATGAGCTCGCCGACAAGGGCTTTCTCGTCACCTCGACCGACGAGCTGATCAACTGGGCCCGTACCGGATCGTTGATGTGGATGACCTTCGGTCTCGCCTGCTGCGCCGTCGAAATGATGCAGTTGTCGATGCCGCGTTACGACGTCGAGCGCTTCGGCTTTGCGCCGCGCGCTTCGCCCCGCCAGTCCGACGTCATGATCGTCGCCGGTACGCTGACCAACAAGATGGCGCCTGCGCTCCGCAAGGTCTATGACCAGATGCCCGAGCCGCGTTACGTCATCTCGATGGGCTCCTGCGCAAACGGCGGCGGCTACTATCACTATTCCTATTCGGTTGTTCGCGGCTGCGACCGCGTCGTGCCGATCGACATCTACGTGCCGGGCTGTCCCCCCACGGCAGAGGCTCTGCTTTACGGCGTGCTCCTGCTGCAGAAGAAGATCCGGCGCACCGGCACGATCGAGCGGTAAGGGTTAAGGACAAGACATATGAGCGAAGCCCTCACTGAGCTGTCGTCCTATATCTCGGAAGCGCGTGGCAACCTGGTTGCCGCGTCGCAGCTGAAGTTCGGCGAATTGACCCTGACGACGACGGGTGAAAACCTGATCGCGCTGCTGACGTTCCTGCGTGACGATGCCAAGTGCGGCTTCGTCAACATGATCGATATCTGCGGCGTCGACTGGCCGCAGCGCGAGCTGCGGTTCGATGTCGTCTATCACCTTCTGTCTCCGAAGCAGAACCTGCGTATCCGCATCAAGGTCGCGACCGACGAGGACACGCCGGTCCCCTCGGCCTGCGCCGTTTATCCGGGCGCCGACTGGTTCGAGCGCGAGACTTGGGACATGTACGGCGTTCTCTTCACCGGCCATCCGGATCTGCGCCGCATCCTGACCGACTACGGTTTCGAAGGTCACCCGCTGCGCAAGGACTTCCCGACGACCGGTTTCGTCGAAGTCCGCTATGACGACGCCGCCAAGCGCGTCGTTTACGAGCCGGTGGAGCTGAAGCAGGAATTCCGCAACTTCGACTTCATGTCGCCATGGGAAGGCACGGATTATGTGCTGCCGGGCGACGAAAAAGCGAAGCAGTAAATTTTGATAGTGGCTGGTGGGAAATCCCCGCCAGCTGCTGATTATCTGAGAACGCGAGCCCGATCGCCATGACCGAACATAACGTCCGCAACTTCAACATCAATTTCGGACCGCAGCATCCGGCGGCGCACGGCGTTCTTCGTCTTGTCCTGGAGCTTGACGGCGAAATTGTGGAGCGTGTCGACCCGCATATCGGCCTGCTGCACCGCGGCACCGAGAAGCTGATCGAGACCAAGACCTATCTGCAGGCCGTTCCGTATTTCGACCGTCTCGATTACGTCGCGCCGATGAACCAGGAGCATGCCTATGCCCTGGCAGTCGAAAAGCTGCTCGGCATCGATATTCCGATCCGCGGCCAGCTGATCCGCGTTCTCTACTCGGAAATCGGCCGTATCCTCTCGCATCTGCTGAACGTCACGACGCAGGCGATGGACGTCGGCGCGCTGACGCCGCCGCTCTGGGGCTTCGAAGAGCGCGAGAAGCTGATGGTGTTCTATGAGCGTGCCTGCGGCGCGCGCATGCACGCTGCCTATTTCCGTCCGGGCGGCGTCCACCAGGATCTGCCGGAAGATCTCGTCGAGGATATCGGCAAGTGGTGCGACCAGTTCCCGGGCAAGCTCGATGACATCGATGATCTGCTCACCGGCAACCGCATCTTCAAGCAGCGTAACGTCGATATCGGCGTCGTCTCGCTGGAAGATTGCTGGGCCTGGGGTTTCTCGGGCGTCATGGTGCGCGGTTCGGGTGCTGCCTGGGACCTGCGCCGTTCGCAGCCCTACGAATGCTATTCCGATCTCGAATTCGATATCCCGATCGGCAAGAACGGCGACTGCTACGACCGCTACCTGATCCGCATGATCGAAATGCGCGAATCGGTCCGCATTATGAAGCAATGCGTCAATCGCCTGCTTTCCGACGCGAAGACCGGTCCGTTCTCGTCCGTTGACGGCAAGGTCGTGCCGCCGAAGCGTGGACAGATGAAGCGCTCGATGGAAGCGCTGATTCACCACTTCAAGCTCTATACTGAAGGCTATCACGTACCGGCCGGCGAAGTTTACGCCGCTGTCGAAGCGCCGAAGGGCGAGTTCGGCGTCTACGTGGTGTCCGATGGCAGCAACAAGCCGTACCGCTGCAAGATCCGCGCCCCGGGCTATGCCCACCTTCAGGCGATGGACTTCATGTGCCGCGGCCACCAGCTGGCCGACGTCGCAGCCGTTCTCGGTTCGCTCGACATCGTCTTCGGTGAGGTTGACCGCTGATGAAGCTCATCGTGCTATCGGCCGCTGCGCTCCTCGTTGCCTCCTCGGCCTTCGCCCAGGACAATACGCAGGGATTCGGCCCGAAGCTCGGTGCGGAAGAGATAACGCCGCCAAGCGGTCAGGCCACGATCGGGGAGCTCGTTTCCAAGGGCTACCAGATCAAGGCCGCCGTTCCGAACGGCAAGAAATTCGTAGTGTTTTTGCAGAAAGACCAGTCGGCCTACGCTTGTGAGATGCAGTCTTTGACGGCCTCGCGGTGTGGGACCCTAAACTGACAAGGCGTGAGGAAGAATGTCCGTTCGTCGACTAGCCGAAGATCAATTCCAGCCTGCCGCATTCGCCTTCAATGACGAAAACGCGGTCTGGGCGGATAAGACGATCCAGAAATATCCCGCAGGCCGTCAGCAGTCCGCGGTCATTCCGCTGCTGATGCGAGCGCAGGAGCAGGACGGTTGGGTCACGCGGGCGGCGATCGAAAAGGTCGCCGACATGCTTGACATGGCCTATATCCGCGTCCTCGAGGTCGCGACCTTCTACACACAGTTCCAGCTGGGTCCCGTCGGTACGCGCGCCCATGTTCAGGTTTGTGGCACCACGCCCTGCATGCTGCGCGGTTCGGAAAAGCTGATGGGCGTCTGCCGCAGCAAGATCCACCAGCACCCGTTCGAGCGCAACGCCGAGGGCACACTGTCCTGGGAAGAGGTCGAGTGTCTCGGGGCCTGCGTCAACGCGCCGATGATCATGATTGGCAAGGACACCTACGAAGATCTGACGCCTGAGCGTCTCGAAGAGATCATCGATACGTTCAACGCCGGCAACGGCGCGAGCGTTAAGCCCGGTCCGCAGATCGATCGTCACTTCTCGTCGCCGGAAGGTGGCCCGACCTCGCTTCTGACCGAAGAGCCGAAGGCCAAGGCAAAGACCTCGGCGAAGAAGGCTGATGCCGATGCCGTCAGTGTTCCGCCGTCGGAAGCTGCGCGTCCGAAGAGCACCGATGCAGAGACCAATGCCGCGCTGAAGACGCCTGTCACGGCGCCGAAGGCTGCTGCGAAGAACGCCGCTGCTGAGGCTGCACCCGCTGCCGCTGAAAAGCCTGCCAAGGCCGCCGCTGCTCCGGCCGCTGCCAAGCCGTCGCTGGAAGACAAGAACCGTCCGGCCGGCATCGCAAAGCCTGCTGCGCCTGACGATCTCAAGCTGATCTCCGGCGTTGGTCCGAAGATCGAAGCTATTTTGAACGAACTCGGCATCTTCACCTTCGCGCAAGTCGGCGCGTGGAAGAAGGCTGAACGCGAATGGGTCGATGGATACTTGAATTTCAAGGGCCGCATCGAGCGCGACGACTGGGTCAAGCAGGCCAAGGCGCTCGCCAAGGGCGGTGAAGCGGAATATATCAAGGTCTTCGGCAAGAAGCCGCGGTAAGAGGTGAAGCATGTTACAAGATAAAGACCGCATCTTTACCAATATCTACGGCCTCAAGGACAAGTCCCTGAAGGGCGCGATGAGCCGCGGCCACTGGGACGGTACCAAGCAGATCCTCGAAAAGGGCCGCGACTGGATCATCAACGAGATGAAGGCTTCCGGCCTTCGCGGACGTGGCGGCGCAGGCTTCCCGACCGGTCTCAAGTGGTCCTTCATGCCGAAGGAATCCGACGGCCGTCCGCACTATCTCGTCGTCAATGCCGACGAATCGGAACCCGGCACCTGCAAAGACCGCGATATCATGCGCCACGATCCGCATACGCTGATTGAAGGCTGCGTTATCGCCAGCTTCGCCATGGGCGCCAACGCCGCCTATATCTACGTCCGCGGCGAATATATCCGTGAGCGTGAAGCCCTCCAGGCCGCGATCGACGAATGCTACGACGCCGGTCTGCTCGGCAAGAGCAACAAGCTCGGCTACCCGATGGACATCTACGTCCACCACGGCGCTGGCGCCTATATCTGCGGTGAAGAAACCGCGCTGCTCGAAAGCCTGGAAGGCAAGAAGGGCCAGCCGCGCCTGAAGCCGCCGTTCCCGGCAAACATGGGTCTCTACGGCTGCCCGACGACCGTCAACAACGTCGAATCGATCGCCGTTGCGCCGACCATCCTGCGCCGCGGCGCCGGCTGGTTCTCGTCGATCGGCCGTCCGAACAATGTCGGCACCAAGCTGTTCATGCTCTCGGGCCACGTCAACAAGCCGTGCACCGTCGAAGAAGAGATGGGCATCACCTTCCGTGAGCTCGTCGATCGCCACGCCGGCGGCATCCGCGGCGGCTGGGACAACCTGCTCGCCGTCATTCCGGGCGGCGCATCGTGCCCGATCGTTCCGGCCAAGGACATCATCGACTGCCCGATGGACTTCGATGGCCTTCGCGCCGTCGGCTCCTCGTTCGGTACGGCCGCCGCGATCGTCATGGACAAGTCCACCGACGTCATCAAGGCGATCGCCCGTATCTCGGCCTTCTTCAAGCATGAGAGCTGCGGCCAGTGCACGCCGTGCCGCGAAGGCACCGGCTGGATGTGGCGCGTCATGGAGCGCATGGCTAAGGGCAACGCCCAGAAGCGCGAAATCGACATGCTGTTCCAGGTCACCAAGCAGATCGAAGGCCACACCATCTGTGCGCTTGGCGATGCTGCCGCATGGCCGGTCCAGGGTCTGATCCGCAATTTCCGTCCGGAAATCGAAGCGCGTATCGATCAGTACACGGCAAGCGCCATGGATCACGGCGCTGTTCTGGAAGCTGCGGAGTAAATGATGGCCAAGGCATCTGGCGGCAATGACAAGGAAGGGGCAGCCGATTTCTCGGCTGACTTCGGCCGTCTTGCTGCCGAGATGCTGGAAAATGCCAAGGCAATGCCGATCCATCCGCTGATGGCCCATCCGGCCGCGGCGATGGCAGCGGCAACCGCCGTCGGCATCGGCTTCTCGACACAGATGGCCGGCGCCTTCTTCGGAGCGCTGCAGGGCGCCTTCGAGGCGACCAGCCGGATTGCCGAGGCACTCGACGAAACGCCGCCGCAGGCTGCAAAGCCAGAGGTTCGCATCAAGCCGGAAAACATCCGTCCGGCGGCCGTGCGCAAGGCGAAGCTCTCGATCGTCGCGGCCGAGGAGCCCAAGGCCCAGGTTGCGAAGAAGCCGGTGAGCCGCGCCAAGAAGGCCGACGACCTGAAGCTGATTTCGGGCATTGGTCCGAAGCTGGAGCAGGTTCTGAACGCCAGGGGCATCCGTACCTTTGCGGCGATTGCCGCCTGGAGCGATGCGGAAGCGGCAGGCGTTGACGCCGATCTCGGCTTTGATGGCCGGATCGCCCGCGACGACTGGCGTGGTCAGGCAAAGGCGCTCGCGGCGAAGGGCCGCAAGCGAAGCTGAATTTTTCCGGCTGACCCAAGCGGCCGGAGGGAATAAGGCAGGCATGGCGGGGCAGGGGCCTCGTTAACGGCAGGCCGATCGGGTCTCGGGTTCCCCGGGGCCGGGGAAAGACAATTTGGGCGACGCCGATGCCTGCGGGGACGAAATCCCGCCTGGCAGCGGTCATGTTGCAGAATAGGTTTGTTTGCCGCCATCCGGCGAACGGGAAACAGGACTTGAGTGACGATGGCAAAACTGAAGATTGACGGCAACGAGATCGAGGTCCCGGATCACTACACGCTCATCCAGGCGTGTGAGGAAGCCGGCGCTGAAGTTCCGCGCTTCTGCTTCCATGAGCGGCTGTCGGTCGCCGGCAATTGCCGCATGTGCCTCGTCGAGGTGAAGGGTGGCCCGCCGAAGCCGCAGGCTTCCTGCGCCATGGGTGTGCGCGATATCCGCGGCGGCCCGAACGGCGAACTGCCTGAAGTTTTCACCAACACGCCGATGGTCAAGAAGGCCCGCGAAGGCGTGATGGAATTCCTGCTGATCAACCATCCGCTAGATTGCCCGATCTGCGACCAGGGCGGCGAGTGCGACCTGCAGGACCAGGCGATGGCCTTCGGCATCGACACCTCGCGCTATCAGGAAGACAAGCGCGCGGTCGAAGACAAGTATATCGGACCGCTCGTCAAGACGGTCATGAACCGCTGCATCCACTGCACGCGCTGCGTCCGCTTCACCACGGAAGTTGCCGGTATCTCCGAGCTTGGCCTGATCGGCCGCGGCGAAGATGCCGAAATCACCACCTATCTCGAGCAGGCGATGACCTCCGAGTTGCAGGGCAACGTCGTTGACCTCTGCCCGGTCGGCGCCCTGACCTCCAAGCCTTTCGCCTTCACGGCCCGGCCGTGGGAACTGAACAAGACTGAGTCGATCGACGTCATGGACGCGCTCGGTTCGGCGATCCGCGTCGATACCCGCGGCCGCGAAGTCATGCGCGTCATGCCGCGCGTCAACGACCAGATCAACGAAGAGTGGATCTCCGACAAGAGCCGCTTCATCTGGGACGGCCTGAAGACGCAGCGCCTCGATCGTCCTTACGTCCGCAAGAGCGGCCGCCTGCAGCCGGCAACCTGGGCCGAAGCCTTCTGCGCCATCAAGACGGCAGTGGCTGGCACGAACGGCGAGAAGATCGGCGCGATTGCCGGCGACCTCTCCACGGTCGAAGAAATGTACGCATTGCAGGAACTGGTAAAGTCGCTCAGTTCCGAGAACCTCGACTGTCGCCAGGATGGGACGGCACTTGATCCGTCGCTCGGCCGCGCAAGCTACATCTTCAACCCGACCATTCAGGGCATCGAAGAAGCCGACGCGCTGTTGATCATCGGCGCCAACCCGCGCTTCGAAGCGGCCGTTCTCAACGCCCGCATCCGCAAGCGCTGGCGCCGCGGCGGTTTCCCGATCGGTGTGATCGGCGAAGCCGGCGACATGCGCTACGATTACGAATATCTCGGCGCTGGCCCGGATACGCTGAAGGATTTGGTCGATGGCAACCACGCCTTCGCCAAGGTTCTCGCTGATGCCAAGAAGCCGCTGATCATTATCGGCCAGGGTGCTCTCTCGCGTGTTGATGGCGCCGGTGTCCTCGCCAGCGCTGCCAAGCTCGCAGGCACGGTCGGTGCTGTTGCCGACGGCTGGAACGGTTTTGCAGTCCTGCACACGGCAGCGGCCCGCGTCGGTGGCCTCGACCTCGGCTTCGTGCCGGGCGCTAAGGGCGTCAACGCCGCGGATATGCTGTCCTCCATGGACGTGCTCTTCCTGCTGGGCGCAGACGAACTCGATTTCACTAAGAAGGCAGCGAAGTTCACGGTCTATATCGGCTCGCATGGCGACCAGGGCGCGCATAACGCCGACGTCATCCTTCCGGCTGCTGCTTATACCGAAAAGTCCGGTACCTGGGTCAACACCGAAGGCCGCGTCCAGATGGGCAACCGCGCCGGTTTCGCACCGGGCGATGCCCGCGAAGACTGGGCGATCCTGCGTGCGCTTTCCGACGTGCTCGGCAAGAAGCTTCCCTTTGATTCGCTTGGCGAATTGCGCGGCAAGCTCTATGCGGCATTCCCGCATTTCGCAGCCGTCGACGAGATCGCCGAAAGCGACAGCGCCAAAATTGCCGCAGTTGCGAAAAAAGCCGGGAAGATGAACAAATCCGGGTTTGCTTCACCGGTCAAAGACTTCTATTTGACGAACCCGATCGCGCGCGCCTCGGCTGTCATGGCCGAGTGCTCGGCATTGGCCCGCAACAACTTCAAAGTCGCGGCAGAGTAAGGGCAGGGGACTATGGAATCGTTTGTTTCAACTTATGTCTTGCCTGGCCTCATCATGGTCGGTCAGTCGCTGCTCATGCTTGTCTGCCTGCTGGTCTTCATCGCATACATCCTGCTTGCCGACCGTAAGATCTGGGCTGCCGTTCAGCTGCGCCGTGGACCCAATGTGGTTGGTCCCTTCGGTCTTTTCCAGTCCTTCGCCGACCTTTTGAAGTTTGTCTTCAAGGAGCCGGTCATTCCGGCCGGCGCCAACAAGGTCGTCTTCCTGCTGGCCCCGCTGGTCACCGTGCTTCTGGCTCTGTCGACCTGGGCGGTCGTGCCGGTCGCCAACGGCTGGGTCATCGCCAACATCAATGTCGGCATTCTCTATATTCTGGCGATCTCGTCGCTCGAAGTGTACGGCATCATCATGGGCGGCTGGGCTTCGAACTCGAAGTATCCGTTCCTTGGCGCGCTCCGCTCGGCAGCGCAGATGGTTTCGTATGAAGTCTCGATCGGCTTCGTCATCGTCACCGTTCTTCTCTGCGTGGGTTCGCTGAACCTGACCGACATCGTCATGTCGCAGCAGACCGGTCTCGGCACCAAGCTCGGCCTGCCCAGCTCGTTCCTCGACTGGCACTGGCTGTCGCTGTTCCCGATGTTCATCATCTTCTTCATCTCGGCGCTCGCTGAAACCAACCGTCCGCCCTTCGACCTTCCGGAAGCGGAATCGGAACTGGTTGCTGGCTTCATGGTCGAATATGGCTCCTCGCCATACATGATGTTCATGCTCGGCGAATATGCTGCCATCTGCCTGATGTGCTCGCTGACGACGATCCTGTTCCTCGGCGGCTGGCTGCCTCCGGTCGATTTCTGGCTGATCAATTGGGTCCCGGGCATCATCTGGTTCATGCTGAAGTCGTGCTTCGTGTTCTTCATGTTCGCGATGGTCAAGGCTTTCGTGCCGCGCTACCGCTATGACCAGCTGATGCGCCTCGGCTGGAAGGTCTTCCTTCCGCTGTCGCTCGCCATGGTCGTCATTGTTGCATTCGTGCTGAAGCTGATGGGATGGGCGTGATCATGTCCTTCCTCGGTTCCAGCAAATTTGGAGGTTGAAGATGGCCAGCTTGTCCAACGCCGTCAGCTCGCTGTTCCTCAAGGAATTCGTCGGCGCATTCTTTCTGTCGATGCGCTACTTCTTCAAGCAGAAGGCGACGATCAACTACCCGTTCGAAAAGGGTCCGGTCTCTCCGCGTTTCCGCGGCGAACACGCACTGCGCCGTTATCCGAACGGCGAAGAGCGCTGCATCGCCTGCAAGCTCTGCGAAGCGATCTGTCCCGCTCAGGCGATCACCATCGAAGCCGGCCCGCGCCGCAATGACGGCACGCGCCGCACGGTGCGTTACGACATCGACATGGTGAAGTGCATCTATTGCGGCTTCTGCCAGGAAGCTTGCCCTGTTGATGCGATCGTCGAAGGCCCGAATTTCGAATTCGCCACCGAGACCCGCGAAGAGCTTTACTTCGACAAGCAGCGGCTTCTCGACAATGGCGACCGGTGGGAACGTGAAATCGCGCGCAACATCGCGATCGACGCTCCGTACCGTTGATTGAAATTTGAAATGCCGCAGGGCTGGCACTCGCCGCCCGCGGTCAACATGCACCGGAGCTTTGCCGGCCCTTCACGGGTGACGAAGCTTCATCGGGCAGGGAAACTCCCGGCTGCCCGGGGGAAGATGAAAAAGGCACCAACATGGGTCTGCAGGCTCTATTTTTCTATCTTTTCGCCTTCGTCGCGATAGCGTCGGCGTTCATGGTCATCTGGGCAAAGAACCCGGTTCACTCGGTTCTGTTCCTGATCCTGACCTTCTTTAACGCCGCGGGCCTCTTCCTGCTGCTCGGCGCCGAGTTCCTGGCGATGATCCTGCTCGTCGTCTATGTCGGCGCGGTGGCGGTTCTCTTCCTCTTCGTGGTCATGATGCTAGACATCGACTTCACGGAGCTGCGTGCGGGCGTTCTCGAATATGCGCCAATCGGCGCGCTGATCGGCCTGATCCTCGCAGCCGAGCTGATCGTCGTCGTCGGCGGCAGCGTGATCTCGCCCGAGATCGCCAAGACCGTCGCCATGCCGATCCCGGCGCTGACAGAACGCACCAATACGGCGGCCCTCGGCGACGTGCTCTATACGAACTACGTCTACTTCTTCCAGATCGCCGGCCTGGTGCTTCTGGTCGCCATGATCGGCGCGATCGTGCTGACGCTCAAGCATCGCACCAATATCCGCCGCCAGAATATTTCCCAGCAGGTTGCCCGCACGCCGGCGACCGCCGTCGAGGTGGTCACCGTCAAGCCGGGGCAGGGTGTCTAAGGACAGGTATAAGGAACAAAGAACATGGTCATCGGTCTTTCCCACTACCTGACGGTCAGCGCCATCCTTTTCACGCTCGGCGTCTTCGGCATCTTCCTGAACCGCAAGAACATCATCGTCATCCTGATGTCGATCGAACTGATCCTGCTTGCGGTCAATATCAACATGGTCGCCTTCTCGTCGTTCCTCAACGACATCGTCGGCCAGGTCTTTGCACTTTTCATTCTGACCGTTGCGGCTGCAGAAGCGGCGATCGGTCTTGCAATTCTCGTTGTCTTCTACCGTAACCGCGGTTCGATCGCGGTCGAAGACGTCAATATGATGAAGGGCTGAGCGGCTCATGTTCCTCTATAAGGCTATCGTCTTTCTTCCCTTGATCGGCGCGATCATTGCCGGCCTTTTCGGCCGCGCAATCGGCGCCAAGGCATCGGAATACGTCACCAGCGGCCTGATGATCATCACCGCCGCTCTCTCCTGGTATGTGTTCTTCACGGTGGCGCTCGGCCATCCGGAAGGCGCCATCAAGGTGGATGTACTGCGCTGGATCCAGTCCGGCGGCATCGACGTCTCCTGGTCACTGCGCATCGATACGCTCACCTCCGTCATGCTGATCGTCGTCAACACGGTCTCGACGCTGGTGCACATCTACTCGATCGGATACATGCATCATGATCCGCATCGCCCGCGTTTCTTCGCCTATCTGTCGCTCTTCACCTTCGCCATGCTGATGCTGGTGACCTCCGACAACCTGCTGCAGATGTTCTTCGGCTGGGAAGGCGTGGGTCTGGCCTCGTATCTCCTGATCGGCTTCTGGTTCAAAAAGCCGTCCGCTTCGGCCGCCGCGATGAAGGCTTTCATCGTCAACCGCGTCGGCGACTTCGGCTTCGTGCTCGGTATTGCCGGTGTCTTCGTGCTGTTCGGCGCCATCAACTTCGACACGATCTTCGCCAACGCCGCGAACTTCGCACCGCATGAAGGTGCCGAGGCTGCCAGCGAAGTGGTTCTGAACCTCTTCGGCATGCAGCTCGACAAGACGCATGCGCTGACGGCCGTCTGCCTGCTGCTGTTCATGGGTGCCATGGGTAAGTCGGCGCAGTTCCTGCTGCACACCTGGCTCCCGGACGCCATGGAAGGCCCGACCCCGGTTTCTGCGCTCATTCATGCCGCAACCATGGTTACCGCCGGCGTCTTCCTCGTCGCCCGCATGTCGCCGCTCTTCGAACTGTCGCATGATGCCCTGACCGTCGTCACCATCATCGGCGCGATCACCGCCTTCTTTGCGGCAACGGTCGGTCTGGTCCAGAACGACATCAAGCGCGTCATCGCCTATTCCACCTGCTCGCAGCTCGGCTACATGTTCGTGGCGCTCGGAGTAGGGGCCTATGGTGCGGCGATCTTCCATCTCTTTACGCACGCTTTCTTCAAGGCTCTGCTGTTCCTTTGCGCCGGTTCGGTCATCCACGCCGTCGATGGCGAACAGGACATGCGTTACATGGGCGGCCTGCGTCCGCGCATCAAGGTAACGTTCTGGATGATGATGATCGGCACGCTCGCCATTACCGGCGTCGGCATTCCGTTCACGCCGTTCGGCTTTGCAGGCTTCTTCTCGAAGGACGTCATCATCGAAGCTGCCTACGCGTCGCATTCGCCGGCCGCGGGCTTCGCCTTCACCATGCTCGTCATCGCCGCGCTGTTCACCAGCTTCTATTCCTGGCGCCTGATCTTCATGACCTTCTTCGGCAAGCCGCGCGCTTCTCACGAAGTCATGCATCACGTCCATGAATCGCCGCAGGTCATGCTGGTGCCGCTCTATATCCTCGCGATCGGCGCCGTCTTCGCAGGCTTCCTCTTCGAGGGCCGTTTCTACGGCGAAGAATATGCCGAGTTCTGGAAGGGCGCGCTGTTCACCTCCAAGGAGAACGAACTGCTGGAACACTTCCATCACGTTCCGGCTCTGGTGGCTCTGAGCCCCTTCATTGCCATGGTCGTGGGCTTCGTGATCGCTTGGTACATGTACATCAAGTCGCCTTCGACGCCGCGCGTTCTCGCCCAGCAGCATCGCGTGCTCTACCAGTTCCTCTTGAACAAGTGGTACTTCGACGAGCTCTACGACTTCCTCTTCGTCCGCTCGGCCAAGGCTCTTGGCAAGTTCCTGTGGCAGAAGGGTGATGTCGGCGTCATCGATACCTACGGTCCGAACGGCATTGCCGCCCGCGTCGTCGATGTGACGAACCGCGTGGTCCGCCTGCAGACCGGTTACCTCTATCACTACGCCTTCGCGATGCTGATCGGCATTGCGGCGCTCGTTACCTGGATGATGCTCGGGAGTTCCTTCTGATGACCGATTGGCCTATTCTTACAACGGTCACCTTCCTGCCGCTGGTCGGCGTGGTGCTTCTGCTGCTGATGAATGAAAACGGCCCGAATGGCCGCCGGAACGTGCTCAACATCGCGTTGTTCACGACCATCGTCACGTTCCTGCTGTCGCTTCTGATCTGGATCGGCTTCGATAACGCCAATCCGGGCTTCCAGATGATCGAGAAGCACGCCTGGCTCGGCACCGGCATCGGCTATCATGTCGGTATCGACGGCATCTCGATGCTGTTCGTCATCCTGTCGACCTTCCTCATGCCCTTCTGCGTGCTGGCCAGCTGGCTCTCGGTCGAGAAGCGCCTGAAGGAATACATGATCGCCTTCCTCATCCTCGAAGTGATGATGGTCGGTGTCTTCGTGTCGCTCGATATCGTGCTGTTCTACGTGTTCTTCGAAGCAGGCCTGATCCCGATGTTCCTGATCATCGGCGTCTGGGGCGGCGCGAACCGCGTCTATGCAAGCTACAAGTTCTTCCTCTACACGCTGCTCGGCTCGGTGCTGATGCTGCTCGCCATCATGGCAATGTACTGGCAGGCCGGCACGACCGATATCTCGGCGCTGCTCGCCTACAAGTTCCCGCCGCAGATGCAGACGTGGTTATGGCTGGCCTTCTTCGCCTCATTCGCGGTGAAGATGCCAATGTGGCCGGTTCACACCTGGCTTCCCGATGCGCACGTTCAGGCCCCGACGGCTGGCTCCGTCATCCTGGCAGGTGTGCTCCTGAAGCTCGGCGGCTATGGTCTGATCCGCTTCTCGCTCGGCATGTTCCCGGTGGCGTCCGATTTCTTCGCGCCGATGGTCTTTGCCCTGTCAGTCATCGCCATCATCTACACCTCGCTGGTGGCGATGATGCAGGACGACATCAAGAAGCTGATCGCCTACTCGTCGGTGGCGCACATGGGCTATGTCACCATGGGCATCTTTGCCGCCAACATGCAGGGCGTTCAGGGCTCGATCTTCCAGATGCTGTCGCACGGCATCGTCTCCGGCGCGCTCTTCCTCTGCGTCGGCGTTGTCTACGACCGCACCCATACCCGCGAGATCGCGGCCTATGGCGGCCTCGTCAACAACATGCCGAAATACGCGGTGGCGATGATGGTTTTCACCATGGCCAATGTCGGTCTTCCCGGCACCTCCGGCTTCATCGGTGAATTCCTCACCCTGATCGGCGTCTTCCGTGCCAACACCTGGGTTGCGCTGTTTGCGGCCACCGGTGTCATCCTTTCGGCTGCCTATGCTCTGTGGCTCTATCGCCGCGTGATCTTCGGCGCGCTGGAGAAGGAAAAGCTGAAGGCGCTTCTCGATCTTTCGCCGCGTGAGCAGTTGCTGCTCTACCCGCTGATTGCGCTGACCATCCTCTTCGGTGTCTATCCGGCCCCGGTCTTCGATGCGACGGCCGCTTCGGTGGATCTGCTGGTGAATAATTATACGGCCGCCGTACACGCAGCGCAGAACGTTGCGCTGTCGATGAATTGATGACGGGACTATTTGGACATGACCGCTGAAACCATTCTTGCAAGTCTGCATCTCGCCGCGCCGGAGCTGATCCTCGCGGTAGGCGCCCTTGTCCTTCTGATGATCGGCGTCTTTGCGGGCGAGCGTTCCGGGCGCATGGTGAGCGTGCTCGCCATGATCCTGTTTGCCGCCTCGGCGCTCTGGCTGATCTTCATCCCGTCCACGGGCCTCGCCTTCGGCGGTGTCTATCAGGCGGACGGCTTCTCCCGCTTCATGAAGGTGACGGCGCTGACCGGCTCCTTCGTGGCGCTCTTCATGTCGCTCGGCCTTGCCAAGGAAAACCAGCTCGACAAGTTCGAGTTCCCGGTTCTCCTCGTGCTCTGCACGCTCGGCATCATGCTGATGATCTCGGCAAACGATCTGATCGCGCTCTATCTCGGCCTTGAGTTGCAGTCGCTGGCGATCTATGTCGTCGCTGCGATCAACCGCGACAGCGTCAAATCGACCGAAGCCGGTCTGAAGTATTTCGTCCTCGGCGCGCTCTCCTCGGGCATGCTGCTCTACGGCATGTCGCTGGTCTACGGCTTCACCGGCCACACGCATTTCGCCGACATCGCCCAGGCGCTGAATGTTGAAGGCGCCCGTTCGCTGGGCCTGATCTTCGGTCTGGTCTTCATCCTCGCCGGTATCGCCTTCAAGATCTCGGCCGTGCCGTTCCACATGTGGACGCCTGACGTTTACGAAGGTGCACCGACCCCGGTCACGGCCTTCCTGGCCAGCGCGCCGAAGGTTGCCGCCATGGCCATGATGACCCGCATCGTCATCACCGCCTTCCAGCCGATCATGGCGGACTGGCAGCAGGTCGTCGTCTTCATCTCGATCGCCTCGATGCTCCTCGGTTCCTTCGCCGCCATCGGCCAGAAGAACATCAAGCGACTGATGGCCTATTCGTCGATCGGTCACATGGGCTATGCGCTGGTCGGCCTCGCCGCCGGCAACCAGACGGGCGTCTCCGGCGTCATGCTCTACATGGTCATCTACATGGTCATGACGCTCGGCTCCTTCGCGATCATCATGTCGATGCGCCGCAAGGATGGCACCGTCGTCGAAGGTATCGACGATCTCGCAGGTCTCTCCAGCACCAACCCGTTCATGGCGACCGTGCTGACGATCCTGATGTTCTCGCTGGCCGGCATTCCGCCGATGGCAGGCTTCTTCGCGAAGTACTTCGTCTTCGTCGCCGCCATCGAAGCCAAGCTCTATGCGCTGGCGATCATCGGCGTTCTGGCTTCGGTCGTTGGCGCTTACTACTACCTGCGCGTCATCAAGCTGATGTGGTTCGATGAAGCCAAGGGTGAGTTTGCCCGCGTCTCCGGCGCCCTCAAGCTGGTCTACGGTCTCTCCGGTCTGTTCGTTCTCGCCTATGTTCTCATCGGCGGTCCGATCGGCGGTGCGGCCGAGCTCGCGGCAGCGACGCTGTTCTGATGGTGTCTCCCATGCGCCGCCGGATATCGCTCGGCGATTTCCGGCATGAAGCGCTGCCGGAGACCCCGTCGACCAACACCGAATGCCTTGCCCGGGCCCGGGCAGGGGACAGCGGCCTCCTCTGGGTGACCGCAGTCAGGCAGACCGGCGGCCGCGGCCGCCGTGGACGCCCCTGGGTTTCCGAACCCGGCAATCTCTACGCCTCTCTCCTTCTGATTAATCCGGCGCCGATGGAGCGCATGGGATCTCTGCCGCTGGCGATTGCCGTCGCCGTGCATCAGGCCGTTCGCATGGTGCTGCCGCCGGCAGCCGAGCCCCTCGAAGTCAAGTGGCCGAACGATATCCTGATCGGCCGCAAGAAGACCTGCGGCATCCTCGTCGAGGGCGAACAGCTGCCGGATGGCCGCTACGCGCTGGTGATCGGCATCGGCATCAATGTTTCCGTCATGCCTGATAATCCGATGTATCCGGTGACCTGCATCAGGGAGCAGGGTGGCAGGGCTTCCCCTGAGGAATTGTTTGCCCATCTCTATGCCTCGATGGCCGAAGTTCTGGATATCTGGAACGAGGGCCGCGGCATCCGGGAGATTACCGCGCGCTGGCGCGATGTCGCCTGCGGCATTGGCGAGAAGATCACGGTGAATTTGCCGGACAGGTCGATTTCCGGCCAATTCGCCGGAATTGATGATAATGGGCTGTTGATGCTCGATACCGGCGCAGGCAGGATACTGCAGATCGCTGCCGGTGATGTTTTCTTTGGATAGTAGGACCTAATGGCGAAACAGGACGAACTGGTATTTCTTCCGCTGGGCGGCGTCGGCGAGATCGGCATGAATCTCGCGCTGTACGGCTATGGCCCCGCGGATCATCGCCAGTGGATCATGGTCGATTGCGGCGTGACCTTCCCGGGTCCCGATCTGCCGGGCGTCGATCTGGTGCTCCCTGATATCCGCTTTCTCGCCAAGGAGCGAAAGAGCCTCAAGGCGATCATCATCACCCATGCCCACGAAGACCACTACGGTGCGCTGGCCGATCTCTGGCCGGGCCTGAACGTCCCGGTCTACGCCTCGCCGTTCACGGCCGGGCTTCTCGAAGCCAAGCGCAATTATGAGAAGGACGCGATCGGCGAAGTGCCGGTGACGATCTTCAAGGCCGGCGATACGATCAATGTCGGCCCCTTCAGCATCGAAGGCGTTGCCGTCAACCACTCGATCCCCGAGCCGATGTCGCTGATGATCCGCACGCCGCTCGGCAATGTCATCCATACCGGCGACTGGAAGATCGACCACGAGCCGTCGCTCGGGCCGCTGACCGATGAGACCCGCTTCCGCCAGCTCGGCGACGAGGGCGTCCTGGCGATGATGTGCGATTCCACCAACGCGCTGCGCGACGGCGTCTCGCCATCCGAAAAGGACGTTTCCGCCAGCCTGCGCAAGATCATCGAGAATGCCGAGGGACGCGTGGCGATCACGACATTCTCCTCGAATGTCGGCCGTATCCGCACCGTCGCCGAGGCAGCCGAAGCCGCCGGCCGCGAGATCCTGCTGCTCGGTAGTTCGCTGAAGCGTGTCGTCGATGTCTCCCGCGAGCTGGGCCTGATGGAAGGCGTCAAGCCGTTCATCGCCGAAGACGAATACGGCTATATCCCGCGTGACAAGGTCGTGGTCATCCTGACCGGCAGCCAGGGCGAACCGCGCGCAGCGCTCGCCAAGCTGTCGCGGGACGAGATGCGCAATGTGGCGCTTGCCGCCGGCGATATCGTGGTCTTCTCCTCGCGCGCCATTCCCGGCAACGAGAAAGCCATTCAGGACATCAAGAACGGCCTCGTCGAGCAGGGCATTCACATCATCACCGACAGCGAAGCGCTGGTTCACGTCTCCGGTCATCCGCGCCGCAACGAACTGCAGAAGATGTACCAGCTGGTGCGGCCGAAGATTCTCGTGCCTGTGCACGGGGAGGCGACGCATCTGACGGCGCATAAGGAACTTGCCGAACAGTCGGGTATCAAAAGTGTTCCCCGTGTCCGCAATGGTGACCTGCTGCGCCTGGCGCCGGGTCCGGCAGAGGTCATCGGCGAAGTGCCGCATGGCCGCATCTACAAGGACGGCTCGCTGATCGGCGACTTCGAGGAAATGGGCATCGGCGATCGCAAGAAGCTCTCCTATGTCGGCCATGTCGCCGTGAACGTGCTGCTGGACAGCCGCTTCGACATCATCGGCGAGCCGGATGTCGTGGCCATCGGCCTGCCTGTCTACGACGATGAAGGCGATGAGCTGGAGGATACGCTTTATGACGCCGTCGTCGGCGCCATCGAGAGCATTCCGCGCGCCCGCCGCAAGGATCTGGACATGGTGCAGGAGGCCGCGCGCCGCGCTGTGCGCTCCGCCGCAAACCACGCCTGGGGCAAGAAGCCGGTTGTGACTGTCTTCCTCAGCAAGGTCTGACCTTATGCTCGGCCGCGTCAATCACATCGCGCTTGCCGTCCCCGATCTCGCTGCGGCGAGCGCCAGCTATCGTGATACCCTGGGTGCCAGGGTATCACAGCCGCAGGCCCTGCCTGACCACGGCGTCACCGTCGTCTTCGTAGAGCTCGAGAACACCAAAGTCGAACTGCTGGAGCCGCTCGGCGATGCTTCGCCGATCGCAGCCTTCCTCGAAAAGAACCCTGCCGGCGGCATGCACCATATCTGCTACGAGGTGGCGGATATCATTGCTGCCCGTGATCAGTTGCTGACATCGGGGGCTAGGGTGCTGGGCAACGGCGAACCGAAAACCGGCGCCCATGGCAAACCAGTGTTGTTCTTGCACCCCAAGGATTTCTTCGGGACATTGATCGAGCTCGAGCAGGTCTGACCGCCACTCGAAGCACAACCCGATATTCATATTGAATATTTACCCAGGGTTGCTATTCCTCTCGAAGGTGGAGGAATGCAAATGTCGGTCAGATCAATAGGGATCGCCTGTGCTATTTGTCTAGCCGTGCCTCCTGGCGCCCATGCGCAAGCGGCGGTCGATGGAAATGCCCTTACCGCGAGGGCGAGACATCAGCTCGAATGCTCCGCAGTCTTTCGTCTTCTGGTCGAGGCCTATCCCAGAAACTGGCAAACCCGCCAGCGCGAGCGTATGTATGACGCATTCTTGGTGTTGAGCAGCGCAGGCGAACAAAATCTCGTGCGCGCAGGTCAGCCCAAGCCTGCCGCAGAGGCGATCGTGCAGGCCCGTGTCGATGAGCTGATCAGGCAATTGGAAGACGGCATGCCACCGGAACAGTTCAGCGCGGCCTTGAAGGACTGCACGAGACTCCATAGTGAGACGCTTCGCGATTGATCGGGCCCGCTGCGGCAGAGTGACCTATTCCCCAGCTGAGCGCGCGGCGTGATTTGAGCTTCGCGCCAATCCACTCTATAAGGCGCGGCGTTGCGATGGTCGTAACGCGATTTGGAACCCACCATGCTGCAGATTTTCCTACAGGGCTTCGCCGTCTATTTCATCGTCTGGTGGCTCACCCTTTTCGCCGTCCTGCCGATCGGTCTGCGCACCCAGGCGGATGATAACGAGATCGTGCTCGGCACGGTACCCAGCGCTCCGACGCGCTTCCGGGCGCTGTTCGTCTTCTCGACGACGACGGTGGTTTCGGCGATCGTCTACGGCGCTTGGTACTTCTCGTCGACCTACTTCGGTTGGGGGTTCGACGCCCTGCCGCAGATCGGCCCGGCCTTCAACATCGAGTAGGGCTTTTGCTCAATCTTTGAGCATATGCGTTACCTGGCGTAGAAACACCGTCATACGGCTGTCATCAAGATGATGCAAAGAGCTCACGCGGCGGCAGGGGCATCTGCCGCAACGTCAATTCTCTGATGTTCACGTTAGGGAAGGGGCTGAAAAACCAAAAAAAAACAAGGCTAAAAGCCTTGTTTTAAGTATCGCGTGATCCGTAACCGTTACCGGGGCTGCGACGAGCGCGCCTAAGATCTGATCCTCCCAAGACTTGACCGCGAGTTGGCAAGAATTTATCTCCTTGCCTGTTTTGTGAGCTGAAACTAGCTCAAAGAATGGGCTTTGTCACCAGCTTTTTTTGCATTTTTGCTACAGTCGGGTAAAAAATTTCTGTTGACAAGATTTTGATGCAAGCCCTTATAAACACGCGATTTTTTCTGCATTCGCGTTTTCCGGACGCCAACTTGCGTCTGCGGAAGGCTGCTTGCGTATCGCGCGGGTTTCTTTCCGGCTGCGAAGCAGATATGAACGCTGCCACTGTTAACGATTGCCGTCGATTCCGCGATTGATGTGGAATCCCAACTGCTCTGGAATCCGTCATGCGTCTGTCCCGCTACTTCCTGCCCATCCTGAAGGAAAACCCCAAGGAGGCGGAAATCGTCTCCCACCGGCTGATGCTGCGCGCCGGCATGATCCGCCAGCAGTCGCAGGGCATCTATTCCTGGCTGCCGCTCGGCAAGCGCGTCCTCGACAAGGTCAACAACATCATCCGCGAGGAGCAGAACCGCTCCGGCGCCATCGAGCTGTCGATGCCGACGTTGCAGTCTGCCGAGCTCTGGCAGGAAAGCGGCCGCTACGACGCCTATGGCAAGGAAATGCTGCGCATCAAGGACCGCCAGGACCGTCCGATGCTCTACGGCCCGACCAACGAAGAGATGGTCACCGACATCTTCCGGTCCTACGTCAAGTCCTACAAGGACCTGCCGCTGAACCTCTATCATATCCAGCTGAAGTTCCGTGACGAGATCCGTCCGCGCTTTGGCACCATGCGCTCGCGCGAGTTCATGATGAAGGATGCCTATTCCTTCGACCTGACGCGGGAAGGCGCGGAGCACTCCTATAAGAAGATGTTCGCCGCCTACCTGCGCACCTTCGATCGTCTCGGCCTGCGCGCCATTCCGATGCGTGCCGATACCGGCCCGATCGGCGGCGATCTCAGCCACGAATTCATCATCCTGGCCGAAACCGGCGAATCCGAAGTCTACAGCCACAAGGACTTCGTGAATTTCGACATCCCCTCTGTCGATACCGATTTCGACGATGTCGCCGGTTTGGATGCGATCTTCAAGAAGTGGACGTCGGTCTACGCCGCCACCTCGGAAATGCACGACGAAGCCGCCTTCGACGCCATCCCCGAGAGCGACAGGCTCTCTGCGCGCGGCATCGAAGTCGGTCATATCTTCTATTTCGGCACCAAATATTCCGACCCGATGGGCGCCAAGGTCCAGGGACCTGACGGCAAGGAACACAATGTTCACATGGGTTCTTACGGCATCGGCCCGACACGCCTTGTTCCCGCCATCATCGAAGCATCGCATGATGAGAACGGAATCATCTGGCCGGCCTCCGTCGCGCCGTTCGATGCGATCGTGATCAACATGAAGGCCGGCGATGCCGCTTGCGACAGCGCCTGCGAAAAGATCTATGCCGCGCTCTCCAAGGCCGGTAAGGACGTCCTTTATGACGATACTGACGATCGCGCCGGAACGAAGTTCGCGACGGCAGACCTGATCGGCGTTCCGGTTCAGATCATTGCCGGCCCGCGTGCGGTCGCGAACGGCGAAGTCGAAGTCAAGGACCGCAAGACGGGCGCCCGCGAAACGATGACGATCGACGCGGCGATCAACAAGCTCTTGGGCTGATATCGGAGGCGAAATGGCAGACGCAGCAGTGGACCAGCGGGGTTCCAAATCCGGTTTCGGTTCGGCGAGTAAGCCATTTTCCATCTTCGAACGCATGGTCGCCTGGCGCTATCTGCGCGCCCGGCGCAAGGAAGCGTTCATTTCGGTCATCGCCGGCTTCTCCTTCGTCGGCATCATGCTCGGCGTCGCGACGCTGATCATCGTCATGGCCGTCATGAACGGGTTCCGCACCGAGCTGATTTCGCGCATTCTCGGCATCAATGGCCACATGATCGTCCAGCCGGTCGATGCGCCGTTCACCGATTATGCCGCGCTGACGGAGAAATTCGCCGCTGTGCCCGGTATCCGCATGGCGCTGCCGCTGGTCGAGGGCCAGACGCTGGCGTCAGGCCAGGGGGGGGCGGGCAGCGGTGCGCTGGTGCGCGGTATTCGCTCAGAAGATCTGACCAAGCTGAAAACCGTCTCCGACAACATCAAGTCCGGCGATCTGGTCGGCTTCATGTCCGGGCAGGGCGTGTTGATCGGCTCCGGCATGGCCAACCAGTTGGGGCTGCAGGCAGGCGATACGATCACGCTGATTTCGCCGGAAGGCGATGTGACGCCGATGGGCGTCAATCCGCGCGTCAAGTCCTACACCATCTCAGGCATCTTCGAGATCGGCATGTCGGAATATGATTCCGCCATCATCTACATGCCGCTCGAGGAGGCGCAGCTCTATTTCAATTCGGAAGGGCTGGTGCAGTCGATCGAGCTCTTCGCCAACAATCCCGATGATATCGACAATCTGAGGCCGAAGGTGGAGGCTGCCGCTGGCCGCCAGATCGCCATCACCGACTGGCGCCAGCGCAACCAGACCTTCTTCTCCGCCCTTCAGGTCGAGCGCAATGTCATGTTCATGATCCTGACGCTGATCGTTCTGGTCGCGGCGTTGAACATCATCTCCGGCCTGATCATGCTGGTGAAGGACAAGGGCAGCGATATCGCCATCCTGCGCACCATGGGCGCCAGCTCCGGTGCGATCATGCGCATCTTCTTCATGACCGGCGCCGCAATCGGCATCGTCGGCACGCTGGCAGGCGTTCTGCTCGGCGTTGTCGTCTGCATCAATATCGAGTCGATCCGCCAGTTCTTCTCCTGGATTACCGGCACCATTCTCTTCAATCCGCAGCTCTATTTCCTCAGCCAGCTGCCGGCACAGATGAGCGTCAGCGAGACCACGTCCGTCGTGATCATGGCGCTGACGCTGTCCTTCCTTGCGACCATCTTCCCGGCCTGGCGCGCCTCGCGCCTCGATCCGGTGCAAGCGCTACGCTACGAATAAGGAATGCTGAACTCCATGAAACGCAATGTCGTTCTCAAGCTTTCCGGCGTCGAGCGTCACTACGGGCAGGGCGATACGGTGCTCTCGATCTTGAAGGGCGCGGATTTCACGCTGCACAGCGGCGAAATCGTCGCTCTCGTCGCACCGTCGGGTACCGGCAAGTCGACGCTGCTGCATCTGGCAGGTCTGCTGGAACATCCTGACGATGGCGAGGTCAGCATCAACGGCCATGCCTGCAACGGGCTCTCCGACGACAAGCGTACCGCGATCCGCCGCAGCGAGATCGGCTTCGTCTATCAGTTTCATCACCTGCTGCCGGAATTCTCGGCGCAGGAAAACATCATGATGCCGCAGATGATCTCAGGCCTGGCGCGCAAGGAAGCTGCCGTGCGCGCCCAGCAGCTCCTCGAATACATGCGCATCGGCCATCGCGGCGCCCATCGACCGGGCGAACTGTCCGGCGGCGAGCAGCAGCGAGTGGCGATTGCCCGCGCCGTTGCCAACGCGCCGAGCCTGCTTCTCGCCGACGAGCCGACCGGCAATCTCGATCCGGAAACGGCAAACTACGTCTTCGATGCGCTGGAAGCGCTGGTGCGCCAGTCGGGCCTCGCGGCCCTGATCGCCACGCATAACCACGAGCTTGCGCGCCGCATGGACCGCCGTGTGACGATCACCGACGGCAAGGTCGTCGAGTTCTAAAGGCGGATCAGGCCGCCGCGATAATCGAGCTCGTAAGCCCGCCGTTCCTCGACGACGATCATCTCCAGGCCGCGGAAATGCCCGCAATCGCCCTCGCTTCGGTCGATATACAGGCCGAATTCGTGGTCGTATTCCATGCCGCCGAGAAAGCGTTTTTCACCGCCATAAAGCGCCGAGAGCGCTGCCTTGATCACGGCCCCGGCGCGGCTACCGTCGATCAGCCGCGGCTCGATGATATGGCCGAAGTAGTTCATCGCCCAGACGGGCTCGCCGTTCAGCCAGACCGTCTCCTGGCCGGCGAAATCGGTGCCGCCGAAATAACTGTCGAGATAGCGCCATTCGCCGCGCTCATAGCCGATATCCTGCGATCCCGGCCGGCAGGCCGCGATCTTTGCCCCGCCGCCGACATAGGCCTGCGATTTTGCCTCGACGATGAAGTCGTTCAAGAGAGTGAGATACATGCCGCGCCTCCTGCGATATGTCTCGCAGACGCAACGATATTTGTAAAGAACAAAAAGAGAACAAGCGTCAGTTGCCGCAGATCGACTGGCCGGTTTCGTCCTTCCAGTCGGTGATGGCGATAACGCGGGGCTCCGATGTCTGATCCTTGCCCCCTTTCTGCAATTTACCCGTCAGCGCATTGTAGTCACAGGTGCCGCCCGCATCCGGGTCGAGCGTATCGTAATCGCTGTAGGTATAGCCGGCGACGACGAACTGGCCGTTGCGATAGGCGAGCGTCAGCGTCTGTTCCCAGCGGTCCCGGCCGATGGCGCTGTTTTGCGAATGGACGGCGATCGACGATTTTCCGGCGGCCTTGATCGATGGCTCCTGGCCGTAGATCCCGTCGATGGCCGTGCTGCCCCAGATCTTGCCGGGTGCGCTGGCCGCAAGCCGCAGCAGATCGTGGTCGTCGCGCAGATAGATGTAGATGCCGAGCTGATCGTCTTCGGCATCCGCCGCGGCCTCGGCAAGCACTGCCAGATCAGGCTTGCCGTCGCCGTTCCAGTCGCCCACGGCCGCATCGACGATGCGGGCGGGGCCAGCATCGGAGGCAACAGCGGCCTGGGCCGAAAGCAGGGCGGCGGTAAGGATGATCAGGCGCATGTTTCTCTCCGGTTCCGCGTTAACCAAACAGAAAACAATCCTGTTGACAACGGAACAATAGCGGAACAAACTAAAAACATAACGAGTAAAGGAGAGCCAAATGACTGACATGATCCGTGACGTCGCAGCATTCACCTCCATCGCAATGTTTGTTGCCAGCTTCTCTCTGATCCTGATGGCGATGTAATTTTTCAGGGGACCGCATGGCTGCCATGCGGTTCCGGGCAGGGACTTCTTCTGGACATCTCCACGGCCAGGACCGACAATGGCACCGATTCATACGGGCGATTGAAGGGACGTGTCATGGCGGATGCAGAGGGCGGATTTATCGGCGGGACGCCGGGTTTCGTTCATCTGCGCGTACACTCCGCCTATTCGCTGCTCGAGGGTGCGTTGCCGCTGAAGAAGATCCTCTACAAGGCTTCGGGCGACAGCCAGCCGGCGATTGCCATCACCGATACAAACAATCTCTTCGTCGCCCTCGAATTCGCCCAGAAGGCGATGGACGAGGGGCTGCAGCCGATCATCGGCTGCCAGATCTCCGTCGATATGGAAGATGGGCTGGAAGTTGAAAAGCGCGGCGGCCAGCAGATGATGGGCAAACTGCCCGCGATCGTCGTGCTGGCGGCAACGGCTGCCGGTTACGAGCGCCTCGTCGATCTGGTGAGCCGCGCCTATCTCGGCGGTGAAGACAATCAGGCGGTCCACGTCCGCGCCTCCTGGCTCGAGGAGGCCGGAACCGAGGGTCTGATCGCGCTCACCGGTTCGCTTGGCGGCCCCATCGATATGGCCCTGAAGCAGGGGCATATGGCGCCGGCGGTTTCGCGCCTGTGGCGTCTCAAGGCGTTGTTCGGCGACCGGCTCTATGTCGAGTTGCAGCGCCACGGCACCTATGACAAGCGCCACGAGCAGAAGATGATCGGCCTTGCCTACGAGCACGATCTGCCGCTGGTGGCGACCAACGAGGCCTTCTTCCCGGCGCGCGACGACTATGACGCGCATGACGCCCTGATGGCCGTGGCGCACAACGCCATCGTCTCCGACGACAGCCGCTTCCGGCTGACTCCGGATCACTATCTGAAGAGCCGGGCGGAAATGGCCAAGCTGTTTGCCGATCTGCCGGAGGCGCTGGAAAGCACGCTGGAGATCGCAAGGCGCTGCTCCTTCGTTCTGCAGACCCGCAAGCCGATCCTGCCGCGCTTTACCGGCGCCAGCGACGGCGCCGACGAAGCCGATCGCGCCGAATCCGGCGAATTGCGCCGCCAGGCCGTCGAAGGCCTCGATATGCGTCTGGCGACGCTCGGGATGTCGCCGGGCTACGAGGAGAAGGACTATCGCGACCGGCTAGAATTCGAGCTCAGCGTCATCGAGAAGATGAAGTTTCCCGGCTACTTCCTGATCGTTGCCGACTTCATCAAATGGGCCAAGCTGCAGGACATCCCGGTCGGCCCGGGCCGCGGTTCCGGTGCGGGCTCGCTGGTTGCCTACGCCCTGACGATTACCGACGTCGATCCGCTGCGCTTCTCGCTGCTGTTCGAACGCTTCCTCAATCCCGACCGCGTGTCGATGCCCGACTTCGATATCGACTTCTGCCAGGACCGCCGCGAAGAGGTGATCCGCTACGTGCAGAAGAAATACGGCCGCGAGCAGGTGGCGCAGATCATCACCTTCGGTTCGCTGCAGGCGCGTGCTGCACTGCGCGACGTCGGCCGTGTGCTCGAGATGCCCTATGGCCAGGTCGACAAGATCTGCAAGCTGGTGCCGAACAACCCGGCCAATCCGACGCCGCTGTCGAAGGCGATCGAGGAAGAGCCGAAGCTGCAGGAAGAGGCGGCCAAGGAACCTGTCGTCGCCCGTCTGCTCGACATCGCCCAGAAGATCGAAGGCCTCTACCGCCATGCCTCGACCCATGCCGCCGGTATCGTCATCGGCGACCGTCCGCTGTCGAAGCTGGTGCCGATGTATCGCGATCCGCGCTCAGACATGCCCGTCACCCAGTTCAACATGAAATGGGTGGAACAGGCCGGCCTGGTGAAGTTCGACTTCCTCGGCCTGAAGACGCTGACCGTTCTGAAGGTCGCCGTCGATTTCGTCGCCAAGCGCGGCATCAAGGTCGATCTGGCCTCGATCCCGCTCGATGACAAGAAGACCTACGAGATGCTGTCGCGCGGCGAAACGGTCGGCGTGTTCCAGGTGGAAAGTGCCGGCATGCGTAAGGCGCTGATCGGCATGAAACCCGACTGCATCGAGGACATCATCGCGCTAGTGGCGCTCTACCGCCCGGGCCCGATGGAAAACATCCCGACATACAATGCCCGCAAGCATGGCGAGGAAGAGGTCGAGTCGATCCATCCGACCATCGACTACCTGTTGAAGGAAACCCAGGGCGTTATCGTCTACCAGGAGCAGGTCATGCAGATCGCTCAGGTTCTCTCCGGCTACTCACTGGGTGAAGCTGACCTTCTGCGCCGCGCCATGGGTAAGAAGATCAAGGCCGAGATGGACCAGCAGCGCGAGCGCTTCGTCAGCGGCGCCGTCAAGAACGGCGTGTCGAAGCCGCAGGCCGACAACATCTTCGAACTGCTAGCCAAGTTTGCCAATTACGGCTTCAACAAGTCGCACGCCGCCGCTTACGCCATCGTCTCCTACCAGACGGCCTATATGAAGGCGCATTATCCGGTCGAGTTCCTCGCCGCCTCGATGACGCTCGATATGTCGAACACCGACAAGGTCAACGACTTCCGCCAGGATGCCAAGCGCCTGGGCATCGACGTGATCGCGCCCTCGGTCCAGACGTCGTTCCGGCATTTTGAAACCGGCGAGGAGCGGATCTATTACGCGCTGGCGGCGCTCAAGGGCGTCGGCGAAAACGCCGTTGAACACATTGTCTCGGTGCGCGGCGACAAGCCGTTTTCCAGTATCGAGGATTTCTGCCTGCGCATCGATCCGCGCCAGGTGAACCGCCGCGTGCTCGAAAGCCTGATCTATGCCGGCGCCTTCGACTGCTTCAATCTCGACCGGGCGCAGCTTTCGGCTGGTCTCGACCGCGTGCTCGGCTATGCGCAGCGCGCGCAGGAAAACAAGCTGAGCGGCCAGTCCGATATCTTCGGTGGCGCGCTGTCGTCGGGACCGGAAAAGATCGCCCTGCCGCCTTATTCGCCCTGGCTCGCCTCGGAGCGGCTGTTGAAGGAATTTCAGGTTCTCGGTTTCTATCTGACGGCACATCCGCTCGACAGTTACAACAGCCTGTTGGACAAGATGCGCGTGCAGACCTTTGCGGATTTCTCCGCGGCTGTCAGGCAGGGGGCCGCCAATGGCCGTCTGGCCGGTACCGTGATTTCCAAGCAGGAGCGCAAGACGCGCACCGGCAACAAGATGGGCATCATCGTCTTCTCGGATTCGTCGGGCCAATACGAAGCCGTGCTGTTTTCCGAGATGCTGAACCAATATCGGGATATACTGGAATCCGGAAAATCCTTCGTCATCACCGCCACCGGCGAAGAGCGCCCAGAAGGCATCGGGCTGCGGATCCAGACCATTCAGTCGCTGGAAGAAAAGTCGCTGCAGATGCAGAAGACGCTGCGCGTCTATGTCCGCGATTCCGGTCCGCTGAAGGCGGTTGCCGCCCATCTGAATGCCAAGGGGGAGGGTCTGGTGTCCTTCATCGTCATCAAGGAGGATGGCAAGCGCGAGGTCGAGGTGGCGCTGCAGCAGAAATACCGCATCACGCCTGAGATCGCCGCGGCGCTGCGCGCAGCACCCGGCATTGTCGATGTCGAGCTCGTCTAGCGCGTTACGGTGATGAAGTCGGTACCGGCGCCGGTCTCAGGGCCGAGGCCGGTATCGGAAATCGTCATCGTCGAACCGGCGGCCAGCATCATGTCCACCTTGCGTCTGGTGTCGTCGGGGATCTGGATCCGCGACAGCGCGTTGGTGATCGGGCTGCCCATGATGATCGAGCCTTCCTGCGTCTTGATGCCGAGGCGCTTCATCGTCTGTGACGGCAGGTTGTTGTCGAGCGTCAGGCCCAGCCAGTCTGCCGTGCCGTTTTGCTGATCCACCTTGTGCAGCGTGAAGAAATGCGTTCCGAGCGCTAGTTGCGGGTTCTCGATGGTAACGGGAGCCTCGAAGACAGGCTTGAAATCCTGGCGGATCATCAGCACGCCGTTCGGCGGCTCGCCTTTGCCTACCGCTGCGTAAACTTCCCTAAGGAGAGTATCGCTGGTGAGCGTTCGGTCGCCCTTGAACGCAGTGGGGCGCAAGGCCTTGAAAGCATTGATCGCCTGCACCGTCGAGGGGCCGAGCAAACCATCCGGATTGCCGGCATTGAAGCCCAGCTGATTGAGGAAGGTCTGGATGTCGATGATCGATTCCCGCTGGGCGCGGCGGGTGATCAGGATGCGGATCGGCTCGAGGTTTTCGGCGGGTGCGGCCGTTGGCGGCATCAGCGATGCAGACACCGTGTTCATGGCCAGCTGCACTGGCTCGCCATCGGTGCTGCCGATGGATGGGCGTAGCTGGACGTCGGAAAGCAGCAGCGCCGGTTCTGGCGCGTTCGGGCGGAACAGCGACGGGTGGTCGATCGGCTCGGGCACGACGGCCGCATTGCTGATGATAACAGGGACGCTGAGATCCGTCATCTTGTAGAGCTCTTTGGCGAAGGCGGCGGGCATGCGCACGCAGCCATGCGAGGCCGGATAGCGCGGCACCGAATTCGACTCGTGCAGCGCGATGCCGGACCATGTCAGCCGCTGCATCCATGGCATCGGTGCTGCCGAATAGAGATTGGACTCGTGATATTTCTTCTTCTCGAGCACCGAGAAGATGCCGCTCGGCGTCGTGTGGCCGGGCTTGCCGGTCGAGACTTTCGAGGCCGCCACGACCTCGGTGCCGTCATAGACCGCAAGCGACTGCTTGTCCTTGGAGACGATGATTTGCAGCGTCCTGGCATCCGCTGCCAGAGCAGGGTTCACCAGTGCGGTTGCCGACAGCAAGCCGAGGCCGAAAACAAAACGCGAGAACATGTTACCCAACCAATACGCAATACTCGAGGGGAACAATATTCAACGAAGTTTAAGGAAGGCTTGATCGCGAGCGTCCGGGGCGGCCGTCACGCACTCGTGATCAAGCGACCGCTTATTGTAGTGGGCGCGAATGTATGCAAATCTCGACGCCGTGGCGGTTGGGGAGCCCGGCTATGCACGTCGATATTGTGTCTGCGTTCGACGAACTCGAGAAATTGCAGGGCGACTGGGAGGCGGTCTATGACGCCGATCCGGAATCGAACTATTTCATGTCCTGGAACTGGATGCGGCGCTATCTGCAAACGCGCGCCAACTGGCATGTCCTGGCGGCAAAGCGCACGGAAGCGGATGAGCATTACATCGCATTCCTGCCACTGCAGATCCGCCTGGATTTCGAGCCGGGGAAGGGTTTCTTCAATGCCATCCATATGGCGGGCATGCCTTTCTCCGTTTACAGCGGCATTCTTTCACGCCCCGAATGGTCCGACGAGGCGATGGCGGCTTTCGCAGCCTGTCTGCAGACCTTCAATTGGCGCCGGTTCAATCTCGATGAGATCTATCTGTCCGACCAGCGTCTCTCCGCACTGATCGGCAGTTTCCCGCGCCAGGAATTCGTGCCGGCAAAGGTCATCCGGGCTGACCATATCACCGATGCCGGCGAGAGCATCGATCACGACGCCTATGTTTATATTCCGCTGGCGGATGACTTCGAGACATTCCTCAGTACCCGCCTCAGCTCCAAGGCTCGCCGCAACGCCCGGGTGGCCCTGCGCGATCTGGCGAGCGGCAAGCATGCACTGCGTGTCACCCATACGACCGCCGAGACATTCGAGCAGAATCTCGAGACCTTCTATGCGATGTGGAATGCGCAATGGGGTGTGCGTCAGCCGGATTATGCGGCCGGTATCATTGCCGGTTGCCGCAAGATGCTGCCCGGTTCGCTTGATGACGGATCGCTTCTGGTGCCTGTGCTTTGGGAGGGCGACAGGCCTGTCGCCATGCAGGTCCTCTATCTCGATCACAAGAAGAAGACGATGATCTGCTTCATCGGCAGCCGGGATAGCAACGCGGCCTCTCACAGCCCGGGCTTCACGCTGCATTGTTATTGCCTTCGCTGGGCAATCGAGAACGGCTACCGGAACTACGATTTCGGTACCGGAGATTTTGCCTACAAGTTCACTTTCGGCGGCGAACAGCAGCTGGTGGAGCGTCGCAGGGTGATGACGGTCTCCGAACGCAATATCGGCGATCGTCTCGACCCGCGCTCGCTGGACGCGGCCTGTTACCGCGCCGCGCAGATGGCAGCGAAAGGCGATATCGAAAATGCCAATCTCTGCTGCCGCCAGATCCTCGCCACCGATCCTTCTCATTCCCAGACGCTGGCGCTGGCTGAAAGCCTCGAAGCGGCACGGCGCCGGCCTGCTGCGGATGTCGAGCTGGAGGCGCTGATGCGCACCGCGATCGCCGATCACCGCGCTGGCGCCCTGGCGCGCGCCGAATCCGGCTATCGCCGCATCATCGAAGCGGTGCCTGGGCACTTTGCGGCCCTTCGTCAGCTGGCGCTCGTGCTGTTGCAGCAGGGCCGCCTCGATGCTGCAAAGTCGTCGATCCTTGAGGCGCTGGCCGCCGGGCCTGGCAATGCGGCGGCCCATTGCACCTGCGGCAATATCCTTGCCGCTCTGTCCGAGGATGATGCGGCCATCGTCAGCTATGAGCGCGCCATCGCCCTTTCGCCGTCCTATGCCGCGGCCTTTAACAATCGCGGCAATGTTCTGCGCCGGATGGGACGGTTGGAGGATGCGGCGGAAAGCTATTCGCGAGCCCTCGAACTGGCGCCCGATCACGCCCAGGCCGCGCTGAACAAGGCGGCCGTGCTGGCGCAGATCAACGCGATGGCCGTCGCCTAGCGGTCGCGCTTGCCGCTGCCGAACGTGTAACCGGTCTCGACGGTGTGCTTGCCGAATTTTTCGCGCAGCTTGTCCATCGCTGCTTCGGCGGCCGCGCGGCGGGTCGATTGCTCGTCGATCAGATCGGGCGGATCGGCGCGGCCGGGATCGCAAAGATCGGTGACGCCGATGCCGAGCAGCCGAAACTTAGTGCCGTCGGTCTCCCGTTCAAGCAGCTCAACGCCGGTGCGGAAGATCCGGTCGGCAAGCTGCGTCGGGTCTTCCAGCCGCCTGTTGCGCGTCCGTAGCTTGAAATCCGCAGTCTTCATCTTCAGCACGACGGTATGGCCGGCGATGTCATCCTTCTTCAGCCGCCAGGACACCTTCTCGGAGAGGTTCCGCAGGATCGGCACGAGATCCTCGTGACGGGAAATGTCTTCGAAGAAGGTGGTTTCCGACGAGACGCTTTTCGCTGCCTCGTTGAGATGCACCTCGCGATCGTCGATGCCGCGGGAGAGCCGCGCGAGGCGCTGGCCCATGCTGCCATAGCGGCGCATCAGGTCCGTCTCTTCCATCTGCTGCAGCTGACCGATCGTCCGGATGCCATCGGATTCGAGCGTGGCCGCGAATGCCTTGCCGACGCCCCAGATGGTCGTCACCGGGCGCGGCGCCAGGAACTCGACAGCCTCTTCACGCCCGATGACCGAAAAGCCGCGGGGCTTCTGCAGGTCGGAAGCAACCTTGGCGAGGAACTTGCAATAGGAAAGCCCGACCGACACGCTGATGCCGATCTCCTTCTCCACCCGCCGTACGAATTTCGCCAGCGTCCGGGCAGGGGGATCGTTGTGCAGGCGCTCGGTGCCGCCGAGTTCCAGGAAGGCTTCGTCGATCGATAGCGGCTGCACCAGCGGCGTCAGCTCCTGCATCATCGACCTGACCTCGCGGCCGACCCTGACATATTTCTCCATGTCGGGCCGGATGACGATCGCCTGCGGGCAGGCTTCCAGGGCCTTGAACATCGGCATGGCGGAGCGCACGCCATGAATGCGGGCGATATAGCAGGCGGTGGAAACCACGCCGCGCTTGCCGCCGCCGATGATCACCGGCTTGTCGGCGAGTTCGGGATTGTCGCGCTTTTCGACTGCCGCATAGAAGGCGTCGCAGTCGATATGCGCCAGCGTCAGGCCATAGAGCTCCTTGTGCCGGACAAGCCGCGGGCTTCCGCAGCTGACGCAACGGCGCGTCTCCGCCTTCTGCTCGGCAAGGCAGTCGCGACAGAAGCCGGGTGTCTTGTCAGGTGCAGCCAAAGTCATCACGGGAACAAATATTGAACATCGCGACATTACGCTCTAAGTTCTTGAGTCTCAAGACAGAGGAGCGCCGTGGCGTTGGATAACAAACGGCATTTTGGGGCCGTTGGATCGATGAAGACAGCGGATCAGCCGCGGCCATTGCCGCCGGAGGCGCCGAAGTGTTCGCCGATATGAACAGATGCCTCCTCCCAGCCCTTCACCCGGGCAATGCCTTCCATGGCCGAAGGGGCAAAGCGATGAATGTCCGACTCCGGCATCAGGTGCAGCAGCAGGCAATCCTCGACATGGTCATGGACGGAATGAAGGTTGCGCACCATGTCGTCGATGAACACGACAGGCACATCGCGGGTGCCGTGCAGCGCCTTGACGATCGGCCCCTTGGGCTGCAGCGAGGCGAGCAGCGGGTAATGCAGCTCGAAGCGGTCGAGCAACCTGCGGCGCTGGTCGCGATAGACGGGCGGCATGGCCGTCAGGAGCACGATGTCGGCAGTGCCGGAAAGGCGCGCCAGAGTTTCCTCTGCAAGCAGAAGCGGCGCCTGCCACTCTTCCTGCCGCTCGAAAAAGGTTTCGATCAGCCGGCTGACCGTGCCTTCGTCAGCCGCTGTCCCGTCCGGCGTTTCGATGTTTCCGTGCAGCTTGAACGATCGCGGCACCAGCCGGTAGCCCTCGCTCTCAAGAAAGCGTTCGAACGGCACGATGAATTGCAGCACGACGTCATCAACGTCGCAGACGATCAGCGGCCGGTCGGCGAGCCGCACATGCGATGTGTCGAGGTGCTCGATCTCTGCCACGGTCAATACTGCCCCGAATCGAGACCGGGCGACGCGAAATGCTGCCAGGCAGCCGTGAGCGCCTCGGGCGGCGTGCCGCTCGCCTGGCAAAAAGCCAGGGCCGTCGGCTCATGCTGCATGACGAAGTCGAGCATGCCGGAAAGGAAGGCCGTATCGTTGATCGCGTTGCGCACCTGGGCCGGTTCAATGCCGGTCAGCGCAAGAAAACGCGAAAACATGTCGGGTTCATTTGCAAGCCAGCCGAGTACGGCGATCGCCGTTTCATGCGGATCCCTGGCCAGTTGTTTAGAGGTCTTGAAGTTGCTTTGCATTTCGCTGGGTAAGTTACCTTTTTTTCAACCAAATACCGGTAGCTTGCCGCTATCGGTTTCGTCGAGCCGCGCGTTCGCAGGTCGCTTCTTGTCAGGCGGACATTTGCAGGGACGGAACATAGGAACGAGCTTGCCATGCCCAAACAGGTGATGATTGTAGAAGATAATGAGCTCAACATGAAGCTCTTTCGCGACCTGATCGAGGCCTCGGGATATACGACCATCCAGACCCGGAACGGCATGGAAGCGCTTGATCTTGCTCGAAAACACCGTCCGGACCTGATCCTCATGGACATCCAGCTGCCGGAGGTTTCCGGTCTCGAGGTGACCAAGTGGCTGAAAGAGGACGACGAACTGCATGTCATTCCCGTGATCGCGGTCACCGCATTCGCGATGAAGGGCGATGAGGAGCGAATCCGTCAGGGCGGCTGTGAGGCTTATGTGTCCAAGCCGATCTCGGTTCCCAAATTTATCGAAACGATCAAGACGTATCTCGGCGATGCTTAGTGCATCGGAAAGAAGCTCATGACTGCGCGCATTCTGGTTGTTGACGATATTCCGGCGAACGTGAAGCTGCTCGAAGCGCGGCTCGTCGCCGAGTATTTCGACGTGCTGACCGCTGCCGATGGCTATGAGGCGCTGGCGATCTGCGATCGCAACCAGGTTGATATCATTCTTCTCGATGTCATGATGCCGGGTCTCAACGGCTTCGAGGTCTGTGAGCGCCTGAAAGCCAATCCGAAGACCTCGCATATCCCCGTCGTCATGGTCACCGCGCTCGATCAGCCGGCCGACCGCGTGCGCGGGCTGAAGGCTGGCGCCGACGACTTTCTGACCAAGCCGGTCAACGACCTGCAGCTGATCTCGCGGGTCAAGAGCTTGCTGCGCCTGAAGACGCTGAGCGACGAACTGCGTATCCGCGCCGAAACGGCGCAGACCATGGGCATGGACGATCTGCTGCGGGCAGGCGAGGGACGGGCCGAGGACGCAGGCCAGATCCTGCTTGTCGATGGCCGCGCCAATTCGCAGGAACGGATCATCAAGACGCTGAAGCCGATCGCCGATGTCACGGCGATCTCCGATCCGCAGGCGGCTCTCTTCGAAGCGGCGGAAAATGCGTTCGAGCTGGTGATTGTAAACACCAATTTCGACGATTACGATCCGCTTCGGCTCTGCTCGCAGTTCCGTTCGCTGGAGCGCACACGCTTCCTCCCGATCCTGATCATCACCGAGCAGGGCGCCGACGACATGGTCATCCGGGCGCTGGATCTCGGCGTCAACGACTACATCATCCGTCCGCTCGATCCGAACGAGCTTGTTGCCCGCAGCCTGACGCAGATCCGCCGCAAGCGCTTCAACGACCGCCTGCGCGCCAGCGTCAAGCACACGATCGAGCTCGCGGTTACCGACGCACTCACTGGGCTGAATAACCGCCGCTATCTCGACAATCACCTGAACGTGCTCTTCAACCGCTCGATGGCGCGGGGCAAGCCGCTCTCGGTGCTGATCACCGACATCGATCGATTCAAGCAGGTCAACGATACCTACGGCCATGATGCCGGTGACGAAGTCCTGAAGGAATTCGCCAACCGCATCCGCTCGACCGTGCGCGGCGCCGATCTTGCCTGCCGCTATGGCGGCGAGGAATTCGTCGTCGTCATGCCCGATACTTCCCCGGAGGTCGCGGCAGCCGTGGCGGAGCGCCTGCGGGCGTCGATCGAAGACAATGGCTTCACGTTGAAATCGGCAGGTGAGGAGCTGAAGGTCACGGCCTCGTTCGGCATCGCTTCGCGCCAATCGAGCGTGTTGACGCCTGACCAGCTGATGAAGCAGGCCGATCTCGCGCTTTACGAAGCCAAGAACACCGGCCGCAACCGAGTCGTCGCCGCGGCGGCCTGACGATACCGGGCCTGTTTAGCGGGTGGTTTTCCCAGTTTTCCACCGGCAGCGGTGAAAGATTAACAAATTTTAATGATGTCGCTGCCATATCGCATGCTGTTTTTCAACTAAGACCCCAAAAATGGAGAGCCGATACAATCGTCCAATTTGAGGKGGATTTGTGTTCGTTTTCACGAATAGAATCGTTCTCAAAAGTCAGCGTCAAGCATAAATGGTTTTGCGCCAAGAGTTGTGGTGATGTTACTATTCGCGTGAGCGTAAATCGGCTACCTAACGTAACGGAAGTGCGCGATAATTGTACTGATATATATTTCCGGTGTTCTTCGATCGCGTTTTTCTTCATCAAGTAAAGAAACGTGATTCGTTCATTTCGCACCTGCCCCAAAATTGGACTTTTAACCATAGGGACAAGCTCACAAATCTAATCATTAAGAATTTGTTGATTTTCTTTCATTTTCGGGCAAATTATCGAGCCATAAGAAAAGCGCTCCCGAACATGGGATGCCGAGATACCCCATGATGCTCAGGTCCGCCGCATCTCCTGGGTCGTGGGGTCGGTCGGCTAGTTCGCAACTTTAAGCGGTTCCTCGTGCCGCGTTGCTTGCTGGCCGACCCCCTTTCGTAAAAACACCGCCCTTGCCGATAAACCGGTAGGGCGGTGTTTTTGTTTGCGCTAACATTTATCGTGACGGTAGACCGGAAAACGAAAAAGGCGCGCAGCCGTTGGGCGCGCGCCTTTTTCAAAACCCAGGGATCAGGAATTACTTGATCTTGGTTTCCTTGAACTCGACATGCTTCTTAGCAATCGGGTCGTACTTGGTCTTGGTCATCTTGTCCGTCATCGTACGGCTGTTCTTCGTCGTGACGTAGAAGAAGCCGGTGTCGGCCGTCGACAGCAGCTTGATCTTGATTGTGGTAGCCTTAGCCATGGTCTTCCTGCCTTTAATAAAATGAATGCCGTGGCAAGCCGGATGGGCTCCACGGCAAATTCTGGCGCGAAAATACGAATCTCGCCCGAAATGTCAACCTCGCTTTCGAATGAAAAGCAGTCTTATGCCTGAAAGCAGGGCATAAATGCCGAAGAAGCCGGCGATTGCCCAGGCAAATCCGTTATTGCCGGCAACGTCGATCGCCGCGCCGATCACCTGCGGACCGGCAACGGTGCCAACGGCGTAACAGAAGACGAAGGCGGCGTTGGCGGCGGCGAGGTCGGAGCCCGTCAGCCGCGAGCCGAGATGGTTGAGCCCGACCGTGTACAGGCCGGCCACACAGCCGCCCCAGAAGAGAAGGACGCCTGCCATGAGTACCCAGCTATGCACGAGCAGCGGCAGCATCAGCGAGCCGATACAGCCCATGAAAGCCATAGCCGCGAGCAGGGGGCGCTTGTCCTTCATCTTGTCGGACAGTAGGCCGACGGGAATCTGGAAGATCACGTTGCCGATGCCCATCACCGTCAGCAGCAGGGCGGCCTGCGATTCGGTAAAGGCGGCACGGGTGGCGTAGATCGGAAACAGCGAGAGGCCGCCGGCTTCCACCGCCCCGAAGATGAAGACGGCGGCGGTCGCCGTCGGCACCAGGAAGACGTAGCGCATGAAATGCAGTTCCGGCTTCTCTTCCAGCACCGGGCTTTCGTAGCGCGCGATGAAGATCGGGATCGCGGCAAGCAGGATGGCGACAGCGCCGACGGCAAAGGGAAGCACGCCGTCGCTGCCGAGGATCGAGAAGAGCAGGGGGCCGGCGGCAAAGCCAAGCGACAGCACTGTCGCGTAGATGCCGAGCACGAAGCCGCGTTTCGATCGCGGTGATGCGGCGTTGATCCAGAACTCGGACAGGATGAAGAGCGTTGTCGTCGCGCCATGAAAGGCGAAGCGCAACGGGAACCACATCCAGAAGTCCTGGGCGTAATAGAAGCCGATGGCGCTGAGTGCCGAGATCACCACGGCCCACAGCATGGTGGAGGCAACGCCGTATTTATGCGCCAGCTTCGTCGTGATCGGCGCGGCAGCCATGGCGGCAACGCCGGCCATCGCGGTGTTCAGTCCGATCAGCGTCGACGAAATACCGCGCTTCTCGAGGATGATGCTGAGCAGCGGAAGGCCAAGGCCGATCGCTATGCCGACGGCAGAGATCGACGAGACGGCGGCAACGAGCGACGGCCAATGGATTTCTTCAACATCGCCCGGCGTGCCGTTTCTCGGCTGAGACATATATCCATCCTTGAATGACTGAAACGAATCACCCGTCTCGTGCCACACAGAAGGGCACAGACATGCCAAATCCAGGTGACGGGCAGAGCTTTAAGGGAAGTCCGGCGCTGATGGCAAGAGATCGAATAGTCGAACATCAGATCAGTCAAGAAAACGCGCACCACTTTATTCGCCGGACAAAGACACAGGCAGGCAAAAAGCCCGCCACGCGCATGAGCGTTGCCCAATACAAGCGAATTATGTCTGGATGGTGAAGGTGCCTCGAAACGCGCCCTAGGGCTTGTCCCTGCCGGGAATCTCATAGACGTCGTGGTCGTCGCTATGACCGCCGAACCCGTGCAGCCGCAGCGCCCATTGCAGGCCGATGACGCCGCCCTTGATCGGCTGGATGATGAGGAGCGCCGAGAGCAGCGTCGCCGGCGCCCAGATGGCGAAGGTCAGCCACATCGGCAGCGGCCAGACGAGATCGGTCAGCATGTAGCCGCCGAGAATGACGTGGCCGATGACGAAGATCGTCAGATAGGGCGGCAGGTCGTCGGAACGGTGATGATGCATCGCCTCGCCGCAGGCGGCACAATTGTCCACCGGCTTCAGAAACGCCCGGAACAGCTTGCCGCTGCCGCAGTTCGGGCATTTGTTCAGCATGCCGCGGATGATCGAGCGCGTCAGCGGACGTTCGGCCGCGTCTGTGCCGCCGAATTGGACCGGGTGATCGGGTGCAGGCGTCGTCATCGCAGTCTTCCTCTGGCGTTAGCGCCGCCCGCGCGGCGGTCTCGTGCCTGCCTTCTTGCGGGCCTGCATGTTATCGCGGCGGCCGGACTTGTGGAACGAGCGCACCGCCGTCGGCATTGCCCGTCCTTCGCTGACCATCTCGAAGCGCAACGCGCCGGCCAGCGGAATGGCCTCGGCAAGCTTGACCGTGACGGTGTCGCCGAGACGGTAGCCGAGCCCGGTCCGCTCTCCCGACAGCGCCTGATGCGCTTCGTCGTAGATGAAATAGTCGCTGCCCAGTGTAGATATAGGGATGAAGCCGTCAGCTCCATACTCCGGCAGGGCGACAAATAGTCCTGACTTGGTCACGCCCGAAACCCGTCCCTCGAACTCCTCGCCGACGCGGCCGGCAAGATGGTGGGCGATCAGGCGGTCGACGGTCTCGCGTTCGGCAGCCATCGCCCGGCGCTCGAAGGTCGAGATTTCGGCGGCGATATCGTCGAGCGCGGCCTCTTCCTCGGGCGTGATCCCGCCCTCGCCGAAGCCCAGCGAGCCGACCAGGGCGCGATGGACGATCAAGTCGGCGTAGCGCCGGATCGGCGAGGTGAAATGTGCGTATTTCATCAGGTTCAGGCCGAAATGCCCGATATTCTCGGGGCTGTAGATCGCCTGGCTCTGCGAGCGCAGGACCATTTCGTTGACCATCGTCTGATGCGGCGTCCCATCGGCCTTCGCAAGGATACCGTTGAAATTGTTGGCGCGCATGTTGCCGCCCTTGGCGAGCGAGATGCCGAGCGTCGCCAGGAACTCGCGCAGGATCTCCTGCTTGGCAAGCGTCGGGCCGTCATGCACGCGATAGATCAGAACCTGCTTCTTCTTCTCCAGCGTCTCGGCAGCCGAAACGTTGGCCTGGATCATCATCTCTTCGATGAGCTTGTGTGCGTCGAGCCGCGGCGGGACGAAGACACGATCGACGGTGCCGTCATTCTTCAGCAGGATCTTGCGCTCGGGCATGTCGAGTTCGAGCGGCTGGCGCCGCTCGCGGCCGCGTGTCATCACCGCATAGGCGTTCCACAGCGGCTTCAGGATCGGCTCCAGCATCGGGCCGGTCTTGTCGTCAGGTTTGCCGTCGATGGCAGCCTGCGCCTGCTGGTAGGAGAGCTTCGCCGCGCTCTTCATCATGATCCGGTGGAAGGTATGGCCGATCTTGCGGCCTTCCTTCGAAAATACCATGCGCACGGCCAGCGCCGGCCGGTCGACGCCTTCGCGCAGCGAGCAAAGATCGTTGGAAATGCGCTCCGGCAGCATCGGCACGACGCGATCCGGGAAATAGACCGAATTGCCGCGTTTCAGCGCCTCGCGGTCGAGCTGCGATTTCGGCCGGACATAATAGGAGACGTCGGCGATCGCCACGGTAACGATGACGCCATCGGCATTGTCAGGCGAGGGGTCGGTCTCGGCATAAACGGCGTCGTCGTGATCCTTGGCATCGGCGGGGTCTATGGTGATCAGCGGAACGTCGCGCCAGTCCTCGCGATGCGACATCGAGGCAGGCTTGGCAGCCTCCGCCTCATCGATGACGGCCTGCGGGAAGAGATGCGGAATGCCCTGGGCGTGGATGGCGATCATCGAGATCGCCTTTTCCGACCCGACGGAACCAACGACCGAGAGCACCTTGGCGCGCGGCAGGCCGAAGCGGCCGAGCCTTGCGATCTCGACCTCGACCAGGTCGCCGTCCTTGGCGCCGCCGGTATATTCGGGGTCGATCACCATTTCCTCGCCGCGCCGCTCGATCGGCAGCAGGCGTCCGGCACCGCCGGGAGCGGTGCGGAACACGCCCATGCTGGCGCCGCGGCGCTTGTCGAGAACCTTGATGATGCGGGCGGTATAGGAGGGGCCGCCGCGATCGGCAGCCGGAAAGATTTTCGCGAGAACCCGGTCGCCCATGCCGGCAACGGGCGCTTTGCCCTTGCCCTGGCGTCCCGCAGGTGAGGACTGGCGGATGGCAACGGCAGGCGCGACGCCCTGATCATCGGGCCATTCTGCCGGGCGGCCTATCAGCTCGCCATCCTTGTCGCGCGTGGTGATGTCGAGAACGGTCACCGGCGGCAATGCGCCCGGGCGGATCAGCGACTTGCGGGTCTTCTGCAGCATTCCCTCTTGCTCGAGGTCACGCAGCAAGTGCTTGAGTTCGACGCGCGTATCGCCTTTCAGGCCGAACGCCTTGGCGATCTCGCGCTTCGATGCCTTCTGCGGATGGTCGGCGATGAAGCGCAGTATCACTTCGCGCGACGGCATGGCGCCGTGGGTGATATCCAATGCTGCAGGCGGGGCTTCGCTGCCCGCACGGCCAACCTTGCCCGGACGCTTGCCCGGGCCTCTTGTCTTCTCGCGCGGTATCTTGCTCACACTCAGCTCTTCTTCGCTTTGGCAGGCGCCTTGGTCTTCGCCGCTTTCGGTTTCGCGGCAGCCTTTGGTTTGGCTGCGGCCTTCGGCTTGGCGGCAGTCTTGGTTGCCTTGCCTTCGGCAGCGGCTGCCTTCGGCTTGGCCTTGCCCTTCGGAGCCGGCGCCTTGCCGGCCTTGGCGGTGATCAGCTCGACGGCTTCCTCGACGGTGATCGCCTGCGGATCCTTGCCCTTCGGCAGCGTCGCGTTGACCTTGCCCCAATTGACATAGGGGCCGTACTTGCCGTCGCGCACGGTGATCGCACCGCCGCCATCTGGATGCTCGCCGAGCTCCTTCAGCGCCGCCGGCGTTCCACGGCCGCGGCCGCCCGGCCCCTTGGCGGCCTTTTCGGCAATCACGGTGACGGCACGGTTGAGGCCGACGGAGAACACGTCCTCGACGGTTTCGAGGTTCGCGTAACCGCCATCATGCAGCAGGAACGGTCCATAGCGGCCGATGCCCGATGAGATCATCTTGCCGGTTTCCGGATGCTTGCCGATATCGCGCGGCAGCGAGATCAGTGCCATGGCCTTCTCGTAGTCGATATCTTCAGGCTTCCAGCCCTTCGGCAGCGAGGAGCGCTTCGCGTCCTTGCCATCGCCGCGTTGGATATAGGGCCCGAAACGGCCCGAGCGCAGCGTCAGCTCTTCGCCGGTCGTCGGGTCCGTGCCGAGGTTCTTCGGCTCGTTCAGCGCCGTGCCTTCGCCTTCCCCGTTGTTCTCCGAGGAGAGCTGGCGGGTGTAGTTGCATTCCGGATAGTTCGAGCAGCCGACGAAGGCGCCGTATTTGCCGAGCTTCAGCGACAGGTTACCGGTGCCGCAGACCTGGCAAATGCGCGGATCGCTGCCGTCCTCGCGCTTCGGAAACACCAGCGGCGCCAGCGATTCATTCAGCGAGTCGAGCACGTTGGTGACGCGCAGTTCCTTGGTGTCTTCGATCTGGGCGAAGAAATCCTTCCAGAAGTCGCGCAGAACCTGCTTCCAGTTCAGCTCACCTGCCGAGATGCGGTCGAGCTTTTCTTCGAGATCGGCCGTGAAATCGTATTCGACATATTTGGTGAAGAAGCTTTCGAGGAAGGCCGTCACCAGCCGTCCCTTCGAATGCGGGATCAGCTTGCGCTTGTCGATCGTCACATATTCGCGGTCGCGAAGCGTGGCGAGCGTCGCGGCATAGGTGGACGGACGGCCGATGCCGAGCTCTTCCATCTTCTTGATCAGCGAGGCTTCGGAATAGCGCGGCGGCGGTTCGGTGAAGTGCTGCGTCGAATTGATCTTCTGCTTCGCGAGGTTCTCGCGGGCATTGATCTCGGGCAGGCGGCCATCTTCGTCGTCGTTGTCGTCGCTCTGCTCGCCGTCTTCCTTCTGGTCCGTATAGGCGGCAATGAAGCCGTCGAAACGGATCACCGAGCCGACGGCGCGAAGACCGGCCTTTTCGCCGCCCTTGTCGGCGGTGATCTCCGCGGTCGTCCGCTCGATCTCGGCCGAGGCCATCTGGCTGGCGATGCCGCGCTTCCAGATCAGGTCGTAAAGACGGATCTGGTCGGCATCCAGGTACTTGCGCACCTCGTCAGGCGTGCGGTTGAAATCGGTGGGGCGGATTGCTTCGTGAGCTTCCTGGGCGTTCTTCGCCTTGGTGGAATAGAGGCGGGCCTTCTCGGGAACGTAACGGCTGCCGAACTGATCGACGATGGCGCTGCGCGCCGCATCGATCGCTTCAGGCGCCATCTGCACGCCGTCGGTACGCATATAGGTAATGAGACCGACGGTCTCGCCGCCGATGTCGACGCCTTCATAGAGCTTCTGCGCTACCTGCATGGTGCGCGATGCCGAGAAGCCGAGCTTCGAGGAGGCAGCCTGCTGCAGCGTCGACGTCGTGAACGGCGGCGACGGGTTGCGCTTGACGGGCTTCGCCTCGACGCTGTCGACGACATACGAAGCGCCGTCGAGCAATGCCTTCAGCTTTCCGGCTTCCTCGCCGTTGCCGATGGCGCGCGGCTGCAACCGCTTGCCATTGGCCGCAACCAGCTTGGCTTCGAACTCATCGCCGCGTAGCGTCTTCAAGAGCGCCGAGATGTTCCAGTATTCTTCCGAAATGAAGCGCTCAATCTCGGATTCACGGTCGCAGACGAGGCGCAAAGCCACCGACTGCACGCGTCCGGCCGAACGGGCGCCCGGCAGCTTGCGCCACAGAACCGGCGACAGGTTGAAGCCGACGAGATAATCGAGAGCACGGCGCGCCAGATAGGCGTCGACCAGCGGCACGTCGATATCGCGCGGATCGGCCATCGCGTCGAGCACGGCCTTCTTGGTGATGGCGTTGAAGACCACGCGCTTGACGGTCTTGCCGCCGAGCACCTTCTTCTTGTTGAGCATGTCGAGGACATGCCAGGAAATCGCTTCGCCTTCGCGATCAGGGTCGGTTGCCAGGAACAGGCCGTCGGAGGATTTCACCGCATCGGCAATATCCTTCATACGCTTGGCCGAGGCCCCATCGACCTCCCAAAGCATTTCGAAGTCCTGATCGGGCAGAACCGATCCGTCCTTTGCAGGCAGATCGCGAACGTGACCGAAGGAGGCGAGCACCTTGTATCCAGGACCCAGATACTTGTTGATCGTCTTTGCCTTCGCAGGCGATTCTACCACGACTACATTCATGATGATTCTCTAAAAACTGCCGCGTCCGGCGGGAGGATGAGCGCAATACTTGCCGCTTGCAGATTGCCGGTTCTCCGACATGGACAGGGAAATCGCTTCGGTCAAGGGGTTTGCTTCAATTTTACGTTTTGCAACGCGATGCAACCTGAGAGGGATTATAAACGTATTGCAATTTAAGATAATTGCGTTATCGTTTTTCAGGTGTGGTCAAGGCCCCTCCCAAGCCGCCGTCCGTCATTCAGAGACTGTCCATGTCGCCCAAGGGTTTCAACAAGAGAACCGACAAATCGGCTTCGCGCGAAAACATCGCCTTTGTCAGGCAGATGCTGGCGGAGTTGCGTCAGGTTGCCGAAAAGGAAGACGCCAGCATGCTCTGCTATCTGATCGAGATGGCCTATGTTGAGGCCGGCGAACTTCACAACCGCATGTAGTGCGCTCAATCTCCCATCGCAAGGGAGACCATGCCGCCGGGATGCCGGTGCAGCCGCCCGGCAATATCCAGCTCCAGCAGAACCAGATAGACCGAAGGCGCCGGAAGTCCGGTGTGGCGGATGATGTCGTCAACCTCGACCGGCGCCGGACCGAGCGCATCGGTGATCCGCGCCCGCTCGGAATCGTCGGGCGGCGATAGGCCGGGGCCGTTACTGGCAGGTTCCTCCGCCATCGGTGCCGAAAACAGGTCGAGCTGCGAGAGCGGCGCCAGCGCCTCGATGACGTCGCTGGGCGAAGTGACAATCATCGCTCCGTCTTTCAAGAGGCCGTTGGTGCCCTGGCAGCGCGGATCGAGCGGCGAGCCGGGCACGGCAAAGACCAGGCGCCCGAATTCACCGGCCAGACGTGCCGTGATCAGCGATCCTGATCGCGTGGCCGCCTCGACGACGACGAGCCCAAGCGCGATGCCGGCAATCAGCCGGTTGCGGCGCGGGAAGTCACGGGCGCGGGGTTCCCAGCCGAACGGCATTTCGCTGATCGCCAGTCCGTTGCCGCTGCAGATCTCATCGAGCAGCGGCACATTCTCCGGCGGGTAGGGCTGGTCGAGACCACCAGCGAGAGCAGCTATGGTGCCGGCATCGAGACTGGCGCGGTGGGCGGCGGTATCGATGCCGCGGGCAAGGCCGGATACGACGGCATATCCCGCGCGGCCGCAATCCCTGGCGATCATCGCTGCAAACTTGGCGCCGCTGATCGAGGCATTGCGCGAGCCGACGATGCCAGTTGCCGGACGATGCAGAACGGAGAGGTCGCCCTTGACGGCAATCAGCGGCGGGGCGCCATCGATCTGGCGAAGGGCTTGCGGATAGTCGGGTTCGCCGATGCCGATGAAGCGGGCGCCGAAACGGCGGGCGGTTTCCAGTTCGCGATGCGCCTCTGCCTCGGTGGCGATCCTGATCGCCCGCGTGGCGCCGCCGCGGGCCGAAAGCTCGGGCAGCGCGGCGAGCGCCGCCTCGGCGGAACCGAAATGATTGATTAGGCCACGAAAGGTGGCGGGCCCGACATTGTCGGAGCGGATCAGCCGAAGCCAGGCGATCCGTTGCCGGTCCGAAAGCGCAATTCCCTTTGGCCTTGCGCTTTCGACGTCCATCCTACCCCTTCGCCCCGATCTTGCTTTCCGTCCCGCCGATGAGCCGGGAGATGTTGGCCTTGTGTTTGTAATAGGAGATGACCGACATGATTGCCATGACGGCTGCAACCTTTTCGTATCCAAATATCCACAATGCAACCGGAATGACAAGCATCGCCGTGAGCGCCGCCAGCGACGAGTAGCGGAAGACGAAGGCCATGGTCAGCCAGACGGCGGCGAAGACCAGAACGAAGAGCGGCGCAACGCCGAGAAGCGTGCCGATATAGGTGGCGACACCCTTGCCGCCCTTGAAGCCCAGCCAGACCGGGAAGAGGTGGCCGAGGAAGGCAAAGAGGCCGGCAATGGCGCCAGCTTCGGGCCCTGCGACATAGGCCATGATCCAGGCTGCGACTGTCGCCTTCAGCGCGTCGAGCAGCAGGGTTGCCGCAGCAAGCTTCTTGTTGCCGGTGCGCAGCACGTTGGTGGCGCCGATATTGCCCGAACCGATATTGCGGACGTCACCGAGACCGGCTGCCCGCGTCAGGATCAGGCCGAATGGAATGGAGCCGAGCAGATAGCCGGCAACGGCTGCAGCAAGCGCCATGGGCAGAGTGATCTGCCAGTTGGTGAGTTCCGAAATCATGTCCCCTCCACCTTATATTCTACGGCCTTGTCCCGAAGCCGCTGTCTTAACCGTTCTCGAAGACCCAGATTTCCGCGCCACCGAGCAGCAGCGCGGCCAGCGTGCAGAGCGTCACGAATACGGTGCTCAGCACGATGGTCGACGAATAGTGCTTTGAGCCTCGCTTCTTCGGGATCGGGGCGGCATGATGACTGTCGTTCTCGTTCTCATTCATGCCGCTACCTCTTCAGTCCAGCGAATGAACCTTGACCCCGCCCACATAGGTCGCCACTGCCCGGCCCGAGAAACGGGCGTCCTCGAAAGGCGTGTTCTTCGAGCGCGACAGAAGCATGTCTTTCGAAACGAGCCAAGGCTCTTCGAGATCGATCAGCGTGATGTCCGCCTTGGCGCCGGGCTTCAGCGTTCCGGCATCGAGGCCGAAGATCTGTGCGGGGCGGGTGGACATCGCATCGATCAGCCGCATCAGGCTGACGCGGCCGCTGTGATGCAGGCGAAGGGCCGCTGCCAGCATGGTTTCGAGCCCGACGGCGCCATCTGCGGCTTCGCCGAAGGGAAGGCGCTTGGTATCGACATCCTGCGGATCATGTGAGGAAACGATGATATCGATCTCGCCCTTTGCCAGCGCATCGACCATCGCCACGCGATCGTCTTCGGTGCGCAGCGGCGGGTAGAGCTTGAAGAAGGTGCGGTACTCGCCGATGTCGTTCTCGTTGAGCGCCAGATTGTTGATCGAGATGCCGCAGGTGACTTTCGCGCCGCGGCGCTTGGCAAGCTGGATCGCCTCGACCGACTCAGGCACCGAGATCATCGCCGCATGATAATTGCCGCGGGTCAGCTGGGCGATGCGCAGGTCGCGCTCGAGCGGGATCAGCTCGGCTTCCTTCGGAATGCCCCCGAGACCGAGCCAGCTGGCAAACAGGCCTTCGTTCATGACGCCTGTCGCGCCGAGATATTTGTCGCGGGTCTCGCAGGAGATGACGGCGCCGAACTCGCGGGCATAGGTCATCACCCGGCGCAGCACCTGCGTATCGTGAATGCTGGAGCGGCCATCGGTAAACGCGACGGCGCCGGCTTCCATGAGAAGGCCGATTTCGGTCATTTCCTCACCGGCCAGATGCTTGGTGATCGCCGCTGCCGGATAGACATTGACGAGCGCCTTGTCCTTGGCGGTCTTCTTGACGAATTCGACCAGCGCGATGTCGTCTATCACCGGATCGGTATCCGGCATCATGATGATCGAGGTGACGCCACCGGCCGCGGCGGCCCGGCTGGCGGAAGCAATCGTCTCGCGATGCTCGGCACCCGGCTCGCCGATATGGACGCGGGCATCGACGAGGCCGGGTACGGCAACGAGACCGTTGCAGTCGCGGACTTCGGCGCCATCAGGCACGCCTTGGTTCAGCGCATCCTTGCCGGCGGCAACGATCACGCCGTTCTTGACGACGATGGTGCCTGTTTCATCGAGATTGCGCGAGGGATCGATGATGCGGACATTGGTGAGGACGAGATTGCTCATGCGCCCACTCCTTCAGTCCGGGGTCCCTGATTTTGAGAAACAAGCAGAGTCTCCATCACCGCCATGCGCACCGCGACACCCATCTCGACCTGTTCGGCGATCACGCTTTGCGGGCCGTCGGCGACCTCGGAAGCGATCTCGACGCCACGGTTCATCGGTCCCGGATGCATGACGAGCGCGTCTTCCTTTGCCGATTTCAGCGTTTCGGCATCGAGGCCGTAGAAATGGTAATATTCGCGCACCGACGGCACGAAGGCGCCGGACATGCGCTCGCGCTGCAGGCGCAGCATCATCACCACGTCTGCGTCCTTCAGCCCTTCCTTCATCGAATGGAAAACTTCGACGCCCATGTCGGCGATGCCGGCGGGAAGCAACGTTGCCGGAGCGACGACGCGCACCCGGGCGCCCATGGCGTTCAAAAGCAGGATGTTGGAGCGGGCAACGCGAGAATGCAGCACGTCGCCGCAGATCGCGACGATGATGCGCGACAGCTTGCCCTTGGCACGGCGGATCGTCAGCGCGTCCAGCAGTGCCTGGGTCGGATGCTCATGCTGTCCGTCACCGGCATTGACGACCGAGCAGGAGACTTTTTGTGCGAGGAGGGCGGCTGCACCCGCGCTCGAATGGCGGATCACCAGCACATCGGGTCGCATCGCGTTCAGCGTCATCGCCGTATCGATCAGCGTTTCGCCCTTCTTCACCGACGAGTTGCCGACCGACATGTTCATGACGTCGGCGCCAAGGCGTTTGCCGGCCAGCTCGAAGGAGGCCTGCGTGCGGGTCGACGCTTCGAAGAAGAGGTTGATCTGCGTCAGACCTCTCAGCGTCGACGTCTTCTTTTCTCTCTGTCGGCTGATCTTGACGGCCTCGTCGGCCTTGTCGAGGAGAAGGGTGATATCCTGCTCGGTGAGACCTTTGATACCGATGAGGTGGCGGTGGGGGAAAAAGACCATGAACCTGCCTCTTGCTGTGTCGCTGGGTCTATAATGAGTGCCGTCCGCGGCTGCAAGCTTGTGCTGTGGGCAAAGCTCTGTGTCCCCATGCAATTTTGCCGCAAATCCGCTAGAGCTGGAGTTGAAATCGTCAAGTTCCGGTTTCCATTTATCTGGCTCATGCAATAGAAGCGACTCATGACTCCCGCTGAAGAAAAACTCGCCGAGCTGAACCAGCCAAGCCTCTGGTCCGGTATCAATGCCTACCGCTCCGATCCGCTGATCGTCGACCTGACGGCAACGCTGCCGCGCGGCACGCGTGAAGACCTGGAAAACATGGGCCGCTATGTCACCTCACCGGAGGCGCAGGAACTCGCGCGCATGGCGAACGAGGGCGTGCCGAAGCTGCGCACACACGGCCCGCGCGGCGAGCGTCTCGATGTCGTCGAGTTTCATCCGGCCTGGCACGCGCTGATGCGCCGCTCGATGTCCGTCGGGCTGCATTCTTCCGTCTGGGATCCGCAGGCCGATGCCGACGCCAAGGACCAGTCGCACAAGATCCGTGCTGCCCGCTTCTATCTGACGGCGCAGCTGGAATCCGGCCATCTCTGCCCGCTGACGATGACCAGCGCCTCCGTGGCCGCGCTCTCGGCTTCGCCTGCCGTCCAGAAGGACTGGGCGCCGAAGATCCTGTCGCGCAAATACGATTCCTCGAACAAGCCCGCCATGCAGAAGTCTGCCGTGACCATCGGCATGGGCATGACCGAGAAACAGGGCGGCACCGACGTCCGTTCCAACAAGACGACCGCCGAAAAGGTCAGCGAAGGCATCTATCGTCTCTCGGGCCACAAGTGGTTCATGTCGGCGCCGATGAGCGACGCCTTCATCATGCTGGCGCAGACCAAGGACGGCATGGGCTGCTTCCTGGTGCCGCGTCTGCTGGAGGACGGCTCGGCCAACGGCCTGCAGTTCCAGCGCCTGAAGGACAAGGTCGGCAATCGCTCGAACGCCTCCTCGGAAGTCGAGTTCAACGATACGTTCGGTTTCCTGCTCGGCGGTCCCGATGCCGGCATCCGCACCATCCTCGACATGGTGACGCTGACGCGGCTCGATTGCGCGCTGGCATCCTCGGGGATCATGCGCGCTTCGCTGGCCGAAGCCGTGCACCACACCCGCGGTCGCAGCGTCTTCGGCAAGATGCTCGTCCACCAGCCGATCATGACCCGCGTTCTCGCCGACATGGCGCTCGACGTGGCGGCGGCGACGGCGCTTTCCTTCCGCTTAGCCGATGCCTTCGACAAGGCACGCAACAATGCGGAAGAGGCAGCCTACGCCCGCGTCATGACGCCGGTTGCCAAATACTGGTGCTGCAAGATTGCCCCGGCGCTGATCTATGAAGCGATGGAATGCATCGGCGGCAGCGGCTACATCGAAGAGCGCCCGATCGCCCGGCATTACCGCGAAGCCCCGGTCAACGCGATCTGGGAAGGCTCGGGCAACGTCATGGCGCTCGATCTTCTCAGGGTTCTCTCGCGTGGCAAGGATCTGTTCGAGACTGTCTTCGCCGGTCTCGCCCGCGATCTCGGCCCGGCCGGCAAGAAGACCATCGACGTGCTGCGCGCCGCCATGGCGCTTTGCGAGCGCGACGAGGGGGCTGCCCGCCTGCTGATCGAGCAGCTGGCGCTCGCCGCCGCTGCCGCCGAACTCTATCGCCTCGGTGCAGGCCGCATCGCCGATGCCTTTATCGAGACACGTCTGGCAGGCGGCTGGCGCGCCACCTACGGCATGCTCGATGCCCGCTTCGACGCGAGCTATATCGTCGATTTGCTATATCCGCCGGCAAGCTGAGCGATGGCAACGATCCGCAACGCACGCCCCGATGACCTCGAGGCGATCTACGAGATTTCATTGCTGACGGGAGAGGCCGGGCAGGATGCCTCGGCGCTCTATCACGATCGCAAGATGATCGGTCACATCTATTCGGCGCCTTACGTGATGCTGAGCCCGGACACGTCCTTCGTCGTCGAGGATGCAGATGGTGTTGCCGGTTATGTCGTCGGCCCTTACGATACGCCTGCTTTCGAAGACCGTCTTGAAAGCGAATGGTGGCCCGCCTTGCGCGACCGCTATCCGGCGCCGCAAGGCGATCCGGAAGGCTGGAATGCCGACCAGCGCCGCAGTTTCACCATCCACAATCCGCAGCGCGCTTTCGCGGCGCGCGCCGCCGAGTTCCCGGCCCATGTCCATATGAACATGCTGCCGCGGCTGCAGGGGCAGGGGCTTGGCACCAGGCTTCTCGATCGCTGGATGACGTCGGCCCACCAGGCCGGGGTCAAAGGTGTTCATCTCGGCACCAATGCGGGCAATATCGGCGGGCAGCGCTTCTGGGCCTCGCGCGGCTTCGAACGCCTCGCCAAGCCCTTCGTCGATCCCACGGATCGCTCGATCTGGTTCGGCCAATATCTCTGATGTCTCCGGATGGAGACTTGCGCCGTCAGGCGTAGGGCGTTTCCGCCATAGCCGCTTTCACGCCGGTGCTTCCCCGATCGATCATGGCAAGGAAGAGGGCGGTCGCCTTCTCTGAATTCCCGTCCTGCCGGAATGCCCGATGCGCCTGGAGGAAGGCGACGCTCCAGGTTGCCAGCAGCAGGTTGGCGGCGAGATCGGCATCCGGATCGGACAGGTCGCGTCCCACAGTCTCCGCCAGTCCAGCGGCGACCGTCTGCGCCAGCTCGTCGCGGATCGCCCGGGCACGCGCTTTCAGCGTCTCGCTGCGCTCGACCGTTGCAATGAAGTTCTGGCTGCGGTTGGAAAATTCCACATAGGGCCGCTGTTCGGCCACCAGCTGGTGGGCAAGCAGGCGCAAGGCCTCGACCGGCGGGACGGACGGATCCCGGTTTTGCAACGCATGGCGCAACGTCTCCCGCCCTTCCTCGTCGCGATCGAAGAACATGTCCTCCTTGCGCGGGAAGTGATTGAAGACCGTCATCCGCCCGACATCGGCCGCAGCCGCGATGTCATCGACCGTCACATGATCGAAGCCCCGCTCGAGAAACAGCCGGTCGGCGGCAAGAGAGATGGCCCGCCGGGTGGCGAGGCGTTTGCGGGATCGCCTGTCGTCGGGCTGATTGGAATCGAAAGTCGCGTTCATGTCCGCATCGTAGCGCAGTTTGTATACTGAGTACATATTTGCATTGACAGTCTGTGGTCAAGGGATTTATGTACTGAGTACATTTTAAAACTCGGTATAGCGGAGCCTGCCATGAACAAGGCACTCGTCGTCATCTTCACCACCATCGGCCTCGACGCGGTCGGGATCGGTCTGATCTTCCCCATTCTTCCGCGGCTGATCGCGGAAGTGACGCATGCAGGCAATGTCGCCGCCTATATCGGCATCATGACCTCGCTCTATGCGGCGATGCAGTTCATCTGTGCGCCGGTGCTCGGCGCTCTCAGCGACAGGCTCGGGCGGCGGCCGGTGCTGCTGATCTCGATGACAGGCGCTGCCGTCAACTATCTGATCCTGGCCTTCGCGCCTCATCTGTGGATGCTGCTGATTGGCCGTGCCGTCGCCGGGCTGACAAGCGCCAACATCTCGGTCGCCAGCGCCTACATCACCGATATTTCCGCGGAGGAGACACGCGCCCGCCGCTTCGGATTGTTCAACGCCACCTTCGGCATCGGCTTTATCGTCGGCCCGGTTCTCGGCGGCATCCTTGGCGATTACTGGCTGAGGCTGCCGTTCATAGCTGCCGCAGTTCTCAACGCCGGCAATCTGCTCCTGGCGCTGCTGGTGCTTCCGGAGTCGCGCAAACCGAGCCGTGAGCGGATCGATCTCGCCGCCCTCAACCCGCTTCGGCCGTTCCGCTGGCTGATCTCGATGCGCGGCTTGCTGCCTATTATCACTGTCTTCTTCATTTTCAGCGGCGTCGGCGAGGTCTATGGCACCTGCTGGGCTCTGTGGGGACATGACGTGTTCGGCTGGAACGGCCTGTGGATCGGCCTCTCACTCGGCACCTATGGCGCCTGCCAGGCTCTGGCGCAGATGTTCCTGCCGGGGCCTGCCGTGAAGCTGCTCGGCGAGCGCGCCACCATCCTGACTGGCCTTGCCGGCACCTCGCTGGGCCTTGCTGTCATGGCCTTCACCACGCAGCCGTGGATGATCTTTGCCGTCATGCCGGTGTTCGTGTTGGGCGGCATCGGCGTGCCGTCGCTGCAGTCCATGGCGACACGCATGGTGAGCGGCGAACAGCAGGGGCAGTTCCAGGGCCTGCTCGCCTCGGTCGTCAGCCTCTCGTCGATCGTCGCGCCGCTTGGCTTCTCCAGCTTCTATTTCGTCGTGCAGCAGCAATGGCCGGGCGCAATCTGGCTGTCGGCGATCGCCGTTTACGCGATCACCGTACCGATCGTCCTCGGCTTCAGCATTCCCCGAATGCGGACGGCCGAGGCCGCCTGAGGGAAGAGAGGCCGTGACCGTTGCATCACGGTCTCACCAATCTCCTGAAAACCATGGGATTATCCACAATCTATCAAGGCCTTGTCCGTTGCCGGGGCAGGGTGCCGTTGTTACTCACCTTGTAGTGACAAGAACGGAATCGGCTTCGATATGCTTGACGACACCATGGTTTTGGCACCCGTTGCCGCCGAACCCGAGAAGCGCATCCGCGACCGCGGCGCGACCGAAAAGACAATTCTGAAGGCCGCCAAGGCTCTGCTGGCCGAAGAGGGCTTTCAGAATTTCGGCATCAACGCCGTCGCCCGCCGCGCCGGCTGCGACAAGCAGCTGATCTATCGCTACTATGGCGGCCTCAACGGACTGGTCGAGGCAATCGGCGCCGATCTCGGCACCTGGGTCAAGGACCGCATCCCCGAAGATACTGGCGGCATGTTCCTGCTGACCTATGGCGATCTGATGGAGCGGCTGTCGCTGCTCTTCCTCGAAGCGCTACGCGACGACCCGCTCGTCCGCCGCATAGTCGCCTGGGAAGTTTCGGAAAATACCGAGCAGGTGAGGCGCCTCTCGGAGGCGCGTTCCAAGGCGCTGGCGCAGTGGCTGGAGCGCATGCGCGGTTCGCTGACCCCGCCAAAGGGCGTCGATCCCGTCGCCACCAACGCGATTCTCTTCGCCGCGATCCAGCACCTCGTCCTTTCTGCCTCGGCTGGCGGACAGTGCGCCGGGCTGGCGCTGAAGACCGCCAAGGACTGGGACAAGGCGGCGACGGCGCTGAAGCGCATCGTTCGCGGCGTCTACGGCTGACGGGCGGCCGGCTCATCCACAGGCACCCGCCCCGCTGTTAACCTTAACAAATGGTTTACGTTGCGCCCTCAGCGTTAAGGCGACAGGGTACGGGCAGTTAAATTCTTAGCTGTCAGGACCCATGATGGGAACCAGAGCCGCCAAAGCTGCGTTGCTTGTTGCCGCGATGATGTTTTTCGCGGTGCTCGCCCTTGATATCACCGTTCCCGCGGTCGTCCTGAGCGTGATGGCATTGTCGACCTGGGTTGTCGGTCTCGAAAGTCCGACTGCCTGGCGTCACCGAGGGGAGGCCGCATGAAGTGGTTCCTGATCTTCTGGTTGGGCCCGATCGTTTTCCTGAGCGGCTGGTACTGGCTTTCCTATTACGACATGAATTTCGGCATCTTCATGCTGAGCCGTCAGGTCCATGACCTGACCTTCGAAGTCTACGGCCAGGTTCTGGGCGTGCCGCCGGAAACCATTCCGCCGCTCGTTGCCCGCGCCATTGCCGTCGATAGCCTCGTGGTTCTGGCGATCATCGCGTTCCGCAAGCGCAAGAAGATTTTGGCCTGGTGGGCCGCCCGTCAGGCGTCGAAATCGGCCGCTCTCGAAAGCGCCGACAGCCTGTCCAGGGCGCCCTGAAGAATGAAGCTCGCCGCAGCGGAATCGATCCGCTCGGCCCGCTTGGCGCGCGACACGTCCATCTCCAGCAAAGCGCGTTCGGCAGCGACCGTCGATAGCCGCTCATCCCAATAGACGAAGGGAAGGGCGGTCTTCTGCTCCATGTTGCGCACGAAGGCGCGCGTTGCCTGCACGCGCGGACCCGCGGACCCGTCCATGTTCATCGGCAGGCCGATGACGAATCCGGCAACCTTTTCTTTTTCGGAGAAAGCCAGCAGCACCTCGGCGTCGATGGTGAATTTCTCGCGGCGGATGACGGGACGTGGCGTCGAGAAGCGCCGTCCGAGATCCGACATCGAAAGGCCGATCGTCTTGGTACCGAGATCGAGCCCGGCGATCGCCTGTCCGGGCTGCAGGAATGCAGCCATCTCTTCGATCGTCATCACTGTCATTGCCGTTTCATCCCGTCAAAACAAATTGAAGCCTGTGGCGGCTTTTCTTTGCAGCCATATCGGCTATGTCCATAACAATCGAGACCCGCTTTTGCATCACATAATCAAGGGACGCTTTTCATGAAGATCACCTGGCTCGGCCACTCCGCCTTCCGCATCGAAACCGGCAAGGCAAAAATCCTCCTCGACCCCTTCCTGACCTACAATGCCTCCTTCGAGGGCCAGGACATCAAGGATGTGTCGGCAGGCATCACCCATATTCTGTTGACCCACGGCCACGGCGACCATGTCGGCGACACCATCGCGCTCGCCAAGGAAACCGGCGCCACGGTTCTTGCCAATGCCGATCTCGCCTCCTGGCTTGCCGCCAAGGGCGTCTCGAAGATCGAAATGGGCAATACCGGCGGCACGATTGCGCTCGGCGGCTTCTCGGCGACCTTCACCAATGCGCTGCATTCCTCGGCGCAGGTCACCGAAGACGGCATTGCCCATGCGCTCGGCAACGCCAACGGCCTGATGCTGCATTTCGACGACGAAGCCTCGATCTTCGCCATGGGCGATACCGACATCTTTTCCGACATGGCGCTGATCAACGAGCTGCACCAGCCGGATATCGGTCTCGTTCCTGTTGGTGACCGCTTCACCATGGGCGGCGCGGTGGCGGCACTTGCCTGCCAGCGCTATTTCAACTTCAAGACCGCCATCCCCTGCCATTACGGCACCTTCCCGATCATCGACCAGACCGCCGACAAGTTCGTCTCCGGCATGGAAGGTTCGAAGACGGAAGTGAAGGCGATCAAGCCAGGAGAAACGTTGTCGCTTTGACAGTTGGCTGACAATGAATTTATCTGCCTCATGGGAAATGTGGGGCAGATACTTGGACGACAGAGATAAGCACTCGCTGCATTCGACGTTACGCGAGAACATCATCGAGCATCTCTTCATTGGGGCTCTGCTTCAACGTCTTTGGCAACGAAATGTTGTCGACGCAGAGGTATTGAAAAGCGAGTTCGATGCCGGTGGGTATGATCTTGTTCTAACCTTTCGCGAGATTACGCGCCACGTTCAGCTAAAAGTGACACGTTCTGGCGGTGCCAGAAGCGACGTCAATGTCAGCCTGAGACTCGCCGATAAACCAAGTGGATGTGTGGTCTGGATAATCGTTGATGATGGTCTGGGATTTGTCGAATTTCGATGGTTCGGAGCCGTGCCCGGCGAGCCTCTCCCTGATATTCAGACGATGAAAATCACCAAACACAACAAGGGTAACGCCCAAGGCATAAAGAATGAGAGGCCGGGCCATCGTCAAATTCGCCATTCAAGCTTTCGGCGAGTAGAAGGCATTGATGGTCTATTGGAGTGTTTGCTAGGCGACACCGGTTTGAGCACATAGAGCCGTTGCATAGGGCTCGGTTGGTCTTTATAGCGAGTGGGAAATTTCCCTTTCGGAGTATGCCATGTCCGTCGATCTTGCCACCGTTAAGCGCGTTGCGCGCCTTGCCCGTATTGCCGTCTCCGAAGACGAGGCAAATCGGATGGTCGGCGAGCTGAATGGCATTCTCGGCTTCGTCGAACAGCTGTCCGAAGTGAATGTCGAAGGCGTCGAGGCCATGACCTCGGTCACGCCGATGGCGATGAAGAAGCGGACCGACCAGGTGACCGATGGCAACAAGGCCGACGACGTCGTCGCCAACGCTCCCGTCACCGACCACAATTTCTTCCTGGTACCGAAAGTCGTCGAATAAGCGCTGCCGCTTTTTCCGATCCACGCTGCCATTAAAACGATCCGAGTAGACACCATGAGCGAACTCACTAGCCTGACCATTGCCGAAGCCCGCGAGAAGCTGCGCGGCAAGGAGATCACCGCCACCGAACTGACCGAAGCCTATATCTCGGCGATCGATGCGGCGAACGGCGCGCTGAACGCCTATATCAAGACCACGCCCGATCTCGCCCGCGTCATGGCAAAGAAGTCCGATGAGCGCATCGCGGCCGGCCAGGCAGGTGATCTCGAAGGCATCCCGCTCGGCATCAAGGATCTGTTCGCCACCGTCGGCGTCCACACCCAGGCCTGCAGCCATATCCTAGACGGCTTCGAGCCGCGCTACGAATCGACAGTCACCCAGAACCTCTGGGACGACGGCGCCGTCATGCTCGGCAAGCTGAACATGGATGAGTTTGCCATGGGCTCGTCGAACGAAACCTCGCATTATGGCGCGGTCATCAACCCCTGGCGCGCGTCCGGCTCCAACCAGCAGCTCGTTCCCGGCGGCTCTTCGGGCGGTTCGGCCGCTGCCGTTGCCGCCCATCTCTGCGCCGGCGCGACCGCAACCGATACCGGCGGCTCGATCCGCCAGCCGGCAGCCTTCACCGGCACCGTCGGCATCAAGCCGACTTACGGCCGCTGCTCGCGCTGGGGTACAGTTGCCTTCGCATCCTCGCTCGATCAGGCCGGCCCGATCGCCCGTGACGTCCGCGACGCCGCAATCCTCCTGAAGTCGATGGCCTCCGTCGATACCAAGGACACGACCTCGGTCGATCTGCCGGTTCCGGATTACGAAGCCGCGCTCGGCAAGTCGCTGAAGGGCATGAAGATCGGTATCCCGAACGAATACCGCGTCGATGGCATGCCGGAGGAAATTGAAACCCTCTGGCAGCAGGGCATTGCCTGGCTGAAGGATGCTGGTGCCGAGATCGTCAACATTTCGCTGCCGCACACCAAATATGCGCTTCCGGCATATTACATCGTCGCGCCCGCCGAGGCCTCCTCGAACCTCGCCCGCTACGACGGCGTCCGCTACGGCCTGCGCGTCGACGGCAAGGACATCGCCGACATGTACGAGAAGACCCGCGCTGCGGGCTTCGGCAAGGAAGTCAAGCGCCGCATCATGATCGGCACCTACGTGCTGTCGGCCGGCTACTACGACGCCTATTACATCAAGGCCCAGAAGGTCCGCACGCTGATCAAGCGCGACTTCGAGATCGTCTTCGACGCCGGTGTCGATGCGATCCTGACCCCGGCCACGCCATCGTCCGCCTTCGGTGTTGCCGACGAAAACCTCGCCGCCGATCCGGTCGCGATGTATCTGAACGACATCTTCACGGTCACCGTCAACATGGCGGGCCTGCCGGGCATCGCCGTTCCCGCCGGTCTCGACCACAAGGGGCTACCGCTCGGCCTGCAGCTGATCGGCAAGCCCTTCGACGAGGAAACCCTCTTCAAGACCGCCCATGTCATCGAACAGGCAGCCGGCAAGTTCTCCCCTGCCAAGTGGTGGTAAGATTGAGGCGCTCCGCTTGAGGCAAGCGGGGCGCTCTGCCGGTGGTTGTATGCAAATCGCTATTTGGGGTAGATTTCGCTTGGCTGCCCTGCTAGGCGGAGGTGAATTTCGATCAGGTTCAACCCGTGCCGCAAAAACGTCTATCGATCATCGCCCCAACTTACAATGAAATCGGAAATGTGATTCCGTTTGCCGAGCGTGTAAAATCCACGCTAGCTGGCATCGACTGGGAAATACTGTTCGTTGATGACAATTCCGCGGACGGAACTGCGCGGAAGGCGTTCGAATACGCCGCAGACGATGCCCGTATTCGAACTATCATCAGATTGGATGATCGTGGCCTTGCCAGGTCCAGCATTCAGGGCATGTTGTCAGCGCGTGGCGATTTGCTGTGCGTGATGGACGTTGACGGTCAGCACGATCCGGCAGTCTTGGTTGACATGATCGCGCGCCTTGAAAGCGATAATCTCGACATCGTCAGTGCTGCTCGCCGCCTCGAGGCCGATCGCGCCCTGGAGGGACTTTCGCCGCTTCGCCAGAGGCTGTCCACATTTGGCAATTGGCTGAGCAGCTTGGTTCTTGGACGAAAGCTGTCCGATCCGCTGACCGGCTTCTTTGTAATGCGTCGCAGCAGCTTCCTCGATGTGGCACCAAGACTCGGAGATCCCGGCTTCAAGCTGCTTCTCGACATATGTATTCCAACAAGAAGCTTCGCCATGGTGAGGTTCCATTCGACTTCGGCGTGCGAATTCACGGCGAATCGAAGCTCGACATCTATGTCGTATGGAAATTCGTGACATTCTTGCTGAGCAAGATGACCGGCGGCTTTCTGCCGGTCAGCCTCATTTCCTTCTTGTTCGTTGGTGGCTCGGGCATTTTCGTTCATTTTGCCGTGCTCTATTCGGTCTTGGCATTTGCGCTGCCTTTCATCGCAGCACAGACGGTCGCGACGCTGGTCGCTGCCACTAGCAATTTTCTGCTCAACAACCTTCTGACCTTTCAGGACAAACGGCTGTACGGATGGAAAAAAACCTTGGGTTACGTGAAATTTCTGGCTGTTTCCGCCGTCGGAATTGTTGCCAACGTTTCCGCGGCCACATTGGCTTATGAGCGGCTCGTGCATGTCGTGTTTCTTGCCACGCTTGCTGGTATCGCGATCGATACGGTGTGGAAATTCGTAATCGCGAACAGGTTTATCTGGAAATGACTATTTCGGCTTCCGGCCCCTCTGGGCCTCAGACTCCATCCCGCAAGGTGGTGACGTCGCTTTGGATTTTGCTTGCTGCCTCCGTATGCTCGTTGCTGCTTGTCAAACTTGTTCAGCTTTCTTTCTACTTTGACGGCGGCATCTACGCTGGAGTCGCCAGAAATATGGCCGAAGGGGTCGGTTCGGCCTGGAGCCCGTATTTCTCACAGACACTCTTCCCGGTCTTCGCAGAACACCCCCCTTTCATGATGTGGGTTGAATCCTTGGGGTTCATGGTCTTCGGTGACACGATTGCAGTCGAAAAGAGTTTCTCGCTGCTGACTTTTGCAGTCGCAGGCGTCCTCCTGTTCAAAATGTGGATGCGGTTGCACGACGGCGATGTTGTCATGCAGCGCGCGGCGCCGATTGCCCTGTTCATGGTACTGATCGCCGGCCGCATGAAATGGGGTTTTGCCAATGGTATGTTGGAAAATCAGCTAATTATCTTCACGTTGAGCGCCGTCTTACTGATCGTAACGGCCTACGACCGGCGCTTGGGTGTTTCCAGTTTATCGCGTGTTTCGCTCATCGCATGCGCCGGGCTGGCGATTTCGCTCGCCGTTTTTACGAAGGGCCCGGTGGGCTTGTTTCCATTGGCCACGCCGGCGATTTACTGGTTTTGTTTTCGGCGCCCGTCTTTCGCCGCCGTGGTGCTCGATAGCCTGATACTTGTCGCCATTGTCGTGCTTCTGTTTCTCGTGCTCTGGTCTTTCGACGCTTCGCGCGAAGCGACACAGCGCTATTTGGCTGCTCAGCTGTTGCCCAGTCTGGCAGGAGATCGCGGAAACTTCGGCGGCGGTCTCTCGGCCGTTCGCAATCTCATTGGCGTCAACGGCTATTCGTTCGCGATCACCGCGCTTGTTCTCGTTGTTTTCCGCCGGTGGAACATGGCGGTACCGGACGCGGTTTTGCGGAAGAAACGAATGCAGAGTGCAGCATTCTTGTTGCTTGTCGGGTGTTCGGCCTCATTTCCAATTCTCGCCAGTCCGCGTGTCACGAACTTTTACTTCAATCCTTCGTTGCCGTATTTTTCGACGGGATTCTGCGTGTTGTGTGCGCCTGTTCTGCTAGGTGGTCTCAGCCGCCTGGGAGAGCGGTGGCAGAATCGCTTGTGGATCGCGTCGAGCGTTTTTCTTGCCGCATCCGTGGTGATTGTTGGTTTGAATTTTGGCCGTATGGGCGGCGACAAGCGGGTTATTGAAAACGCATCTGCAATTGCCGAGGCCGTTTGCGGTGCCAGCAAGACCGCGTGCCGCCAGACGGTTAGCGCCTGTGGCAAGGTTTGGGAGGATTGGCCGCTTCATACGTATTTGCAGCGCTACTACAAGGTGAGTATGGCGCCGGAGCCCTCCGCTGCGATCAAGTACTTAGTGGCCGACGAAAGCTGCCAGTTGGACTCTACCTACGCTGCTACAGGCGTGAAACTCTTCCCATACCGTTTGCTGCAACATTGAGTGTGCGGTTCGATCGTGGGCTTGGTTCGATAGGATGTTGAAGGACCGGCTCTCCTATGAGAGCCGGTCCTTCTGCCTTCATCGATTATCCTGCTCCGCCCTCACCAGCACCAGTCCCCGCTCGGTAATCCGGTAGGGCTTGCCGCCCTGCGAGCGGATGGCCCGTTTCTGCTTGAGCTTGCGGAAGGTGAGGATGTCGATGCCGGAGAAGACCCAGCCTTCTCTGGTGAAAAGTTGAAGCTTCTCGATGACGCGGTCTTCGCCGCGGGTGAGTTCGATCCGGCCGCCTTGGGCGAGCAGGTGCAGGATGCGCTGTTCGGCGCGTGAAATGTCCATTGTTGTGTTGATCCGGTCTGGCGCTCGAAAGCGCACAAAAAAACGATCCGGCGTTCAAGGCGAACGGCGGGGTTTCGTTTTTTTCTGGCCCATGCGCGCAAGCAGCTTGCGGGCAGGGCCCTTAGCGGGTCTCAGACGAATTCAACATAAGATTTGCCTAACCCACGCACAGGTTGCCGTCAAGCGCGCCAGATTCGCAACGCGCCTGCAAAAACGGTGCGTAAGCCGCGCAAACCGATAGAAAAACAGGCGATTCGGTGTTCTACTTTGATCATTGAACGGGGGTTCCATGATCCACATTCGCAATGCCCGCGAGGGCGAGGCGGACCTTCTGAGTGAGATCGGCCTCAGAGCCTGGCAAAAGGCGATGGTGGCCATGGGCGAGACGGACGCGCTGCTCGATGCGGCGCGGAGTGCCTTTACGAACTTTGCACGCAACAGCTGGCTGACGATTACGGTGGCCGAACTCAACGGCCAGATTGTCGGCTGGGGCGCCCGGGAGAAATTCGACGAAACGATCTCGGATTTCTGGATCGACCCGGCCTTCACTCGCCAGGGTGTCGGCGCCGCGCTGCTGGCGCAGATCGAGACGGATATCGCCGACCAGGGTTTCTCCAGCGCCGGCATGCAGACGCATTCGGGTAATAACGAGGCTATCAACTTCTTCCAGAAGCACGGCTATAGCATCCACTGGCTGTCGATCGTCTACAACCCGAAGCTTGATCGCGACGTACCCTCCGTCGGTTTGACCAAGCCGCTCGAGAGCGGGGGCGACGGCACTTACGGGCCGGACTTCTAAGTAAGCCCCAATCGTCCGGCTGCGACGAAGACGGCAAGCCCACCGCATACCACGGCATGAAGCAGCGCAATTCCCATAAGAAGCGTGCGAAACGGCTCCTTCTGCGTCTTGTGCCGCAGCAGACGCTGCGTGGTGATCGCGCCCGGGCTGCCGCCGAACAATGCCAGCATCAGCAAGGTCCGCTCGCTGACGCGCCGGTGTCCCAGACGGGCGGCGCGCTTGTCGATAAAATAAGTGGCGAAGACGAAGAGATTGTAGGGGTGAAGCAGGGCACCGAGTTGAAGCGCGTGGGAGGAGATCATACATCCATGCTAGCGCGCCGCTGTTAACAGCGCGAAAACGTGAGCCGCGCGCCACGCGTGCCGAAAGCCTTGCACCGGCAGGCCATTTCCGTTACCTCACCAGATGAAAAGAACAGCCTCCCGAAGAGTATCACATGACCCTTGTCGACGTTCGCACGCCTGATCCGAAACGCTTCATTCCCGGCGCCACCGGCGATTGGGAAGTCATCATCGGCATGGAAGTCCATGCGCAGGTGCTGTCGAATTCGAAGCTCTTCTCCGGCGCCTCGACGGAATTCGGCAAGCCGCAGAACTCGAATGTCTCCCTCGTTGACGCCGCCATGCCCGGCATGCTGCCCGTCATCAACGAGGAATGCGTCCGCCAGGCGGTGCGCACCGGTCTCGGCCTGAAGGCGCAGATCAACAAGCGCTCGCTGTTCGACCGCAAGAACTATTTCTATCCCGACCTGCCGCAGGGCTATCAGATCTCGCAGTTCAAGGATCCGATTGTCGGCGAAGGCCAGATCGTCATCTCGCTCGGTCCGGATCGTCAGGGCCAGTTCGAAGACATCGAGATCGGCATCGAGCGTCTGCATCTGGAACAGGACGCCGGCAAGTCGCTGCATGACCAGCACGCTACCATGTCCTATGTCGACTTGAACCGTTCTGGCGTCGCGCTGATGGAGATCGTCTCCAAGCCCGACATGCGCTCGTCCGATGAGGCCAAGGCCTACATGACGAAGCTGCGCTCGATCGTCCGTTACCTCGGCACCTGCGACGGCAACATGGACGAAGGCTCGATGCGCGCCGACGTCAACGTTTCCGTGCGCCGTCCGGGCGAGGGCTTTGGCACGCGCTGCGAGATCAAGAACGTCAACTCCATCCGCTTCATCGGCCAGGCGATCGAATACGAAGCCCGCCGCCAGATCGGCATTCTGGAGGACGGCGGCTCGATCGACCAGGAAACCCGTCTCTTTGACCCGAACAAGGGCGAGACCCGCTCGATGCGCTCCAAGGAAGACGCGCATGACTACCGCTACTTCCCGGATCCGGACCTGTTGCCGCTCGAGTTCGACGATGCTTTCGTCAGTGCGCTGGCAAAGGATCTGCCGGAGCTGCCTGATGACAAGAAGGACCGCTTCGTCCGTGAGCTCGGCCTGTCGATCTATGACGCGTCGGTACTCGTGTCCGAAAAGGCGATTGCCGATTATTTCGAAGCCGTTGCCGAAGGCCGCGATGGCAAGACGGCTGCCAACTGGGTCATCAACGACTTGCTTGGCGCCTTGAACAAACTCGGAAAAGATATTGAATCGACTCCGGTTTCCCCGGCCCAGCTCGGCGGCATCATCGACCTGATCAAGGCCGAGACGATTTCCGGCAAGATCGCCAAGGACGTCTTCGAGATCATCCTCAACGAGGGTGGCGATCCCGCTGAAATCGTCGAAAGCCGCGGCATGAAGCAGGTGACCGACACCGGCGCCATCGAAAAGGCGGTCGATGAGATCATCGCCGCCAACCCCGATCAGGTGGCCAAGGTTCTCGCCAAACCGACGCTGGCTGGCTGGTTCGTCGGCCAGGTCATGAAGTCGACCGGCGGCAAGGCCAACCCGCAGGCCGTCCAGGCGCTGGTCAAGGCCAAGCTCGGCATCGTCGAGGAATAACTGCGTTAGCCGAAAAGCGTGAGCGGCCTCGGATCCCGGCGCCGCCAGGAGAAAGCCTTGGTGTATTTTGTCCGCACCGCCGGTGAGCGCGATCTGGAGAAGATCCGCGCCGTGCTGGTGGAAAGCTTTCATGCGACCTACGACCGCTTCTATGGCGTGCCGAAGGTCGATGAACTGATCGCCCACCTGTTTTCGCCGGCGGCGCTGAAAACGCGGCTGGCAAAAAAGAATGCCGAATTCGTTGTCGCCGACAGCGGCAAGGATATCGGCGCAGTCGGCTATGCGGCAATGTCCGCCGATTTGGCAAAGACGGCGATCCTGCATCTTCTCTACGTGCGTCCGGCGCTGCAGCGTCAGGGCATCGGCCGCGACATGTTTGCCGAGCTGGAAACCTGCTTTCCGGATGCGGAGATCATGCGTCTCGAAGTCGAGCCGAAGAACGAGGATGCGATCGGCTTCTACAGTAAGCTCGGTTTCATCGAGGCGGGCCGCAACGAGAATGTCGGCCCCGGCCAGTCGGGTATTGCGACGCTGGTGCTTGAAAAACATCTTCCCGCCCATTGAGACCATCATGACCGGCAAGCTCATTATCCGCGAGGCCCGGCAGGACGATCTTGCCGCGTTGATAGCGCTCTTTGCCGCCGATGATATCGGCGGACACGGCGATACGACCGAGGACAGCGCTTACGCCGATTACCTCAAGGCCTTCTCAGCGATCGCCGCAGCGCCGGACCAGACGCTCTATGTCGGCGAACTGTCTGGCGAAGTCGCCGGCACGTTTCAGATTTCGATCGCGACGACGCTGACCGGCCGCGGCGCGTCCTTCATGATCATCGAGGCGGTGCAGACGCGCGGCGACTTGCGCGGGCAGGGCATCGGCGGGCAGATGATCGAGTTCTGCATCGCAGAGGCAAAAAGCCGCGGCCTTGCCCGCGTCCAGCTGATCTCGAACGGCAAGCGCAAGGATGCCCACCGGTTCTACGAGCGCCTGGGCTTCGCGCCATCGCATCTCGGCTTCAAGATGGCCTTGAAATGAACCGTTGCAAATCTGGAATCACTGGACAATCCGGTCATCCGGCGGCATAAGCGAGTGAACGAATTCCAGTCCCGCTTGACCTCTGGCAAGCACAAGGAACAGACATGAAGAACTTCCTGCTGCACATTTTCACCTGGTGGAACCACTACACGCTGGGAACACGGTTTGCGCTTCGCGGTTTCAAGCGTGTTGGCGAAGATGAGCTCGGCAATGTCTACTACGAAGGCGGCCTGTCTTCCTATGGCCTGCCGAAGCGCTGGGTGATCTACAGCGGCTATGCCGAAGCCTCGGCCATCCCTCCGGGCTGGCACGGCTGGATGCATCACCGCACCGACACCCCGCCGTCGAAGGAAAACTACGCCGCCAAGGAATGGGAAAAGGCGCACCGCGCCAATCCGACCGGTTCTCCGCAGGCCTACCGTCCGCCGGGTTCGCTGTCGGCCACCGGCGAGCGTCCGCGTGTTACCGGCGATTACGACGCCTGGACGCCTGGCAACTGAGTTCGCCGACCGCAAAGCGGGCCGTCCGGCCCGGCTTTTGGCCACAATTGACCTTTACCCGCAGGTTGGCCGCAGAAGCTGCGGCCATTATCATGAGATGCGGTGGAGACGGGTAGATATGCAGCTTTTCACGCGGAACCAGGTCCTGCGTGCCGCCGGGATCGCCCTGGCGCTTGGCTCGCCGCTGTTGCCGCAGATTGCTTCTGCCGCGCGCATCGAAAACCCTGTCGCCGTCTTCTCCGGCCTCGACAAGATCACCGGCCGCATCACCACCTTCGACGTCTATGTCAACGAAACGGTCCAGTTCGGCGCGCTGCAGGTGACGCCGAAAGCCTGTTATTCGCGCGACCAGTCGGAGGCGCAGAAGATCGACGGTTTCGTCGAAGTCGACGAAATCACCCTCGACCGCAAGATCCGCCGCATCTTCACCGGCTGGATGTTCGCCGACAGCCCGGGTCTGAACGCCGTCGAGCACCCGATCTATGACGTCTGGCTGAAGGACTGCAAGGCGCAGTCGGACGTGCCGGCGCCGGATGGCACGGCGAAGGCTAAGTAAGTTTTCCTGTTTACCGGTTTGGGCCATTGGCCGGCCCTCGTCCTTCGAGGCCCTTCGGGCACCTCAGGTCAGGATGAGGGGCGGAGTGGCTGTTGGCGCTGGAAGTGCCCGTCGCTGGTTTTCATTCTGGCTCCGCGCCGAAGCGTCCAAGAGAGCCCTCATCCTGAGGCGGGAGCGAAGCGACCCTCGAAGGACGGGGGCGGGCACACCTATCCCGCAGCAAGCCAGCTTCACGAGAGCCCTTATCCTGAGGTGCCCGAAGGACCTCGAAGGACGAGGGTGGGCGCTCCCCTAAAACTCCAGATGCGGCGAATCCATCGCGGCATCCAGCATCACGGCATATTCATCCTTCGGCACGTCGATCGCCCCGAAGGTCTTCAGATGCTCCGTCGTGAACTGCGTATCCAGCAGCCTGAACTCTTTTTCCCGGAGGCGCTCGACCAGATGCACCAGGCAGATCTTCGAGGCGTCGGTGCGCCGCGAGAACATGCTCTCGCCGAAGAACGCGGCACCCAGCGAGACGCCGTAGAGCCCGCCGACAAGCTCGTCGCCCTCCCATGCCTCGACGGAATGCGCATGGCCGATGCGGTGGAGGGTCGAATAGAGCTGCCTGATGGTGCCGTTGATCCAGGTGCTCGGGCGCCCGGAGGTTTCCGCCGCGCAAGCCGAGATCACCGCATCGAAATCATGATTGAACCGGATGTCGAACGGTTTGCGGCGAATGGTTTTCGCGAGGCTTTTGGAAATGTGGAAATCGTCGAGCGGGATCACCCCGCGAAGTTCGGGCTCGACCCAGAAGATCTCCGGGTCATCGGCCGATTCGGCCATCGGGAAGAGGCCGATGGAGTAGGCGCGCAGGAGGATCTCCGGGGTAATTCCTGGGGACTTCCTGCGCGACCCTGCCATTCGTGATCAGGCCGGCTTGGTGCTGGCGAGATACTGTTCCAGCCAGTGGATGTCGTAGTCGCCGTTCGCGATGTCCTGGTTCGAAACCAGGTCCTGGAACAGCGGCAGCGTGGTCTTGATGCCATCGACGACGAACTCGTCCAGCGCGCGGCGCAGGCGCATCATGCATTCGACGCGGGTGCGCCCGTGAACTATGAGCTTGCCGATCAGGCTGTCGTAGTAAGGCGGGATCTTGTAGCCCTGGTAGGCGCCGCTGTCGATGCGGACGCCGAGGCCGCCCGGTGCGTGGAAATGCGTGATCGTGCCGGGCGAGGGCACGAAGGTGCGCGCGTCTTCGGCGTTGATGCGGCATTCGATGGCGTGGCCCTCGAAGTTCACTTCCGCCTGCGTCACCGACAGACCGCCGCCCGAGGCGACGCGGATCTGTTCGTGCACGAGGTCAATGCCCGTAATGGCTTCGGTGACCGGATGCTCCACCTGCAGACGGGTGTTCATTTCGATGAAATAGAACTCGCCGTTTTCATAGAGGAATTCGATCGTGCCGGCGCCGCGATATTTCAGCTTCTTCATGGCGTCGGCGCAGACCTGGCCGATCTTCATGCGCTGCTCGACGTTGAGCGCCGGGGAATTGGCTTCTTCCCAGACCTTCTGGTGGCGGCGCTGCAGCGAGCAGTCGCGTTCGCCGAGATGGATCGCATTGCCTTCGCCGTCGCCGAAAACCTGAACTTCGATGTGGCGCGGCTTGCCGAGGTACTTTTCCATGTAGACGGCTTCGTTGCCGAAGGCGGCAGCCGCTTCGGTGCGGGCCGTCGACCAGGCTTCGATCACGTCGGCTTCGGATTTCGCGACCTTCATGCCGCGTCCGCCGCCGCCGGCGGTTGCCTTGATCAGAACGGGATAGCCGATTTCGGCGGCCGTCTTAATGGCGTCTTCTTCGGTCTTCACTTCGCCGTCGGAGCCCGGAACGACGGGGATGCCGAGTTCCTGCGCCGTCGTCTTGGCGGTGATCTTGTCGCCCATGATGCGGATGTGATCCGCGGTCGGGCCGATGAAGGTGATGCCGTGGGCCTCGAGAATATCCGCAAACTTGGCGTTTTCGGACAGGAAGCCGTAGCCGGGATGCACGGCATCGGCACCGGTGATTTCGCAGGCTGCGACGATCTGGTGGATGTTCAGATAGCTGTCACGCGACGGCGGAGGGCCGATGCAGACGCTTTCGTCGGCAAGGCGCACATGCATGGCGTCGGCATCGGCGGTGGAGTGAACCACGACGCAGGGAATGCCGAGCTCCTTGCAGGCGCGCAGGACGCGCAGCGCGATTTCGCCGCGGTTTGCAATGAGGATTTTCGAGACCATGATGCCCGCCTTATTCGATGACGACGAGGGCCTGGCCGTATTCGACGGGGCTGCCGTCTTCGACGAGGATTTCCGTAACCTTGCCTGACTTCGGCGACGGGATCTGGTTCATGGTCTTCATCGCTTCGATGATGAGCAGCGTCTGGCCTTCCTTCACGGTCGAGCCGACTTCGATGAAGGCGCGTGCACCCGGAGCCGGTGCCATGTAGACGGTGCCGACCATGGGGGCGCTGACCGTGTTGGCCGGGTTGCGGGCCGGGGCAGCGGCTACTGCCGGAGCGGCCGCAGGTGCGGCGGCTGCAGGCGCAGGCGCATAGGCCGGAGCACCGCCGATCGGCGCCTGGACATATTGAACATTGCCGCCGCGCGAGACGCGGATGCGCAGATCTTCCTGCTCGACTTCGATTTCCGTCAGGTCCGTGTCGTTCAAGATGTTCGCGAGGTCACGGATCAGTGCCTGGTCGATACCCGATTTCTTTTCAGCCATGAGTGTTTGCCCTGTCTTCTTCTTATGCCGTAAGGTTCTTCAGCGCGTGAAGCGCCAGAATGTAGCTGTGAGGCCCGAAGCCGGCGATCACACCCTTGCAAGCAGGGGCAATCATCGACTTGTGGCGGAATTCTTCGCGTGCATGCACGTTGGAGATATGGAGCTCGATTACCGGAATGGAAATGGCCTTGATCGCATCATGCAGTGCAATGGATGTATGCGTGTAGGCTCCGGCATTGATCGCAACGCCTGCAGCCTTGTCGTTTGCTTCATGAAACCAATCGACGAGCGCACCTTCGTGGTTGCTCTGGCGGAAATCGATATCGAGACCGAGTTCCTGGCCCGCAGCCCTGCAATCCGCTTCGATGTCCTTGAGCGTCTTGCCGCCATAGATGCCGGGTTCTCTTTTGCCCAGCATGTTCAGGTTGGGCCCGTTCAGGACGAAAATGGTTTGCGTCATCGAGTGTTCCATTAAATGCACGAGGGCAACCTATAGACTCCCCATGCCCTTAATGAAAGCCCTTTGGGGTAGGCAGCCGGAATCGTGCCATATTTGTCCACATGGCTGAAACGCTTAGATTTTGGCGATTTGATGAGCGTCGCTCTCAGCAGCTGGTCTTGCCGCAGGTGCGCATGTTCTTGACCTTGGCTTCCAGGTCGTCGAAACCGACCGCGCCCTGCACCAGCTCGTTGCCGATGACGTAGGAGGGCGTTCCGGTGATGCCGAGCTTCTGGGCAAGGTCATAGGCATTCTGCACCGAAGACGTGTCGGGGCTCTTTTCCATCTCGGCGCGGATCTGCTTTTCGTTGACGCCGAGCGAGGAGGCCACTTCGATGGCGCTGTCTTCGTCGGCGCGGCCTTCGCTGCCGAGCAGAGCCATGTGGAACTTCTCGTATTTTTCAGGCGCCAGCTTGCGGAAAGCGTCGGAAACCTTGTGCGCGGCAACCGATTCCGGGCCGAGGATCGGGAATTCCTTGAGCACAAAGCGGACGTTCTGGTCCTTCTTCAGCATCGTCTGCATGTCCGTCAGCGCGTGACGGCAGTAGCCGCAATTGTAATCGAAGAACTCGACGATGGTGACATCGCCCTTCGGGTTGCCGATCGAGATATCGTCCTTGGCCTCGAAAATGCTCTTGCTGTTTTCGCCGATCACCTGGTTGGCTTTGACGAGGCGGGCCTCTTCCTGCTTCTTCTGCAGGGCGTCCTGAACGTCGAGCATGATCTCGGGATTCTGGATCAGGTATTCCTTGATGAACTCGCCGAATTCCTTCTTCTGCGCATCGTCGAGAGCAGCAGCGGGAAGGGGCATCGCAAAGCTGGCAGCGAGCGCAAGGGCGGTGAAGGTTTTCGGAAAGAGAGCCATTGTGTCCTCGTCGGCTGATCGAATGCGATGCCGCTTCATAACATCGCCCGGTTAATGGGCTGAAACGTTCGGCAATCAAATTACGGTGTGCGGCCCGGCCATCAAACAGGATTTTTCTGGATCGCGGCGCAATCGCGGGATTGTGATGCACCTGATAATGCGGCAATTGTCTGGCCGCAATTGAATATCCGGAGTTTTGGCCCTTGTTTTCCGTATCGAAGCGCAGCGAAGTCGAGCCTTTCCACGCCATGGACGTTCTGGCTGAGGCGACCAAACGGCGTGCCGCCGGTCACCCGGTCATTTCGATGGCGGTCGGCCAGCCGTCGCATCCGGCACCGAAGGCGGCCCTCGACGCGGCCCGTTCGGCTCTGACGGAAGGCAAGATCGGCTATACCGATGCGCTGGGGACCGCGCGGCTGAAACACGCGCTCGCCTGGCATTATCGCGACCGCCATGGCCTGGAGATCGATCCGGCGCGGATCGCCATCACGACGGGTTCCTCGGCCGGTTTCAATCTCGCCTTCCTCTCGCTCTTCGATGCTGGCGATGCCGTGGCGATCGCCAGGCCCGGCTATCCGGCCTACCGCAATATTCTCGGCGCACTCGGGCTGAAGGTGATCGAGGTCGCCGTGACGGCCGAGACGCATTTCACGCTGACGCCCGAAAGCCTTGAAGCGGCGCAGCGCGAGAGCGGCGGCAAGCTCAAGGGTATTCTGCTTGCCAGTCCGGCAAACCCGACCGGGACGGTCACCGGCAGGGCGGCGCTGAAGGCGCTTGCCGATTATTGCGCCGCTCAATCGATCGCCTTCATCTCCGACGAAATATATCACGGCCTGACTTTTGCGGGCGAGGAGACCAGCGCGCTGGAACTGACCGACGAGGCAATCGTCATCAATTCCTTCTCGAAATACTATTGCATGACCGGCTGGCGGATCGGCTGGATGGTGCTGCCGGAACGGCTGGTTCGCCCGATCGAGCGCGTTGCCCAGAGCCTCTATATCTCGCCGCCGGAACTGTCGCAGATCGCCGCGACGGCGGCGCTTGGAGCCGCTGCCGAGCTCGATGTCTACAAGGCGAGTTACGCCGCCAATCGCGATTTCCTGCTCCGCCGCTTGCCCGAAATCGGCCTGCCGGTGGCATCCCCGATGGACGGTGCCTTCTATGCCTATGTCGACGTGACGCGGTTCAGCAACGACAGCATGGCCTTTGCCAAGCGCATGCTTGCGGAGATCAATGTCGCCGCGACGCCGGGCCTCGATTTCGATCCGCTCGAAGGCAACAGGACGATGCGCATGTCTTACGCCGGCTCGCAAACTGAGATCGTCGAAGCCGTCGAGCGCATGGCCCTCTGGCTGAAATAGAGTCCGCGCTCAAGCGCTTAGACGAATTTCCTGACTCATTTTGTCAGACAGATGAATCAAGATCTGAAGAGGCTTGCTGCCGTGAGGCAAAGCCGGATTGGCCTTCTCGACTTATCTCGGATGCCCCTTTCCAATCTCTCCCGGATACGGAATCAAAAAAGCCGGCTGTGTCGCCACAGCCGGCTTTTCATTGATCAATCAGCGGGCTCTCAGAAGAAGCCGCGGCGCTGCCACCAGCCGGCCTTCTTCGGCTTGCCGTCGCCCTCGGGCTCGGCAGCTTCGCTGCGCGTCGATTTGACGGTCGGCGAAGAGGAGGAGACGTTCGAGCCGCGATTGGCGCGGGCCGACTTCGCTTCTTCCGTTGCCGGAGCGTCGAGATCGGCAGAGGCTTCCACCGTTTCGGCTTCGGGTGCAGGTTCGGCAGTTGCTGCGGCAGCCGGAGTTTCCTCGGCAACGACAGGCTCTTCCACCGGCGAAACCTCGGCAGCCTTCTTGCGGCCACGGCCGCGGCCCTTGGCGGGCTTGACGTCCTCGGTGACGAAGGCGCCGGTTTCGACGGCTGCCATGGCGGTCTGGCCTTCGGCGGCATCTTCGGAAACGGCCTCGATCACTTCAGCCTGCGTCTCGGCTGCCGCGCTTTCGGCAGCGTCACCTTCGCCGGCTTCGCCATCAGCGTCCGTCTCGCTGTCGGTGCCTTCGGCACTCAGTTCGCCGTTTTCGTCACGGTTGCGGCGTCCGCCACGCTTGCCGCGGCGGCGGCGCTTGCGGCGCTGTTCGCTCTCGCTGTCGGTTTCGGCGCGGGCTTCCGCGGTGCCGGCAGCGGCTTCGTCGCCCTCTGCGCCTGCATCATCCTCGTCGCCTTCACCGTCGTCGCTCTCGTCACCGGAGGCGTCGTTGGCCGACTGCTGTTCGTTTCCGCCACGTCCGCCACGGCGGCGGCGGCGCCGCTTGCGCTTGCGGTTGCCGGCTTCGCCATCGCTCTCGGCGCGTGCCTGCTGGGCAGGACGCTCGCTTGCGGCTAGCTTTTCTTCCAGTTCTTCGTCTTCTTCTTCGTCCACCTCGATCACGACATCGTCGTCGTCATCTTCAGGGATGGCCGCGAAGTTGAACAGGGTTTCGATCTTCACCGGATTTTCGACCGGCTCGCCGCGATCAATCGCAAAGTGCTGCGATCCGACGCTGTTGTCGGCGCCGATGATGATCGCCACGCCGAAGCGGGTCTCGTAATCGACGATCGACTGGCGCTTGTGGTTCAGAAGATAGAGCGCGATGTCGGGCGTGGTGCGCACCGTGATGTCGTGCGTCGTGTTCTTCAGCAGATATTCTTCGATACCGCGCAGCACATGCAGGGCGACCGAAGACTGCGAACGGACGTGACCGGTACCGCCGCAATGCGAGCAGACCTGGGTCGTCGATTCCAGAACCGAGGCACGGATACGCTGGCGCGACATTTCGAGAAGGCCGAAATGCGAGATACGGCCGACCTGGATACGGGCGCGGTCGTTCTTCAGGCATTCCTTCAGACGCTTCTCGACAGCGCGGTTGTTGCGCTTTTCTTCCATGTCGATGAAGTCGATGACGATCAGGCCTGCAAGGTCGCGAAGGCGAAGCTGGCGCGCGACTTCGTCGGCGGCTTCGAGGTTCGTCTGCAGAGCCGTGTCTTCGATCGAATGTTCGCGCGTTGAACGGCCGGAGTTGACGTCGATCGAAACCAGCGCTTCCGTCTGGTTCATGATCAGGTAGCCGCCCGACTTCAGCGTCACCTGCGGCTGCAGCATGCGGTCGAGCTGCGCCTCGATGCCAGAGCGCGAGAAGATCGGGTGGATGTCGCGGTAAGGCTGAACCACCTTGGCGTGGCTCGGCATCAGCATCTTCATGAAGTCTTTCGCTTCACGATAGCCTTCTTCGCCGGCAACGATGACTTCGCCGATATCCTTGTTGTAGAGGTCGCGGATCGAACGCTTGATCAGCGATCCCTCTTCATAGACGAGGCAGGGGGCCGTCGACGCCAGCGTCAGCGTGCGGACGTTTTCCCAGAGACGCATCAGATATTCGAAATCGCGCTTGACCTCGACCTTGGTGCGGTTGGCACCGGCCGTGCGCAGGATGACGCCCATGCCCTGCGGCACTTCGAGCATCCGGGCGATTTCCTTCAGGCGCTTGCGGTCCTGCGGATTGGTGATCTTCCGGGAGATGCCGCCGCCACGCGCCGTGTTCGGCATCAGCACCGAGTAACGGCCTGCGAGCGAGAGGTAGGTGGTAAGAGCTGCACCCTTGTTACCGCGCTCTTCCTTGGCGACCTGCACGAGCAGGATCTGGCGGCGCTTGATGACTTCCTGGATGCGGTACTGCTTGCGCGGCTTGCGCTGAACGCGATCGGGAACTTCTTCCATCGCGTCTTCCGCGCCGACCGATTCGATCACTTCTTCTTCGTGGTCATGATCGTCGTCGTCATCGTCGTCATTGCCGCGGCGGCGGGAATCGACGTCTTCGGAAATCGAGTCGGTCTCGACCATGGCAGCCATCGAGCTGCCGTTCGAGTCGTCGTCGCTATCGACGGAAGCAACCGGCGCTTCGACATCGGTCGGGACGGCATCTTCGGTCGCGGTGGTCTCGACAACCTTCTTGCGGCTGCGGCGCGGCTTTGCAGCCTTCTTTACCGGAGCTGCGTCTTCAGCGGCCGGCGCAGCTTCCGCTTCGATCGCGGCAGGGGCTTCGGCCGTAGCGTCTGCTGCCGGCTCGTCCTTGGCGATGATGCCGATGTCGGGCTGGTCCTGGTTGGCCGGATCGTTCATCGGCGCGGTTTCGACGTGCTCGACGTCGTCGTCGCGGCGATGCTCTTCGGCTTCCGCGCGCAGCAGCGCCTGGCGATCGGCCAGCGGGATCTGGTAGTAATCAGGGTGGATTTCGGCAAAGGCCAGGAAGCCGTGCCGGTTGCCGCCGTAATCAACGAAGGCGGCCTGTAGCGAGGGTTCTACCCGCGTTACCTTTGCAAGATAGATGTTGCCGCGAATTTGCTTCTTGTGCTGCGACTCGAAGTCAAATTCTTCTATGCGGTTCCCGCGAACGACAACGACGCGCGTCTCTTCCTCGTGAGACGCGTCGATAAGCATTTTGTCTGCCATGTAAGCTGTGCTCCTCGGCGCAGCCTCATACGCGCATCCCCGCCAGTGTCTGAGACAGGCGGGTTGCGGTCAGGAGGGGTTGCGCCGGATAATGAAAGTCGCGCTTGGTTCGGGAGGGCAGGCAACAGCCAGGCAACAGCGGGGAAGATATTCTCCCGGGGCCTGTAGACTTTGGATAAAACCTGCTGCGACACCATTATGACCAAGCGAGATCGACAATACTAAGACCCGTAGGTCCGATGAGTTTGCTCCTCGGAGCGGTTGGTGGCTATCCACCGATGAAGTTTCCGCATACGCCGGAAAAATCAGAATCCAGTTCACTCGGAAAGAAACACGTATGACGGCGGACGATTGCCGGTTGCGGCGCCAGGTCCTCTCAGGGGTTGGCAGCCTTCGCGGCGACTCTATCCCGTCAGCACTTCTAACCTGAAATCGTTGTATGGTTTCTCTGTCACAATAGCAAGGGAAAAGCCAAATGTGCCATAATATTGATGGATTTCGGCACGCATAGAAAATCGGGGATCCGCGGTCCCGATTCGATGCGCTATGCTCGGCGCCGGGCATCGGGCAGGCGCCGCCGGGCGGCGGGGATCATGTGCCCCGGGGACATATGCAATGACAAATAGGGTGTGGCGGTCGATTGTTTAAGAGGGAGCGGCCCGTAGCGGGGCAATCCGGCAACCGGAAGAATGTTTTTGCGGCGGCGCTCGCTGCCGCGGCGCTGTGTCTCGGGATGGCGACCGCCATCGCAGCCGACGGCGCCAAGCCCGAGCCGCTGCTGGCCTACGGTGCCCGGATTATCGGCGATGACGCCCGCACCCGCATCGTCATCGATTTCGACCAGGCCCCCAGCTTCTCCATCCATTATATTGCCAATCCCGAGCGCATCGTCGTCGATCTCCCGGCGACCGCCTTCGGTTTCGATACCAAGCAGCTGGAAGCGCGCGGTCTCTTCAAGGATATCCGCTACGGCGCGATGGGCGAGGGCAGCGCGCGAATCGTGCTCACCGCCATCAAGCCGGTGAAGCTGGCGATTGCCAAGGTCCAGCAGGACGAGGACGGCAAAGGCCACCGCCTGGTGCTCGATGCCGAGATGACGTCGAAGGAAGCCTTCGCGGCGCTCGTCAAGGCTCAGACCTGGAACGGCGCCGATGACCAGCAGGTGACTAGCGCCATTCCGGCGGCAGAGGCCGCCAAGCCCGGCGATTTCGTCATCGCCGTCGATGCCGGTCACGGCGGCATCGATACCGGCGCGATCGGCGTAGATACGAAAACCGAAGAAAAGCAGGTGACACTGGCCTTCGCCAAGGCGCTGGCCGACCGGCTGAACCGCGAGCCAGGCATCAAGGCGTTTCTGACCCGCGACAACGACGAGTTCCTCTCGCTTTCCGAGCGCGTGCAAATTGCCCGCCAGAACCATGCCGGCCTTTTCATCTCGCTGCATGCCGATACGCTGAAGCAGAAGGATATCCGCGGGGCGACCGTCTATACGATCTCCGACAAGGCATCCGACAAGCTCGCCGCCGATCTCGCCGAACGTGAAAACCTCTCGGATCAGATTGCCGGCAAGGAAACCGTCGCCGAGCCGCCCGAAGTGGCCGATATCCTGCTCGACCTGACGCGGCGCGAGACGCAGGCGTTTTCGATCTCGCTGGCCGAAAGCGTCCTGAACTCCTTCAAGGACCAGATCGGCACCATCAACAATCCGCACCGCCATGCAGGTTTCCAGGTTCTGCGGGCGCCCGACGTGCCATCGATCCTCGTCGAACTCGGCTTCCTCTCGAATGTCGAAGACGAGAAGCTGCTGCTCGACGAGACCTGGCGCGGCAAGATGGCGGACCTGATGACCGATGCGGTCAAGCGTTACCGCTCGTCGGTTGTCGCCAATGGCGGCTGACGCCGTGGCGAACATGTAACAGCGTGGACGAAAGCCGGGGACGGGACTGGAATGGGGCAGGGGAGCCCTATTTTGCTCACATTCAGGCCGTTACTCGCCGCTATGTTTCTTACCCGAGAGGCGGATTCGGCTTGTCGCAGTGCCGCTCATGGAGTAAGCCGCGCGCAATGTGTAGATTGCGCGCTCCGATGCGATGATATCGCCTGTGCCGATTGAAGATTTGGAATACCGGTAGCCCAATATGATCAGACTTCTTGGATATTTCTTCGGCATTGCTTGCGTCATGTTTCTTGGCGCCGCAGCTGTCGTTGCCGTCTATTTGGCAAACGTCGCGAAGGATCTCCCCGATTACGCCGTGCTGAACAGCTATGCGCCGCCGGTTACTACCCGCGTTCACGCCGGCAACGGCGCGCTGATGGCCGAATATGCCAAGGAAAAGCGCCTGTTCCTGCCGATCCAGGCAATCCCGGACCGCGTCAAGGCGGCGTTTCTTTCGGCCGAAGACAAGAATTTCTACAATCACCCGGGCGTCGATCTGACCGGCCTTGGCCGCGCCATCCTCGTCAACCTGCAGAATTTCGGTTCCGGCCGCCGCCCGGTCGGCGCTTCGACGATCACCCAGCAGGTCGCCAAGAACTTCCTTCTGACATCCGACCAGACCATCGACCGCAAGATCAAGGAAGCGATCCTCTCCTTCCGGATCGAGCAGGCCTATTCGAAGGACAAGATTCTTGAGCTTTATCTCAACGAGATCTTCTTCGGCCTGAACTCTTACGGCATTGCCGGCGCGTCACTCACCTATTTCAACAAGTCGGTCACTGAACTGACAATCGCCGAAGCCGCCTATCTGGCGTCGCTGCCGAAAGGCCCCGCGAATTACCATCCGTTCCGCCACCCTGAAGCTGCTCTCGAGCGCCGTAACTGGGTTGTCGACCGTATGGTCGAGAACGGCTATGTCAGCAAGGAAGACGGCGAAGAGGCGAAGAAGCAGCCGCTCGGCGTCACTGCCCGCAGCACCGGCCCGTCGCTCTTCGCATCCGATTATTTTGCCGAAGCCGTCCGCCGCCAGCTGATCGACCAGTATGGCGAAAAGACGCTGTATGAAGGCGGTCTTTCCGTCCGCACCTCGCTCGATCCGCAGATGCAGCTTGCCGCCCGCAAGGCGCTGCAAGACGGCCTGACCACCTATGACGAACGCCGCGGCTTCCACGGCGCGCTGAAGACCATCGACACGACGTCGGATTGGGGCAAGGCGCTGGCCGATATCCCGGCTCTCTCCGATGTCCCCGAATGGCGCCTGGCTGTCGTTCTGGCGGTTTCCGACGATGGCGCGGACATCGGCCTGCAGCCGCCGAAGGATGGTAGCGGCAAGATCGGTGCCGAGCGCGAGCGCGGCACGATCACCGCCAAGAACATGCAGTGGGCCTACCGTTCCTCGACGGGCGACCGCAAGACCGCCAAGTCGCCGGAAGGCGTGCTGTCTCCAGGTGATGTGGTTTACGTCGCGCGTCAGGGCGACGAGACCTCGACATCCTACCGCCTGCAGCAGCCGCCGAAGGTTCAGGGCGGCTTGGTCGCGATGGACCCGAAAACCGGCCGCGTGCTCGCCATGGCCGGCGGGTTCTCCTATGGCCAGTCTGAATTCAACCGCGCGACGCAGGCAATGCGTCAGCCGGGCTCGTCCTTCAAGCCTTTCGTCTACGCTGCCGCCATGGACAACGGCTATACGCCGGCCTCCGTGATCATGGACGCGCCGATCGAGATCGTTTCCGGCGGCCAGGTCTGGAAGCCTGAGAACTACGGCGGCGAAGTCGGCGGCCCCTCGACGCTGCGCTCCGGTATCGAGCATTCGCGCAACCTGATGACGGTGCGCCTTGCCAATGACCTCGGCATGAACATCGTCGCCGAATATGCCGAGCGCTTCGGCATTTACGACAAGATGCCGCCGCTGCTCGCCATGTCGCTGGGTTCCGGCGAAACCACGGTGCTGCGCATGGTCTCGGCCTATTCGGTTCTTGCCAATGGTGGCAAGCAGATCAAGCCGACCCTGATCGACCGCATCCAGGACCGTTACGGCAAGACCATCTTCAAGCATGAAGAGCGCGTCTGCGACGGCTGCAATGCCGGCGACTGGCAGAACCAGGAAGAGCCCAATATCGTCGACAACCGCGAACAGGTTCTCGATCCGATGACCGCCTACCAGATCACCTCGATGATGCAGGGCGTCATCACCCGCGGTACCGCCGCAGGCAAGGTCGATCTCGGCGGCCGCGACGTTGCCGGCAAGACCGGTACGACCAACGACGAGAAGGACGCCTGGTTCGTCGGCTTCACGCCGGATCTCGTCGCCGGTCTCTATATGGGCTTCGATACGCCGGCTCCGCTTGGCCGCGGCGGCACGGGTGGCGGCCTCTCTGCGCCGATCTTCAACGAATTCATGCAGGCCGCCGTCAAGGACATGCCGCCGTCGAAATTCGTCATCCCGCAGGGCATGAACCTCGTCGCCATCGACCGCAAGACCGGCATGGCGGCGCAGGAAGGCGATCCGAACACAATCATCGAAGCCTTCAAGCCCGGCACCGGCCCGGCCGACAGCTTCTCGGTCATCGGCATGGACGGTACCATGGCGCCGGAAGAAATCCTCAAGACTTCGCCACAAGCCAATCAGGCGGTGCAGTCTGGCGCCGGCGGCCTCTATTAACATCATCCGCAGAGACGGTGCGGCGGCCGCGGGGGTTTMAAMCGCGGCCGCCGCAACTATTTGACGGGCCAGCTCAAGACCAACGCAAAGAAGCAGGACAATGCGCGCCGAGATCATAAACGTAGTCGATGAAACCAAGCAGGCTATCACCCTGCTGAGGAGGCATCTTTGACTGGGACCAGGCGATAAGACGGCTGGACTGGTTGAACAACAAGGCAGAGGACCCGAACCTCTGGAACGATGCCCAGGAAGCCCAGAAGCTGATGCGCGAGCGCCAGCAGCTGGATGACGGCATCAATGGCGTGAAGCAGCTCGAACAGCAGCTGAACGACAATATCGAGCTCATCGAAATGGGCGAGGAAGAAGGCGACGAAGGCGTCGTCAAAGACGCCGAGGATGCGCTGAAGGGCCTGAAGGCCGAAGCTGCGCGCCGCCAGGTGGAGGCAATGCTCTCTGGCGAGGCCGATGGCAACGACGCCTATCTGGAAGTCCATTCCGGCGCCGGCGGCACCGAGAGCCAGGACTGGGCCAACATTCTGCTGCGCATGTACACGCGCTGGGCCGAACGTTCGAAGTTCAAGGTCGAGCTTCTGGAAGTTCACGACGGTGAAGAAGCGGGCATCAAGTCGGCGACGCTGCTCGTCAAGGGCCACAATGCCTATGGCTGGCTGAAGACCGAATCGGGCGTTCACCGCCTGGTGCGTATTTCGCCTTACGACAGCAACGCGCGCCGCCACACGTCCTTCTCGTCCATCTGGGTCTATCCCGTGATCGACGACTCGATCCAGATCGACATCAACGAAGGCGATTGCCGCATCGACACCTACCGCTCGTCGGGTGCCGGCGGCCAGCACGTCAACACCACCGACTCGGCCGTGCGTATCACGCATATGCCGTCGGGCATCGTCGTGCAGTGCCAGCAGGAACGTTCGCAGCACAAGAACCGCGCCAAGGCGTGGGACATGCTGCGCGCCCGTCTTTACGAAGCCGAACTGAAGAAGCGCGAAGACGCGGCCAACGCCGAAGCCGCCTCGAAGTCGGATATCGGCTGGGGCCACCAGATCCGCTCCTACGTGCTGCAGCCCTACCAGCTGGTCAAGGACCTGCGCACAGGTGTTGCCAGCACCGCTCCGGGCGACGTGCTCGACGGCGAACTCAACGAGTTCATGGAAGCAGCACTCGCGCACCGCATCAGCGGCAAGCCGGATGCCGTCGTCGACGACATCGACTGAGCCGCGTAGGCTGGACAATAAAAAAAGCCCCGGACATCCGGGGCTTTTTTCGTTCTAAAGGTTCAGGCGGAAATAGACGCCGTTCCGATGCGGCCGGTAGTAGCGGTCGCGATACCGCCAATCGCGATCACCCCGCCAGCGCCGCTCGGCCCGCCAATCCCGGTGGTGACGGCGGTCATAGCGCCAGCTGTCGCGATAACGCGGGCGATGATCCCGGTAGTAGCGGCGATCCCGGTGCCGGACCTGAACCACATCGCTCTTCTCGACGGCAGCGACCGGCGCCTGAGACCGCGGCATCGCCGCCGCAGGCTCGACAGCAACGAAGGCCGAACCGATGGAAAGAACAGCAGCAACCGCCAAATGGACGATTTTCATAGCGCATCTCCTTGCTATTTCATGACCCAAGGTGACCCCGCGGGCCTGAACTCGCTCTGAAGACGGGCTTCATGTCCGGTTCATCGAAGAGGACAAGAGATAGAGCGGCTTGAGCAACGAGAGATGCGACGGCGCACAGATAGCATCAGCGTCGTCGTGGCTTGCCTGTTCGATCGCAAGCCCGGCAAAAGCCTTCTATCGTTTAACAGTGCTTGGCCTATTCGATGGAGACGGACATGGATGAACCATTTCCCGCTATGTTCGAGCAATATGTGCTCCTGCTGACCGCAAAGCGCACGATGCTGAGAGCCGAGGCGGCAAGTGTCACCACGCTCGTTGCCGGTTCGTCGCATGGCGATTTCGGCTTCGATCCGGCGTATCTGCCCGGATCTTTCAACCTGTGCTGCCGATCACAGGATCTGAAATACTCCTACTTTCTCTACAAGACCCTTTCGGAGCAGCTCGAGTCGCTCCGCACCATCGTTGTCTTCTATTCGGTTTTCTCACCGGGATGGGTGCTCGATCGCTCGCGATCCGAAGGCATGATCTCGGTGGCTATCAATGAGCTGTTCAATCTCGGATTGGACTACGAGGATCCGTCGCTTACCAGCCTCTACGAAACCGTGGTGGGCAAACTTGGGGATTTGTCCGTGGACGTTTCGGGGCGCTCCGGGTTTCTGCCCGACTATAACAAGAGCTTCATGCCTCCGCGCATGACGACGGAACAGCGCGTCGCAGATCACATGAAGTTCAATCGTCGGGAAAACGCACTTCCTTATCTCGAAATGTTGATCAGCTTGTCGGCGCAAAACCGCCACAGGCTGCTTGTCGTCGTTCCCCCAGTCCGAAGCGATTTCCGGATTCGCGCCCCAGGTGCCGAATTGTTTCGCGGTCTGAAGCAGCGAACCGATGGGCATGCTCACGTCCAGGTGCTTGATCTCTATGACCACGATGATTTTGAAGACGGCTTTTTCGGAGATATGGATCATCTCAAGCCGTTGGGTCCAGGCACGGCGCTGCTGTCGCGTCTGGTTGACGAGGCCTTGAGCCGCGGGTCATGAGCGGGGCGCAATCGCGCCGTGCGCCATGTTTTGGGAGCGCAGCGTCAAATTCTGGAACAGGCACCCGCCTGCAGAGCAGGCGCCATCCGGCTACGCTTCTGATTTCGCTATGAGTGAGTGGTGCCCCCGGCAGGGTTCGAACCCGCGACCCCCTGATTACAAATCAGGTGCTCTACCAACTGAGCTACAAGGGCAATGCGTGCCAACTACCAGATTCTGAATTCGTGTAAAGGCAAAATCCGGCATCGGCGCGAATTCGTGAACGGTTTCGGCTGCAGAATCGCGGAAATCGTGCTGGGCGACAACAGCGGTTAGCGGAAACTATCGCGCCCCGCCGGAGCCGTTTCGCGGAAATGCCGGATGCTCACGCTTTGTCGCGTTTCCGCACTTTGTATTGATGTCAAAACACCTTGTCGCACAAGCCCTTTATCCTTTAGCTAGGCGAGCATAACAAAGGGCATTGAATGGGCCGGTCATTTCAGACGCTTGGTTTTCTGGCTTCCTCCACGACTGAAGCGCTTGCTGCGCGCGAGGAGCTGATTCGGATCTACGGCGACGTGCCGGCCGAAGAGGCGGATGTGATCGTCGCGCTCGGCGGCGATGGCTTCATGCTGCAGACGCTGCATGGAATTATGAACAGCGGCAAGCTGGTCTATGGCATGAACCGCGGCTCCGTCGGCTTCCTGATGAACGATTACCGCACCGAGGATCTGCAGGAGCGCATCTGTGCTGCTGTCGAAAACGTCTTCCGTCCCCTGCAGATGACGACGGCCAATGCCGATGGCACGAATTCCGAGGCGCTCGCCATCAACGAGGTGTCGCTGTTTCGCCAGTCCTATCAGGCGGCCAAGCTTCGCGTCGAGGTGGACGGCCATGTCAGGCTGCCGGAGTTGATCTGCGACGGTGTGATGGTGGCGACACCGGCGGGCTCCACCGCCTACAATCTTTCCGCACACGGCCCGATCCTGCCGCTGGAAGCGCCGCTTCTGGCGTTGACGCCGGTCAGCGCCTTCAGGCCGCGGCGCTGGCGTGGCGCGCTGCTGCCGAACAAGGTGACGGTCGATATCCATATTCTGGAAGCGGAGAAGCGGCCCGTGAACGCCGTTGCCGATAATTCCGAGGTCAAGTCGGTGCTGCATGTGCGCATCGCCCAGTCCGAGCACATGACGGCGCGCATCCTCTCCGATCCCGATCGTTCGTGGTCGGACCGCATTCTGGCAGAACAGTTCGAGGACTAACGATGAGGGCAGGGACTTTTCTATTGGCGGCCACACTCCTGACGGGCGCAGGGATTGCCGAGGCGGCTCCAGGCATAGAGACGATCCTGCCGTCCGCTGTCACCTTCGCCACCAGCACGGGATATTGGGAAGAAAGCAAGGCTGACATCGCCATCGAGCGCACGCCCGACGCGTCAGGCAAACCCGTATCTGCCGATCAAACGGCGGCAAAACCCGGAGAGTCGCGTCATGGCTATTACAAGCTCTTCTCCGTCCGCCAGGATGACCGCACATCGAAGGTCTATCTGCAGCAGGTGGCGCAAACCGATGGCGGGCCGCAGATCGTCTCTACTGTGGAACTGCACGAATTCACCGATCTCAAACCCTATGTCACCGATATCCGTCCGGAGAACTCGACTGGGATCATCAAACAGCCCGGACTGTTCGCCACCGTCTATCTGAAGACCGATCCGGACGCCGAGCCGGATGGATGGACCGTGCTGATCGACGAGTTCGGCGAGATTTCCGTCGAAAAGGCGACCAACTGACAAAAAAGCCCCAGCGATACCGGGGTTTTTCTTTTACTCGGCCGGGCGGCCGGCCTACTGCTGCACAGGCTCGTTGATGCTTGCCTCGATCTTGGCGCCGTTGCCGGTCTGTCCGGTGCCGGATGGCGCCATCATCACGATGCTCAGCACCGAGCCGACCATTAGAACTACGACGGCGATCATGATTCGCATGCGTTCTTCCTTGCATTAACCTGCGGGACAAACGCGCGGAGATGTTTGAGGTTCCGGAAGCCCTATTGCACAGGAGCTGGGGCAGAGGGCCCGGGGGCCGCGGGGGCCAGCGGATCGGGCTGGCGCACCGGATGGGAGGGATCGACCCAGACGAGGCTGAGAATGATGCCGACGAAGACTGCGACGAACAGAATACCAAACAGGAGGGGCCGGATTGCCATGCCGGATCGTTTCCTTCTCTCTTGCTGTTTTCGGTTCGCCGCCATCTAGAGCGTTTCCTGGTTATATTGAAGCATTCTGCCGGAGCAGGTTTTCGACGGGGCAAAGGCGATTGGCGAAGGGCATACCCCAGGTACGTCCGAGCCGATCGCCTTTGATCCTGGCGGAAAGATGCCCGGCCCCTGCGGGGTTGGCTGAAACGGGCCGCCTGATCGACCGGCTGGCTTGGCCGTAAATCTGGCTACGACGCGCGCCAGCCGGTCGACCATCCGACTCCGTTTGAGCCAACAGAATGCTTCAATATACCCAGGAAACGCTCTAGCCCCGGCATGCGTTCATTTTGAGACCCGGGTCCTATTTCGCGAGATATTGCCGCGCCGCATACATGGCGATGGCCGCCGCGTTCGAAACGTTCAGCGACTTGATGGCGCCGGGCATATCGAGCCGGGCGAGCGCATTGACCGTCTCGCGGGTCTTCTGCCTCAGGCCCTTGCCTTCAGAGCCGAGAACGAGCGCCACCTTGTCACCTGTGAACGTTCCCTCAAGCGGAGCCGGCCCTTCCGAATCGAGGCCGATCGTCACAAAACCGAGCTTGTGCAGCTCGCCGACGGCGTCGGCCAGATTGGTGATCTGGATATAAGGAATCAGTTCCAGCGCCCCGGAGGCCGATTTCGCCATCACACCTGATTCTGTCGGGCTATGTCTCTGGGTGGTGATAACCGCACCGGCATTGAATGCCACTGCCGAGCGCATGATGGCGCCGACATTATGCGGATCGGTCACCTGGTCGAGAACCAGAAGCAACGGGCTGTCCTTCAAGGCTTCCAGCCGGCGGACGGGCAGGGGCCGCGTCTCCAGCATTACGCCCTGGTGGATCGCATCGGGGCCGAGCATCTTGTCGATATCCTGCGGCGAGACCATCTCGACCGGGATCTTCATGTTCTCGGGATTGATCTCGAGGCGCGCCAGCGCATTCTGCGTCACGGACAGCTTGATGTTCTTGCGCTCGGGATTTTCGAGCGCCGCGCGAACCGTGTGCAGGCCATAGAGATAGACCTGCTCAGGCGCCAGAACCGGCGGCTTCCAGTCATCGCCGCCGCGCTTGCGCTTCTGCGGGCCGGGGGTCGGTATGTCGCCGCGCTCGCGCTTTGCATCGCGGTGCTGGCGGCGCAAGGTCGCATAATGCGTATCCTTGGCGGTTTTGTCGGTGTCGGGCTTGCCGGTGAATTTGTTGTCTTTGCTCATGCGGCTTTTATAACGGCGGCAACTCTCCGCGCATAGGACTTCTTTCACAGAGGGCCTTTCAACAGGCGATGAAATTTTTCACATTTTTTCCGCAGTCATCGTGTTGACATGAGGAAATCGTCCGGTCATATACGCGGCGCAGACCGAGGGGCGGCAACGCCAGACGGTCGCAAGCTTGGTCTTCCGATCCAGACGAAACGAATGGAGAGATGCCCGAGTGGTTAAAGGGGACGGACTGTAAATCCGTTGGCTCAGCCTACGTTGGTTCAAATCCAACTCTCTCCACCATTCGTTCTCTGGTCGGGCCAAGACCAATCCCGCGGGTATAGCTCAATGGTAGAGCAGCAGCCTTCCAAGCTGAATACGCGGGTTCGATTCCCGCTACCCGCTCCAGTTTATCCCTTGATCGTTTTCTCTGATCGTTCAGCCGCGTGCCATATCCGGCATGATGCGAAATGATTCGGCCTCCTGCCAGGCGTTGCTCACATGGGCCGGGGCATCCTTGCCGCGGTAGAGGAAAGATACCTCGTGCCGCTGATAGTCGCTATCGCGGTTGCGCAGCGCCGACAGCCAGTTGAACGACCCCTCGACAATCCAGCTGTCATCCACGGCTATGGTCTCGTTATGCACACCGTTCAAGGCCCAGATCTCGGCGCCGGCGTTCTGAAGCAGAGCAATTGCCGCTGCCGCGCCTGATTGCATAATTCCGCTACGGCCCGAATTCAAAAACCGGTCATAGGCGACAACCACCCGCACATTGTCCCTGCGTGCGTGGATCAGCGAGCCGAGATCGTCGGCCTCTATGGCTTTGTGCGACAGGTAAGGTGAGACGATCAGTACGCGGCTCTGCGCCTCGGCGATTGCGCTGCGCAGCACATGGCGATGTGCATCGAGGCTCGCCAGCCGCTCGAGATCGTCGGTGACGCGCAGCGTAAGAGGGCTGATCGAATCGATATCGGTAATTTCGTTCTCCGGCGAGGAGAAGAGATAAGAGGCGAGCAGGCCGGATGGCAGCGATGGTTGTTCGGGCCGGAATAGCCTGACGTCGCCGAACACCAGGAAACTCTCCCGCGCCCGGGATACCGCGACGTTCAGCATCGAGACGCCGCGGTCAAAAAACATGCCGGTAGATTGGCCCGCACCATAGACCGCCGAGAATAGGACAACAGGCTTCTCGGCCCCTTGCAGCGTGTGCACGGTGCCGACGGTGATCTCTTCCTGATCAAGACTAGCGCTCTGCAGCGCTGCGTTCAGGACCGGAATTTGGGCGCGGAACGGTGTAACGACGGCGAGCACGTCTCCGAGCTTACTGGCGCGGTGGTGCTCGATCAGTTGCGTCCGGCGGTGTGCGAGCCACCGCGCAAGCACTGCGGCCTCGTCGGCATTGGTCCAGCTCAGTCCATTCCGCATTGCCCGGCCGGGAACGTGGGCGTAGCCGAGCGGCGGCAGCGGATGTTCGCTGTCTCTACGCATCGGCTTCAGCGCGCCGCGATAGGCCAGCTCGTTGCAGTAGGCGATCACCGAAGGCCGGCACCGCCAATGCTCTTCGAGGAACAGTCCCCGGTGAGGCGGCAGGGTGAAGGCAGTGGCCGCCTGAGCCATCGCCATAACAGAACCTTCCGATGCCATCAGCCCGTTACGCTCTATAAGCGATCGCTCACCGCTCATCTCCAGGAATTCAAGGTTGCCGATATCGGTATCCGCGTCGATCCCCCAGACGGGCTCAAGCTGTTGCGTGTCGCCGACGACCAGCGCCTTGCGGGCGAAGGCGAATAAGGCGGCGCCGGCTTGCGGCGGCACTTGCCCTGCCTCGTCGATGATCAGCAGATCGACGAATTCAGTCAGTGGCTGAGACCGGCCGTTGAAATAGTCGCGCAGGCGCGGTGCGGTATAGGCGGTCGAGACGAGGCAGGGCGATAGCTTCGCGAAGCGCCGCCACCGCTTCTCGCAGGTCTCCCGGTCGCGGCCAGTAAACCTCTTGGTATTGCTGACGAGTGCCTCTGCAACTTCGATAAGCCATCGGCCCTCCCAATAGCGTCCCGCAAGGTGAAACAACTCCGGGCGCACCAGCATGTCCAATATGAGATCGGTCTTGCCGGGTTCTTGAGCAACAGTTTGCAGGGATTGAGAGGGGAGTAGCGAACGGAGCGACGCGATCCAAGCGTCCCATCCAGCGATGATCTTCTCGTTGGACGCAAGCTCTGTCTCGATATCTCCGACATGGGCACCAAGAAAGCGGCGTAGTTCCCCCGCGTCCAATGCGGTTTCCCATCCCCAGCGCGGGTCGGCGACGCCGTTGGCCGCCAGAAACGCATGAGTTCGAGCCCATAGCCGGCGGCGAACGGCGGGCAGCCAGGACAGCAGCGACTCGATCAGCGATCCATGCATCAACTGCAATGCCTGATGCACGATCGTCCGTGACCCATCAAGCCGGCGCTTTTGATCCATGGCGACAGACCTCAGGCGGTCGATATCCGTCCGGTTTGGACCGTGGCCCTCCGGCAAAAGTGCCAACAGGTTCATCCGATGACGTTGACTGGCTTTCAACGCTGTCGCCTTGGCCGCGAGAACCTGCCGTAGCGTCTCGACGGCCTCGCTGAGGCTCGTGGTTTTGGTGCCTGCCCAATGTTCGAACCGGCCAAGCCAGAATGCAGCCGCCCCGCGGACGTAATCGTCGTTTTCCATCTGCCCCGGCAGGCCGCTCCATGGCTGCCCGTGCTGGATGCACCAAGCGGCCGCCAATTCCTTCTTGATGCCCTTATCGGCCTCGCGTTTCGAGGGAAGGTAGAGACCGTATTGCGTCAGCTTCGGCAGCCACCGTTGAACGAGAGCCGATTTGCTGAGCGGATGATCGTCCGGTAGCGTCGCGCGCGCAAAGGTGTCGAGAATATTGGTGATGGCCTTGTTGTTCGTCGAGCTGGCCAGAATGACGGGTGGCTCCCCATTCTCCTTGAGCGCATGCTCGACCCACAGCGACGCAACGGCGCTCTGTATGAATGTGGTTTTCCCTGTGCCGGGCGGACCATTGACGGCGATGACGTCGCCGTTGCCGGATATCAGCAGCGCGTCGAGAGCGAGTCTCTGGCTGTCGTTCAAGGGGAATTCTCCGCCCATCTGGCCAAGATGGCGTCCGGCCGCCTCCGCCCTGTGGCGGGCCGAGCGTATGTCCTCGGGCGATGGTGGCGCGATGAGCTTGGCGAGCAGCGGCGGTGCCTCACTGCCGCTATCGATCAGATGTTCGAAGACGGCACGGATGGCGCGGCTCGTATCGGCAGGTCGTGTGCCGCAGGCAACGAACGGCCCGAGACTGACATGACGGGCAGGGCGGTAGCGTTCTGGCGGCTCGCCGAAAATCCCGGAGAAGGTCGCCACCGCGTAGGCCCAGAATGCGGCCCAGTCTGAATTTTCAGCCGGCGGAGGATTTCCGTCCAGGTATGTGTCAACGGCAGCCAGTGTCGTGAACGTCGGCGTGCCGGAAGCCAGCGGCGCAATGACCGCGCGATCGATGATGATCTGTTCCTCAGTGCTGCCCAGTGGATAGAGCCGTCCATCCCTGTCGGCCCTGAAGCAGATCCACAGCGGCACGCGCCGGTGCTTCATGGTGTTGAAGCTGGCCGAATGCAGATGTTCAGGCTCCAGTATTTGCATCGCCGCCACAAGGCTGATGGATTTCAACTCTTAGCGCGCTTTGCGCGAAAGGCCTTGCTCGGCCTGCGCCCACAGCGCCGTCAGCGTGTCATTGCCGAGATGACCAGCTGCCAGCTCGCGATAGCTGCACTCGCGAAGCGACAGGCTTTCAGGGTCAATATGGCGGTTGCCGTCGAGCAGGGCGGCGCGCCAATAGCGCAACAAGGCCTTCAGGGATAAACTCATGGCGGAATCGTCCTGACATAAATGCGCTGCGAAGATGCGGTTACGGCGCTTTCATCCGATACTACTCAGGCGCGCATTAACGAAATGTGCTCCCACCCGTTCCACGGAACGGCGGGTTTTTACCGTGGCTCACAGCTTTCCGGATTCTCTTGGATTTTCAAAAATTTCCAAGCCGGTTCGGTGCCGCGTCTTGCGTTGCGTCAATTGCTTCCCATATGGGCAGCAACCCCCGGAATGCCGTTCGCAATTAGGTCTTGCGCAATCTCGCCGAAAGCCTTAAACGGCGGCACTAAACCGGTTCGCCGGGGTCACCCATTTCGTTCACAGGAAGCATTCAAATGGCAAAGAGTAAGTTTGAGCGCAACAAGCCGCACGTAAACATCGGCACGATCGGCCACGTTGACCACGGCAAGACGTCTCTGACGGCAGCGATCACGAAGTATTTCGGCGAGTTCAAGGCGTATGACCAGATCGACGCTGCTCCG
>NZ_JBFTRK010000006.1:0-311489 GCF_056399485.1 Rhizobium sp. 01N424
CCGGTCAAAACTTCCCGCACCCAAACCCGAAAGCCTGGGAATAAATCAGCCTCAAAGGCCAACCTTCAAGAAATCCTAGAGCGAAAGACTTCGTCGCCTGCAGCGCCGCCGCCCTCGTTCAGTGACGCGGCTTATACGGCCATCAACGCAGAGCAGTCAACACTGACACGTAAAGAATTCCAATGTTTCGTGTAACGCATTGCAATTATACGGGAATTCGAAATGGATGTGCCGGAGCCTCGAAACCAAGCTGTTCGCCCCCTCCTAGGAAAGCCGTCCCGTTGATTGCGATCAATGAAGGGGCCGGCGTCATCGCTAGGTTTGGCGCGCGGGCGAACGGTGCCCGCGTCAAGTGGGGCAACTTGGCAGAGACTTGGCCGGTCCAGGGGCATGGCGCCGGGCAAGTCTCCCATGCCCTGAACCCTGACGGCACATCATCGATGCCGTTCCTAGATTGTCGGCCGCTCAGTTTCCAATACTGGCGCGGCGACCCGCAGCTGATCCCGGTAGGCACCGAGGCCGAGGCCTTCGACCAGTGCGCGCACGGCTTTCCGCTTTAGCTCCGACTCGACCTGGCCGTTCAGGGTGATCTCGCCGTTCGTCACCGATACCTGCACCGTCTGCGGCGTCAGACCAAGATCGGACCGCAGCCGCGTCCGGAGCGCAAGCCGGATCGCGCCATCCTCGCGCGGCAGCGCCGTCACAGGCGCATCGACGATCATGCCGAGAATATCCCGGCGGCTGACGATGCCGACCAGCCGGCCATCCTCGACGATTGGCAGGCGCTTGATGCGATGGGCTTGCAGGCTTTCGGCAATGTCGGAGACTTCGCTATCCGGCCGCGCGACGATCACATCGGGCGACATGACATCGCGGACCGACCAGCCATGGCTGCTGATGTAGCGTTGGAGATCGAGCTCGGAGAGCACGCCGGAGGCACGGACCTGGTTCGGCTGCGGGCGGATCTCGCGGCGCAGCAGCAGATCGCCCTCCGTCAGCATGCCGCAGATTCGGGCTTCGTCATCGACCACCGGCAGTCCGCTGATCTTGCCCTGCATCATCACCGCAACAGCGTGGCGGATGCCGGCGGCCGGGCTGATCGAAACCACGTCGGTGGTCATAATGTCTTTTGCCTGCATCGGCCTGCCTCATTCGTGCGGATAGCGACGTTCGGGCAAGGTTAGCGGTCGTCAGGCAGGCACGCTTTGATCTCCGTCAAACAAAAGTGGACGACACGCGGCGAACGGGCAGCGCTACCGCTGCCTGCCGGTGAAGACATAGCCGACGCCGCGCACCGACTGGATCAGCGCCGGTTCGCGCGGATCAGCTTCGATCTTCTTGCGCAGGCGAACGATCTGCGCGTCGATCGCGCGGTCGAACGCTTCGAGGTGACGGTTGCGGGTGAGATCCATCAGCGTCTCACGCGACAAAACCCTGCCGCGATTGCGGACGAAGACCACCAGCATATCGAACTCGCCGGTCGTCAGCGCCACATCGCCGCCATCGGGAGAAGTGAGCCGCCTGCGGGAGACGTCCAGTGTCCAGCCGTCGAACAGCAGGGTTTCATCGGCATCAGAGGCTGCGGATGGATGATCGGACACGGTTCGCCGCCGCAGAATGGTTCTGAGGCGGGCCAGCAGTTCGCGCAGGTGGAAGGGTTTTGCGATATAGTCGTCGGCGCCGATCTCGAGACCCACCACCTTGTCGGTGACGTCGTCCTGGCCTGTCAGCATCAGCACCGGAACGTCGGATGTGCCGCGGATTTCGCGCAGCAGTTCCAAGCCGTTTTCGCCGTTCGGCAGAACGAGATCGAGGAAGACAGCAGCGTAGTGGCCCTTGGCCAGCGCGCTGCGCATCGCGGCGCCGTTTCCGACGGCATTCACCCTGTAGCCCTTGTCCTCGAAATAGCGAACGAGCATCTGTCTGATCCGGGCGTCGTCATCGACGACCAGAATGCGATCTGCTTCCATGTCACCCGTTCGTCCTGCTTTCTTCGTTTTCGTTAGAGATAACGCAGGTTTGTGGGCAGCGCTACCATTGCGGCCTTCGTCCACAATCTTCCGATCGAGATGATCGGGACCGGCGGCAGCCGATCAGGAGCCTGGCGGATCCAGATCATCATCAGCGATCGCCCGCCATGCCGCACCCTGCAGATCATCGTACTGGCCGCTCTTCAGCGACCAGAGAAACGCTGCCAGTCCAATACCACCCATGAAAAGCGCGATCGGAATGAGATAGATCAGCATGTTCATGCCGCCTGCGCCTCACTGGCCTTGCCGGCGGGACGCGCGATCGCGCCGGCGGGGATCGACTTGCCGAAGGCATTCAGCCTCAGCGCGTTCGAGACGACGATGATCGACGAGGTCGACATGGCGACGGCGGCAATCAGCGGGGTTGCCAGCCCGGAAATGGCGATCGGAACCGCCAGAATGTTGTAGCCGATCGCCAGCGCGAAATTCTGGCGGATCAACGCTGACGAGCGGCGGGCAACGGCGATTGCCAGCGGCACGGCATCGAGGCGCTCGTTGAAGAACACCAGGTCTGCAGCCTGCCGGCCGATATCGGATGCAGTCGCCGGTGCCATCGACACATGGGCGGCGGCCAGCGCCGGTGCGTCGTTGATGCCATCGCCGATCATGAAGACCCGGTGGTTGCTACTGTTGAGTGCCTGGCATTGATCGACCTTCTGCTTCGGTGTCAGGGCGCCCAGCGCCCGGGGGATCCCGAGTTCGCGCGCCGTGTTGCCGGCAACGCGCTGGCGGTCTCCCGATATCATCACCGTCCCGAATCCGGCAGCATGGAGCGTAGCGACGGCCTCGCGCGCTCCCGGCCGCAGCGTGTCGTCGAAGAAGAACCGCGCGGAAACGACGCCATCCTGCGATAGGACGACTTCCGAGAACGGGCTGCCCTCGGCCGGCTGAGTTGCCAGACCACGGCAGGCGAAGGATTCGCTGCCCAAACGGTAGAGCGTTCCGCAGCTGACGGCTTCGAGACCGCCACCGGGGATTTCGATGACGCGATCGAAGGGCACCGGGGTGGTACGCGCGCTATGCATCAGTGCCTGCGAGAGCGGGTGGCGCGAGTGGGCTGCGAGACCGGCCGCGATCGAGAGAGCGCTGCCTTCAGGCGGCTCGGCTTTCACCAGCCGGGGCCTGCCCATCGTCAGGGTTCCCGTTTTGTCGAAGGCGACGGTGTCGATCTCCGCCAGCCTTTCGAGCGCCGAACCATCCTTGACCATGATGCCGTTGCGGAACAGTTCGCCTGCCGCCACGACCTGGACGACGGGAACAGCAAGGCCCAGCGCGCAGGGGCAGGTGATGATGAGAACGGCGACCGCGACGAGCATCGCCTGCTTCCAGTCGCCACCGAGGAAGCCCCAGCCGAGAAACGACGCCAGCGCCAGAAGATGAACGACCGGTGAGTAAAGGGCCGCCGCCCGGTCGGCGATCCGGCGGTAGCGCGCCCTGCCCCCTTCGGCGGCCTCCATCAGGGCAATGATTTCAGCAAGCAGCGACTCGCCTGCGCGTTTGCTGGCGCGCAGGATAAGCGAGCCGGTGAGGCTCATCGAACCCGAGCTGACCGGACTGCCGGCTCGAACCGGAACAGGGCTGCTTTCGCCTGTGACGATCGAAAGGTCGAGATCGCTCTCGCCGCTTACAACGACGCCATCAACCGGGACGCGCTCCCCGGCGGCCACCGCGACTTCGTCGCCGATGGCGATGTCCTCGGTGGGCACATAACGGCGCGATCCATCTGGCAGGACCAACAGCGCGCCGCGCGGCGCAATACGCGCCAAACCGTTGATCGCAGCCCGCGCCTTTTCACGCATGACATGATCCAGCGTCCGGCCGATCAGCAGGAAGAACAGCAGTGAGACGGTCGCGTCGAACCAGGCATGTTCGCCGTGATGCATCGTCTCCCAGAGCGAGACGGCATAGGAGAGCGTCACGGCAAGCGAGATCGGCACGTCCATGTTGGTACGCCCATGCTTCAGGGCATTCCACGCCGACTGAAAGAAGAAGCGGCCCGAATAGATCAGCGCTGGCGCGGCGATCATCGCCGATATCCAGTGGAACATGTCTCGCGTTGCCGCATCGGCGCCCGACCAGACGGAGACCGAGAGCAGCATGATGTTGGCAGCGGCAAAGCCGGCGACGCCGACGGCGAGCAACAGCTGGTTGCGGGTCCTGTCGCCCTCGGCGGCAAGCGGCGCGTAGAGATGCGCGCGGTATCCCGCGCCAGCGACCGCAGCTATGATTTCGGCCGGATTTACCGCCTGTGCGCCGATCTTTTCGGCATAGATGCAGGTGACGCGCCGCGAGGTCAGGTTGACGCGCGCCTTGCTGACGAAGGGCAGTGCCGTCAGCGCCCTCTCGATCGTCGAAATGCAGGCGCCGCAGTGGACATCGGGGACGCTGAGATCAAGCTGATGCAAGCCGCCACCGAGCGGATGGCTGGCAAGCGCGATCTCCTCGGCGCTGAAGGCGGTAGTGCTCATCGCCATCACCCCCTCGGCATCGATCGCACAGCAGGTCATCGAACGAACTCCGCGGTGTCGAACCGGATCGCCTCGTGCATGACGAGGCTGCCGCCTTTCTTCGAGATGAACTCGACGATCCAGTCGCCGACCGGGACATGGCGATCGGTCTCGAACGCCCCCTCGCCGCGATTGTCCAGCGCAACGGAAAAGTCCTCGTGGTCGCCGACCGGCCGCTTGAAATTGGCCGTCACGGTATCGATCGCCGCCGGCGATCCGTCCGGATTGGCGATCCGGTAGATGAAGCGGTCGTCCTTCAGCGAGATATGCCCCGCAATACCCGATGCGGTCATCGCCTTCATCTCTGCAGCGCGGTGATTGAACTCCTGGCTGGCGACATAGGTGTTTTCGACCACGAGGCCGCTCCAGCTTGAAGACGCGAACCAGGCCATCGTGACGTTGACGCTGATGACCACGGCGAAGAACGAAGTGATGACGAGCAGCATGTGGCGGCCGGTGAAGCCTTGGACGCGGGTGGTCATTGCGGATCTCCAGGTGCGTTGAACGCTGCGCGATAGGTCGCCCGGTCGCTGCCGCCGGGCTCCTCGATGGTGAAGAGGAATTCGTCGACAGCAGCCGTGCTCGGCTTGCGCGTGACGAAGACCTTGATCGTGGTTGCCGCATCCGGTGCCGCGTCCAGCGTGAAGCTGCGGACATCGTCCTTGCTGAGTTCGGGGATGCGCATGGTGGCGCCATCGAGGCCAGACAGCGTCAGCGCGATCTGCCGCGGCTGCGGCACCATGTTGAGGATGCGGATCGTGTAGCCGTTGCGGATCGAGCCGTCGCTTTCCATGACGAATTGCGGATTGCGGTCGTGGACGACGTTCAGTTCCAGACGCCCGCGCATCGACAGATGGACGAGCATGCCGATGCCGATCGCCGCCCATACGGCCGCGTAGAACACGACGCGCGGGCGAAAAATGATTCGCCAGTTGAAATGCCGGATGCCATCGACGAAGGAGCCGCCGGCATCGCGCACCTTGGCCGGCTGCACCGCCGTCCGTCCGCCATCGGTGGCGATGGCCATGTTGGCGGCATATTCGCTAAGCGTCGCATAGGCGATCAGGCCGCGCGGCTTGCCGATCTTGTCCATGACGCCGTCGCAGGCGTCGATGCAGAGAGCGCAGGTGATACACTCCATCTGCTGGCCATCGCGGATGTCGATGCCCATGGGACAGACGGCAACGCAGGCATTGCAGTCGACGCAATCGCCGACCGGAAGCCCATCCGCCTGCGCCTTCTTGCTGTGTCGCGAACGTTGCTCGCCGCGCCAGTCGTTATAGGTGACGACAAGCGAATTCTCGTCCAGCATGGCGCCCTGGATGCGCGGCCAGGGACACATGTAGGTACAGACCTGCTCGCGCAGCAGCCCGCCGAAGACGTAGGTGGTGGAGGTCAGGATGGCGACAGTGGCATAGGCGACGGCGGGTGCCGCGCCGGTTGCGAGTGCCACCGCCAGAGACGGCGCGTCGGCGAAATAGAAGATCCAGGCGCCACCCGTCGCAACGGCAATCGCCAGCCAGACAGCATGTTTAAGAGCACGCTTGCGCAGCTTGCCCAAGCTCCACGGCGCGGCATCAAGCTTGATCCGGGCGTTGCGGTCGCCCTCTATGGCGCGCTCGACGACGAGAAAGAGATCGACCCAGACCGTCTGCGGACAGGCATAACCGCACCAGGCCCGGCCGACCGCCGAGGTCACGAGGAACAGCCCGAACCCGGCCATGAGGAGCAGCCCGGCGACGTAGTAGAATTCCTGCGGCCATATCTCGATGAAGAAGAAGTAGAAGCGGCGCGAGGCGAGATCGACGAGGATTGCCTGGTCCGGTGCGTAGGGTCCGCGATCCCAGCGGATCCAGGGGGCCAGATAGTAGATGCCGAGTGTAACAAGCATCACGATCCATTTGAAACGGCGGAACTGTCCCTCGGCACGCTTAGGAAAGATCTTTTTCCGCGCCGCATAAAGCGGCTGACGGTTACGGCGGGCGTTCACAGGCTCGACATCGAGCCGCTCCACGCTCTTGGGATCGGGTGCTGTGAAAAGGTTCATAAATAATGTCTTTCGCGTTCGATACGCCTGTTCTCCTCCGGGGGCGGCCGAGCGTCCTTGATAAAGATCAACAAGGATCAACCGGCCGGTCGCCATAAAAAGACGGGCCGCGCTTCGAGGCGAAGGCGCGGCCCGGAAAACAGTGAGAGACTGGGGGTCTTCTCCCAATTTTTAACGGCTCGACGGCTCATCATCACTGAGCGAGGTCAGGCTGACGATCGCGCTACCGATCTTCTCCGGCGCGTCGCCCTTGCAGCCCGGCGGCAGCGACTTGGCACGGACGGAGACACGGGAACGCACGATCGAGCGCGGCATGCCGTAAAGCCCGAGGAGCGGATTGTTCCCGTGTGGCACCATTGTCCCTCTCCTTACTTACCGCCGCCGAGCGAGTGGACGAAGACCGTCAGTTCCTTGACCGTCGTATCGCCGAGACGCGCCGACCATGCCGGCATCACGCCATGCTTGGGCGCCATGACCTGGCGAATGATCGCCTCCTCGCCGCGGCCCTTCAGCCAGATCGCGTCGGCGAGATCGGGCGCGCCCATCTCGGCCTTGCCCTTGGCGTCCTCGCCGTGGCAGGCGGCGCAATTGTCGAGGAAGATCTGCTTGCCGGCAGTGGCCAAAGCCGGATCGGAAGGCGTGTTGGTCAGCCCCCAGACATAGGCGGCCACTTCCTTCGTTTGATCCTTGCTGAGGATATCGCCGAAGGCAGGCATCTCCGAGACATGCGTATCCGCATCCTCGTCGAAGCGGATACCGTGAGCGATCGTCGTCTGGATCGATTGCAGGTCGCCGCCCCAGAGCCAGTCGTCGTCATTCAGGTTCGGAAAGCCCGGTCCGCCGCTGGCGCCCGATCCGTGACAGGTGGCGCAGTTGACCTTGAAGGCCGAGGCACCACCGGCAATAGCGAATTCGCGCAGTGCCGGATCGGCGTCGATCTCTTCGACGCTCTTTGCCGCGATCATTTCGTGGAACTTCGCCTGGCCGGCCTTCGCGTGATCGAGATCCTGCTGCAACTCGGCGCGGCTGGAATAGCCGAAATAACCCTTCGTCGCCGAGGTTACCATAGGGATGGCGGGATAGACGACGACGTAGCCGATCGCCCAGAGGATCGTCACATAGAAGGTCCAGACCCACCATCGCGGCATCGGATTGTTCAGTTCGCGAATGCCGTCCCATTCATGCCCGGTGGTTTCGACGCCGCTGACTTCATCAATATGCTTTTCCGACATCTCAATCGTCCTTCAGGGGAATGTCAGCGGCCTCCTTGGCCGTCTGCTTGCTGCCGGGGCGGAGCGTGTAGGCGACGGCGCAGACGAAGAATGCCGCCATCGCCAGAAGCCCCCAGCTGTCGGCGAAGTGCCGCATTGCCGTGTATGTTTCCATGAGATCACCTCACCGGTAGCCGGTGGCATCGTCATAGGTCGAGAAATCGACCAGCGTGCCGAGCATCTGCAGGTAGGAGACCAGCGCATCCATCTCGGAAAGACGCTGCGGATCGCCGTCGAAATCGCCGGTCTTTGCCTTCGGGTAGCGCTGCAGCAGCGCCGAGGTGTCGGCGTTGGGATCGGCCTGCGCCTTCATGTCGGCTTCCGCATTGGCGAGCATGTCGTCCGTGTAGGGCACGCCGACATCCTCGTTGGCTTTCAGGTCCATGCCGATGTCCTTGACGGTGACCTCCTGCATCTTCAGGAACGCGTATTTCGGCATGATCGATTCAGGCACGACCGCCCGCGGATCGGACAGATGCTGAACATGCCACTCGTTCGAATAGCGGCCGCCGACGCGTGCGAGATCCGGCCCGGTGCGCTTCGAGCCCCATTGGAACGGGTGGTCGTACATGGATTCCGCCGCCAGCGAATAATGGCCGTAGCGCTCGACTTCATCGCGGAACGGCCGGATCATCTGGCTGTGGCAGAGGTAGCAGCCTTCGCGGATGTAGATGTTGCGGCCTGCCAGTTCGAGTGGTGTGTAGGGGCGCATCCCCTCCACTTTCTCGATGGTATTCTGCAGATAGAAGAGCGGCGCGATCTCTACGATGCCGCCGATCGAGACGACCAGCAGCGAGCCGACGAGCAGCAGCGTCGCGTTCTTTTCGAGGATCTTATGTTTGTCCAGTATCGATGCCATGGTTCACCTCACTCGGCAGGCTGTGCCTGAGGCACATAAGCGGTCGGGATAGCGGCTTCGTCGCGCAGACGTCCGCGGATGGTCATGAAGACATTCCAGGCCATGACGAGACCACCGGCAAGATAGAGCGTGCCGCCCAGCGTGCGCAGCACGTAATAGGGGAACATCGCGGAGACGGTTTCTGCGAAGGAATAGACGAGGAAGCCCTGCGAATTGTATTCGCGCCACATCAGGCCTTGCTGGATGCCGGCGACCCAGAGCACGGCGGCGTAGACGACGATGCCGAGCGTGGCGAGCCAGAAGTGCCAGTTGACCATGCGCAGGCTATAGAGCCGTTCGCGGCCCCAGAGCTTCGGCGTCAGGTAATAGATCGCCCCGAAGGTGATCATACCGACCCAGCCGAGCGCACCCGAATGCACGTGACCGATGGTCCATTCGGTATAGTGGCTGAGCGAGTTGACGGTCTTGACCGACATCATCGGCCCTTCGAAGGTCGACATGCCGTAGAAAGCGATGGCGACGATCATCATGCGGATGATCGGATCGGTGCGGATCTTGTCCCAGGCGCCCGAAAGCGTCATCAGGCCGTTGATCATGCCGCCCCACGACGGCATCCAGAGCATGATCGAAAAGACCATGCCGAGCGTCTGCGCCCAATCAGGCAGCGCCGTGTAGTGCAGGTGGTGCGGACCGGCCCAGATATACATGAAGATCAGCGCCCAGAAGTGGATGATCGACAGGCGGTAGGAATAGACGGGGCGGTTCGCCTGCTTCGGGACGAAATAGTACATCATCCCCAGGAAGCCGGCGGTCAGGAAGAAGCCGACAGCATTATGGCCGTACCACCACTGCGTCAGCGCATCCTGGACGCCCGAGAATACCGAATAGCTCTTCGATCCCAGGAACGACACGGGCACGGCGAGATTGTTGACGACGTGCAGCATGGCGATGGTCACGATGAAGCCGAGATAGAACCAGTTCGCCACATAGATATGCGGCTCGCGGCGCTTCAGGATCGTGCCGAGATAGACGACGAGATAGGCGACCCAGACGATGGTCAGCCAGATATCGACATACCATTCCGGCTCGGCATATTCGCGGGCCTGAGTGATGCCGAGCACGTAGCCGGTGGCCGCCATGACGATGAAGAGCTGGTAGCCCCAGAAGACGAACCAGGCGAGACTGCCGCCGAAGAGCCGCGCATGACAGGTGCGCTGCACGACATAGAACGAGGTCATGATCAGCGCATTGCCGCCGAAGGCAAAGACAACGGCCGATGTGTGAACCGGCCGCAGCCGCCCGAAATTCAGATAGGGTGCTAGATTGAGATCGGGACATGCGAGTTGCGCGGCAATGATCACGCCGACGAGGAAGCCGACGACACCCCAGAAGACGGTGGCGATCAGCCCGTAGCGGATGACCTCATCGAAATAACCGGATGCCTCCGGCTTCGGCTGACGTCCCGCCGGCGAGAAATCGACACGGCGCATCAGGATCACCGTTCCGGCAAACAGGCAGAAACACAGGATCCCCATATGTGCGGCAAAAAGCTGATCGTGGGCGAAGGCCGCTCCTAGCAAGGCTAGGAACGCTGCGACCGCGACCATCACGGTCTCGGTTGTGTAGTTCATGGTATCATCCCCAGTGCGCAGCAGGCCGCGTGACGGCGCGCTTTCTCGTACTTTGCAGCAAGGACTGTCATGGAGCTCTCCAGCACTCCTTGATTTACATCAACGAACCGAACGGCTTAGCCGGTGATACCCAGCCTGTTACAAACTGTTACGCAGTCTCACCATTTGGCACCGTCCGCTCATCCTCGTGTGACGCAGCGGCTGTCTATTCCCTCGCGTGCAAACGAGGGGACTACGACGATGCTGATGCAGAACCACCAGGCGTTCGAACATGGAAAGCCCGCCGGTGAAGCGGCAAAGACGGGGCGCTCGCTATCGTCGGTGTTTCATCTCTCGGCGCTCGAACCTGTCGCCGCCGGCAAGGCGCTCTGCTGGGAAGGCGATGCGGCAAAGCATCTGTTTCAGGTGGTCGAAGGCGTTGTCCGCCTGCAACGCATCATCGGCGAGGGCCGCCGGGTGATCACCGGGTTCCATTTTGCCGGAGAAATCGTCGGCGCCTTCCTGCAGGGCGACTTCCTGTTCACTGCCGAGGCTGTCACCGATTGCAAGATCCGCCGCGTCTCGCGCAAGACCTTCCAGGACGAGGTGGCGCGCTCGGATGCGCTACGCCCCGAATATATCGCACTCCTCTGTCACGAGACGGCAGCGGCCCATGATCAGATGGTGCTCCTGTCGAAGAAGAATGCCGAGGAGCGGCTGTGCAGCTTCATCGCCACGCTCGCCGCCCGCCCCGGCGCCCAGCCGCGCCCGGGATTGCTGCGCGTGCCGATGAACCGTCAGGATATCGCCGACTATCTCGGCCTGACGATCGAGACGGTTTCACGCACGATCACCAAGCTCTCGCAGCGCAACGTCGTGGTCCCCGAAGGCCGTCATGACTTGAGGATTCTCAGCAAGGGCAAGTTGATCCAGCTCTCGGGCAACGCAGATGATTTTCCGGAGAAAAACTGCCATAGGGTCAGCGTTCACTGATCGCAGCAGGAAGCAGCCATGCCCCATCGCCTGATCTCGCCGCGCACGGCCTCCCCCCAGGAACTGGACGCGCTTGTGCATGTTCTCGATGGCGCCGATATCATCGTGCATCGCCTCGAAGGCACGATCACCCATTGGTCGATCGGTTGCGAGAACATGTATGGCTGGGCGCGCGAGGAAGCGGTCGGCGAAAAGGTCGATGTACTGCTCGCCACGCGGTTTCCGGAGCCGGTCGAAGATATCCACGCACACCTGAGGTCACGCGGTTTCTGGCAGGGCGAGATCGTCCACCGCCACAAGAGCGGCTACGACCTTCACGTCGCCACCCGCTGCGTGCTCGTCAACCTTCCGGATGGCGAACCAGCCGTCATTCAGGCGAACAGCGACGTCAGTGCTCTCCGGAAAGCCGAAGAGGCCGTCAGCGCCAGAGAAGCGCATCTAAGCTCTATTCTCGAGACGGTGCCCGACGCGATGGTCGTCATCGACCAGAAGGGCACGGTTCTCTCCTTCAGCACAGCAGCGGAAAAGCTGTTCGAGATGACCTCTGACCAGATCTGCGGCAGGAATGTCAGCAATCTCATGCCCTCGCCCTACCGCAGCGCCCATGACGGCTATATCGGCCGTTACCTGGAAACCGGCGAGAAGCGGATTATCGGCTACGGCCGCGTCGTCACCGGTCAGCGTGCGGACGGGTCGCAGTTCCCGATGGAGCTGCATGTCGGCGAAGCGACGGCGAATGGCGAGCGGATTTTTACCGGTTTCGTCCGTGACCTGACCAGCCGCTTCAAGATCGAGGAAGACCTGCGCCAGGCGCAGAAGATGGAAGCGGTCGGCCAGTTGACCGGTGGCCTCGCCCACGATTTCAACAACCTCTTGACTGTGATCAGCGGCAATCTCGAGATGATCGAAGACAAGCTGCCGCCGGGGCCGCTGCGCGATATGCTGCGCGAAGCGCAGGGTGCGGCGACAGACGGAGCGAAGCTGACGGGACAGTTGCTTGCCTTCGGCAGGCGCCAGCCGCTCAATCCCCGGCATGCCGATCTTGGACAGCTTCTCACCGGCTTTTCGGATCTGCTGCGGCGGACGCTCGGAGAGAATATCAAGCTCTCGACCATTCTCTCCGGATCCGAATTCAATGTTCTTGTCGATAGCTCGCAGCTTCAGAACGCCATTTTGAACATCGCTCTCAATGCGCGCGACGCGATGCCGAAGGGCGGCAGTCTGACGACCGAGATCTCGTCCGTGCATCTGGATGCCGACTACGCCAAGATGTATCCCGAAGTCCGCAGTGGAAACTTCGTGCTGATCTCGATGACCGACACCGGTTCGGGGATGACCGAAGACGTGAAGAAACGTGCCGTCGAGCCATTCTTCACCACCAAGGAAACCGGCTCCGGCACTGGGCTCGGATTGAGCATGGTCTATGGCTTCGTCAAGCAATCCGGCGGCCATCTGCAGATCTACAGCGAGGACGGCCGGGGAACGACGATCCGCATCTACCTCCCGGCAATCGGCCCGACGCCGAAAGCATCCGCTGAGGACGGATCCGCCGTCGAAAGCCCGATGCCGCGCGGTCACGAGCAAATCCTGGTGGCCGAGGACGACATTCGCGTCAGACGCGTCGCCGTCGCAAGGCTTTCCGGCATGGGATACACGGTGCTCGAAGCCGACAATGGCCGGCGGGCGCTTGAAATCCTCAAGGACAATCCGGAGATCGCGCTGCTCTTCAGCGACATCGTCATGCCCGGCGGAATGACCGGCGATGAAGCGGCACGCGCCGCCCGCTCTATCCGGCCCGATATCGCCGTGCTCTTCACATCCGGTTACTCGGAACCGGCGCTGGCGGCTAACGAGGTCATCCCCGGCGCCCAATGGCTGCGAAAGCCCTACACGGCCCGCGAGCTCGCCGCGAAGATCCGCGACCTTCTCGACGCCAGGTGATCCCGGGGCAAAACGCCGATTCCGCACCTGAAGTTTGACCGGCATCAAAGAGCACCGCTGGTGGATGACTTAGAACGTCTCCGGGCGAACGGCCCGCAAAACAGGAGACGTGCGATGAATTTGAAATACGGCCTGATCGCCGCAACGGCGGCCATGATCGCCTTGCCAGCGCCGCTGATGGCAGCCGATCACCAGGTCCAGATGCTCAACAAAGGCACTGATGGCGCCATGGTCTTCGAGCCGGACTTCATCAAGATCGCTCCCGGCGATACCGTGACCTTCGTGCCGACCGACAAGAGCCACAATGTCGAGACCTTCAAGGGTCTGATCCCGGATGGCGCTGCGGAATTCAAGTCGAAGCCGAGCGAGCAGTTCCAGACGAAATTCGATATCCCCGGCGGATATGTCGTCAAGTGCACGCCGCATTTTGCCATGGGTATGGTAGCGCTGATTCAGGTGGGCGACCAACCCGCCAATCTCGACGCCATCAAGACGGCCAAGGTTCCGAACCTGGCACGCAAGCGCCTTGACGGTGAACTTGCGAGGGCCGCCGCGCAATAAGGCGTCCATCGTCGGACGGAGCGCGGGTTGCAACCCCTGAATGCGACCCGCGTCCGGCTCCCGGCAATATATGTTGCCTGGCTAATATTTTGTGGCATGCTCATTCCAAACTCCGTTCGATGTTGGGTTCCATGGGTGGAAGAGCGGCCGGGGACGCCATGACGGTGTCCGTTCATCGCAAGTCTGCAGCCTGCTACATGCCACCCATGCCCGTTGGCAGCGTGGTTCATGCGGGCAGGACCAATGGCGAACTTCCCGGCCGGCATCTCATCGCCGATTTCAGCGGCGCCGCACAACTCGGTGACGTCGCACATATCGAGGCAGCGTTCCGTGCAGCCGTGAAAGCTGCGGGAGCTACACTTCTCGGTATGAATTTTCACGTCTTCGACCCCGGCGGCGGCGTGACAGGAACCGTCTCGCTGGCGGAAAGCCACATGTCCATCCACACATGGCCCGAGCACGCGTATGCAGCGCTCGATATCTTCATGTGCGGCGCCTGCGATCCGCTGAATGCCCTGCCGGCACTGGTCGAGGCGCTCTCGCCTGCCCTGGTGGAACTGCGCCAGATCATTCGGAGAGAGGCAACGGATCTGTAATGGTCATTGTCATTTCGGACGATCCGGAAGAAACCGCACTGGAGCCGCTGCCAGCGATTTCGCGGCCCTACCCTCTGCCGGAGCTGCCGCCAGGCCGGGTCTTTGTCGAAGGGCTGGATACCGACGTGCCGCCGCGGAGCGGCAGCGTCTTCGTTCTCGAGGACGCCGATATCTTCGACGAGTATCACTATCGCGCCCAGTCCATCGTCTGCTCGTTTCGAACGCCGTTTCAGAACGTCACGATCGCCGATACCTACAGCTTCGGCCGTGCGCTGTTCCTCGACGGCGCCATCCAGAGCGCGGAGGACGACGAGGCGCTGTATCACGAACTGCTCGTGCATCCGGCCATGCTGATGCATGACAACCCGCGTCAGGTGCTGATCATCGGCGGCGGTGAAGGCGCAACGCTCCGCGAAGTGCTTGCCTATCGCGACGTGACGCGCGCCGTGATGGTCGATATCGACCGGGATGTGGTCGATTGCTGCCGCGAACATCTTGGCACCTGGAACTACGGCGCTTTCACCGATCCCCGGGCGGAATTGCATTATCGCGACGGCCGGGACTATTTGGAGACGACCGACGAACTCTTCGATATCATCATCATCGACGTCGTGGACATGCTGGATAACGGCCCGGCCCAGCACCTCTACACCAAGGAGTTCTATCGCTCGCTGCGCGGCTGCCTGCGCGACGGCGGCATTCTGGTCGTGCAGGCGCTCGAATTTTCGTCCTGCAACTACAAGGGCCACACCGCACTTCGCCGGACGCTGCAGACGGCCTTCACCAAGGTCAGCAGCTATCAGGTGCCGATCCCGTCGTTTCTCGCCGTGTGGGGCTTCATTCTGGCGTCAGACTGGCTCGACCCGGAAGAGGAGAATGCTGTCCGCCTTGACCAGCTGATCGATGCCAGGCTCGGCGATGACTGGCTCGATCACGCGACTGGCGCCTTCATCATGTCGCGCTTCTGCTTCGACAAGGAGACCGGCTTTCTGCTCGGCCTTGCCGGCCCGGTGCTGGAAGACGGCGTGGCATTCATCCCGCCTCCCGATGTCCATACGGTCGATGACGGCATGCGGCAGCTGCCCGCGCTGGCGGACGAGTAGCCGATGGCTGCGAACGGCGCTCAGCATTGCCGGCTGTTCCTGCTTCCTCCGGGTGAAGCCAGCCGCGCCGACGCTCCCCTCCTTTGCAGCCTCTCATATCCACGTCCGGTTTCGCTGCATGCATCGATCACGCCGATCGAGAGCGAGACCGTTCCGGGTGCGCCATTTCCCGATACCAATGATCAGCAGTTTGAAGTCATCTTGCTGCCGAGCGGCTCCCAGACCTCCTTTGCTCTACAGGAAGCGGCAGCAGACTGGCTGCGCAACGCAGCCGCGCAAGACCGATTCGAAAGCCTGTCCGCCGATCTCAAACTTCGCAACGGGCAGATCAGCATCCGCGGTCACCGCGTCGTCATCCAGTCCGCGCCGGAGCTTTTCAGAGACCTGCTCATAGGCATCGGGGCATTCGGCTGGCTCTGGCTTGGTATCGAGGATACCGAGCGGGCATTCGAGACCGCCTGGGATGGGCAATATCGCGATGCCGCGCTTCTTGAGCGCCGTACCTACAGCCGCCAGATCAGCCGTGAGCTCTCCGCCAAGGCGGCTGAAACCGCACGGCTTCGGCAGTGGTTTCTGAAGACCACGCTGCTTCTGGAGCGCGGCGACCGCGGCCTTCCAGCCGCCTCCCGCCGCAGCTTCTTCGAACTTTGCCAGCAGATGGACTTCGGCCGCCGGCTTCAGTTGATCGGCGAGGCGGTCGAAGCGCGGGAGACGCTCTACGGAACCGCTGCCGAACGCAGTTTCGAATACCGCATGTTCCTGGTGTCATGCGTGATCGAAGCGGCCATCCTGGCCGGTATCCTGATCGAAATCGCAATCATGCTCTACGATCTTTGAGGAGGGGTAGATGAGATTCCGCATAGTCCTGGCCGCCATGGCCATAGCAACGCCGGCGCTTGCCCAGGAGGCATCGCTGTCCGGGGCGCAGATCAAGGCCGCCTTCGCCGGCAGGACGGTCTCTGGAACGGAAGATGGCGCAGCCTATCAGGAGAAACTTCTTGCCAACGGTTCGATTCAGGGGCGCTCCAGCCTTGACGGGAGCTATACCGGGGAATGGGAAGTCGATGGCAACGAGATCTGCTTCTACTACGACGATGATGACGAAGACGACGATGAGGATTGCTCGCGCGTCATCCTGAAGGGAGCCAGTGTCACCTTTATCGACGAGGACGGATCCCGTTCGAGGGCGACCTTGCGATAGAGCGGCTGGGCGGCTCAGACGGGCACGGTTTCGCCTTTCCTCTCAAGCTTTTGCACCGCCGGGGCCGTGTCACGCCGATGTCACGCGACGATGATCCGAGGTTGTGATTAGCTTTTTTCCGAGGGGCTGGGGGGCCGCTCATGAAACGGCTTCGCCAGAGTTCGAGTAGCGAAGCGTCCTGTTCAGGAGACCCGCCTTTTTAGGCGGGTCTTTCAATTCGAGGGACCTAAATTGACCAAAATCCATATTTCATTCGGAATAGCTTTTCTCGTGGCGCTGACATCGCTGATCCTGGCACTTCTCGGCTCGCCACTGCCTTTCTGAGCGGCCGCCGCCTGGCCGCCAAAACAAAAATGGCACGGGCGAGCCCGTGCCATTTTTGTTTCATCGCAGCTGATTTCAGCTCAGTGGTTGTCGCGCGGCACGCCCTTGGTCTGGGCAATGCGCTGATACTTGACCGCCGGTTCGAGCACCGCGCCGGTTTCCAGCTGGCCGACGACCGAGCGCTGGATTTCCTGCCATGGCGTCTGGTGGTCGGGATAGCGGTAGCCACCATCGGCCTTGAGAGTCGCATGCCGCTCGGCAAGCTCGGCGTCCGAGATCAGAATATCGGCGCGGCCCTGGCCAACGTCGATACGCACCCGGTCGCCAGTCTTCAGAACCGCGAGCCCGCCGCCCGCGGCGGCTTCCGGCGAAGCGTTGAGGATCGACGGGCTGCCTGATGTGCCAGACTGGCGTCCGTCGCCGATGCAGGGCAGCGACGAGACGCCCTGCTTCAAGAGGTAGTCGGGCGCACGCATGTTGACGACCTCTGCGGCACCCGGATAGCCGATCGGACCGGCGCCGCGCATGAAGAGGATGGTATAGGCATCGATCCCGAGCGACGGATCGTCGATCCGCTTGTGATAATCTTCGGGACCATCGAAGACGACCGCCCTGCCCTCGAAAGCTTCCGGATCCTTGGGATTGGAGAGGTAGCGTTCGCGGAACTCCGGCGAGATGACGCTGGTCTTCATGATCGCCGAGGAGAACAGATTGCCGCGCAGCACGCGGAAACCGGCACGTGGCTTCAGCGGTGTCTCGTAGCGGCGGATGACCTTTTCGTCCTGGATCGTCTGCCCGCGACAGTTGTCGCCCATCGACTTGCCGTTGACCGTCAGCGCGTCTTCCTTGATCAGGCCCTGGCCCATCAGCTCATTCACCACGGCGGGAACGCCGCCAGCGTGATAATAGTCTTCGCCGAGATATTCACCGGCCGGCTGCAGGTTGACGAGCAGCGGCACTTCCTCGCCATAGGTCTGCCAGTCGTCGACCGTCAGCTCGACGCCGATATGGCGGGCCAGCGCGTTGAGATGGATCGGTGCATTGGTCGATCCGCCGATCGCCGAATTGACGCGGATGGCGTTGATGAAGGCATCCTTCGTCAGGATATCCGATGGCTTGAGGTCTTCGCGGACCATATCGACGATGCGCAGGCCGGTGCGATAGGAAATCTCCTGACGGTCGCGATACGGCGCCGGAATGGCGGCCGAACCCGGAAGCTGCATGCCGAGGGCTTCGGCCAGCGAATTCATCGTCGTCGCCGTGCCCATGGTGTTGCAATAGCCGGTCGAAGGGGCCGACGACGCAACAAGCTTCACAAAGCCCGCATAATCGATCTCGCCCTTTGCCAGTAGCTCGCGGGCCTTCCAGACGATGGTGCCGGAGCCGGTGCGCTCGCCGCGGAACCAGCCGTTCAGCATCGGCCCGACGGAGAGCGCGATCGCCGGAATATTGACGGTGGCCGCCGCCATCAGACAGGCCGGCGTGGTCTTGTCGCAGCCGATGGTCAGCACCACGCCATCGAGCGGATAGCCGTAGAGCACTTCGACGAGGCCGAGATAGGCAAGGTTGCGGTCAAGGCCCGCGGTCGGACGCTTGCCGGTTTCCTGGATCGGATGAACCGGAAACTCGATGGCGATGCCGCCGGCTTCGCGAATGCCTTCGCGCAGGCGATTGGCGAGCTCAAGATGATGCCGGTTGCAAGGCGACAGATCGGAGCCTGTCTGGGCAATGCCGATGATCGGCTTGTCCGACTGCAGCTCTTCCTGGCTGAGGCCGAAATTCATGTAGCGCTCGAGATAAAGCGCCGTCATGTCGGCATTATCAGGATTGTCGAACCAGGCGCGGGAACGAAGGCGGGGCTTGCTGTCGTGTTGGGTCATTGCGCTATCCACGTTGTTTATTGACATGCAAATATCCTAAGGCAGGCGGATTGTATAATACCGTTCTCCTATTCTGACTTAGCAAAACCGAATATCAGGAGTGATGATGACAAGGCTTGACGCCTTCAAACTCAAGCATCTGCGCATGCTCGTCGCTCTGGAAGAGCACGGCAAGGTCGGCAGCGTAGCCGGAATGTTCGGCTTGTCCCAGCCCTCGCTGTCGCGAACGCTGGTCGAGCTCGAATCACTGGCCGGGCATCGGCTGTTCGAACGGCACAACCGCGGAACGGCGCTGACGCCGGAGGGCAAGGTTCTGGCGCGCTACGCCCGGACCTTGCTGGCGGAAGCGGCACGCGCCGAATACGACATGAAGGTCATTGCCTCGGGCAAGCGCGGCAGCGTCAGCATCGGCACGGTGATGACGCCCGCTTCCGAGATCGTCGTTCCCGCCCTCAACGATGCGCAGGCTGGGTATCAGGATCTCGACATCAACGTCTCGCACGGCAGCAGCGATGCGCTTCTCGCACAGCTGAGCGCCGGGAGCCTCGATTTCGCGATCTGCCGTCTGCCCGAGAATTTCAACCGGACAATGTTCGACTACGAGCCGCTCGGCGAGGAAACCTTCCGGATGGTGGTGGCGCGCGGGCATCCGCTGGCTGCAAAACCGGCCGTAGAGGAGGCAGATCTCGAGGGGCTCGACTGGGTGCTGCAGCCGGAAGGCTCCTATCTGCGGGATGTGATGGATGATTATCACCGGGCGCATGCCATCGTGCCGCGCAGTGTCATTTCCACTTCGTCGGTGCTCATGACCATCCTGCTCGTCAAGAGCAGCGGCCGGGTCGGGATCTTCGCCAAGACCGTCGCCGAGATGCTCGACCAGCACCAGCTGCTGACGGCGCTGCCGATCCACGCCCGCATCGACATTCCGGGCTTCGGCCTGGTGCAATTGAAGGGCAAGGAGCTTTCGCCGCAGGCTCGAAGCGTGTTCGAGGCATTGCGGCAAAAAGCTCGCGAACGCAAGACGTGGGATTGAGGCGAGCAATCCCTGGCCTAAGGCGCCAGACGCCGCACCAGATGATACGCCGTCGAGATGTCGTCGTTGACGACACGCTTGATGCCTCGCACATTTCCGGCAGCAGCACCTGCCGCCTCGCGCGTTCCCGTGCTTGCCAGCCGCCCCTTGAGGGTGACGACGCCGTTCGCCACGGTCGCCTTCACCACGTCATGTGTCAGCCCGAGTTCCATCTGCAGCCGGCTGCGCACGGCAGTCGATAACGCGTCATCGCCGATCGGCACGATATCGTTCACAAACATCACGGAGCTCCTTCTCTCACCGCGCGAAGTGAACAACGGGCGGGAGCGCTACGCCTTGACGTAGATCAAGCGCCGGCAGGCGTCAGCTTCGCGTCTGATACGAGAGAAGGCACCGCGATCGCCTGGCGGATCTCGCCGATCAGCTGCCGCTCTTCTTTGATATGCCGGCGCGCCGGGCAGCAGAATGAACGGAGCGCATAGGCGATGGCGTCCGCCGAGAGGCTGCTTCGCCCCCTGCTCAAGTCGCACAACACCTTGACGGCGCGCTCTGCCATATCGCGTTGCTCGAGCCGATCGGAAATCCGGCGCTGCTCTTCGTCTCTCGGTGCCGGGACGCTGATAGCGAGGGCAGGATGCCGATCGACGCTGGTCTCTTCCAACTGATGTATCCTCACCAAAAGCGGAACGAGGTCTCGCGTCAGTGTCCTGCACAATCCCTCATCGACATGGCAGGGCAGAAAATCGGCAATCGCCTCGATCAGATCGCACCAAGACGACAATTCGCTAAGGTGCGTTTCCAGTGCATCGAGGCCGCCACGTGTCTCATCTATCATTCCAAGCCCCCTTGAACCGGCGAACACGAGGCCATCGGCGTGTTCGTCCGAAGACGGGCTATAGAGAACAGTCAGGATTTTCTTTGAGATCGATCAACAAGACCGTGATTTGGGCGGCAATGGGCTGTCACTTGACCTTGAAATCGACCAGCAGGGATTTCAGCTCGATCTCGCGAACGCGCCGCGCCGCCTCTTCCGGCTCGACCCAGGCAAGCACCCGCTGGCCTCGCTCCTTGAAGTTCTCGGACTGCTCCAGCACCTCGACCGTATAGACATCGACGATGCAGGGGGCGACGTCGCCATTGTCGAGCCATTTCAGGTACGTGTAGCGGCCGACCGGCTTCTTGCCGACGGTGCCACGCACGCCAGCCTCTTCCCAGGCTTCGGTCGCCGCCGCCTCATAGGGCTTCTTCTTCTTCATCGGCCAGCCCTTGGGGATCACCCATCGCCGGCTTTCGCGCGAGGTCATCACCAGCACTTCGATGCCGGAGCTGCCCGGCGCCTTGCGGTAGCAGAGCGCCCCATATTGCTGGCGGAAGGCGCCGGTGAACAGCTTGTCGGGCGTGGCGGCGAGCTGCTGGAGAAGCGTCTTCGGCTTTTCCGGCGCAAGCTTTCGCTCCTTCTTCTTCGGCACCATCTGAAGGGGCTGGCTCCGCCACCCATCGTGGTGGAGATCTGTGACGAAAAGATTCATTGCTGCTCCGACGGACAGGCACGGCCATCCGTTTTTCATGCCACGTCGGTCGGGCATTAGCAGACAATTTGCAGCCATCGGCCAAAAGGGCAACCCCGCGGGCAGCGCCCACTATGAGATTTTGATCGCAATCCCCGGCTATGGAGGGGTCGCCTCGTCAGAGAGTTGTAGCCGTTTCAGGCAGCCTTGCTATGCGTGCGCCCCGGCGCTCCGAGATAGGCATCGAAGGCAGCGGCCACGGCGCGCACCATGAAGCGTGCTTGCTGCGAAACGGTCAGCCGCCCGTCCGCCAGCGTCACCACGCCGTCGGCCAGCAGTTGCGCCAGCCGCTCGTTGCGGCGCGTCAGGAAGGCAGGGTCATATCCGGCTTCGCCGCTGAGCGCAGCAAGATCGGCCTCGAAGCTGCACATCAGCCTTTCGATGACCTTTGCCCGCAGCCTGTCCTCAGCGCTCAGCACATAGCCTTTCGCAGTCGGCAGGATGCCGGAGGTGACGCGCTCCGCATAGCGGCCGGGGGCGACCTCGTTCTGGACATAGCCTCCGGGAAGCTTGCCGATCGCAGAGGCGCCGAGACCAATCAGCGTTTCGCAGTCGTCGGTGGTATATCCCTGAAAATTCCGCCGCAGCGTTCCCTCATGCGATGCCAGCGCCAGCGGGTCATGCGGCAGCGCGAAGTGATCGAGGCCGATGCGGACATAACCGGCGCCGACGAGTTCGTCGGCGATCGCCTCGGCCTGGGCATTGCGCTGGCTGGCATCCGGCAGCTGCGTCTCGTCGATCAGCCGCTGATGCTTCTTGAAGGACGGGATATGGGCGTAACCGAATACCGAAAACCGTTCCGGCCGGAGCTCGACAGCCATCCTGACCGTCTCAAGACAGGAGCGCACGGTCTGCAGCGGCAGGCCGTAGATCAGGTCGAAATTGATGCTGCGGGTGCCGTTTTCCCTCAAGCCTTCGACGGCTGCTTTCGTCTGATCGAAGGTCTGTATCCTGTTGATCGCATGTTGCACCCGCGGATCGAAACTCTGGACCCCGAGGCTGGCGCGATCGACGCCGTTGTCGCCGAGCGCGCCAATCATTGCTGCGGACAGGGTTCGCGGATCGATCTCGACGGCAACGCTGCAATCCGCCTCGAACCGGAAGGCGCTCCTCAGCTTCGCCATCAATGCGGCAAAGGCCTGAGGCGTCATGATCGTCGGTGTGCCGCCGCCGAAATGGATGTTTCGAACCGGCAGATCATTGCCGGCTGCCTGCGACACCAGTTCGATCTCCTCGCTCAGCACGTCGAGATAATCGGCAACCGGTCCGTCCTGGCGCGTCACCGACGTGTGGCAGCCGCAATACCAGCACATCGAGCGGCAGAACGGGATATGCAGATAAAGCGATACCGGATCGGCCGCACCGAGCCGCGCCAGCCCATCCGCATAGGCCTCCGGGCCGACGGCAGCCGAAAAGGCCGGTGCTGTTGGATAACTGGTGTAGCGCGGCAGGCGGGCTTCACCATATTTGGCGACCAGGGCATCGGACATCGTGATTTCCTTCATCTTCGTCTCGCGGGCTTATGCCGCGCGGCCGCTCACCCTTCCTTGTCCTAGATCAACGAACCGGACACGCCTCAGGCGGTCTTGATCGAAATCAAAGTATCGTCTCCATGCATCGCGTAGACTTGGCGCGTTGCGGGCGTGAGAGGACCATTCGATGCGATACGCGATCATTGCTGCGCGACTGGACGAGAGGGAAAAGTGCGGCCGTATCGAGATGCTCGATGGGGCAGTGGCACGCACCGTCATCATCACCCGGCGCGCGCTGCTCAGCATCGCTTCCCCGCCAAGGGCAACAGAAAGCCGGCTTCTGCAACATCTCGAAGCCTTCTGCGATGTCATCAGGACACAGAATATCGAACCCGACGCCACCGGGATGATCTTCATCAATGCCAACCACGTCCGAAACTGGCGTGGCCTGCGCGCGATGGACGATCCGGCGGACAGCGCTTCGATCCATACGCCAAACGCGGCCGGGCTCCCCTTCCCCAACCGGCCAGCCTTATAAATCCGCGCACGCACCCGCTGGAAATGGCAACGGGCAGGGACTATCGTTGCCTACTGAAACCGCAGGCTTCAAGGACACACAATCAGATGAACCTGCCGACTTTCTCTCTGGGCATCCTGGCACTGCTCATCCTGCCCGGGCCGACGAACGCCGTCCTTGCCATGATGTCACCAGGCCTGACGGTGAAACGCCTGACGTCCCTGCTGCTCGCTGTTGTCTCCGCCTATCTGCTGGTCATCCTGCCGGTATCCGGCATCGCCGGTCCATTCCTTCACGCGCATCCGGCCATTGCGCAGGCAGTGCGGCTGATATCGGCGGTCTGGGTTCTGTTTCTGGCATTGAAGCTCTGGCGGTCGCAATCTGAAGGGGCGGCAGCGCCGGTCGGCATCCGCGAACTTTTCCTCACCACCCTGCTCAACCCGAAAGCCATCATCATCGGCCTGACCATGGTGCCGGCCGTCGAGGCGCCGCTCCTGCTGACAGTGCTGATCTTCGTGGCATCGGTCACGGTGACGTCGACGCTCTGGATTGTCCTTGGCCGGCTGATCATCGGGCGGGGCACCGCCATGCCTCTGCTGGCGCAGCGCTGCGCCTCTGCCGTGCTGATGTTTTTTTCCGTGACCCTGGTGATCAGCGCCGTCGGCTGATCAGGGTTTGGTCTTTGCGGTCGAGGTTCTGACGACGAGCGGACCATCGACCTTGATGGTCATCGGCCGCAGCGTCTTGCCGTGGATGGCCATATCGATGAGCGTCTCCGCCGCCTTCTGCCCCATCTCGTAGTTCGGCAGGACCAGCGTCGAGAGCGGCGGATGGGTGTAGCGCGCCAGCTCCTGGTCGTCATAGCCCATGACGGAGAGATCTTCGGGAACGCGAAAGCCCTTCTCGGCCGCCGCTTTCATCACGCCGATCGCCATCAGATCGTTGCCGCAAAAGATCGCTGTCGGCGGATTGCTCATCGACAACAGGTCGAGACCAGCCTCATAGCCGCGCAAGGGCAGCCAGTCGCCGTCGCGCACCAGCGTCTCGTCGAAGGCGACATCGACGGTGGCGAGCGCCTGCTTGTAGCCCTTGAGGCGATCGACCGCCGCGTCCATCCAGGGTTCGCCGTTGATGAAGCCGATGCGCCGGTGGCCGAGCGAGGTCAGATGCGCCGTCGCGGCAAAGCCGCCCGCCACTTCGCCGGGCACGATCGCCATATGCTGACGCGGCTCGGCATAGCAGTTCAGCAATACGGTCGGGATGTTCTTCAGCAGTTCCGGCACCTTCACCTTGCGGGTGAAGATCGTCGCATAGATGACGCCGACGATCGTCGGGTCGCGCAGGATCGAGCGCAGCACGGCGTCTTCGAGATCCGGATTGGAACGCGTTGCATGCGCCGAGGTCAGGAAACCCTGCTCGAAAGCAAAATCGCGCACGCCGTCGAGGCTGACAACGGGATGCGGGCTGGTGGAGATTTCGTCGACGACGAAGGCGATCGTGTCTTTCTCGATTCGCGTGTCCGGCTGAGCTTCATGACGAACTCCAGGTAATTTATAACCAATTTTATGAGCAGCCTCCAAAACCTTGGCCTGGGTGTCCGGCGAGATGCGTGATCCCGACATTTCATTGAGCACAAGCGACACGCTGGACTGCGAAACGCCCGCAATACGGGCAACATCGGTCATTGTAGGCCGTCCAGCCTCACCGCGGCGCCCGTTTTCCCCGCCGCGGCCATTCTTTTTCGTCATCACAATATCCTCCCGATGACTTGCTGCAGCACAAACCAAAATTTGTGCAATAGCTCATAAAATGACGCTTGACTGCTAATATTATTAGCTACAAGATTAGCTCATGTGAAGCAGTTATTGCTCACTGCCGGTTGGGAAGATACCGGAAAATTCGGGAGGAGAAACTGAGATGTCCGCATTCTCACGTCGTACATTCATGCTTGCTGCAACCGCACTCGGCGCCGTCGCCGTGGCCGGCACAGTTGCCATGGCAGAAGTGCCTGCGCTGAAGCAGAAGGAAAAGTACAAGGTCGGCTTCGCGCAGACCGAATCAAACAATCCGTGGCGCATCGCCCAGACCGAAAGCATGAAGGCGCAGGCTGAAAAGCTTGGCTACCAGCTGGTCTATACCGATGCCGCCGGCTCGGCCGCCAAGCAGGTTGCCGACGTCAACTCGATGATCGCCCAGGGCGTCGACCTGATCTTCCTCTCGCCGCGCGAAGAAAAGCCGCTGATCCCGGCCGTCAAGGCTGCCGAGAAGGCCGGAATCCCGGTCATCCTGCTCGACCGTAGCGTCGATCCGAAGCTCGCCAAGCCCGGCAAGGACTACCTGACCTTCATCGGCTCCGACTTCATCAAGGAAGGCCAGCGCGTTGCCGAATGGCTGGCGAAGAACGCCAACGGCAAGAAGAAGATCATCGAGCTCGAAGGCACGACCGGCTCCTCGCCTGCCAACGACCGCAAGAAGGGCTTCGACGACGCCATCAAGGCCGCTGGCGGCTTCGAGATCGTCGCATCGCAGTCCGGCGATTTCGCCCGCGACAAGGGCCGCCAGGTTGCCGAAGCGCTGCTTCAGGCGCATCCGGATGCGGATATCGTCTACGCCCACAATGACGAAATGGCGATCGGCGCCATCTCCGCCATCGAAGCCGCCGGCAAGGTGCCGGGCAAGGACATCCTAGTGCTGTCGATCGACGGCGGCAAGGAAGCTGTCGGCCTCGTGGCTGAAGGCAAGATCGGCGCAGTCGTCGAATGCAACCCGCGTTTCGGACCGAAGGCTTTCGAAACGATGGCGCGCTATGCAAAGGGCGAGAAGATCGAGCCTTGGGTCATCAACGACGACAAGTTCTACGATGCATCCAACGCCAAGGCCGAGCTCTCCAGCGCCTACTAAACTCCCAGCGTGACCGCTCCGGCCGGTTCGGCAGACGCCGTTCCGGCCGGCTTTTCCTTTATTGAATACGGAGTCGACCGGCATGCTGCTGTCGATGCAGGGTATCTCCAAATCCTTTGCCGGGATCGCCGCGCTGCGCGCCGCTTCCCTCGATATTGCCGCGGGCGAGATTATGGCGCTTGTCGGCCAGAACGGCGCCGGCAAGTCGACGCTGATCAAGATCCTGACCGGCGCCTATCAGCGCGACGAAGGATCGATCTGTTTCAACGGCGAGGACGTCGCCTTCTCGACGCCGGCAGAAAGCCAGGCCGCCGGGATCGCCACGATCTATCAGGAGATCAACCTGGCGCCGCAGCGCTCCGTCGCCGAGAACATCTATCTGTCGCGGGAACCGAAGAAATTCGGCTTCCTTGACCGCCGCGCCATGCGCGATGGCGCCCGCAAGGTGCTTGCCACCTTCAATCTCGATATCGACGTCGATCTGCCGGTTGCGCGCTTCAGCGCCGCCACCCGCCAGATGGTGTCGATCGCCCGCGCCGTGACCCAGAACGCCCGGCTGCTGATCATGGACGAGCCGACCTCATCGCTGGACGAGCGCGAGGTCGCCGTCCTTTTCGAGACGATCCGCACACTGCAGAAAAGCGGCGTCGCAGTGATCTTCATCGGCCACCGCCTCGACGAGCTCTATGCGATTTGCGACCGCGTCACCATCATGCGTGACGGCCAGACGGTTGCCGTCAGCGCCATGAAGGATATCCCCAAAATGGAGCTGGTGCGCCACATGCTCGGCCGCGAACTGGCGGCTTTCGAAGCGCTCAGCCGCGATGCCGACAATGCGATCGAACGGCCGGTGCGCCTTGAGCTGCAGGGCGCCGGTTCGGGCCTGCGCGTCCGCGACGTCGATCTGCTGATCCGCGAGGGCGAGATTTCCGGACTGGCCGGCCTTCTCGGCTCCGGCCGCACGGAGACCGCCCGCATCATCTTCGGCGTCGACAAGCTGGAGCGCGGCAGCCTGAGCTTCAACGGCACCTCGCGCAGCTATGCCGAACCGGCCGCGGCGATCGCCGATGGCATCGGGCTCGTTTCCGAAGACCGCAAGATCGACGGGATCATTCCGGATATGAGTATCCGCGAGAACATGACGCTGGCGCTGCTGCCAAAACTGAAGAAAGCAGGCATCGTCGACCGCGCCCGCCAGGACGAGATCGTCGCCCGCTTCATCAAATCGCTCGGCGTCAAATGTGCCTCTCCGGACCAGCCGATCAAGGAACTGTCGGGCGGCAACCAGCAGAAGGTGCTGCTGGCCCGCTGGCTCTGCACCGATCCGCGAGTGCTGATCGTCGACGAGCCGACACGCGGCATCGATATCGGCGCCAAGTCCGAGATCCTGCGGCTGCTGCGAAACCTCGCAGATGATGGCCTCAGCGTGCTGATGATCTCGTCGGAACTGGAAGAGCTGCTGGCCGCCGCCGATCGCGTCACCGTGCTCAGCGACGGCATGTCGGTCGCGGTTCTGCCGAGACGTGAACTCTCGGAGCAAAGCCTCCTTGCCGCCATGGCGCATCAGGTGAATTGACATGACGATATCGGATACCGCCATCAAGCCGTCAACCATGTCGAAGGCGTCAGCGCTTCGCATCGCCAGCCGCTACGGCACCTTAGCTGCATTCCTGCTCTTGATCGCCGTCAACATTGCGATCACCCCGAACTTCTTCTCGTGGCAGACGCTGAACGTCAATCTGACCCAGGTCGCCACGATCGTCATCGTCGCAACCGGCATGACGCTGGTGATCGCCACCGGCGGCATCGATCTTTCGGTCGGCTCGCTGATGGCAATATCGGGCGCCATCGCGCCGATGATCTTCCTGGGAACCCTGTTCCCGATCGACAACGTCGCGCTTGCCGTTGGCCTTGCTTTCGTGGTGCCGGTCATCGTCGCCATGCTGTTTGGTTGGTTCAACGGCTTTCTCGTCACGCATTTCTCGATCCAGCCGATCGTCGCCACCCTGGTGCTGTTCATCGCCGGGCGCGGCATCGCGCAGGTGATGACCAATGGCAATCTGCAGGTCTTCAAGAACCCGGCATTCCAATGGATTGCCATGGGCCATTTCGCCGGCATCCCGGCGCAGGTGGCTCTGATGATCGTCATTGCCGCCCTCGCCTATGCGCTGATCCGCTTCACTGTCATCGGCCGCCAGATCATCGCCGTCGGCGGCAACGAAAAGGCGGCGCGGCTGACGGGCATTCCGGTCAAGCGGGTGAAGACGCTGGTTTATGTGATCAGCGGTGCGCTTGCCGGTATCGCGGGGCTGATCGTCGTGGCCAGAAACTCCGCCAGCGACGCCAATCTGGTCGGCATGGGCATGGAGCTTGACGCGATTGCCGCCGTCGCCGTCGGTGGATCGCTGCTGACGGGCGGGCGGGCCAATATCTTCGGCACGCTGCTTGGCGCCTTCGTCATTCAGCTGGTGCGCTACACGCTGCTTGCCAATGGCGTGCCCGATGCCGCCGCGCTGATCGTCAAGGCGGGACTGATCGTCATTGCCGTCTTCATCCAGCAGCGCGCCGACAAGACCTGAGGACACCGAGATGCTTTCCGCCCTCTTCAAACCCTTCGCCCCGAAATCCGCCGGTGACCTTGCCCGCCTCGGCGTACTGATCGCGCTGGCCGCGCTCATTCTCTTCGGCGCCCTGCGCTACGAGAATTTCCTGTCGCCCTTCAATATCCTGAGCTTCCTGCGCTACAATTCGATGTTCGCGCTGATCGCGCTCGGCATGGCCTTCGTGATCATGACCGGCGGCATCGATCTCTCCGTCGGCGGGGTTGCGGCGCTGGCAAGCGTCGTTTCCGCACTCGCCTCGCCCTATGGCTGGGCGGCGGGGCTGGTGGCGGGCGTCGGCGCCGGTCTGCTCGTCGGCATGCTCAACGGCTTCGTCATCTCCAAGATGCGGATTCAGCCGTTCATCGCCACACTGGCCGCTATGCTCGCCGCCTATGGCACCGCCTTGCTGCTAGCTGACAATCAATCGGTCTCCGTCGACTACGACACCGCTTTCGTATCGATCGGCCAGGACGATTTCCTCGGCTTTCCGATCCCAGCCTGGATCGCGCTCGCTGCTTACATCGCCGGATGGATTTTCCTCGAACGCCGCCCCTCCGGCCGCCATATTCTGGCGATCGGCGATGGCGAGCACACGGCCGCGCTGATGGGCCTGAAGGTCAATCGCACGCTGTTTGCGATCTATGCTCTCTCGGGCGCGCTTGCCGGACTTGCAGGCGTGATCCTCGCTGCCCAGTTCGGCGCGGGACAGCCGACCGAAGGCGTCGGCTGGGAGCTTTTCGCCATCGCCTCGGTCGTCGTCGGCGGCACGCTCCTGACCGGCGGATCCGGGTCGGTCGGGGCAACGCTGGCAGGCGCGCTGCTGCTAGGCATGGTCTTCAACGTGTTGAATTTCGAGAACGGTCTCGGCTGGATCTCGCTGTCTGCCTATTGGCAATCGGTGATTCGCGGCGCTTTCCTGCTCGTCGTCGTCATCCTGCAGGCACGGCTGACGGCCAAATCGGCCACCTAGGAAACCGCGAGACCGCCATCGACAGGCAGCGACACACCGTTGACCATCGATGCACCGTCGCTGAGCAGAAACAGGATCGCCTCGGCGACCTCGTCCGGATCGAGGAACCGGCCAAGCGGAATGCGGGCCTTGACCGGATCGGCCTTGGCCGGATCGCTCCAGGCAAGCTCGCCCATCGGCGTCAGCGTCACCGTCGGGTTGACGCTGTTAACCCTGATGCCTGACGGGCCGAGCTCGGCTGCCATCACCCGCGTCATCGCATCGAGCGCTGCCTTCGAGGCGCAATAGGCGGTGTGATTGGCGACACCGCGCCGCGCCGCATCGCTGGAAACGTTGACGATCGCGCCCTTGATGCCGCGGGCCAGCCAATCCCGCACCACGATCTGCGACAGCACCATCGGCGCGACCGTGTTGACGTTCATCACCCGGTTGAATTCCGCGAGATCACTGGTCACGAAGCTCTGCAGCACGGTCGTTCCGGCGCAGTTGACGAGCAGATCGACCGGAAGCGCCAGGCGGACCGCCGCTTCAATCGCACCGATCCCGGCAAGGTCGGCGCAGATCGTCTCGCAGGCGATCTCCGCGGCAAGGCTCGCCAGATCATCGGCACTGCGGCTGAGAGCGACGACCTTTGCCCCGCGCTTTGCCAGCATCACCGCCGTCGCCCGGCCGATGCCCTTGCCAGCTCCCGTCACCAGCACGCGGCGCCCATTCCAATCCATTCTGTCGTCCTCCTGCTCCTTCATTGGGCCGGATCATGAATGGCGAGCGAAGCGAAATCCACATCTATCGTGACGCCCGTGCCGGAAATTCTGCCGGGACCGCGCCCCCTCCAACCCTCTGAAATAGCGCTTGCATCCGCATCCGCTAAAGACGCCGCGATAGGCTAAAGCGGACGGGGGCTCCAGCGAACTTAAATATCGCCATTGACTAATTGATACGTAGCAATAAGTTGTTGCTACGTATCAATTATGGATATCTCAGGTGACGGGACGGCGGATTACGCAGAAGGAGGTGGCCGAAAGAGCGGGCGTTGCGCAAGCCACCGTCTCGCTGATCCTCAATGGTGGCCGTGAGAAGGTTACGCCTGAGACCGCCGAACGCATCGAGGCGGCAATCCTGGAACTCGGCTATCAGCCGAACCGGTTTGCGCAGGCGCTGCGGACCAAGCGGACCTATGTGATCGCCTGCGTGGTTCCGGATCTCGCGAACCCCTTTTATCCCTCGCTCGTCGTTGCCGTGCAGAAGGTCGCGCGCGCCGCCGGCTACGAAGTGGTGACGATCGATACCGAGGGCGAGCTGAACAATGAGCGGCAGGTGATCCTAGCCGCGCAGCAGGGCCGCTTCGACGGCGTGGTCGGCGTATTCTTCAAGACCAGCGCCAGGGATCTCGCGCCGCTCGGCAAGACGGGCGTTCCCGTCGTCCGTATCGAAGTCTCCAGGAAGGTCGGCGGCCCGCTGCCGATCGACAACCTGTTCATCGACAACGTCGCCGCCGCCCGGACGCTGACCAAGCACCTTCTGAACCTCGGCCACCGGTCGATCGCCATGATCGCAGCGCCCGGCGGTCCGCAGCAGGTCCGCCTGCAGGGCTATCTCGAGGCGATGGCGACCATGGGTGCCGCGCCGATCGTGCTGGAAGCCGCGCATTTCACGCTGGAGGGCGGGCGCGAGATCGCCGACCGCCTGCTGGAAAGCGGCCGTCCGGTCAGCGCCATCATCGCGGCCAACGACCTGATGGCGATCGGCACCATGCAGAGCCTCGCCGCCCACGGCCTGTCCGTTCCCGGCGACGTTTCGGTTGCCGGTTTCGACGACATTCTGGCGGCAGCGCTGGTGACACCGGCACTGACGACAGTCGCACAGTTTCAGGATCGGATCGGCGCCCGCGCCGCCGAGAAACTGATCGAACGGCTGGCAGACGGGGCCTCCGAACCCGGCCAGGCAGAAGAAATGCCATACGAACTCATCATCCGCGCCTCGGTTGCCCCCTTCAAGGGACAGCCGGAGCACATGCATCAAACCAGGGAGGAAACATTATGACCAGGCTGAAGCTTTTCGCCGCCACCGCATTGATTGCCAGCACGTCGCATATCGCCATCGCGCAGGAGAAGGTCTCTTGGTGGTACGAACAGGCGACCCCGGACCAACAGAAGCTGATCCAGAAAGATATCGTCGAGCCCTTCGCCAAGGCCAATCCCGATTACAGCCTTGTCATCGACTATCGCGGCAACGAACTCGACAAGCAGCTGCGCGTTGCCATGCTCTCCGGCAACGGTCCTGATGTCGTCTATACGGCAGGCCCGAGCTATGTCGCGCCGATGGCCCAGTCCGGCCAGCTGATGCCGCTGGATGACTATGCCGCCAAGTACAAGTGGCAGGACCGTATCCTGCCGGTCTTCCTGAAGATGGGCGAGTATAACGGCAAGATCTACGCCCTGCCAAAGACCTACGAAACGGTCGGCCTGTTCTACAACAAGACGCTGTTTGCCCAGAAGAACTGGCAGGCACCGAAGACGCTGGACGAACTCGAGACCGTCGCCGACGCCATGCTGAAGGACGGCATCACTCCGTTTGCGGCAGGCAATGCCGATTGGCGCGGCGCAAACGAGTGGTTCGTGACACTGGCGCTCAACTCGGTTGCCGGCCCCGAAAACCTGAACAAGGCGCTGCGCGGCGAAATGCCCTGGACCGCCGAGCCCTTCGTCAAATCGATCGACCGGCTGAATTCCTGGTGGCAGAAGGGTTATTTCGGCAAGAATTACTTCTCGGTGACGAGCAGCGAACAGGCAGCAGACGCCATGGCATCCGGCAAGGCCGGGATGATGCCGACCGGCACCTGGCAGTTCCAGAATGTCGATACCTACGGCAAGAAGGCAGGCAGCGAGGCGGGCTTCGTCGGCTTCCCGAGTGCTTCGGGCGACCCGGTCTTCCCGCTCGGCATCGGCTCCACCTTCTCGATCGCCACCAAGGCCAAGAACCCGGATGGCGCGGCAGCGGCGATCAACTATGTCTTCTCGCCTGAAGTCTACGAGACGATGAATTCGGCCTGGCAGGGCGAATGGAACATTCCACTGAAGGATATCTCCAACGTCAAGATGGCGAGCGAAGTGACGCCGCTCTTTACCGAGACGATGAAGAACCTCTCCTCATCGGTAAACGACGGCAAATACGGCTACACGACCTGGACCTTCCTGCCGCCGGCGACAGACAGCTATGTCATCAACGGCATCGAGGAAGTCTGGCTGAAGAAGACAACGACCGCCGACTTCCTCGCCAAGATGGACGCTTCCTTCCAGAAGGAAATGAAGGCCGGAAAGGCGCCTGCGGTCCCGGCCCGCTGATCAAAATGGCCGTGAGGGCGCAGCTTCGGCGCCCTCACCTTCGCCTGCGCCGCGTCGGCGCGGGAGTGGCCTGTTTGCCTTGAAAGGTCTGCAATGCACCGACTTTACGTCCTGCCGACATTGATCATCAATGTCGTCATCATCGCCATACCGGCGCTGCTCACGGTGGCTCTCGCCTTCTTCGAATGGGACGGCATCAGCACGCCCGTGTTCGTCGGCCTCGACAATTTCCAGGCCCTTTGGGACGACAGCGTGTTCTGGACGGCGTTGACCAACAACATCATCTGGACGCTTATCTTCCTGACGGTACCGATCGCCATGGGCCTGCTGGCAGCCACCATGATGCTGGTCGTGCGCCGCGGCTCGAACTTCTTCCAGGTCGTCTATTTCCTGCCTGTTATCATCGCCACGGCGATCACCGGCCGTGTCTGGCAGGGCATGATCTATTCGCCGGTCACCGGCATCACCGGCCTTCTGCAGCGCATGGGTCTCGATATCGCCAATCCTCTGACCGAGACGTCGAGCGCGCTCTATGGTATCGCGGTCGTCGACCTCTGGCATTGGTGGGGCTTCCTCTGCGTCATCTTCTTCGCGGCCCTGCGTCAGGTGCCGAACGAACAGATCGAAGCGTCGCGCATCGAGGGTGCAACCTTCTTCCAGACCATCCGCTATGTCCTCCTGCCAGGCATCATGCCGACCATCACGCTGATGATGATCATGACCGTCATCTGGTCGTTCCTGGTCTTCGACTTCGTCTACATCCTGACCCAGGGCGGCCCGGCCTATTCCTCCGAAGTGCTATCGACCTTCGCCTATCGCTCGGCCTTCTACGACCTTGCTGTCGGCAAGGCGGCAGCGATCTCGGTGGTGATCAGCCTCTTCGGCCTGGCCGCAACCGTCTTCTACATCCGCGCCCAAGCGACGGAGTTCGAACAATGAACATCACCGAAAGCCGCCTCACCTTCGCGATCGTCTACATCACCCTGTCGGTGCTGCTGATCGTCACCCTGTTTCCCATCGCGCTGACCGTGCTCAACGCATTGAAGCCATCGGCAGAGATCGTCCAGAATCCGCTGGCGCTCCCCTCCGTCATCCGCTGGGACAATTTCACCCGCGCCTGGACGGACGCGAATTTCGGCCAGACGCTGCTGAACTCCGCCGTGCTGACGGGCCTGACGATCATCCTCGTCTGCTCGACCGGATCGCTGACCGCCTATGTTCTGGCCCGCCAGAAGATCAAGCGCTGGAAAATCCTGACCTTCTATCTCTTGGCCAGCACCACCGCGCCGATCCAGCTCTTCCTCTTCCCGCTCTATTTCGGCTTTGCCCGCTTCGGGCTGATCAACAACCCTGTCGCCGTCGCCTTCATCTATACGGCGGTCTATTCGCCCTTCGCGATCATGCTGCTGCGGACTTACTTCCTTGCGGTTCCCAAGGAGCTGGAGGAAGCAGCGCTGATCGACGGGGCGACGCATTGGCAGGTGTTCCGCCGCGTCTTCCTGCCGATCGTCTCGCCCGGGATCCTGACGGTGGCGCTGATCATCGGCCTCTATTCCTGGAACGAGTTCCTGATCGCCACGACGTTCCTGCAGGGCCAGGACAGGCTGACGGCCGTCGTCTCGTTCTTCCTGCTTTCCGGCCAATACTCGTCCGACTGGGGTGAGATCATGGCCGCCGCCCTCATCATCATTCTTCCCATCGTAATCCTCTTCGTCCTGCTGCAGCGCCACTTCATCGAAGGAATGGCCGGCGGTTCGGTGAAGGGCTGATCAAGGAGTTCGCATGTCCATTCCCGCAGACTACAACAACCGCGTCTATGCAGGCGTTCTCGGCAAGCTGATCGGCGTCTATCTCGGCCGCCCGTTCGAGAACTGGCGCTACAAGGACATTCTCGAAAAGCTCGGCCCGATCACCTATTACGTCCATGACCGCCTCGGCGATCCGCTGATCGTCACCGATGACGACGTGGCCGGGACCTTCACCTTCCCGCGAGCGCTTGACGACTACGGCATCTCGCCGGATCTGTCGGCCGAAGACATCGGCAAGGCCTGGCTGAACTACATCATCGAGGAACGTTCGATCCTCTGGTGGGGTGGTGCCGGCAATTCGACGGAACACACCGCCTGGCTCAACCTACAGCGCGGCATTCCGGCGCCGGCCTCCGGTTCGATCGCCGTCAACGGCGCCACCGTTGCCGAGCAGATCGGCGCGCAGATTTTCATCGACGGCTGGGCGCTGGTCTCCCCCGGCAACCCGGCGCAGGCCGCCAAGCTGGCACGCGCCGCAGGCTCCGTCAGTCACGACGGAGAAGCGGTGAATGCCGCCGTCCTCTGGGCTGCGATGGAGGCGGAGGCCTTCGTCAGCAAGGATGTGAACCATCTGCTCGATACCGGCCTTGCGCATATCCCGAAGGACAGCCTGATCGCCAGGCTGATCGCCGATATCCGCGGCTGGACATCGGGCAACGAGGATTGGGAAGCGACGCGTCAGAAGATCGAGGACAATTACGGTTACGACAAATATCCGGGCAATTGCCATGTCGTGCCCAACCACGCGCTGATGATCATGGCGCTGTTGCATGCGCCGCACGACTTCCAGCGCGGCCAGATGATCGTCAACACCTCCGGTTGGGATACCGATTGCAACGCCGGCAACCTCGGCTGCCTGCACGGCATCATGCTCGGCCTCGACGGTCTCGATGCCGGTCCCGACTGGCGCGGCCCGGTCGCCGACCGTCTCTACATGTCGACCGCCGATGGCGGCCGCTCGATTGCCGACGCCGCCGACGTCTCGTTGTGGCTGGCCAATCTCGGTCGCAAGCTTGCCGGACAGACAGCCGAACCGGCGCCGAAGAATGGCGCGAAATTCCACTTCTCGCTGCCGGGCTCGGTCCAGGGCTTCCGTCCGCAGGCGGGCCAGACCGCTCTTGACGGGCTGAAGGTGACAGGAACCGGATCGGCGCTGGCGATCGATTACCAGGCGCTTGCCCAAGGTCGTGAGGCTGCGGCCACCACGCCGGTCTTCACGCCGCTCGAAGTCACCAAGATGCGCACCTACGATCTGGTCGCCAGCCCGCGCATCCATGCCGGACAGACGCTGCGCGCAACCATCCGCGCCGAAGCGGCAAACAGCGGCTCCGTCGAGGCGAAGCTCCGCATCCGCCACTATGATGGCAGCGATGCCCTCGTCGATATCGACATGCCCTCCGGCAAGCTTCTCAACCCCGGCAATTCGGCAGCGCTCGAATGGACCGTCCCCGCAACCGGCCACCAGCCGATCGCCGAAATCGGCCTGGTGTTGACGGCACCGCAGGGACGAGCAAACGGGCGGGTCCTGGTCGATGCGCTCACCTGGGATGGTTGCCCTGATGTGACCTTCAAGCGTCCGGAAGGCGCCAGCGACTTCTGGCGCCGCGCCTGGGTCAGCAATGTGCATTTCTTCTCGAAGAACTTCCCGCAGGACTTCCGCATCAGCCAGAACCGCGGTGAAGGATTGATCCTGCAGGGCACGCGCGACTGGACCGATTATGCTATCGAGGCCGACCTGATGCTGCATCTCGGCGATCACGGCGGCCTGGCGATCCGCGCCGAGGGACAGCGCCGCTACTATGCGGCTCTGGTTACCCGCGACGGCAAGCTGCAGATCGTCTGCCGCAAGGATGAGAAGCAGACGGTGCTCGCCTCGACCGCACTCCAGGTCGAATTCGAGACGCGCTTTACGATGAAGCTCTCGGCCAGGGGCGACAAGCTTTCCGCTACGGTCGGCGGCACCACGGTCGAAGCCAATGACCAGACCTTTGCCGGCGGATCGGCCGGACTGATCATTCACGAGGGAGCCCTCTCGGCCACCCGCATCCACATCGGCGCGGCGTAAGGAGATCCCCATGGCAAGTGTCACGATCGACAAGGTCGTCAAGCGCTACGGCAGCGCCGAGGTCATTCACGGGATCGATGCGGCGATCGGTGACGGCGAATTCGTCGTCCTGGTCGGCCCGTCGGGTTGCGGCAAGTCCACGCTGCTGCGGATGATCGCCGGTCTTGAGGACATTTCGGGCGGAACGATCTCGATCGGCGGCAAGGTGGTCAACACCCTACCCCCGAAGAGCCGCGACATCTCGATGGTGTTCCAGAACTATGCGCTCTACCCGCATATGACCGTCGAGGAAAACATGGCCTTCTCGCTGACGCTGGCGGGCGCCGGCAAGGCTGAGAAGGAAAAGAAGGTCCGCGAAGCGGCCGAGATTCTCGGCCTGGAAAGCCTGCTGCAGCGCAAGCCGAAGGCACTGTCCGGCGGCCAGCGCCAGCGCGTCGCGATGGGCCGTTCCATCGTCCGCAATCCGCAGGTCTTCCTCTTCGACGAACCGCTGTCGAACCTCGACGCCAAGCTGCGCGTGCAGATGCGCGGCGAAATCAAGAGCCTGCACCGCCGCCTCGGCACCACCATGGTCTACGTCACCCACGACCAGGTGGAGGCAATGACCATGGCCGACCGGATCGTCGTCATGCAGGCGGGCCGCATCGAGCAGATCGGCACGCCACTGGAACTCTACGACCGCCCGGCCAATGCCTTCGTCGCCCAGTTCATCGGCTCGCCGGCGATGAACCTGTTCCCGGCAACCGTCACCGGCGGCAAACTGATCCTGCAGAATGGCCAACCGTCGGGACTTGCAGCGCCATCAGCTGTTCAGGAAGGCCAGAAGCTGCTGATCGGCAAGCGGCCGGAAGAAATCGGCCTTGGGGCAGAAGGCGACCTGCACGCAACCGTCGAGAATATCGAGCCGACCGGCTCCGAAGCCTTCATCGAGCTCAAGCTCGGCGATCAACTCGTCTCGGTGGTGCTTCGCGAACGGCCATGGTTCGATGTCGGCAGCAAACAGACACTGACCCTCACCAAAGGCGCCGTTCACATCTTCGACGCGGCGTCGGGCAACAGGATCGGCTGAGGAAGCGCGCCGCCGGGAAGGCGGCGCTCATTTCAGCCTGTCGAAATCGCGGTAGCCGAATTCCTCGGCCTGCTTGGCAAGCGTCAGCAGCACTTCGTAACGGGCGTCCGGCAGGATGTCGAAATCGACCAGCCCCATCGTATCGCGCGCCACCGCAAGAAATGGCGCGCGGATCGAGGCCATGAGCGCTTCACGAAGCAGCTCAACCTGTTCGTCGGTTGCACCGCCAGACGTGATGAAGGGCAACCCGGGACTGGCAGGCGTGAGCGCAAGCTGCCGGATTTCAGTCACGCGCTCACGGTCGAAGCGTTGGATATTTGCAAGTGTAACGCAATCGATGGCCGCACAATCGGCGCGGCCCTGGGCAACCGCATCGATGCTGGCGCCATGGCTTCCCGTCTCGATAAAGGCAGCAAAGAAGCGCCCCTCCCGGACAAGAGGAGTAACGGCGGCGCGCAGGAGATTGGCGCCGGAATTGCTGGTCGGGCTATTGATCGCCGCGACTGCGCCACGCAGATCTTCGATCGCAGCAAAAACCGAGTCGCGTCTGACGACGATGACGCTGCGCATCAGCGGCCCGTCGCAGCCCGGATGGCTGTAGACTGGCGTTGCGACGAGGCGGACCCTGCCCCGTAGCTGTGTCACATAGGGATAGCCGCAGGTCTGCGAGAGCAGGAGGTCGGGACGAAGCCAGGCTTCGTCATAGGCCAGATCGGTATCCAGACGATCCGGCAATCCTGAGACACCCGGGCGCGCGAGATATGCGCGCAGGAACTCCCAGAGTTCAGCGGTCGCCGCGGCAAGCGGCGGCGGGGTAACATACATTGCCAGGCAGACAAGATGCATCTTGTGCCTCAGCCGTTCGGGAAGTGCCGCGCAAACGAGAACAGGCCGTGCGGCAGCGCGCTGCCGCCCTCCAGCGCGAGATCCGCCAGAAGTTCGCCGATGACGCTGGTGAATTTGAAGCCGTGGCCGGAGCAGGCGGAGGAGACGACGACATCAGGCGCACCCGGCACATGATCGATCAGGAAGTCCTCGCTCGGCAGCATCGTGTAGCGGCAGGTCGTCGCCCGCACCCGCATCGAAGCCGCATGCGGCAGACGCTTGAGGACGAAGCTGTCAAGAAGCGCGGTATCGGCCTCGTTGACGGGCGGATTGGGAGCACGCGGATCGATCGGCTCGCGGAAATGCGCGTGACGGCCGACCTTGACGCCGTCGATGCCGATATTCGGAAAACCGAAATAGGATCCGCCCTCGCCGTCATCCCGCAGGAAGCAGGGCATGCGCTGCGGCTCGGCAACGAAGCCATCGGATGGCTGATACCAGGCCACCACCTGGCGGATCGGCACGGCACGCGACCGCAGTTGCGGCACGAGCTCGGCGATCCAGGCGCCGGTCGCAACGATGACCTTGCGTGCGCGGTAGGTCGCGGTGCCCGAGACGATCGTCACGCCATTGCCGCTCTGGTCGATCGAAAGCACCGGTTCGCCGAAATGCAGCGCAGCACCGTGTTCGGCGGCCAGCTTCAGGTAGCCCATGATCGCGGCTTCAGGCTTGACATAACCGCCCTGCGGATCGAGCAGCCCGATCTCGCCGTCATCGAGGGCAAAGGCCGGAAACCGCCGCGCCATCTCCTGCTTGTCGAGGATCTGATGCGCCAGGCCATGCATCTCACAGGATGCCTTCGTTCCGCTGACGATCTTGCTGTCCGGTGCGCCGATCTGCAGCACGCCTGTGACGGTCAGGATATCGGTTCGCAGCTGTGCTTCCAGCGCCCGCCAGTTTTCATAGGCACGCTGCAGCAGCGGCACATAGGACGGGTCTTCGAAATAGCCGAGCCGGATGAGACGGCTGTCACCATGCGACGAGCTGAGCGCATGGGCCGGGAAATAGGCTTCGAGCCCGATGACTTTGGCACCGCGCGATGCCGCGAAGGCGGCGGCCGAACTCCCCATGGCACCAAGACCGATGACGGCGACATCGAATTCTGCAGACATGTCCATTCTCTCACTCGGCCGGCTGATGGGTTGATATCAGGGTTCGGAGCGCCTCGATATCGCCATGCAACGGCCGGTCGTCATGGTAATGGCCTGCAACGCCGCGCACCATCGCGTGAATGGCGCCGGTTCCGGTGGCGCGTGCACCGTTGACGGCCACGAAATCATGCGCCTGCGCTGCCGCCATCAGTTCGACGGCCAAGATATATTCGGCGTTATCGATGATGGCGAGCAGCTTGTTTGCCGCCGCCGTCGGATGGGCCAGGAAGTCCTCCTGCAAACCGGAGGTGATGCCGCCGTCGAGCGAGGCGGGTGCCGCGAGACGGCGATTTTCGTTGGCAAGTGCCGCAGCGGTATATTGCGCGATCATGAAGCCCGAATGGCTGCCGGCATCGCTGGCGAGAAACGGCGGCAACCCGCTGACAAGCGGATTGACCAGCCTGTCCGCGCGCCGCTCGCTCATTGCGCCGATCTGCGCGATCGCGATTGCGAGAGCATCGGCGGCCTGCGCCAGGGCGGGCGCCACGGCATGCGCTTCGGAGGACACCACGGGACGATCCGGCGTCCCGGAGATCGCGGGGTTGTCGGTCACGGAAGCCAGCTCCTGATCGACGATCCGGGCCGTCTCCTCGAACACGTCCCACGCAGCGCCGTGGGCGTGGGGCACCGAGCGGAGGCTGAGCGCGTCCTGCGTCCGTTTGCCCTTGGCGGCGTCGACCAGCGCGCTGCCCTTTAACCGGGAGCGTAAGCGCCCGCCTACCTTCGCAATACCTTTGGAAGGACGGAGCGACAGCACTGATTTCTCAAAAGCGGCTATCTGGCAGCCGACAGCTTCGAGCGTCAGCGCTGCGGCGGCGTCGGCCCAATCGAGCAGCCGTTCGGCGCGGGACAGGGCAACGGAAGACAAGCCCGTTGCGCAGGCCGTTCCGTTGACGAGGCTCAGGCCTTCCTTGGCTTGAAGCACAAGCGGCGCGAGCCCGATCGCGAGAAGTGCCTCGCGCCCCGTCATGCGCCGCCCGCCGACGGTTGCATGGCCCTCTCCGATCAGCACTAGAGCCGAATGGGCGTTGTGGGTGAGATATCCGGCCGATCCCCTGGACGGCACATCGGGAATGCAGTCCTTCGCGAGGAATGCCGTGAGATGTTCGAGGATTTCAGGGCGCACGCCGGAATGGCCGTGGCCGAAATTGGCGATCTGCGCAGCGATGATCGCGCGCACTTCGCGCGGCGCCAGCAGAGGACCGACACCGCAGGCATGGCTCAGAATGATATTGCGCGACAGGCGGCTCTGCGAGGTGCGGTCAACGACCGTGTCGGACAACGCGCCGACCCCGGTATTAATGCCATAAGCCCTGACGCCGCTTTCGACGATGCTCTCCACGATCTGTCTGGCGCGGGCGACACGGTCGCGTGCTGCGGCCGACAAGGCCAGAGCTTCACCCTCGCCAACGCGGGCGACATCGCGCCACGACAGACGTTCATGCAGGACGATGGTCATTGCCCGGTTCCGAAATGGCCGATGAACTGGCGGAAGGCCGGCGTGGCCGCACTGCCGAACATATCGTCGGGCGCGCCGCTGCTTTCGATCAGGCCTTCGCGCATGAAGACGACGCGGTTGGAAACGTTGCGGGCAAAGCTCATCTCGTGGGTGACGACGAGCATCGTCATGCCTTCCTCGGCCAGCGCGCGCATGACGCGCAGCACTTCGCCGACCAATTCCGGATCGAGCGCCGATGTCGGCTCATCGAACAGCATGACCTTTGGCTTCATGGCAAGGGCGCGAGCGATCGCGGCACGCTGCTGCTGGCCGCCGGAAAGATGCGCCGGATAGGCATGGCGCTTGTCGGCGATGCCGACCTTTTCCAGAAGCGCCTCGGCCTCGGCAATACACTCGGCCTTCGGGCGCTTCAAAACGTGGACCGGCCCCTCGATGACATTCTGCAGGATGGTCATGTGAGACCAGAGGTTGAAGCTCTGGAACACCATGCCGAGTTCGGAACGGATGTGGTCGACCTGCTTCTGGCTGGCAGGACGGCTGCTGCCGTTCTTGTGCACCATGCGGATTTGCTCGCCATCGACCCAGATCTCGCCATCGCTCGCGGTTTCCAGGAGATTGATACAGCGCAGGAAGGTCGACTTTCCCGAGCCGGAAGCGCCGAGCAGCGAAATAACATCGCCGTCCTGGGCCTCAAGGGAAATGCCGCGCAGGACCTCATGGGTGCCGAAGCTCTTGCGGATGTTGCGAACGGAAAGGCGTGTCACACCGGGCATCGCGGTTGCTCCTTAGGCCTTGAGTGCCGGCGGGATGGCGCGGCGGTGTTTGGAGAGTGAATATTCGAGCAGCGCCATGGCCTGCAGGATGATGAAGTTCAGCACCAGGTAGATGATGGCGGCGCACAGGAAGACTTCCATGGTGCGATAGGTCTGCGAAATCAGCCGCTGCGCGACGCCGGTGACTTCCCAGACGGTGACGAGGCTTGCGAGCGCTGTCGATTTCATCATCAGCACGATCTCGGTGGAATAGGCAGGCAGCGCATGACGGAAGGCGATGGGCGCGATGATCCGCCGGATCATCAGCATGCGCGGCATGCCGATGGCGCGGGCCGCCTCGATTTCCTTTGGCGAGACGGCGCGGATGCCGCTGCGGAAGATTTCCGCAGAGTAGCCTGCCGTGCAGAGCGCCAGCGAAAGCACGGCGCAGACCATTGGCTCGCGCAGGAAGGGCCAGAGGAAGGAGTAGCGGATGACGCCGAACTGACCAAGCCCGTAAAAGACCAGGAACATCTGGATCAGCAGCGGGGAGCCGCGGAAGATGAAGATGTAGCCCTTGGCGAAACCGGCCAGCAACGGATTGCCGCTGACGCGAAGCGAGACGATGACGAGCGCCAGCAGGCCGCCGAAAAAGATCGACAGCGAAAACAGGATCAGCGTCGTCGGCACTGCTTTCAGCAGCGTCACCATGGTGGAGAACAGAAATTCGAAATCCATCACGCTTGCCCCATCGCCGACGCAGGCATACTGCGGTTTGCGCGCCGTTCGGCGGTGTTGAAGATCCGGTCCGAGAGACTGGTGAGCAACAGATAGAGAAGGCCGCCGGCGATGAAAAACAGGAAATACTGACGCGTCGAGCCTGCGGCCACCTGGCTGGTGCGCATCAGCTCGGCGAGACCGGTGACGGAGATCAGCGCCGAATCCTTGAGGCTTAGCTGCCAGACATTGCCGAGACCGGGGATCGCGAAGCGCAGGACCTGCGGAATGATGACGCGCCGCAGGCGCAGCGCGCGCGGCATGCCGATCGCCGAGGCCGCTTCCAGCTCTCCCTTGGAGATCGCCAGAAAGGCGCCGCGATAGACTTCCGCCTGATAGGCGCCGGAGATGATGCCGACGGCAAGGGCGCCGGCGGCAAAGGAGGGCAGGCCGAGGAAGCCCTCGTAGCCTAGCCATTGACCGACGGATGTCACCGCCGCCGAGCCGCCGAAATAGATCAAATAGATGATCAGCAATTCAGGCACGCCGCGAAACACGGTCGTATAGATATTGCCGAGCGTCACCAGCAGCATATTGCCGGAGAGTTTGGTCGAGGCGATGATGGTGCCGAGTACGGCGCCGATCGCCAGCGCAGTCGCGGTCACGGCGAGCGTCATCAAGGTTGCAACAAGCAACAATGCGCCCCATCCGTTCGAGCCGAAGCCCAAGAGTCCCAAGGTTCCCATTGCGTCCGTTCCCGTCGATAGCAGCTTCAGGCGTCGAGATTATCACAGGCGTCTCCGGCAAGGTGCCGGAGACCGTATCGGTGATAGCCCGAAGGTTGCTTATTGCGGGCTGACGTCGACCTTGAACCACTTCATCGAGAGGGTCTTGACGGTACCGTCGGCCAGCGCGGACTTGATGGCTTCGCTGAACTTGTCGCGCAGGTCGGTGTCTTCCTTCCGGATGCCGAGACCTTCGCCCTCGCCCCAGATCGAGCCGGCGATTTCCGGGCCGGTGAAGGCAAGCGTATCGTTTGCCGACGCGAATGCGTTGTTGAAATAGACCGCGTCGTCGAAGCCTAGATCGATACGGCCGTTCTGCAGATCGAGATCGCGGTCGGCGCCGGTCTTGTATTCGCGGATTTCGGCGATCGAGCCGAAGTTGTCATAGACGAACTTCGCATAGACGGTCGCGGCCTGGATGCCGATCGTCTTGCCCTTGAAGGCTTCCTTCAGCGCATCGATTTCCTTCACGCCGGTCTGGCCGGGCGTCATCTTGATCGTCACGCCGGTACCGGCGGCATTTGCCAGCGGGCTATCCTTGGCGGTCGCGAAAGCGGCAGGCGTCGCGGCATAGGGAACGGTGAAGTCGATGATCTTCTTGCGCTCTTCGGTGATCGACAGCGCATCCATGATCACATCGAACTTGCCGGCATTCAGCGCCGGGATCATGCCGTCCCAGTCGGACGCGACAAGCTTGCATTCGATCTTGGCGCGCTCGCAGAGCACCTTGGCCAGTTCCGGCTCGAAGCCGCCTAGCGTGCCGTCGGCATTCGTCATGTTCCAGGGTGCGTAGGCACCCTCGAGGGTAATCGTCGCAGTCTTCCAGTCCTTGCCGAGAACCGGCGTTGCGAGAGCGGAGATTGCCACCGCTCCAGACACGATGATGCTATGCAATTTCATGTTCCAAACTCCTCTGAAATTCGATTGACCGTCTTTCCTGCCGATCTCCGCCGGCTTGCCTTTTGCGAAGATCATATCTCGCCGAAGGTTGTATAGGGTACCATATGAATAATTTTGTGATATGCAAGATGGAAAGTTGAGTTTTGCGGCAATTGCTGTCGATGCCAAGGGATTAGGCAATGAAACGTGCCGGTGAAATGAAGCGGGAATTGGCCGAGAATGACGCGACCCCGCTTTATGCGGGCGTCAAGCAGATCATTCTCGACAGGATTCACAGCGGCGAGTGGCCGCCCAAATACCGCGTACCGTCGGAAAACGAGCTAGTTGTCGAACTCGGCGTCAGCAAGATGACCGCCAACCGGGCGCTTCGCGAGCTTGCCAGCGAGGGCGAACTGGTGCGTATTCAAGGCGTCGGTTCGTTCGTTGCCGAACGCAAGGGCGTCTCCGCCCTCTTCGAAGTGCGCAACATCGCCGAGGAGATCGCCGAGCGCGGCCACGCCCATGAAGCGGCGGTTATCGTGCTGGCGCAGGAGACTGCATCGCCTGAAATGGCGGATGCATTGGGTCTGGAGATCGGCTCGGCGGTGTTCCATTCACTCGTCGTCCACAGCGAAAACGGCGTCCCGGTGCAGATCGAGGACCGCCACGTCCACCCGGATGCCGCCCCTGATTACCTTACTCAGGATTTCCGCAGCAAGACGCCGAACGCTTACCTCTCGGAAGTCGCACCGCTGACGGGCTCGGAACACATTGTCGAGGCGGTCATGCCGCAGCCTTGGGAATGCAAGCTGCTGACGATCCTGAAGTCCGAACCCTGCCTGACAATCCGCCGGCGGACATGGTCTTCACGCGGCGTCGTGTCCGTCGCGCGCCTCATCTATCCTGGCCACCGCTACCGGCTGGAAAGCCGCAACGGCGTAGAAGCCAAGTAGTTGTATATGGGAGTTAACGGTGATTTAACCGTTCACCGCTTGTCGGCGTAGTCGCTGCGAACGATCCCGTGACGCTGCATCTTGTCATAAAACGTCTTTCTCGGGATGCCCAAGGCGGCGATCGTCTGCTGCACGTTGCCACCGAACGAGATCAGTGTATCGCGAATGATCCCGGCTTCGTAGTGATCCAGCCGCTCGGGCAGCGGCACGCCGTTGGAAGCGCCGGGATCGGCCTTCGGCGGTTCGGGCTCGGCGGGCTGCATGCCCAGGACGGTGCGCTCGGCGAAATGCGAGAGTTCGCGGACATTGCCCGGCCAGTCATGATCCCGCAGATGGCGGCTGACGGTTGCGGTGATCTTCGGCACATCGCGATGGAAGCGGCGGGCCGCCCGCTCGGCAAAATAGCTGAAAAGCAGCGGAATATCGTCGCGCCGCTCGCGAAGCGGCGGGATCGCCAGCGTCACCACGTTCAGACGGTAATAGAGATCTTCCCGAAAACTCTGGCGTTGTCCGGGATCGCCGAGATCGACCTTCGCCGCCGCAACGATGCGCAGATCGACGGGGCGCACCTCGTTCGTTCCGAGCGGCGTCACCTGGCGCATCTCCAGAACACGCAGCATCTGCACCTGCGTCGACAGCGGCATGCTCTCGATCTCATCGAGAAACAGCGTACCGCCGCTCGAATGCTCGATCCGCCCGACGCGTTTCTTCTGCGCGCCGGTAAACGCGCCGGGCTCGTGGCCGAAAAGCTCGCTCTCGATGATCTGTTCGGGAAGCGCGCCGCAGTTCAGCGCCACGAAATTGCCTTTCGAACGGCGGCTCCAACCATGCAGCAGGCTCGCCACAACCTCCTTGCCACTGCCGGTTTCGCCGGTGACAAGCACATCGACATCGGTATCGGCGATCTGGCGCAGCATATGGCGCAGGCGCTCCATCACAGGGGTCTGCCCAATCAGAGGCATGCCCGGGTCGGCCTGCTGCGCGGCTTCGCGGAGATTGCGGTTTTCGATCACCAGCGCCCGCTTTTCGGCCGCACGCCGTACGCATTGAATCAGCCGCTCGGTGGCAAACGGCTTTGCAATGAAATCATAGGCACCGTCCTGGATCGCCTTGACGGCCATCTGGATATCTCCGTGGCCGGTCATCAGGATAACGGGTAGCTCGGCGTCGAGCTGGCGGATGCGCTCGAACATCTGCAATCCATCGAGGCCAGGCATGCGGATGTCCGACACCAGCACGCCCGGAAATGTGCGGTCGAGCTTGCCGAGCGCTTCCATCGCCGACGTGCAAAGCGTGACGTCGAAGCCGGCGAGATCGAGCGTCTGCCCGGTGGCGCGCAACAGATCCTTGTCGTCGTCAACGAGAATGACCGGGGCTGCCTTGCTCATGCGGAAACCTCCTTCAGATGGACGATGAAGCGGGTGCCGTCGGCCCCGCTCTCGACATCGATGCTGCCGCCATAGTCGGAGACAATGTCCTTGGAGATCACCAGGCCGAGGCCGAGGCCTTTTTCCTTGGAGGAATTAAAGGGTTCGAACAGGGCTTCGAGAATATCGGGGGCAATGCCCGGACCGTTATCGGCGACCGAAATGGCAACGCCGTCGCCGGAAACACCTGCCGAAACCGTCACCCGGCCGCCATCGCGCGCCTCCACGGCTTCCAGCGCATTCTGAAACAGGTTGATGAACACCTGCTCCAGCCGCAGCCGGGTGCCCATGACCTGCAGGCCTTCAGGGACAGGCTCGACGGTCAGCATCTCAAGCCGGCCGGTGAAACGGCTGCGCAGCAACATCAGCGCGCCGTCTATCATCTCCTCGACGCCAACCGCTTCGGGCGCCGTTCGTCCGCGCCGGGCGAGTGCCTTCAGATCCTCGGTGATGGTCCCGATCCGCTCCGTCAGTCCGGCAATCAGCGCAAGGTTCTCCGCAACCGGTTCGGTCTGCTGGCGCTTGAGATAGACCGCGGAATTGTCGGCATAGGCGCGGATCGTCGCGACCGGCTGATTGATCTCATGGGCGACACCGGCCGCGATCTGGCCGAGGATCGCCAGCCGGTTGGCATTGACCAGATCCTGCTGCACGCTCTGCAGCCGCGCATCGGTCGCCCGGTGACGGGTGATCTCGGCCTCGAGGCTATCGCGCGTCCGGCTGAGATCACGCGTCCGCTCGGCAACACGCTGCTCCAGCTCTTCGCGCGCCAGCTGCTCGCGCACGATGGTCATCAGCGCCACATCCCTGCGGCGCAGCCAGATGGCGGCAATGGCAATCACGGTCAAAAGCGCCAGCGCCGTCACCAGCAGGGCCTCGCGCACGGCCGCAGCCACCGGCAATTCGACCGGCAACAGATACTGAAACGTCCAGTTCGTCGAAGGCACAGGCGCTATGATCTTGAGATAGGTCGCGGCCCGGCCACCCGGAAGGATGGCGCGGATCAGCAGCGCGTCGGCTCCCAGCGCCTTCACCGGCCGGAAAGGCAGAGGCAAAAGCGGCGCATCGCCGAACTGCAGGCTCTCGCGGATCGAAAGCAGGCTATCGGCAGCAAGCGCTTCCGACGTCATGAACCGCCAGGAGGGCACGCTGGTGATCAGCACCACGTTGTTCTGATCGACCACGAAGGCCGGACGCTGCGTGTCGCTCCAATCGCTCTCCAGCTGATCGAACTCCATCTTGACGACAACGACGCCAAGCGGAGCCGATGCAGGCCCGATACGGTGCGAGATATAGAGCCCGGGGCGCTTGCTGACGGAGCCGAGCGCAAAATGCTCGGCCATCCCCTCCCGCATGCCGCGGGTGAAATAGCTGCGGAACGTATAGTCGTTTCCGACGAAACTCGTCGCTTCGTGCCAGTTGCTGGCCGAAACCGCGATACCATCCGCGTTGACCACGTAGATGACGGCGGCATTGGTGCCCTTGACCAGATCTTCCAGCTTGCCGCTCAACGCATCCTTCTTTTCCTGACCGGACTGGGTCAGCGCGTCCTCCACATCGCGGTCACGCGACAGCAGAAGGGGCAGCGCACGCGGCCGTTCCAGAACGGCCTGAAGCAGGGCAACCTTCAGATTGGCATCGGTGCGGCCCTGCTGTTGCAGCGCCGAAAGTGCTGCAGAGCGCCCATAGATCGCCGCAGTGGTCAGTGCGGCAGCCGCGATCAGCGCCGATATCAGCGCAAAGACGACCCACGTCCGGCGAATGCCGAGGCGAAGGCGCGCGTCTTCCGCGGATGGAACGGCTATGGCCATCGCCAATATTGAGCACAAAACCGCACTTCATTCAATATAATCCGTGCGGATTTACGCACATTCCGCATCAGACGACTTGCAGACCAATGTATAGTCTCAAAATAAATCAATGCCTTAGTCAGAATTTCCGAGTCTGGCACGCCGATTGCTGATCGTTCTGCGACGAAACGCAATTCGCCCCGGGAGAGCCAAATCCTTGGTTGGGGCTTCATGGAGGATATCATGGACATTGCACACCAAGACACGCAGCCGCGTGCGCCTCTGCCGTTCTACCGGCATCTTTACGTACAGGTGATCGCCGCCATTGTCGCCGGCATCCTGCTCGGCCACTTCTATCCGGATACCGGTACGGCGCTGAAGCCGCTCGGCGATGCCTTTATCAAGCTCGTGAAGATGATCATCGCCCCGGTTATTTTCCTGACGGTCGCGACCGGCATTGCCGGAATGTCCGATCTGAAAAAGGTCGGACGCGTTGCCGGCAAGGCGATGATCTACTTCCTCGTCTTCTCGACGCTGGCGCTCGCCGTCGGCATGCTGATCGCCAACGTTCTGCAGCCGGGCGCCGGAATGCATATTTCCGCCGCCTCGCTCGATGCGAATGCCGTCTCCAGCTATGCCAGCAAGGCGCATGACGCGACCATCACCGGCTTCCTGATGAACATCATTCCGGACACGATCGTCGGCGCCTTCGCCCAGGGCGACATCCTGCAGGTGCTGTTCTTCTCGGTGCTCTTCGGTATCGCGCTCGGCATGGTCGGCGATCGCGGCAAGCCAGTTCTCGACTTCCTGAACGCGTTGACTGCACCGATCTTCCGCCTTGTCGCCATCCTGATGAAGGCAGCACCGATCGGCGCGTTCGGCGCCATGGCCTTCACCATCGGCAAATACGGCATCGGCTCGATCGCCAACCTCGCCTTCCTGATCGGCACGTTCTACCTGACGTCACTGCTCTTCGTGATCGTCGTGCTCGGCGCTGTTGCCAAGTACAACGGCTTCTCGATCTTCGCGCTGATCCGCTACATCAAGGAAGAGCTTCTGCTGGTTCTCGGCACCTCGTCGTCGGAAGCCGCCCTTCCCGGCCTAATGCAGAAGATGGAACGGGCCGGCTGCAAGCGATCCGTCGTCGGTCTGGTCATCCCGACCGGCTATTCGTTCAACCTCGACGGCACCAACATCTACATGACGCTGGCAGCCCTGTTCATCGCCCAGGCAACCGACACGCCGCTCACCTTCGGCGACCAGATCCTGCTGCTGCTCGTCGCGATGCTGAGCTCCAAGGGTGCCGCAGGCATCACCGGCGCCGGCTTCATCACGCTTGCGGCAACACTCTCTGTCGTCCCGTCCGTCCCAGTGGCCGGCATGGCGCTGATCCTCGGCATCGACCGCTTCATGTCGGAATGCCGCGCCCTCACCAACTTCGTCGGCAACGCGGTCGCAACTGTCGTCGTCGCCCGCTGGGAAAACGAACTGGACGAAGGCATGCTGGCCCGCGCGCTTTCCGGTCAGGCAACCGAAGAGCCGGTCCCGGTTCTTCAGGCCGCCGAATAATTCCTCCCAGGGAAGAGACCCGGTCTCCGGAAGGCCCGCCGCTTGCGGCGGGCTTTTCCGTTTGCGGCTCGCTTTATGCGAGATCGAGTGGGCGCTGAAGAAGATCAAAACCCTCATCGATATAGTACGTGAGCGGATGTGCGCCATTTGCCTGCCGCCAGTTCTCCTTGGCGAAGCGAAGTGTTCCCATTGCGGTGATCGCCGCCAGCCGCAGTGCCGACCGCCCTGCCTCACCCGGCCATAATTCGTACATCGCCTCCGCCAGCACGTCCTCCAACTGAATGTGAAGCGCATCCTTGCGCAGCCGAAGCGTTTCCGTCGAGCGCAGGATCCGGTCGGCGAGAATGGATTCCTTGCTTTCATATCTTGAAGCAAGAATCAGGAATGTCTTGCGAGCAGCCTCCAGCGGCGGCTGGTCCGGTGACTGCGCAAGAAAGGTGGGGCGCAGCATGTCGGGAATGCCGCCGCTCTCGTGCGCCAGGAGAACATCCTCCTTCGACTTCAAATAAGAAAAGAACGTCCGGCGCGATATTCCCGACGCCGCCGCGATCGCGTCAAGCGTGGTGGCCTCGTAGCCATTCTCCATGAACAGTTTCAGGCCTGCTTTTGCGATGCGGTCGAGCGTCGATCTGCGTTTGCTTTCGCGCAAGCCGATGGGGGCGGTGTCAGCGGTTTCCATGACCACAACTCTTACCGCAAAAAAGGCGCTTGCCAAACTTGCACTCAGTGCGATATTTATTTTCTGCACTCAGTGCAATTATATCAACGGAGAAGCGCAATATGACATCGGCCAAAGTTTGGTTCATCACCGGAGCGGCGCGAGGATTTGGGCGTGTCTGGGCTGAAGCCGCCCTGCGGCGCGGCGACAAGGTCGCTGCCACCGCACGAGACATCACATCGCTCGAAGAGCTCGCAGCAGCTCATGGTAATGCAATTCTGGTACTGCCTCTCGATGTTGCGGATCGCGGCGCGGTATTCGAGGCGGTCGGCAACGCGCACAGGCACTTCGGGCGTCTGGACGTCGTTGTGAGCAATGCCGGCTATGGCTATTTCGGGGCCATCGAGGAGATCGAGCCCGAGCAGGCCAAGGCCAATTTTGAAACGAACGTGTTCGGCACGCTGTGGCTGATGCAGGCCACCTTGCCGATCCTGCGGGCGCAGGCCAGCGGTCACATCATAACGGTGTCGAGCATCGGCGGCGTCATCGGCTTTCCGACCGGCGGGACATATACGGCAACCAAATTTGCGGTCGAAGCCATTTCAGAGGGATTGGCCGGTGAAGTCGCAGCATTCGGCATCAAGGTCACGATCCTTGAGCCGGGCCACTTCACCACCGGCTTCGGCTCATCGGCCCGGTCTGCACCGGCGATCGACATCTACAACCCGATACGCCAGGCCATTCGCGCCTCGTTCAAGCCGGAAGACTTCGGCGATCCGGAAGCAACAAGTGCGGCACTGTTTCAGGCCGTGGACGCAGATCAGCCACCGCTCCGCTTGGCGCTCGGCACGGGAACGATCGTGAAATTCAAATCGGTCTACGAGGCGCGGCTGAAAAATTGGGGTGAATGGGAAGCCGTGACGTACGCCGCTCAAGGCCGCCCGGACGCCTAAGCCATATAAGCCCCGGGAATTGCTTGACGCCTTCCGGGGCCAGGGCATTCTCTATGCCTGACAAGGCCGGCGTGATCTCACCCTATGAAAGAGCTGAAGATGAAGCTGCTATTGCTTGGCGCAACGGGACTGGTCGGCAACAAGGCATTGGAGTTGGCACTTGCCAACGCCGCGATCTCCGAAGTCGTCGCGCCGACAAGAACGCCGCTGCCTGCCCGCGACCGGTTGTTGAACCCCGTTGCCCCGCGTCTGGAGGCGCTTGTTCAAACCTCCATATCGTACCAGCCGGACGCAATCCTGTGCGCGCTCGGAACAACACAAGCTAAGGCTGGTTCGAAGGAAGCATTTCGCTACGTCGACCACGAATTACCGGTCGCGTTCGGCCAAGCGGCGTTTGACGCCGGCGTCAAAACCTATGCCATCGTCAGCGCCGTTGGCGCATCGGAAAAGTCCATGAATTTCTATTCGCGGACGAAAGGCGAGGTCGAGCGGGACATCCGGAATATCGGTTTTCGATCCCTGACGATCTGCAGGCCGAGCCTGATCGGCGGAGAGCGTAGCGAGACGCGGCGGGCGGAGAGAGCGGCACTCGCCGTGGTTCGGCTTCTGGCGCCGGTCCTGCCGAAGAAGTTTCATCTCAATCCGGCGGAAAGGATTGCCGCAGCCGCGCTCGACGCGGTCATCGCCGCAAAGCCGGGATGTCATTTCATCTATGCTGAACAGATGCGCTGACATCATTCGATAGCGACAGAATCTATGCCTTCGCCAGTTTCTCTATCGTCTGCAGATTGATCACCGCCTTGATCGGCAGATGATCAGAGGCAACGCGCGACAGCGGCGTATCATGCGCTTCAATCGTCGTCAGAACGCCCTTGCGGTTGGCGATGATGCGATCGAGCGCCAGGATCGGCAGTCGCGCCGGGAAGCTTGGAACAGCCGGCGGCTGCGGCCCGAAAGCCGATTGAAAGCTGTTCAGCGACGAGCGGTCGCCGAGCCGCCATTCGTTGAGATCGCCAAGCAGGATCGTCGGCATCTCGTGCCGGTCGGCCATCAGTTCGACCAGCATCTGCGCCTGACGGGCGCGCGAATGGCGCAGCAGGCCGAAATGCGCGGCGATGATGCGCAGTGCCCCGCCACGCTCCAGCTCGATTTCGGCCACCAACGCGCCGCGCGGCTCAAGGCCGGGGAGCTTGATCTGGTGGACGTCGCGCACCAGGCCTTTCTTGAAAAGCACGACATTGCCGTGCCAGCCATGCGCCTTCGCCATGCCGGTGATCGGCACCGGGATAAGGCCGGTCTCGCGCTCCAGACGGGCAAGATCGAGAATGCCGGTGCGCTCGCCGAAACGCGTGTCGGCCTCCTGAAGCGCGATCAGGTCGGCATCAATCTCGTGGATGACGCGGCTGGTCCGCTCAGGGTCGAACCGCCGGTCAGCGCCGACGCATTTGTGCACGTTGTAGGAGGCGATCAATGTGCCTTCGGCACGCGGCCGCGCTTCGGCAAGGGCGGCGTCAAGCCGCTTCTTCCTGTTGCGGATCGAGGCCAGGATGCTGGCGGGGATACTGTCTTTTCTGGCATGCATCGGAGTGGGCAAAGGCTCCGTTGATCGAAAATAGCTCTCCCGGGATTATAGGCGGCACAACAGAAGCTGCCATAGGGGAAGCGCAGAAAATCAGAGATAGGGCGAGCCGAGCCAGAGAACCTTCTCGACGAGACGAACCAGGAAGGGCCGGGCGCGCAAGCCCTCCAGCGTCACCGGCGTTGCCGTGCGCAGCACCTCTTCGGCGTGCTCGTCGATCTCGGCTGCAAATCCTTCATTGAACACTTCGAGATCGATCTCGAAATTCAGACGCAGCGACCGCGGGTCGATGTTGGAGGAACCGACATAGGCCCAGGCGCCATCGACCGTCATAAGCTTGGAATGGCTGAAGCTGCCGGTCGCCCGCCAGATTCGGCAGTAATTCTTGAGGATCTGGTCAAACTGCGCCGTCATTGCCCGGTCGACCAGCATCAGATTGTTGACGGCGGGAACGATGATATCCACCTCGACGCCGCGCCGCGCCGCCGTCACCAGCGCGCTGATCAGTTCACGATCCGGCAGGAAATAGGGAGACATGATGCGGATCGATTTTCGCGCGACAGAGAAGGCACCCATCAGCATCTTGTGATTGGTTTCGACGCTGCGGTCCGGCCCCGATGCAACGACGCGCATGAACACCGGATCACCCGGCTCGCGCTCCGGCGTGGCGGTCTGCCAGGCCGCGCTGTTCAAAAGCTCTCCCGTCGCAAACCGCCAGTCTTCGGCGGCGACATCGAACAGATCGGCGACGGCCGGACCGGTGACAGAAAAATGCGTGTCGCGGGCATAGCTCTCGCCCGACATCTCCTCGCTGAACCCTTCGCGGATATTCATCCCGCCGGTCAGCGCCAGCCGCCCATCGACAATGACGATCTTGCGGTGGGTCCTGAGATTCGCATAGGGCAGCCTGAGGCCTATGATGACGTTGCCGTTAAAGACCGAGACGGTCACGCCGCCCTCGGCGAGATAGCCGAGGATGCTCGGCACGGAATAGCGGGCGCCGACGGCATCGATCAGGACCCGCACTTCCACGCCGCGCTTGACGGCCGCTATCAGCGCATCGGCGATCCTGAGGCCGATCCTGTCGCGGTCGAAGATATAGGTCTCCAGCAGAACGCTGCGCTCGGCACCATCGATCGCCGCCTTCATTGCACGATAGGCATCGTCACCCGTTTCCAGCATGTCGATCGTGTTGCCCGTTGTCAGCGGATTGCGCGCAACGCGGTCGCCGAGCGTCTGCATGGCGGCAAAGCGGTAGCCATAGCCGCTGATCACCATCTCCGCATCGGCATCGAAGGTCTCGAGCTCGTCCAGCGCTTCATCGGGCAGCAGTTCATCGCGCCGGATACTCAGCGACTTGCGGCGGATGCGATTGACGCCGGCAATGGCATAAAGCACGGCACCGACGATCGGCGACAGGATGATGACGCCGACCCAGCCGATCGCGGCGCGCACTTCCTCCTTGGTCATGGCGGCGTGAATCGCCGCCGCGGCTCCCATGGCGATCGAGATGATGAAAAGAATATGCGGCCAGTAGGTCGAGATGAGATAAAACATCGGTCAGGAATATAGCCGCGAAATGGCAGCGTTCAATTCGCCACTCTTCGCGTCAGGCGTGAATCTTTCATGCGGCTGTGAAATGCGGTCAGGCAATGGCGAAAACCACCGATTCCGGCGGCAATCCCTCCCCATGTACCTCGCGGACCAGCTCGAAGATCGTCTGACCATTGACCGCGGGCAGCGTTATCGATTGCGACGTGAGGTTGGCACGCAGCTGCAGCCGCGCGCCGTCCATCGCCCAATCGATCGCCAGGGCGCCATCGGCGGTTTCCAGTGCCTCGGCCTGCATCCGCGGTGTCCGCTTCAGCAGCGGTACGACATGCTGTTGCCGGATCCGCGCAAGCTCCGCGACGAACGCTTTCCGGCGCCTGCCATCCGAAGTCTCGGCGCGCTGCCATTGCAGGGCTGAGCCATCGAAGGTCGCGCGCGCATTCGGGTCCGGCAGCGTCTCCTTCGATTGGCCTTCCTTCAGACCACCGAAGCCTTCAGCTTCCCTCATGCGGCCTTTGCGGATCATATCGCCGAGTTCGCCGGCGTAGTCGCAGAAGAAATAGAAGGGCTGCGTCTCCCCATATTCCTCGCCCATGAACAGGAACGGGATCTGCGGCGCCAGCATCATGATCGCTGTCAGCGTCTCCACCATCGGCGGCCGGGACAGGCTCAGCAAACGCTCGCCGAAGGCACGATTGCCGATCTGGTCGTGGTTCTGCAGAAAATTCACAAAGGCTTCGGGCGGCAGATAGACACGTTCGTCGCGCGGCAGCACCGGCGGATCGGCACGGTCGGGATAGACGAAGCCATGCTGCAGGGCGAGCTTCGTCTTTTCCCAGAGGTCGCCGGCAAAGGGCTTGTAGTGACCGTTGTCCTCGCCGGTTGCGATGATATGCGCGACATGGTGGAAATCGTCGTTCCATTCGGCCGTGTAGGTCTTGACCTCGCCTTTTTCATCCCGCTCCAGCAGACTGACGAGATTGCGCTGATCCTCGACGATCAGGTGAACCTTTCGGCCCGGAAAAGCGCTACGCACTTCTTTCGACAATTCTTCGAGGACATGGCGCTCCGACAGGTCATGGATCTGTTCGACGGCATCGAGCCTCAGGCCATCGAGCTGAAATTCGCCGATCCAATAGAGTGCGTTGTCGATGAAATAGCGGCGCACCGCGGGCTGAGCGAAATCGATTGCCGCTCCCCACGGTGTCTGGCGGTCGGCGCGGAAGAAATCCGGGGCATAGCCGTGCAGGTAGTTTCCTTCAGGGCCGAAGTGATTGTAGACGACATCGAGCAGCACCATGATGCCGCGGGCATGCGCTGCATCGATGAAGGCGCGAAAGTCATCCGGTGTCCCGTAGGCCGAATGCGGCGCGTAATGCAGCACCCCGTCGTAGCCCCATCCGCGCTCGCCGGAAAACTGCGCCACCGGCATCATTTCGATTGCCGTGATGCCCGCCCCTGCCAGATGATCGAGCTTGGAGATCGCGCTTGAGAACGTGCCCTCGCCGGTGAAGGTGCCGACGTGGATCTCGCTGATGACGGCCTCTTCCCAGTCCCTTCCCTTCCAGTCGGTCCGCCAGCGATAGACGCTGGCAGGCACCAGCGACGGGCCATGCACATCGCCGCGCTGCTGGCGCGAAGCAGGGTCGGGCACGGCGCGTCCATCTCCGAGAACGAAGACGTAATCCTGTCCTTCGAGCGGTCCGGGCACGCGCGTCTCGAACCAGCCATCACCGGTATCTTGCATTGCATGGCCGGCGCCAGCCAGCTGCAGAACAACCGCCGCTTCTCCCGGTGCCCAAAGCCGGAACTTGGTCTCATCGCCGTCCCTGATTGGCCCCCAGGCGTGCTTCGCATTGCCGGTCATGCCGTCCCCTTGTCGCTGATATCCGAACATGTTCCGAAATCCGTGATCGCGCCGGTTGTTCCATCGGTACAGACCCACGAACATTAGCAGTGAGAAAAGCACAAGTTTTGTGCAGTACCTCTCAAAATTGCAGGCTGCCAGCGAGCAAAACTGCCCATTTATATTGCACCGCAAACAATATTTTGCAGTGTGTCAAAATTCTTCTTGAAACTGCATGATTCCTCTGGAACCATCCCATCTAGTCTAGCGTTTGACTGCGGCATGTTGTGACGGGAGATCAGCGATGGCAGAAACTCGCGACGAGTGGATCAAGAAGCGTGCATATTCCCTCTGGGAAGAAGAGGGCCACCCGACGGGGCGCGATTCAGTTCATTGGGAACAGGCAAGGAAAGAGCGCGAAACGCTCGAGACCTCTGCCGCATCCAAGGACGGCACCGAAGTCAAGACCAGGGCAAAGCGGACCACAACGGCCGGTGCCAAGACCAATGGCGCCGTGAAGGCCGTGGCCGCACCCAAGAAGACGGCAAGCCGCAAATCGGCTTAGCCTGACATCATTTATCCGATCTTCGCAGACGCGCGGAAACCCGCGTCTGCCTATTCGTGTCATATATCTGAATTACTTGCGTTTTATGGTGTGATTCATGGAGCAGACAGCTCCCCGGGGGATCGATCAGGCCAAATGAAGACCACAATCTGGCATCTTCAAAATATTGCCGCGAAATGGCCACGAATGGCGGAACCAAAGCCCGCCTGGAATGTTATTGGCGGGAATGGGAGAACCGCCATGAACAAAGGCTATTTCGACGTCATCCTCGTGTCCCTGATCGTAGCCAGCTGCTACATGTTCATAGCGCCGGTGTGAGGGAACAATGCTTGTCCTGACGATCGCCGCGCTGGCCTATTTTCTGCTCGCTATCGGGCTGGTGATTGTCATCGACAATATGGTCGGCTTCGTCTTTCCGGAGCGCCGTCCGGCATCCGGCCGCTTCTTCGATCTGACCAAGGCGATCGCGGTTGCCCAGCGCTTCGGCCGCAAGTAGTTCCCCCATCTCCGGCAGTCCTTCGCGCGCAAGAATACACGCGTGTTAAGCTTATTTTCCGTCAGGCCTTTCCCAATACGTGCGACCCTCTATTTTAGCCTGCAATTGGGCAGAATCGCGCTGCGAAAGCAGCGGCATCGCACGGAAGTGAATTTGAATGACGGGGCAGACTGAAGGCGATTGGCCGAAGGGTGGCGGCGGGATCGGCAAAATGCTTCGGGATCCGGAGTTCCGCGCCTCAGGTCTGGGACCTGTCGATCAATGGCCCGCCTCGCTCCGCTTCATCGTCGACGCCGCCCTCGATTCCCGCCATGCCAAGTTCATCGCCTGGGGTCCGGACCTCGCCTTCATCTACAACGACGCCTATGTGCCGATCTTTTCGGAGCGCCATCCACATGCTCTCGGTCGTCCCTTCAAGGAAGTCTGGAGCGATATCTGGCCGCAGTTCGAGCCGATCGTAAAGGCAACGCTTGACGGCCAGGCGCAGCTTTTCGAAGAGCTGCTGGTTCCGATGCGCCGCGGCGGCAAGCTTGCGGATGCCTGGTTCACCTTCTCCTATACGCCGCTACGCGACGAGACCGGCTCGATCGTCGGCATTCTCTGTGCGACGATGGAGGTCTCCGGCCAGGTCACCGCGAAACGTGGCGAGCGGCGGGCGCTCGATGAACTCCGGATCAAGTCGGATGCGCTATCGATCGTCAATGCGGCGGGATCGGCGATCACCGCCGAGCTGAATGTCGAGCGTCTGACGCAAACCGCAGTCGATGCCGGCGTAGCACTGACCGGCGCCGAGTTCGGCGCCTTCTTCTACAATGTCGATGACGGAGAAGGCGGCAGCTATATGCTCTATGCCCTGTCGGGCGTTGACCGGAAGAACTTCGAGCGCTTTCCGATGCCGCGCAACACCAAGGTCTTCGCGCCGACCTTCAATGGTGAAGGCGTCGTACGCTCCGACGACATCCTGCTCGACCCACGCTATGGCAAGAACGCGCCGCATGCGGGAATGCCGAAGGGCCACCTGCCCGTGCGCAGCTATCTCGCCGTGCCGGTCAAGTCGCGCGACGGCTCGGTGATCGGCGGCCTGTTCTTTGGCCATGCGCAACCCGGCCGCTTCAATGATGCCGCGGAATCGAGCCTTGTTAGCCTCGCCGGCCAGGCCGCCGTGGCGATCGACAATGCGCGCCTCGTTCGCGCCCAGGAGATGGAACTCAATCAGCGCCGCAATGTCGAGGAACAGCTCCGGCGGCTGAACGAGACGCTCGAGGTTCGTGTTGCCGCAGAGATCGCTGATCGCCAGCATGCGGAAGCTGCCCTCCAGCAGGCGCAGAAGATGGAATCGATCGGCAAGCTGACCGGTGGCGTGGCGCATGACTTCAACAACCTGCTGCAGGTGATTTCGGGCAATCTCCAGCTGCTTGGCAAGGATGTCTCCAGCAATACCCGCGCCAAGGAGCGTATCTCCAACGCCCTCACCGCCGTCGATCGCGGTTCACGGCTTGCCAGCCAGCTTCTGGCCTTCGGCCGCCGCCAGCCGCTGGAACCGAAGGTGATCAATATCGGCCGCTTCGTCTCGGGCATGGACGACATGCTGCGCCGCGCGCTGGGTGAGGAAATCGAGGTTGAGACCATCGTCTCCGGCGGGCTCTGGAACACCTTTGCCGATCCGATCCAGATCGAGAATGCCCTGCTCAATCTGGCGATCAACGCTCGCGATGCAATGGATGGCTCGGGAAGGCTGACGATCGAGGTCGGCAACGCGTTTCTCGACGATTCCTACAGCCGCACCCATCCCGAGGTCGTTGCCGGCCAATATGTCGTGCTCGCCGTCAGCGACACCGGTTCGGGCATGACGGCTGATGTCATCGAGCAGGCTTTCGAACCGTTCTTCTCCACCAAGCCGGAAGGCAAGGGCACCGGGCTCGGCCTGTCAATGGTCTATGGCTTCGTCAAGCAATCCGGCGGGCATGTGAAGATCTATAGTGAGATCGGCGAAGGCACGACGCTGAAGCTGTATCTGCCGCGCTCCTTCCAGAGCGAGGATCGTATCGCCAGCATCGAGACCGTGCCTGCCGTAGGCGGCACCGAGACCATTCTGGTCGCCGAGGACGACGAAGGCGTGCGCGCCACCGTCGTCGAGATGCTGACCGATCTCGGTTATTACGTGCTTAAGGCCCGCGATGCGCAGAGCGCGCTGACGGTCATCGAGAGCGGCGTCCATATCGACCTTCTGTTCACAGATGTCGTCATGCCCGGCACGCTGAAGAGCCCGGAACTGGCCCGCATGGCGCGCGAACGGCTTCCGCATGTCGGCGTCCTCTACACATCCGGCTATACCGAAAACTCCATCGTCCATGGCGGCCGTCTGGATCCGGGGCTGGAGCTGCTTTCGAAGCCTTATACCCGCGAAGCGCTGGCCCGGAAGATCCGCCATGTGCTTGCCAATCAGGCCCAGCGCCGCCAGAGCGCCGCAGCGGCAATCAGCGCGCCCGGAACGCCGCCGCGCGAAATCGTCCAGGAAAAGCTCAAGCTGCTGCTGGTCGAAGACGACGCTTTCATCCGCATGGATACAGCCGAGATCCTGCAGGATCTCGGCTATGACGTGATCGAAGCCGAGAGCGGCGAACGCGGCGTCGAAATCCTCGCTGCTGCCTCGGTCGATATCATCGTCGCCGATGTCGGGTTGCCGGGTATGTCCGGCCCCGCCTTTGCCGCCAAGGCGCGTGCGGCATTCCCGTCCGTCGGATTGGTCTTTGCCACCGGCAATAGCAGCCTTCCGGACGCGGCCCGCTTTGCCGGCTCCGTGTTGCTGACAAAACCCTTCAGCAGCACGGCTCTCGACACAGCCATCAAGACCGCGGCCCAGCAGCGCCCGATCGCCTAGAACCCATCGAGCTTGTGGCTGCCGCTGTTGAACTCGGGATATTTGCGGACGATGTCATCGGTGCTGACGCAGCTGTCGTCGCGCGCAATCAGTTCGACCGCCAGACTGTCGCCGATATTGAGCGCGCCGCCAGGGTGATAGACGGGAATACGCGCGCCACTGGCGCTGATCAGCACGGCATCGCTGGCGAAGCCGCGTTGCAGCAGCCAGTCGCGCGACGCCATCAGGCGAACGTTGATCTCAAAGGATTGGCCTGTGCCCTTCCTTACCTTGAGGCTGTAGGCCACAGGCGATAGCTGGCCATTCAGATCGATCTTGCCGTTTCCATCGGCTTCGCTGATGTGGTTGTCCATGTCTGTGCTCCTTCCTTTTTGGTCATGAGGTTTCAGGACTCGCCGCCAAAAACGGGGTCAACGCGATTTTTGTTCCGTTTACGTAAGAATCGTACCGCGCCGCGGAATGGACGGAACTTTTCAAGTTCCGGGCGGTTGAAACTTGTTTGGAGCAACAGGAGGCGATGATGCCCAGAGGCGAAAAATCGGCCTATATCGGCAAGCAGAAGCGCAAGGCGGAGCATATCGAAGAGAGCTACGAGGATCGCGGGCTCTCCCACGAGGAGGCCGAGCGCCGGGCCTGGGCGACCGTCAACAAGGAAGACGGCGGCGGCAACAAATCCGGATCCGGCCGCGGCAAGACGGACACCCACGTCTCCGCGGGAAAGGGCGGCCGGACCGGCGGCAAAGCCTCTGCCTCACGCACGCCCGCCGAGCGCTCCGCTTCCGCCAGCAAGGCAGCGGCAACTCGCAAGCGCAATGCGCAACACGCTCATCACTGATGGTAAAAGCCGCGCCTGTTGACGGATGCGCCAGCCGCTACACTTCAATGGATGAAACATGGCGTATCTGGCCGGGGAGTTGAATGGCATACGAGCTCTATTATTGGGACGGCATACAGGGTCGCGGCGAATTCGTCCGCCTTGCGCTTGAGGAAGCTGGCGCCAGCTACATCGACGTGACGCGGGAGCCCGGCAGAGGCACGGGCGAAATGATGGAAATCATGAAGAGCGGCTCGGGTAGTGACATCCCCTTCGCGCCGCCATTCCTGAAGGACGGCGACCTGATCATTTCCCATGTCGCCAACATTCTGTTCTATCTCGGAGCGAAGCTTGACCTGGCACCGAAGCATGATACGGCGCGCTATGTCCTCAACGGCCTGCAGCTGACGATCACCGATTTCGTCGCAGAGGTGCACGACACGCATCACCCGATCGCAACGTCACTCTACTATGAAGACCAGAAGGAAGAGGCAAAGGCGCGCTCGGGCGAGTTCATCAAGGAGCGCATCCCCAAATTTTTCGGCTATTTCGAGCGCGTCATCGCCAACAACCCGAAGGGGCCGGCGCATATCTCGGGCGACAAGCTAACCTATGTGGACCTGTCGCTGTTTCAGGTGCTCAAAGGACTGCGCTATGCCTTTCCCAAGGCGATGAAGGGCTCGGCGGAGACATATCCGTTGTTGCAGGCGCTGCACGATAGGGTCGAGCAGCGGCCGAATATCGCTGCCTACCTGAAATCCGCTCGCCGCCTCGCCTTCAACGTAAACGGCATTTTCCGCCACTATCCGGAACTGGACAAGGCGGCCTGAGGAGAACCGAGATGCCCCGGCAGACATTCTGGAAAGGCTATCTGAAGCTCTCGTTGGTGACGGCGCAGGTGTCGCTGACGCCGGCGACGACGGACAGCAACAAGGTGCGGTTCAACGTTTTGAACCGCAACACCAAGAACCGCGTCGAAAGCCGCTATGTGGACAGCGTTACCCACCGGGCGGTTGCGGCCAGGGAGCAGGTGAAGGGCTATCCGCGCGGCGAGGACGATTATGTGCTGCTCGAAGATGCCGAACTCGACGAGGTCGGCCTGGAAAGCACGCGGACGATCGATATCGACACGTTCGTGCCGCGCGGCTCGATCGACTGGATCTGGTACGACAAGCCGCATTTCCTGGCACCCGAAGACAAGGTCGGGACCGAGGCTTTCTGCGTCATCCGCGAGGCGATGGCTGCCAATGACGTGGTCGGCATCGCCCGGCTGGTGCTCTATCGCCGCGAACGCGCGGTGCTTCTGGAGCCGCAGGGCAAGGGGATCGTGCTCTGGACGCTGCATTACGGCGACGAGGTTCGCGAGGCTGTGGGAACGGTCGCTATCGACGCCAAGCCCGATGCCAAGGTGCTGGCGATGATGAAGAAGCTGGTGAAGGACCAGACGCAGGACTGGAGCCCCGCCCTGATGCAGGATCCGGTGCAGAAGCGGCTGCAGAGCATTATCCGCGCCAAGCTGAAAACCATGAAAAAGGCGGCACCGGCCAAGAAGGCACCTGCTGTCAAATCGACAGGCAATGTCGTCAATATCATGGATGCCCTGAAGAAGAGCCTGGCGAAAGAAAGCGGCCAGCCGAAGCGGCACTAACAGGCCAATTCCGGACCCAAACCGTCGCATTCGGAACGGTGCCTGTTTGCATATGCTCTAATCTGTGAGCACGGCCCGCAGCGGGAGGAGCCCTGCGGGATGGCGGCATTTTCAACGGAGGAGACGAGAATGAGCAAGAATAGAGGCGTAGTCTATCTGCGGCCCGGCAAGGTCGAAGTCCGCGACATCGACGATCCGAAGCTGGAGGCCCCCGATGGCCGCCGCATCGAACATGGCGTCATCCTGAAAGTCATTTCCACCAACATCTGCGGCTCCGACCAGCACATGGTCCGCGGCCGCACGACAGCCATGCCCGGCCTGGTTCTCGGCCACGAAATCACCGGCGAAGTCATCGAGAAGGGCATCGATGTCGAGATGCTCGAAATCGGCGACATTGTCTCCGTTCCGTTCAATGTTGCCTGCGGCCGTTGCCGCTGCTGCAAGTCGCAGGACACCGGCGTCTGCCTGACGGTCAATCCGTCGCGCGCAGGCGGCGCCTATGGCTATGTAGACATGGGCGGCTGGATCGGCGGTCAGGCCCGCTACGTCACCATCCCCTATGCCGACTTCAACCTCCTGAAGATTCCGGATCGCGACAAGGCGATGGCCAAGATTCGCGACCTGACCATGCTGTCCGACATTCTGCCGACCGGCTTCCATGGCGCGGTCCGCGCCGGGGTGGGCGTCGGCTCGACGGTGTATGTCGCCGGTGCGGGTCCTGTCGGCCTTGCTGCCGCCGCCTCGGCCCGCATCCTCGGCGCTGCCGTTGTCATGATCGGCGACTTCAACAAGGATCGTCTGGCGCACGCCGCCAAGGTCGGTTTCGAACCGATCGACCTGTCGAAAAGCGACCGTCTCGGCGACATGATCGCCCAGGTCGTCGGCACCAACGAAGTCGATAGCGCCATCGATGCCGTCGGCTTCGAAGCCCGCGGCCATGCCGGTGGCGAACAGCCGGCAATCGTCCTGAACCAGATGATGGAGATTACCCGCGCCGCAGGCTCGATCGGTATTCCCGGTCTCTACGTCACCGAGGATCCGGGCGCCGTTGATGCCGCCGCCAAGCAGGGCAGCCTGTCGCTGCGCTTCGGTCTCGGCTGGGCGAAGGCGCAGTCCTTCCACACCGGCCAGACCCCTGTCATCAAGTACAATCGCCAGCTCATGCAGGCGATCCTGCACGACCGTCTGCCGATCGCCGACATCGTCAACGCCAAGGTCATCTCGCTCGAAGATGCCGCACAGGGCTACGAGAGCTTCGACCAGGGCGCGGCGACGAAATTCGTCCTCGATCCGCATGGCGTGGTGTCGAAGGCAGCCTGATTTCGGAAGGGGCGGCGCAAGCCGCCCTTTTCATATGTGCTCGCGATTGACCAGCCCAAGGTTTGCCGCTAGCTCTAGGCAATGATGATCGCAACGGTTCTCGTAGTGGTGATAGGGCGCATGGGCAGGATGGCGTAGCCATCCGGCGAAAGCACCCATGCGCGGTAAGCAGGCTCCCGGCGGGGCCTTTTTTATTGCCTGGATTCCGGGCAGCGGCCTGCCGGACATCCCTCTTCCCATCACCCGAGAGACCGACCGATGACCGGACAATCCGCATCCGAACCCGCGCCCGCAGGGCAACTTCAATCCGTGCCGCCGCGGCTGATCACCCTGATCCTGCTGACCGCCCTCTCCGTCCTACCCGTCAACCTGATCCTGCCGTCCCTGCCGGAGATTGCCGCCGATCTGCGCGCCGATCCGGCACTGGTGGCGCTCTCCGTCGCCGCTTATGCTGCGCTGACCGCCTTTGCCGAGATCATCGGCGGCGCCCTGTCCGATCGCTTTGGCCGCAGGCCGGTCGTGCTTTCCTCGCTGTCTGTCTTCATCCTGGCCTCAGCTGGTTGTGCGCTTGCGGATAACATTCATGTCTTCCTGCTCTTCCGTACCTTGCAGGCGGCCATTGCGGCCTGCTTCTCGATCGCGCTCGTCATCGTCAAGGAAAGCTGGGGCGGGCAGAAAGCGGCCAGCAAGTTCGGCTATCTCGCCATGGGCTGGGCGGTAGCACCAATGATCGGGCCGACGATCGGCGGATCGGTCAGCGAGCTTTTCGGCTGGCGGGCAAATTTCGTGATGTTCGCGGTGCTCGGGGCAATCATGCTGGCGCTCGCCGCCCGTGAGATCCGTGATGAGACCGGGAAGCGGAAAACTCACTCACATGGCTATCTCGCGGCATACCGGCTGCTGCTCGGCTCGCCGCGTTTCCTCGCCTATGCCGCCTGCATGGCCTGCTCGATGGGAACGCTTTACGTCTTCCTCGCCGGCGCGCCGCTGGTCATGAACCAAGCGCTCGGCGGATCAAGCGCCAGGCTTGGCCTCTACATGGGACTGGTGCCCGCGGGCTTCATCCTCGGCAGCTATCTCGCAGGACGGTATGCTGGCCGCATTCCAATCGCCGCCGTATTGGTTGCGGGACGCGCAGTCACGTGCACCGGATTGCTCGGCGGCCTGGCTCTTGCCGTCGGCGGATTGACCGCGCCTCCCGCCTTCTTCGCGGCCTGCATCTTCATCGGCATCGGCAACGGGCTGACCATGCCTGCCGCCAATTCGGGGATACTGGCCGTCCAGCCCGATCTCGCGGGCACGGCTGCGGGGCTAGCGGCGGCCGTCAGCGTTGGCGGCGGCGCCGTCATCGCCTCGATCGCCGGACTTCTCCTCAATGACGCTTCGAGCGGCCGGGATCTGCTCTACGTGATCCTCATCCCAGCGGCATTGGCTCTTGTCAGCGCCGGTCTTGCTTGCCTGCTCGACCGGCGGAAGCCGATCGCGGCATGATCAGACGAGAGCGATCCCGATGCGTCAGGACCGCTTCTTCTTTTCTAGAGGCCTCGCTGCATCGAAGAAATCGGCCCAGGGGTCGCTTGACAGCGCGTTGACCCTCGCCGGCGCGTTGTCGACGGTGAAATAAGCGGGGCCGATCTCGCCTGTCAGCTCGCTCCAATCGATGGGCATCGAGACCGGCGCACCTTTGCGGGCGCGGGCCGAATAGGGCGCGACGGCAGTATTGCCGCGCCCGTTGCGCAGATAGTCGATGAAGATCCTGCCCGTTCGTTCGGCCTTTGTCGCCTTGGCGATGTAGCGGGATGGGTCGGAGGCTTCCATCGTGTCGGCGATCCATTTGGCGAAGGCTTTCACTTCGGTCCAGCCCGCCTTCGGCGCCAGCGGCGCCACGACATGCAGCCCCTTGCCGCCCGAGGTCTTGACGAAGGCAGCCAGCCCCTCGCCTTCCATGAGCGCCTTGATCTCATGCGCCGCCGATATCACCGCGTCCCATGGCACATCATCGGCCGGATCGAGATCCATGGTCACCATATCGGGCCTTTCCCATTTGGCGGTCGTCGCGCCCCAGGGGTGGATCTCCAGGACGGCCGACTGCACCAGCGCGACGAGCCCGTCGAAATCCCTGATCCGTAGCAGCTTCTCGCCGCTGCGATCCTTGGGGTCGGCGATCTCTTCGATATATTCGTTCATTCCCTTCCAGGCGTGTTTCTGGAAGAAACGCTGCTTGCCGGCAATGCCATCGGGAAGGCGCAGCAGCGAGAGCGGCCGGTTGACGACGAACGGCTTCATCAGTTCCCAGACATGGGCGTAGTAATCGGCCAGCCCGGCCTTGGTAATGCCCTCGTCGGGCCAGTAGATGCGATCGGGATGCGTCAACGTCACGCTCGATACCGGCAGTTCTTTTGCAGCAGTTCCACCCATTTCGCGCCCCACATCCTTTGCCGCCTTGTCTTCGCGCAAACCGCGGAAAGCCGCATGGCGGAGATTACCATCGGCTGACCAGGCGCCAAACTCAACCTCGGCAACCATATCAGGCTTGACGAACACCAACCCGCGGCGCTCCTCGGCCGTCAGCTTGCCGTCGAAAGGACTGGCGGATTGCTCGATCTTGGAGAGCTGAGTGTAGAGATTGTGCGAGAGCTTCGCGGTATATCCGGTACCGACGCGCCCGACATGTTTCAGCTTGCCCTTGTCATAATAGCCCATGGCGAGCGAGCCGATGGCGCTCTTCATCGAGGTCGAGGGCACATAGCCGCCAATGACGAATTCCTGGCGCTTGACGCATTTCGATTTGATCCAGTCGCCGGTGCGGCCTGACACATATTTGCTGTCGCGGCCCTTAGAGATGACGCCTTCCAGGCTGAGCTGGCAGGCGTGGTCGAGAACCAGGCCGCCATTCTCGTCGAAATGATCGCTGTAGCGCAACTTGCTACTGCCCGCCGGCAGCAGCTTTTCCAGCAGCGCCTTGCGATCGATCAGCGCTGCATTCTGCAGATCATGGCCGTCGAGATAGATCAGGTCGAAGGCATAGAAGGAGAAGCGGTCGCTACGCCCCTCGCTCAGATCGTGCTGGAGTGCCGAGAAGTCCGATGCACCGTTCTCGCGTTCGACGACCAGTTCGCCGTCGATCAGCGCGGTCTCGACAGGCAGTTCGCCGAAGGCGGCAGCGATCTCTTCCCCGAATTTCTCCGTCCAGTCCAGGCCGGTGCGCGTCAGCATCGCCACCTTCCCGTCGCGGATGCGGATCTGCAGGCGGTAGCCGTCGAACTTGATCTCGTGGATCCAGCCGTCGCCGGCCGGAGGACGCGGCTTCAGCTTGGCAAGCACCGGCTCGACGAAATCGGGCATCGCCGCCTTGCGCACACCCTTCGGCCATTGGTGAGCCTGCGGCTTCGCCTTGGCCTTGGTTGCAAGCCTGGCTGCCGCCTTCCGGCCATTCGGCTTCGAATTCCAGGTATCATCTGGGTTCTTGGCGACCTGTTCGATCGTCCGGCCGCTCTTGGCCGATTCCGGACGCTTCTTGAGGATGTCCTCGCGGCCATGGCGGGCTTCGGCGTCCTCGCCCTTGATCAGCAGCCAGTTCTCGTGCTTTTCGCCCGGCTTGCCGTGCATGCGGACGAGATGCCAGCGGCCTTTCAGCTTGTCGCCGTCGAGCTCGAATTCGATATGGCCCTTTCGATAGGCTTTCTTCGCATCGTAAAGCGGCGTCCAGGTTCCCTGATCCCAGACGATGACGGTGCCGCCGCCATATTGCCCCTTCGGAATGACGCCTTCGAAATCGCCATAGGAGAGAGGATGATCCTCGACATGGACGGCCAGCCGCTTGTCATCGGGGTTCAGGCTGGGGCCGCGCGTCACCGCCCAGCTTTTCAGCACGCCGTCCATCTCCAGCCGGAAATCGTAGTGCAGCCGCGTCGCGTCGTGCTTCTGGATGACGAAGCTGTTGCCCTTGCTCTTGCCTTTTGCGCCGCGCGGTTCGGGAGTGGCCTTGAAGTCGCGCTTCTGCTGATAGGTTTCGAGCGCCATCGTCAGCTCGCCTTCTTGCGGCGGCTGGATGCGCTGGCGGCAGGCTTACCAGATCCGGATTTGCCGCCGATCTTGGCGCTTTGGCGCAGCGCCTCCATGAGATCGACGACCTTGCCCTCCGGCTTCGGCTTGCGCTTCGGCGGCTCCCGGCCCTCGATCTTGGCTTTCACGAGTTCGGTCAGTGCCGCCTCGTAGCGGTCCTCGTATTCGGCCGGATTGAAGCTGCCCTTCTTGGTGCCGATGATGTGGCCGGCAAGCTCCAGCATTTCCTTGTCAAATTTGATATCGGGAATGTCCTTGAAGACTGTCTCGGCGGAGCGGACTTCGTAGTCGAAATTGAGCATGGTGGCGATGACGTGATCGCCCTGCGCGCGGATCAATAGCGTCCGGTTGCGGCGGAACAATACGGCCTGGGCGAGCGCTGCGACCTTGTTGTCGCGCATGCTGCGCATGATCAGGCTAAGCGCTTCGGCATCGTGATCCTCGACTGGCGCCAGATAGTACGGACGATCGAAATAGAGCTTGTCGATCTCTTCCAGCGGGATGAAGCTCTGGACGCCCATCACCTTGTCGCTCTCCGGCATGACGCTGGCGATCTCGTCACCTTCGATGACGATGTATTCGCCATTGTCCATCCTGTAGCCCTTCACCTGGTCTTCGCGGTCCACGGGCTTTCCGGTTTCGCTATCGACAAACTGCCGCTCGACGCGATGGCCGGTCTTCCGGTTGATGATATTGAAGGACAGGCGGTCCGACGATGAAATGGCCGTGTAGAGACCGACGGCGCAGACAAGGTCGCCGATCTTCAGATGGCCTTTCCAGCTTGCCCGCGCCGCCATGTCACTCTCCTACGCTTGTCCCGTCAGAGCCTGCTTCCGCTCTTGTCCGTTTCCAGGGGTTGAAACTGCCAGCCGCCATCCGGCGAGGGATAGGCGAGCGTGGCATCGCCGGCCCCGATCTTCTGCCGCGACGCAGCACTTCGCGCCCGGTCTGCGGCTTCCTCGGCCGTGGCATAGGTCTCGGAAATGGTTTCGCCGAGCTTGTAGGCCCAGCCTTCGTCATGCGGCACGATCTGATATGTAATATCCACCATCTTCAGCTCCTCTTTCTTCAGTCGTAGTCGCGTGGCGCACCTTTGCGGCGCTCATCCAAAGCTATGATCTTTTCGACCGATGCGATCTCGTCGCTGGTCACCGGCCTGACGGGATCGGAGGCGATCGCTTCCAGCACCGCGTCCGACAATCCGCCATTGCGGATGACCCATTCGAGCGTCTCGCGCGTCTCCCGCTCGGCTTTCAGCTGCGCGTAGAGAGCGACGATCAACCGGTCGCGGGGATCGAACTTTCGGTCCTTGTCAGCCGCCTTGCGGACATTCGGCATGGGAGCGCCCTTTCAGAATGACTTCCGATCAAGCTTTTCAACGAGATGTAAGAGAATTTGTTCCGCGGCCACCGCTTTAAAGCCAAGTTTGCAGATCGCGCGTCGCATTTCAGGAACGATCTGGCGCTTGAGTGGTTCTACTTCTGCGACCGCACTGATTGGAGCGCGCATTTACTGCGACATCGGCGCGGCGAGTAGATCGAGGAAGGCCGTCTTTCAGAAGCGGCTGCTTGATAAGACCTCCTGTTATCTTGAGAAGCCCGCGCTCCCGAGCGCGGGCTTTTTTCATCATCTTGAAGAGGGCGTGATGCCCGCTTCGCGCATCAGGAAATCGAGCAGGCGGTTTTCCTCGGCGCGAAGACCGCGCAGCGGCTCCGCCGGCTCCGGCAGTTCTTCCGCCAACGCGCTGCCGCGGTCCGAAAGAGCGATGATGCGCGGGTGGATATAGCTGGAGCGCGAGATGGCCGGCGTGTTGTGCAATACTTCGGCCGAGGCCTCCGCCATCTCTTTCACAGTTGGGTGGCGGCCATCGAGGATTGCGCCGCGTGCCGCGCCGAACCCGGCAAGCGAGCCCGCCCAGGTACGAAAGGTCTTGGCGGAAATCGCGATGCCGGAAATTTCGGCCAGATAGGCGTTGAGCCTGCCGGACTCGACCGGCTTCAGCGATCCCGTCTCGTCCTTCCAGACAAAAAGCTGGCGGCCGGGGAGATCGGCGATTTCTTCCAGGATTTTCTGCAACCGCGGATGCTTGAGGCTGCGCTGCACGCGCTTGCCGCCCTTCGCCCGAAATTTGAGCTCGATTCTGCCGTCGTTCAGCTTGATGTGGCGCTTGAGTAGCGTCGTTGCGCCATAGGTGCCGTTTTCCCTGACATAGGCCTGATTACCGACGCGCAGATGTGCTTCATCGAGCAGCGTCGTCAGCGCCGCAAGGACGCCCCTGACATCGTCGGCGCCGGTGTCGAGATCTCTGAGAGCCTGCCGGCGAATCTTCGGCAGCGCCTGGCCGAATTCGATCAGCTGATGGAATTTCTCGACGCTGCGGAAGCTGTTCCAGTCCTTGTGATAACGGTACTGCTTGCGCCCGCGCGCGTCGTAGCCGGTTGCCTGCAGGTGGCCGTTTTCCTGCAGGCAGATCCAGACACCCTCATAGGCGGGCGGCAGACCGAGCGATGCGATGCGCTTCTTTTGATCCGGATCGGATACCAGCGAACCATCCGGCAGACGGTAGGAAAAGCCCTTGCCCTTCCGGCTGCGGCGGATACCCGGTTCGGTATCGTTCACATAGGTCAGTCCGAGCTCAGTTATCGCGTCCGCATTCATCGCTTTGTTCTGGGCCTGTCACTTCTTCTTGCGGCCGAAACTGAACCAGCGGCGGCGCTCGGCGGTATCGGCATCCTTGGGCGGCTCGGTGGCGCCTTTTGGCGCAAACACCGCGATACTTTCGCGATAGAGCGTGAACGAGTTCTCTGCGTGGATGACCTCGAAGGCATCGTCCGCCCCGGTCTCGACGAGGCGTTGCCATTCCCTGACACCGTTCACCTCCGGCAAATTGATCTCGCAATCGCCACCGGCATTGAAGAGCATGTAGAGACCCTGCATGTCCTCGTTCTCGGGTGCGCTGACGCTGCGCGACAGATAGACCCCAAGCACGCGCAGCTCGCCATCGTTCCAGGCGCCGTCATCCATGAAGCTGCCGTCGGCCTTGAACCACGCGATCTCGATCCGGCCATCCTCGCTGGTTTCGCCGGTCAGGAAGCGCTCCTGGCGCAGCTCGGGATGGGCTTTGCGGAAGCCAATCATCTTCTGGCAGAAGGCCAGGAACGGATCGTCGAGACCGCTCCAGTCGATCCAGCCGATCTCGTTGTCCTGGCAATAGGCGTTGTTGTTGCCATGCTGGCTGTTGCCGACCTCATCGCCGGCGACGATCATCGGCACGCCCTGAGACAGCATCAGCGTCGCCATCATGTTGCGGCGGCGCCGCGCGCGATTGTCGTTGATGCCCTGATCGTCGGTCGCGCCTTCGGCGCCCATATTGTCCGAATGATTGTCGGAATGGCCGTCATTGTTGTCCTCGCCATTCGCTTCGTTGTGCTTGTCGTTGAAGGACACCGTATCCATCAGCGTGAAGCCGTCATGGGCAGCCAGCAGGTTGACTGAAGACGTTGCGCCGCGGTCGGAATGATTGAACTGCACCGAGGAGCCGGTGATGCGCTGCGACAGGCTGGAAACCAGACCGCCGTCGCCCTTCCAGAAGCGCCGGACATCGTCGCGGAACTTGTCGTTCCACTCGCGGAAGGGATGCGGGAAACCGCCGACCTGGTATCCGCCCTCGCCGACATCCCACGGCTCGGCGATCAGCTTGACGCCCGCCAGCATCGGATCCTGACGGATGGCGCTGAAGAAAATGCCGGCACGGTCGAATTCGAGATCCTGGCGGCCTAGCGTGCTGGCGAGATCGAAGCGGAAGCCGTCGATATGCATGACGCCGACCCAATAGCGCAGGCTGTCGAGCACCATGCGCATCACCATCGGGTTGGCAATGTTCAGCGTGTTGCCGGTGCCCGTCGTATCGAACGTATGGCGCGCATCGTCTGGCGAGAGAATGTAGTAGCTCGCATTGTCGAGGCCGCGGAAGGAGAGTGTCGGGCCGCGCTCGCTGCCTTCAGCGGTGTGATTATAAACGACGTCCATGATCACTTCGATGCCGGCCGCATGGAACTTGCGGACCATCGTCTTGATCTCGGTGATCTTGTCGCTCGACATGTCGCGCGACTGCGGCGCGAAGAAGCCGAGCGTCTGGTAGCCCCAGTAATTGGTCAAGTTCTTTTCTTCGAGATACCGGTCGTTCGGGAAGAACTGGATCGGCAGAAGTTCGATGGCGGAAATGCCGAGCTTCGTCAGATGATCGATGATCGGATCGCTCGCCATGCCCAGGAACGTACCGCGCAGATGATCGGGCACCTTGGGATGGGTCATCGTCATGCCGCGCACATGCGCCTCATAGACGATGGTTTCCGTCCATGGCCTGCGGATCGCCTGGTCGCCATCCCAATCGAAATCCGGATCCTGGACGACACCCTTGACCATGAAGGGCGCACTATCGCGCTCGTCGAAGGACAGATCGTCCTTTCCGATCGCATATCCGTAGAGAGCATCATCCCATTTCAGATCGCCCTTCACCTGCTTGGCATAGGGGTCGAGCAGCAGCTTGTTGGGATTGAAACGGTGGCCGTTCTTCGGATCGTAAGGGCCGTGGGCGCGATAGCCATAGACCGTTCCCGGCCCGACGCCGGCGATATAGCCCGACCAGATGTCGCCCTCGCGCTTGGGCAGCGCCAGCCTCGCCTCTTCCTTCTTGCCGTCGGCCGAAAACAGGCAGAGTTCCATCTGTTCGGCATGGGCAGAGTAGACGGCGAAATGCGTCCCGGATCCGGTATATTCCGCACCAAGCTCCGGCTTGAGGAAATCGAGTTCCGAGAACGAATAGCTCATCTTTGTGTCGCCCATCCTTTATGTCGCTTCATTATACGGTTTTCGCTGCCGCGGCAGCTGACGAGGCGGATGGGCAATTCAGCCAGCAGACACAGCAAAGCACTGCGTCCGGCAGCGTTGCCCGGCACAGCGATTGGAGTGGCTTGGCTTGAACATGATCATCCGTCTCAGATAACAAGGAACGGCGATCGCCTTCCCCCGTCTCCGAAACGTCAAGGGAACCCGAAGGTTCCCTTGTGCAGTGCAAAATATCGGGGAGAGAAAATGCCGGATTACGGCATCAGCTGGCCGCCATTCACTTCGATGATCTGGCCGGTGATGTAGCCAGACAGGGTCGGCGAAGCGAGGAAGAGATAGGCGCCGACGCAATCTTCCGAAGTGCCGACAAAGCCCATCGGGATCGACTTGCGCTGCATCTCCATCTGCTCGTCATTGGTATAGCGCTCATGGAACGGCGTGGCGATAACGCCGGGCGCCACTGCATTGACGCGGATACGATCGCCGACAAACTCCTTGGCATGGCCGCGGGTAATCGTCGAGACGAAGCCCTTGGATGCCGCATAGAGGATCGCGCCGTTACCGCCGCCATTGCGGGCGGCGATCGAGGTGGTGTTGATGATGAATCCACCCTGCTTCTTCAGCCAGGGATGAGCGGCGCGCACGGCGGCGAGAACCGAGCGTGCATTGAGGTTCATGACGTTGTCGTAGTGCTCGTCGGTATATTCGGCGGTCGGCTTGCGGCCGAGCATGCCGCCGGCATTGTTGATCAGGCCGTCGAGATGGCCGAAGGTCTTTGCCGTTTCTTCGACGACGCGCTCGGTCTCGCCCTCTTTCGATACGTCACCATGCACGAGATGCACGGTGGCGCCGGTGGCGCGGATTTCCTCGGCGAGTTTTTCGGCCGGTTCGCGGCTGGCATTGTAATGAATGCCGACCTTCATCCCCTGTGCCGCGAAGGCGCGGGCAAGTGCGGCACCGATACCGGTCGAGGCGCCGGTGATGAGCACCGCCTTGCCGACCAGATCCGGCAACTTGATGGACGCGAGTGATTGAGCAAGATCAGCCATGGCTGCAAAGCCTCCCTAAAACCAATGAAGTGTGATTATGGCTGGGAGTCTTAGCAGCAGGCGTCGCTGATCGGCAATGCCGAACACGCGAATTTGTACGATGACCGGCTGTCCCTAGACCCGCTCCAGCGCTACGGCGATCCCCTGCCCGACGCCAATGCACATGGTCGAGAGCGAATAGCGGCCGCCGGTTTCGGCAAGTTCCAGCGCCGCCGTGCCGGTGATGCGGGCGCCCGACATGCCGAGCGGATGACCGAGCGCGATCGCCCCGCCGTTACGATTGACGCGGGCATCGTCATCGGCAATCCCGAGTTCGCGCAAAACTGCCAGACCCTGCGAGGCAAAAGCTTCGTTGAGTTCGATGACATCGAACTGCTCCTGTTTGAGGCCAAGCCGCGCCAAAAGCTTGCGCGAAGCCGGGACCGGGCCGATGCCCATGATCCGCGGCGGCACGCCGGCGGCGGCACCGCCGAGAATGCGGGCGATCGGCCTGAGGCCGTATTTCTTCGCCGCCGCTTCGGAGGCGACGATCAGCGCAGCCGCGCCGTCATTGACGCCGGAGGCATTGCCCGCGGTAACCGTCCCGCCTTCCTTCTTGAAGGGTGTGCCGAGCTTGGCGAGCGTTTCGATCGAGGTGGCACGCGGATGCTCGTCCCGGTCGACGACAACGGCATCGCCCTTGCGCTGTGGAATGGTGACGGCGCTGATTTCCTTGGCCAGCCGGCCGCTTTCCTGCGATGCCGCGGCCTTCGCCTGCGAGCGGACGGCAAAGGCGTCCTGATCCGCGCGGCTGACCTTGTAATCCTCGGCAACGTTCTCGCCGGTCTCCGGCATGGAATCGACACCATACTGCTTCTTCATCAACGGATTAACGAAGCGCCAGCCGATCGTCGTATCGTAGATCTCGGCATTGCGCGAGAAAGCCGTATCGGCTTTCGGCATGACGAACGGCGCCCGCGACATGCTTTCGACGCCACCCGCAATCATCAGCTCTGCCTCGCCGGAACGGATCGCCCGGGCTGCCGTGATGACTGCATCCATGCCCGATCCGCAGAGCCGGTTGATCGTCGTGCCGGATACGCCGAGCGGCAGGCCTGCCAGCAGCAGCGACATGCGCGCCACATTGCGGTTGTCCTCGCCCGCCTGGTTGGCGCAGCCGAAGACGACGTCATCGACGGCCTCCCAATCGACGGAAGCGTTGCGCTCCATCAGCGCCTTCAGCGGCACGGCACCGAGATCGTCAGCGCGGACGGAGGAGAGCGAGCCGCCGAAGCGGCCGATCGGGGTGCGGATGTAATCGCAGATGAAAGCGTCAGCCATCGGTCAGTCCTCAGAGTTCGGGCACGATGAGATCGGCGACCGGGCCTTCGACATGCAGCTTGGCGCCGGTCATTGCCTGCAGTTCCTCGACAGTCATGGCGGCAAGCTTTTCGCGCAGCACGAAGCGGCCCTTGACGATATCGATCACTGCATGGCTCGTGTAGATACGCGTGATGCAGCCGACTCCAGTCAACGGGAAGGTGCATGTTTCGACGAGTTTCGGCTCGCCGTTCTTGGTGACATGCTCGGTGATGACGCAGACCTGCTTGGCGCCATGCACCAGATCCATCGCGCCGCCGACGGCGGGCACGCCCTTCGAGCCGGCGCGCCAGTTGGCGAGATCGCCGTTTTCAGACACCTGATAGGCGCCGAGGATCGCGATATCGAGATGACCGCCACGCACCATGGCGAAGCTGTCGGCATGGTGGAAGAAGGCAGCGCCCGGCTTCAGCGTCACCGCCTTCTTGCCGGCATTGATCAGATCCCAGTCTTCCTCGCCCGCAGCCGGCGCCTCGCCAAAATTCAGGATGCCGTTTTCGGTATGGAAGATCGCCTCGCGGCCCTCGGGCTGATAGCGGGCCACCATCTCAGGAAAACCGATGCCGAGGTTGACATAGGCACCGTCGGTGATGTCCTGAGCGGCGCGCCAGGCGATCTGGGCGTTCGAAAGCTTGATGTCTTCGCGTGTGTCGATCTTGCTTGGTTCAGGGGTCATACGTAAGCCACTCCGGCTCGAATGAGCTCTTCTTCCTGTTGCGGATTGGCGATCTCGACGACGCCATCGACGAAGATGCCGGGTGTCACCACCTGTTCCGGATCGATGCCGCCGGCCGGCACCAATCTCGACACCTGGGCAACGGTCTTGGCCGCCGCCATGCACATCAGCGGGTTAAAGTTGCGGCCCGCCTTGTTGTAGGTCAGATTGCCATGCGTATCGCCGAGATGCGCCTTGACGATCGCAAAGTCGGCTTTCAGCCAGCGTTCCTGCACATATTTCCGGCCGTCGAACTCGGCAATCGGCTTACCCTCGGCAAGCTCGGTGCCATAGGTCGTCGGCGTATAGAATGCCGGGATCCCGGCGCCGCCGGCACGGATGCGCTCGGCAAGCGTGCCCTGCGGCACCAGCTCAAGCTCGATCTCGCCCGCCAGATACTTGTCGGTGAAGGCGCGCGGGTCGGACGAGCGCGGGAAGGAGCAGATCATCTTCCTGACCATCCCGGCATCGATCATCGCCGCAATACCGATCCGGCCATTGCCCGCGTTGTTGTTGATCACGGTCAGGTTCTTCGGCCCCTTGTCGATCAGCGCGTGAATGAGCTCGATCGGTGCGCCCGAACCGCCGAAACCGCCTATCATGACGACGGCGCCATCGCCGATTTCGGAAACGGCATCCGCCGCGCTCCGGATTGTCTTGTCCATGCCGGATATCTCCTCGCCTGGCATCGCGAGGCTCACCGGCCTCGATCTGACTGCTACGGATAAATCCGGGACCTTGGGTCAGGCAAGTTAATTGTGCGGTATTTGATATTTGTTCGTATATCGCACCGATGATTATATGATGTGGTTTGGAAACATTACCCGTTATTTACAATTAGCCCGCATATTTGCTCGCAAAAGAGGTGGCAAATGGCGGTTGCTAGGGCATTTGGCAGATCATCGGTCGAGGCGGCGCAGCGCGAGCTGGAGCGCCTCAATGCGCTTGACGAGCTTGATATGCTCGATACGCCGAGAGACGAGGGCTTCGAACGGCTCGTCCGTCTCCTCAAGCAGGTCTTCTCCGTCGATATCGGCATCGTCTCGTTCATCGATGCGCACCGTCAATGGTACAAGGCCTGCTCAGGCCTGACCAACGACGAGATGCCGCGGGAAGACACCTTCTGCCGCTATGTCGTCGATGACGAACAGCCGATCGTCGTCCAGGATGCCACGCGCGATCCGCGCTTTGCGGCCAATCCTGCGGTCACAGGCGAGGCTCATATCCGCTTCTATGCCGGCGTTCCCTTGAAGACCCGCGACGGCCATACGGTCGGAACGGTCTGCGCCATCGACCGCAGACCGCGTTCTTTCGGCAGCAAGGACCTCGGCATCCTGGAAGAAATCGCCGGTATCGCGATGGATCGCGTCGAGCTGCTACGCTCTGCCGCGACCGACAGCTTGACGGGCGTCCTCAGCCGCCGGGCCTTCAATGAGGAAGCACGCCGCCTTCTCTCGCTTGCCACCCGGCATCAGCATGATGCGGCCTGCATCGTGCTCGATGTCGACCATTTCAAGAAGGTCAACGACACCTATGGCCATTCGGCTGGCGATGCGGTTTTGAAGGCGGTTGCCGCGACCTGCCGGGAACAAATTCGTGCCGGCGATATCCTCGGGCGGCTCGGCGGCGAAGAATTCGCGGTGCTGCTGCCGCATGCCGATCGGGACGCGGCTCTCGCCGTGGCCGAAAAGCTGCGCGGCGCGTTGGAGGCCAGTCCGGTTCCCGTTGCCGACAACGCGATCCGCGTTACGGCGAGCTTCGGAATAACTGGCATGTCGATCATCGCCAAGGACATCGATACGCTTCTGGCGCAGGCGGACGCCGCCATGTACCGGGCCAAGCAGGCGGGCCGGAATCGCTGCGCTTCCTCCGCCCCGGCCTCGTCATCAGAAGCCGGCGAGCGGCGCCGGGTGCTCAAAGCGGGCGTGATCATCTTCAATGACAGGCGCTCGACATTCGATTGCACGATCCGCTCTCTCGGACCTGATGGCGCCAGCCTTGCCGTCTCGAACGCAACGGGCATCCCGCCGGAATTCACCCTAGGCATTCCCGGCGATCGCTTCGAAACCGCCTGCCGGGTCGTCGCGCAAGATCGCCAGCATCTTGAAGTCCACTTCCGATAGCGGGCGCCCAGCTTTGCCGGAGAGCAATGCCGTGCTAGCAAACCGCTAGGCTCGATCGAGCCAGCAACAGAGATTCTGGACCGGATCGAATGCGCGAAACGGACTTCGTCAGCGGCTTTGCGAGAGGCCTGAAGGTCATCGAAGCCTTCGGAGAGATGCATCAGCGGCTATCGATTACCGATGCCGCGAAGCTGACCGGCCTCGACCGCGCAACGGTGCGGCGCTCGCTGCTGACGCTCTCCGAACTCGGCTATGCCGATTACGACGGCAAGTTCTTCACGTTGACGCCGAAGGTTTTGCGCCTCGGCCACGCCTATCTCTCGGCGACGCCGCTGCCCGCCATCCTGCAGCCGCATCTCGATCAGCTGTCGGATAAGGCCGGGCAGAGTGCCTCGGCCTCGGTGCTCGACGGCACCGAGATCCTCTATATCGCACGGGCCTCGCAGAAGCGGGTGATGTCGATCAACCTGACGCCGGGGAGCCGCCTGCCCGCCTATTGCGCCTCGATGGGCCGCGTGCTGCTGGCCGCCTTGCCCGAGCCCGAGGCGCGCGCCGTTCTCGCCCGCAGCGATCTCAAGGCCAGTACGCCGCGCACGATCACCGATCCCGAAAGGCTGATCGCCGAGTTCCAGCGCGTCCGCGCTCAGGGCTATGCGGTTATCGATCAGGAACTGGAGCTCGGCCTGTGCTCGATCGCCGTACCGGTGGAAAACGATCGCGGCCAGCTGATCTGCGCGCTGAACATCGGCGCCCCCGCCGCTCATGTTGCAGCGTCGGAGATGGCAGCGCGCTATCTGCCGCTGCTGAAGGAAACACAGGCCGCCCTTCGCCTGGTCCTGCGCTGATCACATGCCGAGCTTCGCCCGCTCGGCAATCCGCCAGGCCCGCGGCGTCTCGCCCGTCTGCTTCAGGAAAAAGCGGGAAAAATAGGCGGGATCGGCGAAGCCGAGCCGGTAACTGATTTCCTGGACACTGCCGAAGGTGAAGACCAGCTCGCGTTTGGCCTCATCGGTCAGGCGATGCGCAATCATCTCATGCGTGCCCTGCCCGGTCGCTGCCTTGACGATGCGGTTCAGATGCGTTGCGGAGACGCCGAGCTCACCGGCATAGAAGGCGGCCGGCCGGTGGGATCTCAGATGCTGCTGGATCAGGCCGTTCAGCAATTCCATCCGCCGCCCGTTTTCGTCGCCAGCCTGCCCGGCATCACTGCCGGAGAGCCGCATCGTCAGCTGCAGCGCGATCGTCACATAGGCTTCCAGCAGATCGGCGCGGCCACTGCCACGTCCCGCGAACTCGGCACCAAGGCGTGAGAGCGTCTGCCCGGCATAGACTGCGTCCGGATCGTCCCGGTGCAGGCTCGTCAGATGCGGGCGGGCAAGCCATTCGCCAAGCGGGCTGCGGCCACCCGGCAGCGCCTTCAGATGCGACGCAAGCACGGTGATGACGAAGCCGTCGATATCCTTCGAGAACCGGAAGCCATGGTTCAGCCCCGGCGGCACGGTGATCACCGTGTTGGGCGTGATCTCATGCCGCTCTGCGCCAAAGATCGCATCGCCGGATCCGGCGCTGATGTACAAGATCTGAAAGAAGCTCTCATGGCGATGCAGCTTGATCTCCCAATGATGCAAGCTGCTGCGCGATGGTATCGTCTCGCAATGCAGCCAGAAATCGGGATTTCTGCCGGTGTTCTCGCCATAGAGCTCATAGGTCGGGACGAATTTCGTCATGGCCGCATCCTCCTGCCACGTTCGATAAGTGCAATTTCTGGCGCGAAATGTCCATTGCTGCGGGCCACCGCGTTCCGCAAAATCCGGGCAAGAGGATGCAAGGAGGAACCATGCGCACCAAAGTCGCCATTATCGGCTCAGGCCCCGCCGGTCTGCTGCTCGGCCAGCTGCTGACTGATGCCGGGATCGACAACGTCCTCCTCGACCGCGCCGCCAAGGATTATATCCTCGGCCGTGTTCGCGCTGGCGTGCTCGAGGAGGGTACCGTCGGGCTGATGGACCGGGCGAAATCCGGCGCGCGCATGCATGCCGATGGCTTGCCGCATGACGGTTTTTCGCTCGCCTTCGATGGTAGGGATCACCGGATCAATCTCCATGGACTGACCGGCGGCAAGCGCGTCATGGTCTATGGCCAGACGGAGTTGACCCGTGATCTGATGGAACATCGCGAGGCGAGCGGCGCGCTGGCGATCTACGAAGCGGCCAATGTGACGCCTCACGATTTCGACGGTGCCGCGCCCTACGTTACCTATGACAAAGACGGCGTGACGCACCGCATCGACTGCGATTTCATCGCCGGCTGCGACGGCTTTCACGGCGCCAGCCGCAAGGCGGTGCCGGAGAAGGCGATCCGCACCTTCGAGAAGATCTATCCGTTCGGCTGGCTCGGCATCCTGGCCGATGTCGCGCCTGTCAGCCACGAGCTCGTCTATGCCAATCATCCGCGCGGCTTTGCGCTCTGTTCGATGCGATCGGAAAGCCGCAGCCGCTATTACATCCAGTGTCCGCTCGACGAGAAGATCGAGGATTGGAGCGACGAGCGTTTCTGGGACGAGCTGCGCCGCCGCCTGCCTGCCCATCACGCCGAGGCGATGCAGACGGCACCGTCCTTCGAGAAATCGATCGCGCCGCTGCGCTCCTTCGTCGCCGAGCCGATGCGCTTCGGGCGGCTGTTCCTTGCCGGTGACGCGGCCCATATCGTGCCGCCGACCGGAGCCAAGGGGCTGAATCTCGCCGCGAGCGACGTCCATTACCTGTTCTCCGGCATCGCCGAATATTACGCCGAGCATTCAAGCGCCGGGATCGATGTCTATTCGCAGCGCGCCCTGTCGCGCGTCTGGAAAGCCGTTCGCTTCTCCTGGTGGATGACGACGATGCTACACCGCTTCCCGGATACCGGCGATTTCGGCCAGAGGATCCAGGAAGCCGAACTCGATTATCTGACCCATTCGACCGCCGCCTCGACCGCGCTTGCCGAAAACTATGTCGGGTCGCCCTACTGACGACACGCCTTCCGCCATCCACGGAAGGCGGCCCACCGATGAATATGCTCGACAACTGAAATACGATGGCCGATCCTGTCACCCTTGGGTTTTGATATCGATCAGCGGGTGGGGCAGATCGTGGCGACGCGGGAAAAGGAAATATCGACAGCGCGCAAGAACGCGCATCTGATCGGATTGGTGACGCTGATCATGCTCGCCGGCCTGCCGCTTGCGGCCTGGCTTGATGTCAGCACACTGTCGCGCGATGCCGTGCACCGGCAGGCGCAGGACATGAGCTCGCTGATCACGAGTATCCGCTCCTATTACTCGACCAACGTCGTCGGCCGGATTCTCGCAGCCCACGCGGCCGGCCAGGAAAACGGGACGGTCCTCTCCCACAACTACGCCAATATTCCCGGCGCCATTCCGATACCGGCGACGCTATCGCTGGAACTCGGCGACGTCATCAAGGAGCAGCAGGCGAATATCACCTACCGCTTCGTCTCCGATCTTCCCTTCAAAAACCGGGCATCGCACGATCTGGACAAATTCGAGAGCGATGCGCTCACCGCGCTTCGCACCAATCCGAAGCAGACGATGACGGAGAACAAGCGTTCGGGCTTCACCAATATCTTCCGTCTCGTCACGCCCGTGCTGATGGGGCCTGCCTGCGTCGCCTGCCACAACACCCATCCGGAGAGCCCGAAGACCGACTGGAAGGTAGGCGATGTCAGAGGCATTCAGGAAGTGATCATCCGTCAGCCCTTTGCGGCCAATGTCTTTGCCTTCAAATATCTGCTCGCCTATTTCATCTGCGTCGCGGTACTTGGCGCGTCCTTCATCGTCATGCAGCGCCGCCAGGCTTCGGTGCTGCACGCCTTCAACCGCGATCTCGAATCCACCAACGAGTTCCTGGCCAGCATCTCGCTGAAGATCTCGCGCTATCTCTCGCCGCAGATCTACAAGAGCATCTTCAGCGGCCAGCGCGACGTCGTCATCCAGACCGAGCGCAAGCGGCTGACGATCTTCTTTTCCGATATCAAGGATTTCACCGCAACCACCGAGCGGCTGCAGCCGGAAGCGCTGACGGAGATGCTGAACGAATATCTGACGGAGATGTCGAAGATCGCGCTGAGACATGGCGGCACCGTCGACAAGTTCATCGGCGACGCGATCCTGGTTTTCTTCGGCGACCCCGAAACCAAGGGGGCGGCAGAAGATGCAAAAGCCTGTCTGCGCATGGCCGTTGATATGCAGCAACGCCTCGGCGAACTGAAGGCGAAATGGCGACGCGACGGTACGGCCGAGCCCTTCATCGTGCGCATGGGCATCAACAGCGGCTATTGCAATGTCGGCAATTTCGGCAGCACCGATCGCATGGACTACACGATCATCGGCGCCGAGGCCAATCTGGCGGCGCGACTGCAATCGATCGCCGAGGGCGGCAAGATCGTCATGAGCTATGAAACCTATGCGCTGGTGGAGGATATCGTCGACGCCGTACCGCTGGCGCCGATTACGATGAAAGGTATCCAGCGCGATATCGTGCCGTACGAGGTGCAGGGCCTGCTTGTCGGCAACGACGGTCATTCAAGGGTGATGAGCGAGCATTTTGCCGGTCTGGATCTCCACCTCAACATGTCGCAGCTGGAGCCCGGCGAGAGGAGCAAGGTCAAGGCGGCGCTGATGGAAGCGCTGGCGGCCGTGGAAAAACCCACGGAGAAACCGGCCTAGGATTTCGCCGCGCGGGCGACGATCGCCTTGATAACGGCAGCCATGTCGAGCCCTCCGAGACCCATGTCTTCTGTTTCGGCATAAAGCGCGCGGCAGACATCGAGCAGTGGTGAAGCTATCCCCAAGCGCCGTGCGGCCTCGACAACCAGCTGATTGTTCTTCAGCACGTCGGAGATCGCGGCCTGCGGCGAGAAATCGCCTTCGGCAAGCTTGGCGCTCTTGAGCCTGGAGATGCCGCTCGCCATCTGGCCGCCGTCGGCAATCCGCTTGAAGAGCTGCATGTCGAGGCCGTGGCTGGCGGCGAAATTCGCGGCTTCGGCAAGACCTGTCACAGTCGAGATCAGGAAGATGTTGACCGCCAATTTCATCAACAAAGCATTGGGAACCACGCCGCAGACAATCGCATCGCGGCAGAGCGGCTGAAGCAAGGGCTGCACGATTTCCACTGCTTCGGGCGCTCCGGCCAGCATGGCCACAAGCTCGCCAGCCTCGGCCGGAACACGCGATCCTGAGACCGGCGCCTCGACATAGGCACCTCCTGCTGAAAGCACGTCCGCTTCCAGTGTCTTTGAATAATCAGGCGCCGTGGTGCCCATGTGAACGAGGGTGCGCCCGGCAACGAGGCTGGCAAAGGCAGGGGTTCCGCGCTGCAGAACCGCATCGATTGCCACATCCGTCGCCAGCATCAGGATGATCACATCAGCGCTGGCGAAAAGGGCCGCGACGCTTGCCGCCACTTCGACGCCTTCAGCTTCGACAACGGCTGCCTTTTCCGCAGAGCGGTTCCAGACGATGACGTCGCGCCCCGATCGCACCAGATTGAGGGCCATGGGCGTCCCCATGATCCCGAGACCGATGAAGCCTATGCGCATGTGCCCTCCAATCGCCGATAGGCGACAATGGCAGGCGGCGATCGCTTCGTCTTGAAGATTAGTGCTCCGTCAAATTGTCGCGGCACCGGGAAAAGACGTGTAGAACGGCACCATTCACAACTTTAGACCACAATTGAGCGGTAAAAAATACAGCAACCAGTTGTTTAGGACCGGCGCTCATAATATTCATCAGCATCGCCCTTGGTGCTTCGTTAGACAGTGGCCATGACAGTCGTTTTCAAGCGGATCAATAAAAACCAGGCGCTTCAGGGCGCCGCCATCATCGTCGAAGCCTATAGTGCCGCGCCATGGCACGAACACTGGACGATCGAACGGGCCAACGCCCGGATGGTGGAACTGTCGACGACACCGGGCTGGCTCGGGGTCGGCGCGCTTGATGGCGAGGATCTTCACGGTTTTGCCATAGGCTATCCGCACACCGCGGCAACCGGTTGCATGCTCTATATTCCGGAGATCGCCGTCATGCCTGCCCATCAAGGCAAGGGCATCGGCACAGCGCTGCTGAAGCTGCTGGAAGAAGAAGCTCTGGCAGCCGGTTTTTCGAGCACCTGGCTGCTGTCGCAAAATGAGGGTGTCGCCGCGGACTACTACCGGTCAGCCAGCTACCGGCAATCTCCCAATCACCGGATTTACTCGAAGCCGCTCAAGTAGCGGTTTTTTTGGCATCGCCCGGCGCGTCCCATGCGGGCCGGTGGAATAGCGCTCCAAAGCGCACGACCACCCTGTGTGAGCAGCGCCGCTCGCTGCTCACATCGGCGATTTTGATGCTGGTTGTCTTGAGGCGCGACTAGCCGTCGTAGTGGCCGGCCGCGACAGTATCCGCCGACTTGACGGCAACGGCCAGATTGACGCCCTTGGTGATGACGCTGCCCTTGGCGGCAAGCGCCGCAGCCTCGGCGAGTGCGCCAGCCTTCGGCACGCTCAGCGGCGTGACCGTGCCACGGCCGAGATCCGCCACCCAGAGCCCCTTTTCACCCTCAACACTGATTACAACAACTTTGGTCATGCTCTTATTCCCTCTTCCAGAGTTGACGTTAAAAGCCTGCCTTCTTCAGTCCTTCGCGATAAAGGTCCTTGTGCCACTGTTCCTTGCTCGGAACGGCGGACAACCATTTATCGACATCGAAGTTCGGATTGGCCTCGCGGACGCGGCGCACCAGAACGCGCGCCTTGTCCTTGTTGCCAAGCATCGCCCAGCTGGCGGCAGCAAGTCTGTCTGCCAGGCTGGGATCGCTCATCTGGCTGATATAGTCGATCGACGCGGAAAACTCGCCGAGCGCGTAGTTGGCGCCGGCCGCAGTCCAGAGATAGGGATCGGGGCTCAGCGGATTGAGCTCGATTGCGCGCTCGATCTTCTGCAACGCCATGCCGGGGCGCGAGCAGTGCACCAGCGTATCGGCATGGTCGGCAATGACGTCGGCATAGTGCGGCGACAGGGTTTCGGCGATTTCCATCGCCTCTGCGCTGTCGTCGAAAGCGCCCTGCAGCAACTTGGCGACACCAAACTCGCGGTAGCCATCGGCCAGATCGTTGCGGGCTTCAATGGATTTGGTCGCAAATTCCTCTGCCGACTTCAGAAGTTCCATATCGCCGCGGGCCGTCAGCAACCATTCCTTCGAATAGGTTCTGGCGGTCGAGCTCAGCGCCGGGGCGAAATCGGGCGTCGCTTTCAGCGCCGAGCGCATCTCCTTGCGCGCACGGCGCAGGTTGGGCAGCGTCAGGCGCCCGAGGTATTGCTTGCCAACCAGATATTGATGGTAGGCGGCCGGATTGAGCTCAAGATAGGAGCGCGTCGCCTCATGCCGCTCGATCTCGCTGGAAACAGACAGCGCCACGCGCCGTGAGATCACCCGCCTGTCGCGCAAGAGATCGGCCTGATTGAGGCTGAAGCGTTCGGCCCAGACGATCTGGTTGTCGTCGAAGAAGATCAGCTGCGCGAAGAGCTTGACCTCGTCGAAACCGGTGATCTGGGTTTCCAGCACATAATTGACGGCGTGCCGTTCGAAGAAGGCGGCCTGATCCTCGCTCTGATGGCCGATCTGTACGGCCGAATGCGGCGCGATGACCTGCAGACTGTTGAAGGCGCAGAAACCGATGGTGATATCCTCGATCAGCGAGGCGGCAATCATCACCGATTGCGGATTGCTGGAGAGGTTACGCGGCGCGAGCAGCACCAGGCGGGGAATGGCCGGGCGCCCTGCCCTTTCCAGTGATAGACCCTCGATCCCATCCCCTGCTGCGGTACCTACCGGTCTTGCTTCCAGCTTGCTGCTGCCATTGCCAACGGCGGGCGACACGGCATCGAGGCCGCGCGCGATCGAATTTTTCCGCTTCTCGATATAGTCGCGGATATATTCGACCTCTTCCTGCGCATCGAAAATATCGAGCAGCAGGCGCAGCATGTCCGGGTCTTTCGGCTCGTCGCGAAACACCAGAAGCCCGGCTTTCCTCAGAACCTCCCATTCCTCGGTCGTTTCGACGGGAAAAGAAACCGCTTTCAGCGTATCCTGAAGCACGCCGGAATGGCGGTAGTTCTGATCCTTCAGCCAGCCATCGAAAACGTGGCTCTGGCAATTGACCTGCCCCAGGAAAGGCTGGCCCATTGCTTTCGTTAGCTTCGCCAGCCGGGCCATCGGCTCGCCTGTTGCCTGCAGCGCAACGAAGTCGGCGCTCAGCGACGATGGATCGAGGGAGACGGAGCTTTCGGTGAATGTCAGGAATTCGGTGCCGAGCTGCTCCTGGCGGGCCTTGATGCGCGAGATGGTCTTGCGCAGGTTGGACAGCGAGATCGCCTTGTCCTCATTGCCCCACAGAAAGTCGGCAGCCATCGTGCGGTGCGCCGCATGCTTTTCGAGTGTCAGCAGATAGGCGACGAGCAGCAGGCCTTTCTCGGGGAAAGCAATATCGTTGCCTTCCGCGTCGGCAAGCCGCAGACGTCCAAACGTTTCTACGAGAAAAGCCATTTCAACCTTTGAGTTGCGCCGCCCTGATTCGCATCCTTCGTGCGAGATATTAATGCAACCAAAAATACGAATAACGCTCGGCAAAGCAAGCTTTTGCCGAGTGCCCTGGAAATATGAGTTTGGCTTAATGTGCGGGCAAATTCAACTGTTGTGCACCGCACGCGCCACCGCAGCTCAGCCGGGAGTTGGTGAGCCGGCTATTCGGGGCCGGACGCAGCCCGCGTCCGGCCCCGCTGTCTTCATTTTTTAACCGGATATCCGGCGGCTGCGAGGATGAGATTGGCGATCTCGCGCGGATGCGAAATCAGCGACACATGGCTGGAATTGAGCTCGACGGTGGTGGCGTTCATGCGCTTGGCAAGGAAGCGCTCGAGATCCGGATTGGTCGTCCGGTCGCTCTTCGAAACGGCGTACCAGCTCGGCTTTGTCTTCCACGCAGCCTGCGTCGTCTTGGTCGAAAACAGCGTATCGGAGATCGGGCCCTGGACGGCGTAGAGCGCGAGCGCGTCCTTCTTGCTCAGATCACCCGCGAAATCATGGACGAAAGCATCCTCGCTCAGCTGCGCGAAGCCGCCGCTATGCACCAGGCCCTTGCTTGCGGGAGGAGCCGGGAACTTTGCGGCAAGCGCCGGATAGTCTTCACCGGCATCAGGTGCACGGGCGGCGACATAGACCAAGGCCGAGACCTTGGGATCGACGCCCGTCTCGCTGATCACCATGCCGGCATAGGAATGGCCGACGAGCACGGTCGGGCCGTCCTGAAGGGCAAGAGCACGCTTGGTGGCGGCAACGTCGTCGGCAAATGAGGTGAGCGGGTTCTGCACCGCGGTCACATGCAGCCCGGCCTTCTGCAGCAGCGGGATGACTTTCGACCAGCTGGAGCCGTCGGCATAGGCGCCGTGGACGAGCACGACGTTGCGCGCCTTGACCGGCGCCTCACCGGCTGCCGAGGAGGCACCGGCAAAAGAGACCGCAGCAATAAATGTTGCCGCAGCAAAAGCGGCCTTCTGGAAAATGTTCATGATCTGACGTCCGTATCGTTTCGTGATGAAGCACGTCGCTTCAAAAGCCCTATTCGACCGGCATTTCAGGTCCGCAACACTATCACGCTTTTGTGACGGCCTCAATTTTTTCACCAGTCCATGTAACGAAACGCTGACAACAGCGAAAAGACGATCATGACCCCTCGCGAAGACAATTGGGCGGATGCCATGCGCGCTGCTCGCCGCGGCGATGCCGGAGCCTACGAAGCGCTGCTCGAAGATATCGGGCGAACGCTGCGCGTGCTCGTCGGCCGCAAGCTGACAAGGCTCAGCATGGGGACCGACCAGACAGAAGATATCGTTCAGGAAGCCCTGCTCGGCCTGCACATGATGCGCGACCGCTGGGACGATAGCCGGCCCTTCCTACCCTGGCTGCACGCAATCGTCCGCTACAAGATCGGCGACGCCATGCGCAAGCGCAGCCGCGAGGCGCGCCACCGCTGCGACGTGACGCTCGACGAGCTTTCGGATGTCATCGCCGCACCCGATCAGGGCGACCGCCACATGCCTGATATGGACCGGGCGCTTGCGAGCCTTTCTTCCGGCCAGCGCGACGTCGTCTCATCATTGGCGATCGAGGGGCAGTCGGTTCGCGAGACGGCTGCGAGATTGAAGACCAGCGAGGGCGCGGTCCGCGTCACCCTGCATCGCGCGCTTCAGCGCCTGACGGCCTTTGCCGATCCGGGGCCTGGCTACGCAAGAAAAGGCAAATCATGAAATCCGCCCAAGACACATCCGCCTTGATCCGCAGCCTGGCGCGCGAAGCCGCCGAGGAGGAACCGTCGCAGGGCCTGCGCTTCGATCGTCTGCTGATGCTGGCGGGCGGTTTCTCACTGCTGCTGTCGATCGCGCTGGCGCTCGGCCTGTTCGGCATCCGCCCCAATCTGCCTGCCGTTCTGATTGGCGCGCCGTTTCTCTTCAAGTTCGCGACGATGCTGATTCTGGCCGCTGGCGGCTTGGCGCTGGTTCGCCGGGCGGGCGAGCCTGACAGCGGCGGCGCTGCCTGGATGATGCTCATTCCAGGCTTCCTGGTGCTCGCCATGGGGCTGGCACTCGATGGTTCCAGCTTTCCGCTTTTGGGCCGGCATGGCGGCGCGGTGCCGAGCTGCGTCGGCGCTATCGTTCTTCTATCGCTTCCGGCGCTTGCTGCCGCTCTCGGCGTGCTGAAGCGCGGCGTGCCGACGCAGCCCCTGCGCGCCGGTTTGTCGGCAGGATTCCTTGCCGGAACGATCGGCGGGGCGGCCTATGCCTTCGTCTGCAAGAACGACGGCGCACTCTTCGTTGCCGTCTGGTACGGATTGGCGATTGTCATCGTCGCAACGCTTGGAGCACTGATCGGCCGCAAAGCGCTCGCCTGGTAAAAGTCAGGTCTTCGCCGAAACCTCGTCTGCCGCCTCGCGGATCGTCTGCATCAGGATCGACAGCGGCAGAGACGGGATCGCATCGGTGCGCATCGTCAGGCCGACCGGGCCCTTCGTCTCGCTGGTATCGATCGGCAGCACCGCCAGAACCCCATCCTCGATATCCTTGGCGACGACGCCGGTCGAGATGATCCAGACCGCATCGCTCGCACGCACGAAAGCGCGGCCGAAGCTGTCTGAAACGGTCTCGATCTGGTTCGGCAGGCTCGGCACACCGTTGGCGATCAGGAAACTCTCGACGAAGGGCCGGATGATCGAAGCCCGCGTCGGCATCAGCACCGTGTAATCGGCGAGCGCTGCAAAATGCGATTGCCGGGTCTTCAGCAGCGGATGGCCGGCGCGCACGGCAAAGACCACCTGCTCCGAATAGAGATGCTCGAAGGAGAAGCCGGTCATCTTCTCCGGCCCGGCAAGACGGCCGACGACAAGATCGAGATCGCCGACGCGCAACTGCTCCAGAAGCACGGCGTTTTCGCCGGTGACGATCTTCAGCCGGCTCCAGGTATTCTCCTTGAGAAACAGCTCCATGGCCCGCGGCATGATGCGCGTCGACACGGTGGGCAAGGCCCCGACCCGGATCGGCGGTGCGTCGCCGACACGCTCCTGGGTGACGGAATCGAGCCCCTGCCGCAGCGCTGTCAGAGCAGCACCGGCATGCTTCAGAAATACTTCGCCGTAACGGGTGATCTTGATGCCGCGGCCGTCGCGCTCGAAGACCTCGACGCCGAGAACCTCCTCCAGCTCACGGATCGTCTTGGTCACCGCGGGCTGGCTGACATGCAGCAGCTCGGCCGCCTTCATCACGCTTTTCTGCCTGGCGACCTCGACAAAGGTTTGCAGATGGCGGAACTTTATGCGGCTGTCGATCATCGATCACATAACTCCGGAGTTATCGGAAAGCCACGAAATATCATTTTACCTAACCAGATTAAACATTCAATTTCCTGTCCGGAGGAGTTTCCAGTGCAGTTTGCCCGCGTCAACGACATCGCCATTCACTATCAGGTTATCGGCGGCCCCGCCGACAAGCCGGTCCTGGTCTTTGCCAATTCGCTGGGCACCGACTTCCGGATCTGGCGTGATGTCGTCGTCCGCCTGGCAGGCGATTTCGCCATCCTGCTCTATGACAAGCGCGGCCATGGCCTTTCCGATGTCGGCCAGACGCCCTATTCGATCGAGGACCACGCGTCCGATCTCATCGGCCTGCTCGAAACGCTGGATATCAAGAAGGCCATCATCTGCGGCCTGTCCGTCGGCGGACTGATCGCGCAGTCGCTCTACCAGCAGCGTCCCGATCTCGTCAGCGCGCTGATCCTCTGCGACACCGCGCACAAGATCGGCACGGCCGAGAGCTGGAACAACCGCATAGCGGCCGTCGAGCAGAATGGCATAGCCAGCATGTGCGACGCGATCATGGAGCGCTGGTTCACGCCGGCCTTCCGCCGCCCTGAGAACACCGCCTATGACGGCTATTGCAACATGCTGGTCCGCCAGCCGGTGGCCGGCTACGCCGCGACCTGCGCTGCCGTGCGCGACGCCGACTTTACCGAAGCGGCAAAGACCATCGCCGTACCAACGATCTGCATCGTCGGCGCTCAGGACGGATCGACACCGCCAGACCTCGTCAAGTCGCTGGCGCAACTGATCCCCGGCGCGCGCTTCGAAATCATTCTCGATGCCGGCCACATCCCCTGCATCGAGCAGCCCGAAGCGCTGACGTCAGTCATTCGCGCATTCATCGATTTCGCATTGCATGGAGAAAAGAGCCCATGAGTGACAGTTCGCGCGCCTCCGAGCGCTACAAGCAGGGCATGGCGACGCGCCGCGCCGTGCTCGGCGACAGCCATGTCGACCGTGCCGAGGCCGGATCGACGGATTTCGACAAACCGTTTCAGGACCTGATCACCGAAGCCGCCTGGGGTCATGTCTGGTCGCGCCCAACGCTTTCCAAGCGCGAGCGCTCGATCGTCACCATCGCGCTGCTCGCCGCTCTCGGCCAGGACGATGAAGTGGCGATGCATGTGCGCGCCACAGTCAATACAGGCGCCAGCCGCGACGATGTCTGCGAGGCGCTGCTGCATGTGGCGATCTATGCCGGTGTTCCGGCGGCCAATCACGCGATCAAGATTGCCAAGCAGGTCTTCGAACAGATGGACGCTGATAAGGCGGCATAAGAGGAAGCCATGTCCGACATACCGAACCGCAAGCCCGAAACAGGCGCCTTTTTCGCCCGCGACCACGCCTGGCATCCGCCTGCCTTTGCGCCGGGATACAAGACCTCGATCCTGCGTTCGCCGCAGCGCGCCCTGCTGTCTCTCGACGGCACGATCTCCGAGATCACCGGCCCCGTCTTCGGCCACGGCATGATTGGCGAACTCGATAACGACCTGCTCCACAATTATGCCAAGCCCGGCGAGAGCGCGATCGGCGAGCGCATCATCGTTCACGGCCAGGTGCTGGATGAGCGCGGGCGGCCGCAGGCCGGCGTGCTGGTCGAGTTCTGGCAGGCCAATGCCGGCGGGCGCTACCGCCACAAGAAGGAAAGCTATCTGGCAGCGATCGACCCGAATTTCGGCGGCTGCGGCCGGGCGATCACCGACGAGGAAGGCCGATACTATTTCCGCACCGTGCGGCCCGGCGCCTATCCTTGGCCGAACGGCGTCAACGACTGGCGCCCGGCACATATCCATTTCTCGGTCTTCGGCCACGGCTTCTCGCAGCGCCTGATCACCCAGATGTATTTCGAAGGCGATCCGATGATCTGGAAGTGTCCGATCGTCAGCACGATCCCCGACAAGGCGGCGATCGAACAGCTGATCGCCCCCATGGATTGGGGCAACACCATTCCGATGGATAGCCGCGCCTACAAATTCGACATCGTGCTGCGCGGCCGCCGCTCGACGATGTTCGAGAACAAGCTGGAGGGCAACTGATGGCCCGGGAAATCCGTTACCTCAAGGAAACGCCATCGCAGACCGCGGGACCCTATGTCCATATCGGTCTCACGCCGAATTTCTGCGACATATCAGGTGTCTATGACGGCGACCTCGGCACCGCGATGGTCAACGACAAGACGACGGGCGAGCGGATCACCGTGACGGGCCGGATCTTCGACGGTGCCGGCGCTTTGGTGCGCGATGCGGTGATCGAGATCTGGCAGGCCGACAGCGCCGGGCTCTATAACAGCCCCTCGGAAATGCGCGGCGCCGCCGATCCGAATTTCACCGGCTGGAGCCGTTGCCCGACCCGGGCGGAGGACGGCGTCTACAGCTTCGAGACCATCAAGCCCGGCAAGGTGCCGTTCAAGGACGGGCGCAAACAAGCGCCGCACATCACCTTCTGGATTGTCGCACGCGGCATCAATCTCGGCCTGCACACCCGCATGTATTTCCCGGAAGAATCGGAAGCCAACGCCGCCGACCCGCTGCTGCAGCGGATCGAGCACCGCGACCGCGTGGCGACACTTATTGCCGCACGCGATGGCGCAACCTATGCGTTTGACATCCGCCTGCAGGGAGAAAACGAGACAGTCTTTCTCGATATCTGACAAGCATTACTGCTGCTGGATTTTCGCCTGATCTCGGAAATCCGGCAACAGCTGGCTTTCGTTAAGCACGCGCAATTCAAGATACAACCGGGAATGTATTTTCCATGCTGCATCCGCGTAAAGCGGGTTGGCATTCATGCTGCGCCGCGGTATGAAACGGGCGGGCTGAAACGTTGATGGTGGAAACATGCAGAAAACTTTCGGACACGTCCTGGCGGCGCATAGGGGCCTCGGTCCAGGTTTTGATTTCTTGCGAATCGCGCTCGCTTTTTCAATTGTCCTCGCGCACTCCTTCCTACTGACCGGCAATGACGAATTCTTCCGCTCCACGCCACTGTGGTTTGCGGAATATGCGCTGGTGCCGATGTTCTTTGCGTTGAGCGGCTTCCTGATTGCAGGCAGCGCCCAGCGGCTGAGTCTCAAGAACTTCCTCCTGAACCGCGGGCTGCGTATCGTGCCGGCGCTTGCCGTCGATATCGTCGTCTGCGCCCTGATCATCGGCCCGCTGCTGACGCCTGTCGCGCTCAGCGTCTATTTCTCAAGCGCCGATTTCTTCAAATATTTCCTGAACATCATAGGCTGGATCCACTACAGCCTGCCGGGCGTCTTCGATAACAACCCGACGCATCGCGTCAACGGCGCATTGTGGACGGTCCCCTGGGAGATCTTCTGCTACATCATCATGTCCGGCCTGATGATGACCTCGATCATCTCGTCCTGGCGAAAGACGGCGCTGCTGACTGCAGGCTTCATCGCCGCCGGTCTTTTGATCCAGGCCCTGGGACCGCACCTGCCCTACCGCGTCAATCTGGTGCTCGGTACGGTCTTCGTCAGCCGCGGCGCCCAGCTGGTCTTTGCCTTCCTGCTCGGCATTCTTGCCTATCAGCTGCGCGACGTGATCCCGCACAGCCGCATATTGCTTGCCGTCTGCGCCGCGATTGCGATTGCCGCGGTCTTCGTGCTCAACAGCTCGTCGATCGAGACGGTGCCGAACCGCATCATCGTCATCCCGGCGCTGGTCTACATCACCATCTTCATCGGGCTGACACCGGTTCCGTTGCCCTCCGTCTTCCACAAGGGCGATTATTCCTACGGCGTCTACCTCTATCACGACCCCTTCCTGCAGATCCTGATCGGCTTGGCGCCGGGTGTCTTCCTGGTTCCGAAAACCGGAGCGCTGGCGCTTTATGCGATCGGCATCTGCGCGGCGATGGCGGTGGCGGTGATTTCCTGGCACATGATCGAGAAACCCATTCTCGGCATGCGCAAGAAGTTCTCCTTCGTCGCCAAGGCGCGCGGCGTGGATGAGACCAGCGAAACGAAGATCCTGCCCGTCGAGAAGCCAGCCAAGGCATAGGCTGACGCGTGAACGCTATTGACGTCTCGACGGGCTCAAGGCTTTCTGCCGCCATACGGCGGCAGTGGCCGGCCATGAAAGAAGAGACGACAGTGAGCGCAACGGCCTTCGACCATCCCTTCCTCTCCGGCCTACTCGGTGACGAGGAGATATCCGCCTATTTCACCGCCGAGGCCGATATCCGCGCCATGCTGCAGTTCGAGGCGGCGCTGGCGCGCGCTGAGGCGGCTCATGATGTCATACCCCCGCCCGCTGCCGAAGCCATTTCCGCCGCATGCACAAGCTTTGCCGCCGATATCCAGGCCCTGCGCACTGCCACCGCCCGCGATGGCGTCGTCATCCCCGAGCTGGTACGCCAGTTGCGCGCCGCTGCAAGCGAGACCAGCCCTCACGTCCATACTGGGGCTACCAGCCAGGATGTAATCGACACCAGCCTGATGCTGCGGCTGAAACCCGTGGCCTTCATCTTTGCGGCACGGCTCACCGCCATCGAAGTCAGGCTTGCCGCTTTGGAAACCAGCCTCGGTGCGAAGCCTCTGATGGGCCGCACCCGCATGCAGGCGGCAATCCCGATCACCGTTGCCGACCGGCTGCATGCCTGGCGAACACCGTTCGACACCTATCGCGAGAAGCTGACGGAGCTGCGCTTCCCGCTGCAATTCGGTGGTGCTGCCGGCACGCTGGAAAAACTTGGCGGCAAGGCGGCCGCCGTGCGCGGTTCGCTCGCCCAGGAACTCGGCCTCGCCGATCTGCCGCAATGGCAGAGCCAGCGCGCCTTCATCGCCGAATTCGCCGGACTGCTGTCGCTTGTGACTGGCAGCCTCGGCAAGTTCGGCCAGGACATCGCGCTGATGGCGCAAGCGGGGGACGAGATTGCGCTGAGCGGCGGCGGTGGCTCGTCGGCCATGGCGCACAAGCAGAACCCTGTTGCCGCCGAGACGCTGGTGGCGCTGGCGCGCTTTAACGCCACTCAAATCTCGGCGATCCACCAGTCGATGGTCCATGAGCAGGAACGCTCCGGCGCGGCCTGGACATTGGAATGGCTCGTCCTGCCGCAGATGGTTGTGGCGACCGGGGCTGCCCTTCGTCTTGCACGCGAGCTTGCGGATAACATCCAGAGCCTTGGCGCCGCGAATTCATAACCGTTCGATCATGAATTCTGGCATTTATTTCATTTTACATTACCGTTTCGCATGACAAACTAGCGCGAAAAGTTTTAGCTGCGAGCTAATACGGCGCTGGAGTACGCCGAAAAAGGGAGAGAGAAAGAATGAAGAAGCTGCTTCTGGCCGCCGTTGCGGCCATGCTCATGGGCTCGGGCGCCTATGCGGATACGATCAAGGTCGGCGTCGTCGGACCGTTTTCCGGTCCGTTCGCCCTGCAGGGCAAGAACTTCAAGGCAGGCATCGACGCCTATATGGCGACCAACGGCAGCAAGGTCGGCGACAACACCGTCGAGGTCATCTATCGCGACCTGCCCGCCGCCGATCCGGCGCAGTCGAAGGCGCTTGCCCAGGAACTGGTCGTCAAGGAAAAGGTCCAGTACCTGGCCGGCTTCTATTTCACGCCTGACGCCATGGCCGTCACCCCGATCCTGAAGCAGGCCAACACACCGCTGGTTATCATGAACGCTGCGACCTCGGCGATCGTCACCAAGAGCCCGCTCGTGGTGCGTACCTCCTTCACGACGTGGCAGACCTCGACGCCGATGGCGCAGGTCGCCTTCGACAAGGGCGTCAAGAAGGTGATCTCCGTTGTCAGCGACTACGGCCCGGGCGTTGACGCGGAAAATGCCTTCAAGGCCGGTTTCGAAAAGGCTGGCGGCGAGGTCGTGGAAGCGATCCGCATGCCGCTCGCCACCAACGACTTCAGCGCGATCATGCAGCGCATCAAGGACTCCGGCGCGACCGGCGTCTTCGCCTTCCTGCCATCCGGCCCGACGACGCTCGGCTTCGTCAAGGCTTACAACGAAAACGGTCTGAAGACCGGCGGCATCCAGCTCTTCGCCCCCGGCGATCTGACGCAGGAATCCGATCTTCCGGCGCTCGGCGATGCCGCGCTCGGCATGCTGACCACCTTCCACTACGCGGTTTCCCACGACTCGCCCGAGAACAAGGCCTTCGTCGAAGCCGCCGGTAAGGCGATCGGCAACCCGGCCGAACTGACCTTCCCGGCTGTCGGCGCCTATGACGGCATGCATGTCATCTACAAGATGATCGAGGCAACCGGCGGCAAGCAGGACGCGGCAAAGGCTGTTGAAGCGGTGAAGGGTTTCGCCTGGGTGAGCCCGCGCGGCCCGGTCTCGATTGATCCGGAAAGCCGCCACATCACGCAGAACATCTACCTGCGCGAAGTCGCCAAGGATGCCGACGGCAAATACATCAACAAGGAAATCCAGACCTTCGAAAAGCAGGGCGATCCGGGCCTTGCTGCTGTGAAGTAAGGATTTTCGGCTTAGACGTTGTGCCGTGAGCCCCCTCACCCTACCCTCTCCCCGCTGGGGGAGAGGGGAAGCGACCGTAGCGCTCCAATTTCCCTTCTCCCATCGGGGGTCCGAAGGACGGGTCGAGACGAGCGGCTCGACCCCGGGGTGGCCCGAAGGGCGGATGAGGGGGCCACGCGGCGCAAGGGCTGCTAGTCGCCGCTCGTATAGAACAAGGACCACACCAAACCCATGCAAACCGTCTTCAGCATAGCCGTCGATGCGCTGGCCTATGGCATGGTGCTGTTCGTGATCTCGATCGGCCTTTCTATCACCATGGGCCTGATGCGGGTCGTCAATCTCGCCCACGGCGCCTTCGCCATGATCGGCGGCTATATCGCCTCCTACGCGGTGCGCGATCTCGGGCTTGGCTACGGCATCGGCGTCATCGCCGCCGTCATCGGCACGATCATCATTGCCATCCCGATCGAACGCTTCCTCTACCGCCGGATTTACGGCGCGCCCGAGTTGACGCAGGTGCTGATGACGATCGGCATCACGTTCTGCATCATCGGCATCGCCAACTACGTCATGGGGCCGACGCTGAAGACCATTCCGCTGCCGCAGGGGCTGCAAGGTTCGGCCGATCTCGGCTTCCGCACCATCCCGGTTCATCGCCTCTTCGCGATCGTCTGCGGACTGGGCGTTGCCATCGCGCTGTGGTTCACGATCGAACGGACGAGTTTCGGGGTGAAACTGCGCGCCTCCGTCGACAACGCATCGATGGCGGCGGCCCTCGGCGTGCGCACCGAGATCATCTACGCGCTGAGTTTCGCGGTTGCCGTTGGCCTTGCCGCGTTCGGCGGCGTCGTCGGAGCCGAGCTGCTGCCGGTCGAGCCCTACTATGCGCTGCGCTACATGGTGACCTTCCTCGTCGTCGTCTCAGTGGGCGGCGCGGGATCGATCCCCGGTGCGCTGATTGCCTGTCTCGTGCTGGGCGGCATCGATACGACAGGCCGCTACCTGATGCCTGAGTTCGGCGAATTCTTCTTCTATCTCGCCGTTATCGCCATCATCTGCATCTTCCCGCGCGGTTTTGCCGGGAGGGCGAAATAGGATGACGTTCGCCATGAACACCGACACGGCCGCCGCACGCCGTCACCGCTCTGCGGGCAGAGATTTCGCCGGCGTTGCGGCGATCATCGTCCTTGCTGCCACCGGCTACCTGCTCTTTCCTGACAATCTGGCCCTGCTGACCCGCATCATCGCCATCGCGCTGCTCGTCCTGTCGCTCGATCTCGTGACCGGCTATTGCGGCGTCGCGACCCTCGGCCATGCGGCCCTCTTCGGTTCCGGCGCTTATGCCGCCGGTATCGTCTCGGCCCATTACGGGATCACCGATCCGCTGCTGATGACGCTTGCCGGTATCGCCGGCGGCGCGATTGCCGGTCTGATCTGCGGCGCCATCATCCTGCGCGCCCACGGATTGCCGCAGCTGGTGCTATCGATCGCGCTGATCAACCTGTTCCATGAATTCGCCAACAAGGCGTCCTCCTGGACCGGCGGCAGCGACGGCCTCTCCGGCATTTCGGCCGATCCGGTGCTCGGCTATTTCGAATTCGATCTCTACGGGCATACGGCCTATATCTTCGGCTTTGTCCTGCTACTCGCGGTCTTCATCCTGCTTCGCCTCCTGGTGCGCTCGCCTTTCGGCATGCTTTGCCGCGGCATCAAGGAAGATTCGCTGCGCATCCGCGCCATGGGCGCATCGCCGAAGGCTGCGCTGATGAAGATGTATGTCATCTCGGGTGCGGTGGCCGGCATCGGCGGCGCGCTGACGGCGATCTCGACGCAGGTGGTCGGCCTCGACAGCCTGTCCTTCACGCTCTCGGCCGAAAGCCTGGTCATGCTCGTTCTCGGCGGCACCGGCTCGCTGTTTGGCGCACTCTCCGGCACCGTCATCTTCATGCTGTTCGAGGACTATGTCTCGGCCGCCAACCCGTTCCACTGGCTGACGATGGTCGGTGCACTCTTGATCACCGTCGTGCTCTTCGCACCAAAGGGGCTCTACGGCACGGCTGCTGCCTTTCTCTCTCGTCGCAAGGAGGCAGGCGAATGAGCGCCGTGTTCGAAGTCGCCAACCTGAAGAAATCTTTCGGCGGCCTTGCCGTCACCAACGACGTGTCGATTGCAATGCATCCGGGCGACCGGGTGGCGCTGATCGGGCCGAACGGTGCCGGCAAGACCACCTTCGTCAATCTGGTCACCGGCAATCTGGCCCCCGATTCCGGCGAAGTCCGCCTCGGCGGCGAGACGGTGACGAAGGTCGATGCGGCCGGGCGCGTGAAACGCGGTCTGGTCCGTTCCTTCCAGGTGACCCGCCTTTTCCAGGAGATGACGCCAGCCGAACATGTCGCACTTGCCATCCTGCAGCGCGACGGGAAGACCGGCCGGATGTTCGGAAACTTCCTGTCGATGCCCGGCGTCATGAACGAGGTGAGCGGCATGCTGCAGACGCTGGGGCTGACTGCCCTCATGCATCGCAAGGTCAGCGAGATCGCTTATGGCCAGCAGCGCCTGCTGGAGATCGCCGTCGCCATGGCCTTGAAGCCGAAGGTGCTGCTGCTCGACGAGCCCGCCGCCGGCGTGCCGCAGAGCGATACCAGCCGCATCGAGCAGGCGCTGGCCGATCTGCCTGCCGATCTCGCGGTGCTGATGATCGAGCACGACATGGACCTCGTCTTCCGCTTCGCCAGGCGCGTCATCGTGCTTGCCGCCGGCGCCATCATCTTCGACGGCTCGCCCGCCGACGTCACCAAGGATGCCCGCGTGCGCGAGGCCTATCTCGGGAGCTATGCCAATGCCAGCCACGCCGCTTGAGGTGGAAAACCTGTCGGCCGGCTACGGCCCGACCCGCGTTCTCGAAGGCGTGTCCTTTTCGGTCCCGGCAGGCGCCCGCCTCGCCGTGCTCGGCCGCAACGGCATGGGCAAGACGACGCTGCTCGCCACCCTTGCCGGGCAGACGAAACGCTATGACGGCCGCATCCGGCTGGGCTCGACCGACGTGACGGCGATGCCTAGCGCCGCACGCGCGCATCAGGGGCTTGGCTTCGTGCCCCAGGCGCGCTGCGTCTTTCCAACATTGACAGTCGAGGAAAACCTCTTCGTCGGCCTCAAGGGACGGCCGAAAACAGCGCTCGAAGAAGCCTACCAGATGTTTCCGCGTCTGAAAGAACGCCGCCGCAATCTCGGCAACCAGCTTTCCGGCGGCGAGCAGCAGATGCTCTCCACCGCCCGCTCGATCCTCGGCCGTCCCTCGGTGCTGCTGCTGGACGAGCCGCTCGAGGGCCTCGCGCCCGTCATTTGCGAGGAACTGATGGCCGCCTTCGCCGAACTCGCCAAGACCGGAGATATGACCATCCTTCTGGTCGAACAGCGTATTCAGAGCGCGCTCGATTTCGCCGACCAGGTCATCATACTGGAACGCGGAAGGCTCGCCTGGAGTGGCACGCCGGAAGCGCTGTCGGCGGATCATGATGTGGTAGAACGGCTGCTGGGCGTGGGTGGGCTGCACTAACGCTCAGCTCGCGGAAAAGCCCTCGTCGTAGGTCACCTCGCCCGACGGCGTCTCCCCGCTGAATGTCATTGCCTGAAAATATTCAGCCGGGACGCCCGGAAACGTTAGTTTCGAATCTGCCTGGAAGCCGAAGCGGCTGTAGAAAGCCGAATCACCAAGCAGCACGCAACCCCTGGCGCCAAGCGCCCGGATTGCCGCCAGGCCCGCGTCCATAAGCGCGCGCCCAATTCCCTGCCCCTGCCATTCCGGTGCAACGGCGATAGGGCCGAGCCCGTACCAGCCGAGATCGGCGCCATCGATCGCTACTGGAGAGAATGCAACATGGCCGACAACATTCCCTTCATCTTCGGCAATCAGTGAGACACTGAGCTTACCGCGGTCGCGCAAGGCGTCGACAATCGCCGCCTCCGTCTGGCTGCTAAATGCCATCGGCGCAAAGGCACGGGTTATCAGCGCCCGGATGAGCGGAATATCGGCTGCGGTTTCTTCGCGAGGCTTCATCGCTGTCCTCCAATGACAGCAAATCGGGTAGCAAATAGCCTCACTTGCGTCAAAGCCGCGGCTTGCATTGGCGAGCCGACTCCTCTTTGATCGCAGGCCAACGAGGAGTATCCCGCTTGTCCTTTCCCCTATTCGACCTCACCGGAAAACGTGCGCTGATCACCGGCTCAAGCCAGGGCATCGGCTATGCGCTGGCACTCGGGCTGGCCGAGCATGGGGCGTCTGTCGTCATCAACGGCCGCAATGCCAGCAAGGCTTCGGAAGCGGCGGAGGTGATCCGGGGCAAGGGTCATCATGCGCTGAGCGCCGCCTTCGACGTGACGGATGCTCAGGCGGCGCGCGGTGGCATCGCCTATATCGAAGAGGAAATCGGGCCGATCGATATCCTTATCAACAATGCCGGCATGCAGTTTCGCACGCCGCTCGAGGATTTTCCGGTCGAGAAGTGGGACGAGATCTTCAAGACCAATGTCTCCAGCGTCTTCTATGTCAGCCAGCCGGTCGCCAAGGCGATGATTAGCCGCGGGCGCGGCAAGATCATCAACATCGCCTCTGTTCAGGCCGAGCTCGCCCGCCCGAGCATTGCGCCCTATACCGCGACCAAAGGTGCGGTAAAGAATCTGACGCGCGGCATGGCGACGGATTGGGCCAAGCACGGTCTGCAGGTGAACGCGATTGCGCCCGGATATTTCAAGACGCCGCTGAACCAGGCGCTAGTCGATGATCCGAAATTTTCCAGCTGGCTGGAGGGTCGCACGCCTGCCGGGCGCTGGGGTAATGTCGAGGAGCTGGTGGGTGCTGCGGTATTCCTGTCCTCGGAGGCTTCGTCCTTCGTCAACGGCCATATGCTGATGGTCGATGGCGGGATCACCACCAGTCTCTAGTCGGCGGCGATATTTCCGCGCCGCATCAGCCGCATCAGGATGAGCGGCAGCAGCGTGGTGATGCAGATGGCGATGAAGGCCATGGCCATGCCAAGGCCGATCGAACCCTGCTCGAACTGCCGCCAGATGAAGGTGGCGATCGTCTGCATGCCGACCGGCGCGACGACGACCGAGGCGACGAGCTCGCGCGAGGCCAGCGCGAAGACCAGAAGCATCGAAGAGGCAAGGCTCGGGAAGACCAGCGGCAGCAGAATGCGCCGGAAGGCCATGACGCCGCTGGCGCCGCAGACGCGGGCGGCGGCTTCCAGATTGTCACCGATCTGCTGGAAGGCGGCTGCTGTGTAGCGCACAGGCTGCGGCAGCAGGATGCAGCAATAGGCGAGCAGCAGGATGAAGCCGGTATTGTAGGGCGTGAACGGCAGGCCCGGCATGTTCCAGGCGAGGATCAGGCCGACAGCGACGACGATGCCGGGCAGCGCGTTCGGCAGAATGGTCATGATATAGATCGCCATCCGGCCCCGCATCTTCGTCTTCACGACGGTATAGGCGGCAGTGACGCCGACGAGGCCGGTGATAACAGCCGTGCCGATGCCGAGCGAGAAACTGTTGATCAGCGCGGTGACGGCACCGGCACTGTTGCTGAAGACGGCGATGAAATTGTCGAGGTTGACATTGTCGAGCGCAAGACCGCCGGAAATGGTGCGCGCCAGCGCCGTCGCCAGGATCGCCAGGAGCGGCACGCCTGTCGCCAGGAAAGCGATAACGGCAAAGCCGATCATGACCGGAACTTTCAGCGCGCCGAGCGGCCGCTTGTCCTTGGCGGTCGGCTTGCCGCCGACCGTCTGGTAGGAACGGCGTGCCAGAATCCAGCGCTGCAGCAGGAAAGTGGCGAGCGACATGGCGACGAGCACCAGCGAGAGGATCGCAGCGCCCGGCAGATCGATCGGCCAGTCGGTGACGCGCAGGTCGATGCCCGTCACCAGCACTTGGAAACCGGCCCGGCGGCCAAGTGCCGCGGGCGTGCCGTATTCTTCGATCGCTGCGGCGAAGACGAGCATCAGGCTGGCCGTCAGGCCGGGTGCGGAGAGCGGCAGGGTGATGCGCCAGAAGGCGCGCGCCGGGCTGGCGCCGAAGACACGGCCGACATCGGCATAACGGGCGCCGACAGCCTCGACGGTGCGCGACACCGCGAAATAGACAACCGGAAAAGTGTTAAAGGCCATGACGACGGTCATGCCGAACAGCGAAAAGAGATAGGGCGCCAGGTTGAAACCGGCGAGCTGTTCGAGATAGCCGCGCGGCTGCAGCGTCATGATCCAGCCGAGTGTGGCGATATAGGGCGGGATCATGAAGGGGACGAGGAGCACCACATCCCAGAACGTCGCGAAGGGGATGCGGTAGAGGGCGCGAAAGACGCCGAGCGGCACGGCAACGAGCGCCGAAGCCAGGACGACGCAGGCGCCGAGCAGGATGGTATTGCCGCCCATTCGGATCAGCGAGCTATCGGCAAGCGTCGCGTAGAGCGAGGAGAAGGGGTTCGCAAACGAGCCCCGTCCGAGTTCGGGAAAGATGCCTTGCAGGACGACGGCGATGAAGGGAACGGCAACGACGAGGATGAGACCCGCTGTTGCCAGCCAGGCGGTCGGAGCCGTGCCGCCGATGCCGTTCGCTTTCATCTCGTCAGACCTTACTTGGCGCCGTAGAGTTCGGCGAAGGACTTCAGCGTTTCCTTGCGCTTGCCGTAGACGGCGGCCGTATCGTACTTCAGGAGCTTCAGATCGCCGATCAGCGGGCGGGCAGCCGGAATATCGGTGCGCGACGGCATCAGCATCTCACCGGCAACCAGCTTCTGGCCTTCGTCCGAGAGCATGTAGTCGATGAACTTCTTGGCGTCGTCCTGGTTCTTGGACCAGTTCATGATCATGGCTGGGCGCGGCGCGATGACGGTGCCCGAGGCCGGGAACACGACTTCGATATTCTCGCCCTTCTTCTGGGCGGCAAGCGCGATGTAATCGACTGCGCCGAAGACAACGGCCTTGGCACCCTGCAGAACCGGGTTGAGGGCATCGGCATTGGCACCGGCAATGATGGCGCCGTTGGCCTTCAGATCCTTGAAGAGCTTCCAGTCGTCCTGGCCGCCGAGAGCAGCGGTCAGCTCGAAGGACGAGCCAGACTGCGCCGGATCCGGAATGTTGACGAGGTCCTTGTATTCAGGCTTCGCGAGATCGGCCCATTCGGACGGCTTTGGCGTGCCGCTCTTCGAGTTCCAGACGATGCCGAGAGCCGAGATACCCTGCGCCACGGCGCCTTCCGACTTCAAGAAATCAGGCACCTTGGCAGCGTTCGGGCTGGCATAGTTGACGAGCCAGCCGCGTTTGGCAAAATCGTTTGCCGTATCCCAGGACGCCGAGATGACGACGTCGACGACCGGGTTTGCAGCTTCGGCTTCGATGCGGGCCATGACCTTGCCGGTCGTTGCCTGGAAAACATTGACCTTGACGCCCGTCTGGGCCGTGAAGCCAGCCGACAGCTTGTCGATCAGGCTCTGCGGGCCAGCGGTGTAAACGGTGACGTCGGCATGGGCGACGCCCGCCATAAGCGCGGCGGCAACCACGCCAAAAGTGACACTCTTCAAAGACTTAAACATTTTCTAGTCTCTCCTGTTTTGAATTATCGGCAGTCTGTTCAAAAAAGCGGATCTGCGTGGGATCGACGGCAAGGCCTATGCGTTCGCCGGGGCGCAGCTTGAGACGGCTGAGCACCTGCAGCTCGACGCCAGGCAACCCGGCGAGCGAAACCGTGGCCAGATGGCCGTCGCCGCGAAACTGCGAACGCAGCACTTCGGCGCTCAGACGATCGGGGGCGTCTCCAGATGCGGAAATCCCGGCGGTCGGGATCAGGATGCGGGCGCTGCGCGCCGCCGCCTCTTCGGCCGGCATCAACGCCACATCGCTGTCCTTGAAAAACCAGATCGCACCGCGGCGCTCGATATCGGCCAGACAGCCGAGCCGCAGGAAGTCGGCAACCTCAGGCGTCGCAGGGCGCTCGATCAGCATATCGGGTGAAGCAAGCTGCTCGATCAGCCCGCCGCGCATCACCGCAACGTGATCGGCAAGCGTCAGCGCCTCGCTGTGATCGTGGGTGACGTAGATCGCCGTCAGCCCCAATGTCGCAATCAGATCAGCAAGCTCACCGACCATGTTTTCGCGCAGCTCGCGATCGAGGTTCGAAAGCGGCTCATCGAAAAGGATCAGCTGCGGCTCGGCAACGATGGCACGGGCGATCGCCACGCGCTGCTGCTGGCCGCCGGAAAGATCGCTCGGACGGCGGTCGGCAAAGGCTGCAAGCCCGACCTTGTCCAGCGCCCGCATCGTCCGCTCCCGGCGCTCGGCCTTTCCGACGCCGCGCATTTCAAGCGGAAACGAGACATTGCCGCCAACCGTCAGATGTGGCCAGAGCGCATAATCTTGGAAGACCATGCCCAGCCCGCGGCGCTCCGGAGGCACGAAGGTGCCCTCGCCTGCAACGCGCTGCCCGGTAATGGCGATATGGCCCCTCGTCGGCGCCAGCAGGCCGGCGACAAGCCTGAGCAGCGTGGTCTTGCCGCAGCCTGATGGGCCAAGCAGCGCCAGTGTCTCACCCTTGCGAAGAGAGATGTCGATCCCCTTGAGGATGCGCGTCTGCCCATAGCTCAATTCGAGCCCGGCCGCGGAAACGGCGGTATTCGACGGAATTGCGGGGGCGTTCATGGGGAACCGGATGTCGCTTCAGAAATTACGGCGACATTTAGGCAGGCCGGATGACAGCTTTGCGACAGTTCGATTTCAGTTTCATGACAATGGGTTGATGCGCTCTTGGACGCGAGGTCCGGTGGTCAGCGATCCAGCAATTCGATCGGTCCCAATGTCTTGCCCGATATCTTGCTGGCGGCGACCGCATAGCCGCCGCTGGCGCCGTCGATGAAATGGATGTGGTCGCGCGACATCGGCGTCGGCACGAAACAGGTCATCAGCGCCGAATCCTGCCGGTGCAGGCCGTAACGGGCGATCCCCTTGCTCTGCGCCTCCTTGAGCAGGGCTTCGATCCGCTCGAACCGCGCGCTATCGACATCGATCGTCATTTTCAGTCCGTCGTCGAATTTGCGGAAATCGGAATTTCCGGCGACGTCGCGCTTGTATTGATGCGCGTCGAACCTGCCGAAGGGGATGCCCAGCTTGAAGAAAATCACGGTCAGTGCCAGCTGCAGCATGATGAACAGTTTTTGGCGCCATTGCCTGCCAGCCGCCGCGGTTGCCTTGGCCTCGCGCTCGATGCCCTTCCTCGAGAAAGACAGGTCCGGGCCGTCTGCAGGCACTGGATGGCCGCCGCGGCCTTGTTCCGACGAGATGGCGACGATGGCGGTGACCAGCGACTGGAACTCCGGACCGGAGCCCGCTTCACCGGGAACGGCGATGATCGAGACGATTTCCCCGTTCTCGGCCTCGATCGGGTTCCAGCGGCAGGAGAGACCGGCCAAATCCGGCCGGGTGCCCGCGGGGGCTGCGGCAACGCCGTAGCGTCCCGATTTCATCTGCTTTTCGGCCCAACTGTTGCCCCCGCCGGCAAACATGGCGTAGGTCACGTAGGGGCTTGCCGAATAGCGGGCAACGCGCACATCCAGCCCTTCCTTGCGGATATCGGCAACGGGAACGATCGCGGTCCGCAGGTCGAGGCCGAGGTCTTCCCTCACCCAGACCTGGACTGCGGCAAGGGCCGCGCGGGCAGCATCCTCATGCGATGCAGGCAGGGCGATCATCGCGCCATCGCCGCCGAAGACGAAGGGAAAATCACCTTTTCCGACAGCGTTCAGCACGGCGGAAATCACCGAGGCGCCCGCCATGTTGACGTCCTTGTAGCGCCCGTCACCGATCGCCCTGGTGGAGCCGACGATGTCGGCCAGCGCCAGGATCCATCCCTCGGGCAGGGGGCGGTAATTGCCAGTATCGGCCACACCCTTGAACTCGGCAAAGACCGGCACGGAAGCAAAGAACTTATCGTTGGAAGCGGCGCTCATGATCCGACCTTATCACAGACAGTTGTAGCGGCGGCAACGCCATTTCAGGAGTTACGGCAATCGACTTCGCACAGTTTCGTGTGATAGCACCGCAAGATAAAAATGAATGACGGACAAGGACATAGATGAGCCGCCTCGACAGCTTCATCCGCCGCCTGACGGCTCAGCGCGATATCTTGAATTCGATCGTCGGTCTGGTCGGGCCGCTTGAGGGTCCGGTCATCGAATTCGGTCTCGGCAACGGGCGAACTTACGACCATCTGCGCGAGATTTTCGCCGGCCGCCGCATCATCGCCTTCGACCGCGAGGTCCGTTCCTATTCCGCCTCGACGCCGCCCGCCGAAGATATGGTGACCGGCGATATCCGCGAGACGGGGCAGCGTTTTCTCGGCGTCAACGCGGCGCTTGCGCATGCCGATATCGGCACCGGTCACGACGATATCGATGCCGTGACCCTGACCTGGCTGCCGCAGCTGATGGCCGGCGTTCTGCGCTCCGGCGGCATTGCCGTCTCCGGCCTGCCGCTCGACCGGCCGGAGCTTGAACCCCTGCCGCTGCCTGACGGCATCAAATCCGGGCGTTATTTCCTCTACCGCCGTACATAGCGTTCAGTCGCTGCAGATCTCCGGCATCGGGCCGGACGCGCCGAGCTTCGCATAGCGGCGCTCGAATTCGCCGGCGAGATCGCCAAGCGTCACCGCTTTCAGCCGGGAGAGGATCAGCGCCTCGGCCTCCCGCAAGGTATCGCCGACGGCATTGTTGACCGCCTGCTCGACCAGACATTCCGGATGATCGGATGCCGGGCCGATGGCGAACAGCTCCGGCTCGCCGATCGCCTGGTAGACATCGAGCAGGGCGATCTCGGCCAGTGGCTTGACCAGCGTCCAGCCGCCGTGATGGCCCTTTTCCGAGCGCACATATCCCTGATCCCTGAGCCCCGCCATGGTGCGGCGGACGACAACAGGATTGGTGCTCAGCATCCCGGCGATCATTTCGGATGTCACCGGTTTCTGATGCCGGTCCATGTGGATCAGCACATGCAGCATGCGGGACAGGCGGCTGTCACTTCTCATCGTGATCCTCGTAAGCGTCTGCTCCGCACTATCCCATGCCATTCGTAACAACACAAGTGACGTAAGGCTTGACGGGCCATATCACGTAACTTATGTAGGTGCGTGAAATACGAAAAGGAGCGACATCATGCATTACGAGGCAATCGTCATCGGCGGCAATTTTTCAGGGCTCTCCGCCGCCATGCAGCTTGCCCGTGCCCGCCGCCGCATCCTGCTGATCGATGCCGGGCGTCCGCGCAATCGCTTCGCCGAGGCATCGCACGGGTTTCTCGGCCAGGACGGCGTGGCCCCGGTTGCGATCATGCAGGAAGGCAAGCGTCAGCTTTCCGCCTATCCGACGGTAAGCTTCGCCGATGGGGAAGCGACCGCGGCCGAAAAGACCGGTGGCGGATTCAATGTGGCGCTGGCGGATGGACGGCAGTTCAGCGCCGACCGGTTGCTGCTGGCGACAGGCGTCAAGGATACGCTGCCGGATATTCCGGGCCTTGCAGAGCGTTGGGGCCGCTCGGCGCTTCATTGCCCTTATTGCCACGGATACGAGGTGCGCGACCGTGCGCTCGGCGTGCTCGGCAGCCACCCCTTCTCGATCCACGCAGCGCTGCTGATCCCGGATTGGGGTCCGGCCACCTATTTCTCGCAGGGGCTCGTCGAGCCTGATCAGGAGCAGCTGGCGCAACTGGCGGCCCGTCAGGTTCGCGTCGAAAGCAGCCCGATCGTCGAATTCCTCGGCACCGCGCCGGATCTCGAGGCTGTCAGGCTTGAGGATGGCCGTGTCCTGCCGCTCTCAGCGATCTTCGTCGCGCCCAAAGTATCGATGGCCACCCCGCTTGCCGAACAGCTCGGCTGCGAATTCGATGATGCACCGCTTGGCCCTGTCATTCGTCTCGATGAGCGCAAGGAAACCACAGTGAAAGGCGTCTATGCCGCAGGCGACGCGACGAACCCGATGCACAACGCCACACTGGCCTCAGCCTCCGGCGTGCTTGCCGGCGTCCATTGCCACCAGTCGCTGGCGCTGGGTATGGCGCATTAGGGTAGAAACAGCACGTCGTACTGATCGATCCCGCCGGGCATCTCGCGCACTTTCATCTGCTGCTCGCCCTCCTCGAAAAACACGAGGCAGTTCTCGTAGAAGGAGGCCAGGGTGGCGATGAAATCGCGGGTCTGTTCCGGGCCGTAAAAAAGCGGCGTGAACTCCATGTAGAGGGGCACGCGCCGCTTCATCAGCTCGGTCATCGAGCGGCAGGCGACGGGCTCGTATCCCTCGATATCCATCCAGACCAGACCGACGGCGCTCTGTTCGAGGCCGAGATCGCCAAGGATTGCCGCGACCGGGCGGACGGGAACGCTGATCCTGGTATCGGACGGGCTCTGCCTGATCGCGCTGCTCTTGCCGTGATTGGCGGCATTCATGAAGAAGTCGATCTCACCTGCCGTCTCTCCTGCGGCGCAATTGACCGGTGTGACGATCCCGTCCAGCCGGTTCTGGCGGATATTCGTCTGCAGCAGGGGAAAGTTGCGCGGATCCGGCTCGACGCTGACGATGCGGGAATAGGCGCCGCTCAGCGCGAAATAGACGGTCTGCGTGCCGATATTGCCGCCGAGTTCCAGCAGCACGCTGTCCTTGCGCGATAGGCCGCGCTCCCGGAGCACGGCCAGCAGCCGGTCGACATGATCACGATCGAAATGCCCCTTCCGGAAGACCTTGCGGCCGATATAGTCGGATGGCGAAAAGGTCATGCGGTGGTCTCCGGCATCGACGGTCATCGTCAGCACTCGCGGTCCGATGCTTTCGATCAAAAGACGGCGGCCGAAGCGGGTATCGAAGAAGCGGGCAGCGGCGGCATTGCGCATCTTGCGGAGCCGCTTCATCCAGTATTTCTGCGTCAGCAGCGCATTGGCGGCCATCAGGCTTTTCCTTGCAGCGGCAGCGCCGCCTTGTCCTTGGGAATCACGAAGACCTTCAGCGGCAGCGCCCGGCCGCGGACGTTGATCTCGTGGCTCTCGATACCCGTCATGTCGGCGCCGGCGCGCTCGGCAACCGGTTCGGAAATGACGATCGCCGCGTCGAATTCCTTGGCGGCATGTTCCAGGCGGCTGGCGACGTTGACGGTATCGCCGACGGCGGTCAGGCTGCGGACGCGGCCGTATCCCATCGTACCGACGACCGCCGGACCGGTGTGGATGCCGATAGCGATCTGCAGCGGGATCGACAGCTCCTCGGCCAGCTCATGGCCAAGCTTCTCGATCTCTTCGGCGATGGTCGCTGCCGCCTTCAGCGCCTGCCTGCAGCCCTCTTCCGGCGAGGTGTTGATGCCGAACAGAGCCATGGCGCCGTCGCCAATGAACTTGTCGACACGGCCGCCGGCCTGCTCGACAGCCTTGCCGACCAGCGCGAAATAGCGGTTCAACAGGAAGACGATATCGAAGGGAAGACGGGGCTCCGTCAGCGCCGTGAAATTGCGCATGTCGCAGAAGAGTACCGCGATATCCCGCTCGCGGCCGGGGCTCGTTTCCTGCGTGTTGGCAGGTAGAGTCGCCTCCGTTGCCGGGATCAGCAGCGGCACGACGGTCAGGTCATGGTTCGGCCGCAGCTGGCAGGCAAGCCGGACATCCGGGGCGGCATTGATCCGCCGGAGCGTCGTCTGTTCCATCTTGTCGGGTGGCGGCAGGCTCTCGTAGTCGCTGAGGATCTGGACGCGGCAAGTGGAACACTGCCCCTTGCCGCCGCAGACAGAGTAATGCGGCAAGCCGCCAAGACGGCTCGCCTCCAGCACGGTGAAGCCGCGCGGCACATGGATCGTCTCGCCAGCCGGGTAGTGGACAGCAATCTGATCGGTGGCTTCCTTCCATTTGCGCAGGCTGCGGGCGAGGACGACCGAGAGCAGCGCCAGCGAAAAGCTGCTGTAGAGACCGGCGCGGATCAAGGCGATCTGCCTTTGCGCTTCCGGGTCGGAATAGTAGCGGCGGTTCAGGTTCTGCAGATAATGGCCGGTATCGACGAGACCCTCATAGGCAGGCTCGGCGATCGTCCGGCCCATTTCGGCGAAGCCGAGAAGGGCGAGCACTGGAAGCAGGATTGCCAAAGCCAGAAGCAACGGCGAAAAAGCCTGATACCACGGGCGATAGCGCAGCCAGAAATGCAGGCCGATGCATCCGTGAGTCCAGACGACGACGACCGCAAGCGCCTGGCGCACACCCGAACTCGGCGAATTGATCCACAACAGACTGACGATCGTTTCGTAGTTGTCGGAGTAGTGAAACAGCTCGTGGACGATGCGCGTGCCGATCACATGGTCCATGATGATCAACGGGATGGCCAGGCCGAGAGCGATCTGCGCCAGCTCACCCTTCGGCATAACGAGGCTGCGCCGGATATAAAGCGAGCGCAGCGCCAGCGTCATGTGGGTGAGGATGGCGCCATAAAGAGCAACCGTCCCGACCGGGTTGCGCCACAGCATCATGAACAGCCGGCGGCCATCCTCGGCGGCTCCGACCGAAATCAGCCCGAGCGCATGGTTCGACAGATGCAGCGTCACGAACAGGAACATGATCAGCCCGGCGCCCAGCCGGGCACGCCGGATGTTCCGCTCCGTGAAAATGCTTGTGTCTGCGACGGCGGCCATTCATTCCCGTTCTTGAAGATCGAATCTCTTATGCAATAGAGATGTTCGAAGAGAAGCGGAATGCCGTCTTCTTCAACTGCGATCACATTCTATATGTTTATCAGCAACTCTTAAGGAAGCGGACCATAGCGCAGAATTTCGCCGCGGGCTGGATCGGGAATTGGAAACGCTCTGTCTCGGCGAGCGCTCGGTGATGAAGATTGCCTTTTACGCGCCGTTGAAGTCTCCCGGTCATCCGGTCCCCTCCGGCGACCGGCTGATGGGCAGGCTTCTGATGCGCGCGCTCGATCTGGCAGGCCATGAGGTCGAACTCGTCTCCAGCTTCCGGAATTTCGCCGCAACACCGGAGGCCGCAGCGCTCCTGGAAGAGGGCCGCCAGAGCGAATTGCAGTGGCTGCGGGCAGAGTTTGCTGCCGGCGCTAAGCCGGACCTCTGGTTTTGCTACCACCCCTATTACAAATCGCCGGATCCGTTCGGTCCCGTCCTTTGCGGTGAACTCGACATTCCCTATGTGACGGTCGAGGCATCCTATTCGCCGAAGCGTGATCAAGGCCCCTGGCAGCCGTCCCAGGCGCTGGTCGCCAGCGCTATCCGGCAGGCGGCGGTTAACATCGCGATGACGGCGCGGGACCGCGCCGGTGTCGAGCGGGCGATTCCCGAGGCACGCATGGCCTCGATCCAGCCATTCATCGATCCGGTGCTCTATGCAGAGCCCGGCACGGTTGCCGATCCAACGCAGTTGATCGCGGTTGCGATGATGCGCCCGGGCGACAAGATGCAAAGCTATGCGATGCTTGCTGCCGCCTTGCATCAGATCCGCGATACGGCCTGGACACTGGCGATCGCCGGTGACGGTCCTGAAAGGCATGCTGCCGAAGCGCTGTTTGCCGGTTTCGAACCCGGACGCGTCGAATGGTGCGGTGAGCGCAGCCCGGAAGATATTGCCGCGCTGCTGAAGCAGTCTGCGATATATGTCTGGCCGGGTTGCGGTGAGGCCTATGGCCTGGCCTATCTGGAGGCGCAGGCCGCCGGGCTTCCCGCCGTCGCCCAGGATACCGCGGGTGTCCCGGCGGTGATCGGCAACGGCTCCACCGGCGTATTGACACCTGAAGGCGACGTGGCGGCCTATGCTGGCGCAATCCGTGAGCTGCTGGAGCGCCCGGAGAAACAGCGTAAGATGGGGGCCGAAGCGCGCCGGTTCGTTCTCGAAGAGCGGTCGATCGCCACCGCGGCAGCGGCCCTCGACGATATCTTGAAGACCTATGCAGGAGTGAAGCGATGAGCGGCAATATGGCCTGGGAACCCCTTCGCGGCGAGTTGGCGCGGTGGACTGCCGCGGGTCGCACCGCGGCCTTCTGGTGGCGCGATGACGATGCGATCGAACCGACCGACGCGCTCGACAGACTGCTAGGCCTCGCCAATCGCTATGACGTCCCTCTGACGCTTGCCGTTGTGCCGGCGAAGACCGGACCGGCGCTGTCGCGGCGTCTGGCCAACGAGAAGAATGCAGCCGTCGCAGTTCATGGCTGGGCGCATCAAAATCACGCCCCGGCGGAGGAGAAGAAGCAGGAGCTTGGCAGCCATCGCCTGGCCGAGGCGGTGCTTGGCGAGCTCTATCACGGCTTCCTCAATCTGAAGCAGCTTCACGAGACGTCTTTCGTGCCGATGCTGGTGCCGCCCTGGAACCGGATCGACGATGCGCTGATCCCGAAGCTTTCCGCACTCGGCTTCGAGAGCCTTTCCACCTATGGACAAGCCGCGCCGGATCAGCCGATCGGCATCCTGAACACCCATGTCGATATCATGGATTGGCATGGTACCCGCGGCGGGCGGCCGGAAGAAGAGCTGATTGCAGAACTGGTCGCCGAGCTGCAAAGCCGCTTCGAGGGCAGCGACGAGCCGATCGGTCTTCTGACGCACCATCTCGTCCATGACGCCGCAGCCTGGAATTTCTGCGATGCGCTGTTCAGGGAGACAGCCGGGATCAAGGCGGTCGCCTGGACGCCCGCCGCCAGCTTGCTCAAGACCTAGATATCGATAACCTGATTGTCGCGGGCGGCAAAGGATGCCGGGAAAGCGGCCTGCGCCTCACGCTCCATCTGGCCGAGCTGCTGGTCGGTACGCGACGGGGCGTGATGGAAAAGCGCGAATTGCTTCGTGCCCGCCATCTTGGCCAACTCGACGCCGTGCTGCCAGGTCGAGTGACCGAAGCCCTTGAAGCGCTGCATCTCGTCTTCGTTGTAGGTGCAGTCGTAGATCGCCAGATCGGCGTCCTTCATCATCTCCAGCGACACCGGATCGTAAGAACCCGGGATGTGCTCGATATCGAAGATCAGCGCAACGGACCGGCCACCCCATTCGATACGGTAGCCAATGGCGCCGCCCGGATGGTTCAGCATGTAGGTCTTGATCTTGATGCCGTCGCGCGGCGACAGGACTTCGCCGGCGTGGAAATCGCGGAAATCCATCGTTGCCTGGCAGATGTCGGTCTTCACCGGGAACCAGGGCGGACTGATGAACTGGTTGACCATCTCCTTGGTGGTCATCTTTCCGTCCAGATGTCCTGACCAGATGTTCAGGTGGATCGACGGGTAATAGATGGCCTTGAAGAAGGGCAGACCGATGATGTGGTCATAGTGGCAGTGGCTGAAAAATAGATCGACGTCGCTGACGCTCTCGTTGAGCATCGCGAGCCCGGCTTCGCGCAGGCCGGAGCCAGCGTCGAAAATCATACGGTGGGCGCCGCAACGGATTTCGATGCACGTGGTGTTGCCACCATAGTGATCGAACTCGGGTCCCGAAACCGGGATGCTGCCCCGGACGCCCCAAAACTTAACCTGAAATAGTTCTTTGCTCATTCTTTCGTCGATCGGACGTTCCCGTGGATGCGATCGTAACCACAAACTGATCTGGTTGCGAAGAGCACCATGCTACGGACATGCCGTTTCCTTACCAATCCGCCTACCGCTACAGGCAGAACAAGTAGATTTTCCTAAGCAAGCGGTTTTCGCCTTGGATTGCAACTGGATATGGTTTGTTTTCGGTAAACGGAAGCGGCCGGGCCTGCAAATGGCGGAGAACGGATCCGTGTTTCCTGACATTAGATGGGTTCTAATGTCGCAAATTGCAAATTGGCGCCTAATGCGAGCTTCGTCTACACCGGACTGGTCTCGGCGCCGGAAAGAATAGGCACCGGGCCAAGCACCCTGCGATCACGCCTTGATGATGTGATCGCCAGCCAGGCCGAGGCGCGCGAATACATTGCGTGTATCGACGATCAGAGGCGCGCTCTCAGCCAGCACGCCGTAGTCAACCGCGTCGTGATCGGTGGCGATAAGAACCACATCATAGTCCGCAAGCGTCTCGGTGCTGATCTCAACGGACTTACGGCCCTTCAGCGCCTGGTATTCGCGCGTCGGCGGGATTTCGGCCACGAAAGGATCGCTGTAGTCGGCCTTGCCGCCGCGCTCCTCGATGATCTCGATCAGCCTGAGCGACGGGCTCTCGCGAATATCGGCGACGTTCTTCTTGTAGGCGAGACCGATCACCAGCACCTTGCTGCGGCTCAGCGCCTTGCCGGCGCGGATATCGAGCGCCTCGGCAAGCTTTCCGACCACATAGCGCGGCATTGCGGAATTGATCTCGCCCGCCAACTCGATGAAACGGGTCGGAAGCTCGTATTCGCGGGATTTCCAGGTCAGATAGAAGGGGTCGATCGGAATGCAGTGCCCGCCGAGACCGGGACCGGGATAGAACGGCATATAGCCGAACGGCTTGGTCTTGGCGGCGTCGATCACTTCCCAGACGTCGATACCCATGGCTGCGTAAACGGTCTTCAGTTCATTGACGAGCGCGATATTGACCGAGCGGAAGATGTTCTCCGTCAGCTTGACGGCTTCAGCGGTCGCATTCGACGAGACAGGGACGACTGTCGAGACGGCCGCCCCGTAGAAGCTCTTCATCAGCTCCAGCGCATCCGGCCCGTCACCCGCGACGACTTTGGGAATGGTCGCCGTGTTGTAATGCTGGTTGCCGGGGTCTTCGCGCTCCGGAGAAAAGCCGATGAAGAAATCGGCGCCCGACTTCAAACCGGTCTTTTCGAGGATTACTTTGACGACGTCGTCGGTTGTCCCCGGATAGGTGGTCGATTCCAGCACGACCAGCTGGCCCGGTCGCAGGTGTTCGGCAATGGCGCGCGACGTCGCCTCGACATAGGAAAGATCCGGATCCCGGTGCTTGGTCAGGGGCGTCGGCACGCAGATGACGATGACATCGCAGGCTTTCAGCCCGGCAAAATCGGTGGTTGCCGAAAAGCGGTGTGCCTCGATCTCAGCGGCGAGAGCCACATCGGTCACCGCATCGATGTAGGATTTCCGCGCATCAAGCGCGACGATCTTCTTCGGATCGATGTCGAAACCGGTGACCGGAAAGCCGCTGCGGGCGATCGCCATCGCGAGCGGCAGGCCGACATAGCCGAGGCCGATGATGCCGGCGCGGGCGGTGCGATCGCTGATCTTTGCGGAAAGGGCGGCTGATGTCTGTGAGGTGGCCAAGACGGGGTCTCTTCTGACGAGGAAAGTCATGGGTGAGATAATGCAAGATCGCAATGATTTAAACCCGCCTTCTGCCTGACAGGATGGTGAAGCGGTCGTGATCGGCGTCGCCCGATACAAGCCGTAATCGCAACGCACCTCTTTTGCACTGTGGCCGAAAAGACTCGCTGGCCGCAGACATCGAAACCGGAGGCAGAAAATTATCCGGATACCATTGTTTCGAACCCGCCAAATGCCTATTTAAATGAGATAATGAACCACCAGAAAGGACACCCGTCCTCGCTCTTTTCGGGCTCTGACAGGTAGGTTTGCCGGGTCTTCGGCAGATCGTTGACACAATAATACCGCTCGTCCATCTTGACCCCCGCCCTGCGCGTGACCGCGCTGCAGGCAGGTTTTTCGTCGCTTTCAGGAACGGACGTGCTTGATGAGGATAATACCAAAAATGAGCACGATCGAATCCAGCGTGTCCTCCATTCTTCTGGACCGCGTCGCCGAATGGCTGACCAATTCTTCGCTGGCCGGGGATGATCTGGAGAATATCGTTCGCGGTTTCTGCGAGCGCATCGCCGCTGCCGGTCTGCCGATCGCCCGCGTTCACCTGACCTTTTCCATGCTGCATCCGCTTTATGATGCGCTGAGCTTCACCTGGCGGCGCTCGAGTGGCGTCACGATCGAGGGCTACCGGCATTCGGCAGGCGCCAAGCCGGATCGTTTCCTGCAGAGCCCCTATTACTACCTGCTCGACAACAACCTGCAGCATATCCGCCGCCGGATGAGCCAGGAAGGACCGGCAGAATTCCCGATCTTCGACGACCTCCGCAAGGAGAAGATCACCGACTATCTCGCTTTCGTGCAGCCGTTCGGCGATGGCTCGGTCCAGGGCATGATGGGCTCGTGGTCGACGGATGCGCATTCCGGCTTTTCCGACGACATGATCGAAGCGCTGCTGCGCATGCAGAATCATCTGGCGGTCGCGGCCAAGATGGCGGTGCTCGGCAAGCTCGCCAACAACATGCTGACCACCTATCTCGGCGGCGATGCCGGCAAGCGGGTGCTGAACGGCCAAATTCGCCGCGGCGACGGCGAGACGATCCGTGCGGCCCTCGTCATGGGTGACATGCGGCAATCGACGATGTTCGCCGAAAAGGAAGGCCGCCAGGCCTATATCGATACGCTGAACGAGTTCTTCGACGCGATCGCTGCACCCTTCAACCGCAATGGCGGCGAGATCCTGAGCTTCCTCGGCGACGGCTTTCTCGCCGTCTATCCGTGCGGCCGCCACAAGGACCCCTCGAAAATTGCTGCACAGGCAGCACTATCGGCCGTCCATCAGGCACAGTCGCGTGTTGCCGAGCTTAACAATGAGCGCGCCGGAAAAAACATGAGCCCGGTGCGCTACGGCATCGGGCTGCATATCGGCAACGTCATGTTCGGCAATGTCGGCCTCAAGGACCGGTTGACGTTCTCGGCCTTCGGTTCGGCCGTCAACGAAGTCCAGCGCCTGCAGTCGCTGACCAAGAAGTATAATCGCGAGGTCGTCGCCAGCCAGGCCTTCGCCGGCTATTGCGGCGGCGAATGGACGACGCTCGGCGAGGAAAAGCTGCGCGGCATCCGCCAGAAAGTCACCGTGCTGCAGCCGCGCATCACGCCGCCGCCGCTCGCCGATGGCGGAACCTTCCAGGACGTCGCCCAGAATGGCCTGTCCGAAGCCGAACAGGTGATCCTGCTGCATCGTGACGCGAAGAAGCAGGAGAAGCGTCCGATGGTTGAAAGGTTCGTTCAGTAAGCGGCACTCAAAGAGGCCGATTTTTGCTTGAATATCAGCGCTAAAGCGCCAAATTCTCCAAAGCTGTCATAAACTGGACACCCCGCTTACGGTAGGCTAGTGTGCCTTAACGGGAACAGAATAAGACTGGGGAATATCATTGGTATGGCGTCCGCGTCCGACTTGTTGCGTATCGAGAATCTCGACGTCTCATTCTCGGTTTTCGGGGACAAGCTGCGTGTCGTAAAAGACGCCGGGCTACGTATCCTACCGGGTAAGGTCACCGCACTTGTCGGTGAATCCGGCTCCGGAAAATCCGTCATCAGTCAATCGATCATGGGCATTCTACCGACGCCGGCCAAGGCGACGGGCAAAATCCTGTTCACCGATCCCCTCGACGGCAAGACCACCGATATTCTGCAATATGGCCGCGACAGCGAGCAGATGCGCGATCTGCGCGGCAAGCGCATGGCGACGATCTTTCAGGAGCCTATGACCTCGCTTTCACCGCTCCATACGGTTGGGAACCAGATCAGCGAGTCGCTGCTGATCCACACCGACGCCGACAAGAAGGAAGCGCGCGAGAAGACCGAGGAGATGCTTGGCCTCGTCGGCTTCGCCAATCCGAAACGCACCTACGACATGTACTCGTTCGAGCTTTCTGGCGGCATGCGCCAGCGCGCGATGATCGCCATGGCGCTGATCTGCCGGCCGGCGCTGCTGATAGCCGACGAACCGACGACGGCGCTCGACGTGACGATCCAGGCGCAGATCTTGGAACTCCTGCGCGACCTGCAGCACAAGCTCGGTATGGCGATGCTCTTGATCACCCACGATCTCGGCGTCGTCGCCAACATGGCCGACGAAGTGGTCGTCATCTATCATGGCGAGATCATGGAAGCCGGGCCGGTCAAGGAAATCTTCCGCAACCCGCAGCATCCCTATCTCAAGGGCCTGATGGCCGCGGTCCCGCATTTCGACATGAAGCCCGGCGAACGGCTGAAGGCGCTACGCGACGTGCCGGTCAATCTCGAATCGCTGATCGGCAAGAAGAAGTCGTCCGTCGATCACGACGCGCCGAAGGTGCTGCTGTCGGTCAACAATCTCTCGAAAACCTATGCGATCCGCAAGCGCGGCCTTTTCGGCCAGGGCGAAAAATCCGTGCTGCGCGCCGTCGATGACGTCAGCTTCGACATCAGGCGCGGCGAGTGCCTGGGTCTCGTCGGCGAATCCGGATGCGGCAAGACCACCGTCAGCAAGATCCTGATGCGGGCGATCACACCGGATAGCGGTTCGGTGATCTTCAACGACGGCAAGGAAGTCATCGACGTTCTGACCGTCAAGGGCGACGAGCTGCAGGAGCTGCGCACCAAGATCCAGATGGTGTTTCAGGATCCGGTCTCATCACTCTCACCGCGCATGACGGTGCGCAATATTCTCAGCGAGCCGCTCGAGATTCACGACCGCGGCGACAGCGAGGAGCGCAAGCGTAAGGTCGAAGCGCTGATGGGCGCCATCGGCCTCGACCGCCGCTATCTGAGCCGCTATCCGCACAGTTTTTCCGGCGGCCAGCGCCAGCGCATCGGTATCGCCCGTGCGCTTGCGCTCGGTCCCAAGCTCGTCATTCTCGACGAGCCGGTTTCGGCGCTCGACGTCTCGGTTCAGGCGCAGATTCTCAACCTCTTGAAGGACCTGCAGAAGGAACTCGGGCTGACCTACCTGTTCATCTCGCATAATCTCGCAGTGGTGGACTATATGGCCGACCGCATCGCCGTCATGTGCAAGGGGCGCATCGTCGAGATCGCACCGCGCGAAATCATCCTGCGCGATCCGGTTCATCCCTACACCAAGTCTCTGCTGGCCGCCGTCCCCTTCCCCGATCTCGACCGGCCGCTCGATTTCGAAGCGTTGCGCAAAAATGGTGCTGCCGACAAGCAGAACTGGGGCCTGACCTTCACCGCCGAGCATGACGACGCTTCCGAGCTTGCCTATGCCGATCTCGGCGAAGGCCATTTCGTGCGCGCCCGAAAGGGTGCCGACGTCAAGGAGCTGCGCGCATGGTAACGCGTCGCACCTTCCTCGGCGGCATGATCGGCGCAACGGTTGCGCCTACCCTTGTCCGCGCCGCATCCGATGACCGCGACATCGAGCCGGAATTCCTGCGCGACCAGCTGCGCGCCGATGCCATTCCGCCCATGGCGCAGCGGCTGCCGAAGCATCCGCGCATCATCAACATGAAGGAAGCGGGCCTGGCGCCTGGCACCTATGGCGGCCAGGTCAAGACCATCATCGGCGGCCCGCGCGACGTGCGCTACATGACCGTCTATGGCTATTCGAGGCTGATCGGTTACGACAAGCACCTGCAGTTCCAGCCGGACATTCTCGGCGGCTACACGACAGAAGACGATCGCATCTTCACCTTCCACCTTCGCGAAGATCACAAGTGGTCGGATGGCAAGCCGTTTACGGTCGATGACTTCCGCTACTGGTGGGAGGATGTCATCCTCAACAAGGAAGCGACCCCGGGTGGCGGTGCGCTGGAGTTGCGTCCGCACGGCGACCTGCCGAAGTTCGAGGTGCTCGACGACCTCATCGTTCGCTACACCTGGGAAAAGCCGAACCCAAGCTTCCTGCCGGCACTCGCCGGTCCGCTGCCGCTCGTCATCTTCGGGCCGGCGCATTACCTGAAACAGTTCCACAAGAAGTATCAGGACGATTTCCGCCTATCGGCGCTGATGAAGGAAAACCGGGTCAAGAAGTGGGCCGACCTGCACATCAAGATGTCGCGCGCCTCGCGTCCCGAGAACCCTGATCTGCCGACGCTCGATCCCTGGAAGGTCATGACCAAGCCGCCGGCCGATCAGTTCATCTTCGACCGCAACGCCTTTTTCCACCGTGTCGATGAGAACGGCGTGCAGCTGCCCTATATCGACCGCTTCATCCTGAATGTCAGCTCGTCGTCGATCATCGCCGCCAAGGCGGGCGCGGGCGAATCCGACCTGCAGGCAACCGGCATCGATTTCAACGACTATACCTTCCTGAAGGAAGCCGAGCAGCGCTTCCCGGTGAAGGTCAATCTCTGGAAGCAGGCCCGCGGCTCGCGCGTTGCGCTGCTGCCGAACCTCAACTGCGCCGACGAGGTCTGGCGCAAGCTGTTCCGCGACGTTCGCTTCCGCCGGGCGCTGTCGCTGGCGATCGACCGCCACGAGATCAATATGGTGGCGTTTTATGGGCTTGGCACGCCGAGCGCCGATACCGTTTTGCCCGACAGCCCGCTCTTCAAGCAGGAATATGCCGACGCCTTCATCCAGCATAATGTCGATCAGGCGAACAAGCTGCTCGACGAACTCGGCCTGACCAATCGCGACGAAGAGGATATCCGCCTTCTGCCGGACGGGCGGCGTGCCGAGATCACCGTCGAGACGCCCGGCGAAAGCACGCTCGACACCGATGTGCTGGAACTCGTGCGCGATCACTTCCGCACGATCGGCATCGCGCTCTACACCCGTACCTCGCAGCGTGACATCTTCAGAAGCCGCGCGATGAGCGGCTCGATCATGATGGCGATCTGGTTCGGCATCGAGAACGGCGTGCCGACCGCCGACATGGCGCCGGTACAGCTTGCACCGACCGTAGACGATCAGTTGCAATGGCCGATCTGGGGCATGTACTACCTCTCGGCCGGCCAGGAAGGCAGTGCGCCTGATATCCCCGAGGTCGTGCAGCTCGTCGATCTGCTGAACCAGTGGGGAGCGACCGCCGACTTCAAGAAACGGGAGGAGATCTGGCACGAGATGCTGGCGCTCTATACCCAGCAGGTCTTCTCGATCGGCCTGATCAACGGTGCGCTGCAGCCGATCCTGATCTCGAAGAAGATGCAGAACGTTCCGGAACGGGCGCTCTACGGCTTCGACCCGACCTCCTTCCTCGGCATCTACATGCCTGACGCATTCTGGCTGAAGGAGGCGTGAGATGCTGAGATATATCCTCTGGCGCATCGCCGCCATGGTGCCGACGCTGTTCGTGATCTCGGCTCTCGTCTTCACCATCATCGAGCTGCCGCCGGGCGACTTCTTCGAAAGCCAGATCGCCGAGCTGCGCGCCCAGGGCGAAGCCGCCAACCTTCAGGAGATCGAAGAACTCCGGAAGCAGTACGGTTTCGACAAGCCAGAGGTCGTCCGCTATTTCTACTGGGTCGGCGGCATGCTGCACGGCGATTTCGGCTACTCGTTCGAATATCAGCTACCAGTCTCTGATGTCGTCGGCGACCGGTTGTGGTTGACGATCCTCGTCTCCTTCACCACCATCCTCGTCACCTGGCTGATCGCCTTCCCGATCGGCATCTATTCGGCCACCCATCAGTATAGCTGGGGCGACTACGGACTGACCTTCTTCGGTCTGCTCGGCATCGCCATCCCGAATTTCATGCTGGCGCTGATCCTGATGTATTTCGCCAATGTCTGGTTCGGCCTCTCCATCGGCCATCTCATGGACCAGCAATATCTGAACGAGCCGATGAGCTCGGAGAAGGCAAAGTCGATTCTGGCGCATCTCTGGATCCCGGTGATCATCGTCGGCACCGCGGGAACAGCGGGCATGATCCGCCGCCTGCGCGCCAATCTGCTCGACGAGATGCAGAAGCAATATGTAACGACGGCGCGTGCCAAAGGCCTGCACCCGACCCGGGCGCTGATCAAATACCCGCTGCGCATGGCACTCAACTTCTTCGTTGCCGATATCGGCTCGATCCTGCCGTCGATCATCTCGGGCGCCGAGATCGTCGCTATCGTGCTGTCGCTCGAAACGACCGGGCCGATGCTGGTCAAGGCGCTGCAGAGCCAGGACATGTACCTGGCCGGTTCGTTCCTGATGTTCCTCGCCTTCCTGAACGTTATCGGCGTGCTGATCTCGGATATCGCTCTCGGCTTCCTCGATCCCCGCATCCGCTTGCAAGGCAGGAGCACCAAATAATGTCGCCCTTGCCGCCACCAGGCGCCCCCCTGGAGCACTTTGTCTCGACCACGCCGTTCGATCCGCAGGCGCAGGAGACGATGACCTCTGCGCAGTCGCGCATTCATCTCGCGTCGCAGAAGCAGCTGATGTGGTGGAAGTTCAAGCAGCACCGCCTGGCGCTGATTTCCGGCATCTTCCTCGCACTAGTCTATTTCGCGATCCTGATCGTCGAATTCCTGGCGCCCTACGGCCTGCATAGCCGCAATGTCGACTACATCCATTCGCCGCCGCAGCGGGTACATTTCTTCGACAAGGGCGAGTTCATCGGTCCCTTCGTCTATGGCCGCTCGATGCGGCTCGATATCGACACGCTGCGACGCATTTACACAGAGAAACCCGATGACATTCAGCCGATCCGCTTCTTCTGCAGCGGCGATGCCTATCGTTTCTGGGGTCTGTTCGAATCCAGACGGCACCTCGTCTGCCCGGCCGAAGGCGGCCAGATGTATCTGCTCGGCACCGACCGTCTCGGCCGCGACGTGCTGTCGCGTATCCTCTACGGCGCACGCATCTCGCTGACCATCGGCCTCATCGGCATTACCATCAGCTTCGTGCTCGGCATCGTCATCGGCGGTCTCGCCGGCTATCGCGGCGGCGTCTTCGACCTGCTCGTCCAGCGCATGATCGAGGTGCTGCAATCGCTGCCGAGCTTGCCGCTCTGGATGGCGCTTGCCGCCATCATGCCGGTGACCTGGAGCCCGATCGTTATCTATTTCGGCATCACCGTAATCCTCGGTATCATCGACTGGACCGGGCTGGCACGTGCCGTCAGATCCAAGCTTCTGGCGCTTCGCGAAGAAGATTATGTGCAGGCCGCACAGTTGATGGGCGCCAGCACGCCGCGCATCATCGGCCGCCATCTGGTCCCCGGTTTTATGTCGCATCTCATTGCTTCTGCAACGATTTCCATCCCCGGAATGATCCTTGGCGAAACGGCGCTGTCCTTCCTCGGCCTTGGCCTTCGGCCACCGATCACCAGCTGGGGGATCTTGCTCACCGAAGCGAAAAGCGTCAGTGTCATCGCTTTCTACCCGTGGCTTCTGTTCCCGATAATTCCGGTGGTTCTTGTCATTCTTGCCTTCAACTTTCTGGGAGACGGGTTGCGCGATGCCGCAGATCCCTACAAATAACAACAAGCCCAGCGGATCATCGGCCCGCTGTCTCTTGGCCTCCGGCAAACGGGGGTGAACTATGTCATTCGCCCCAGAGGTACTCTCCATGGCCAGACGTGTTGAAGATGCACGTATCCTCATGTACAGCCACGACACGTTCGGTCTCGGCCATCTGCGCCGCTGTAGAACGATCGCCCATGCGCTGGTCGAAGACTATCGCGGCCTCAACATCCTGATCATCTCGGGCGCCACGATCGCCGGCGCCTTCGATTACCGAGCTCGCGTCGATTTCGTGAAGATCCCGAGCGTGATCAAACTGCGCAACGGCGAATATACGTCGATGGCGAGCCATATCGATCTGCAGGATACGCTGAAGATGCGCGAATCCAGCATTCGCCATACCGCCGAGACCTTCCAGCCCGACATCTTCATCGTCGACAAGGAGCCCATGGGTCTGAAGGGTGAAGTCGAGGATACGCTCGCCTATCTGAAAGCGCGCGGCACGACGCTGGTACTTGGTCTGCGCGAGATCATGGATGCGCCGCACCTGCTCGATGCCGAGTGGAAGCGTAACGGCATCATGCAGAAGATCGACCAGTATTACGACAGTGTCTGGGTCTATGGCCCGCCGGACTTCTACGATCCGCTGGTCGGCCTCGATGTTCCCGCCAATGTCCGACGCAAGATGGATTTCGTCGGCTTCCTGCAGCGCAGCGTTTCGAAGAGCAAGAAGTCGGTGAACACGCCGAAGGAAAAATACATTCTCGTCACGACGGGCGGCGGCGGCGACGGCTCCGATCTCGTCCATGACGTGATGAACGCCTACGAGCAGGATCCGACCCTTCAATTGAAGGCGCTGGTCGTGCTCGGCCCCTATATGCCGGCCGCTGAGCGCACGAAGCTCGTAAAGAAGGGCGAAAAGATCCCGTCCATCGAGGTCATCGAATTCGACAATCACATGGAAGAACTGATCGAGGGAGCAACGGGCGTGGTCGCCATGGGCGGCTACAATACCTATTGCGAGATCCTCTCCTTCGACAAGCCGGCGCTGATCGTGCCGCGCGTCAAGCCGCGTGAGGAGCAGTTGCTGCGGGCACAGCGCGCCAGCGAACTCGGCCTCGTCGATATGCTGCTGCCGGATCAGTCCGCCAATCCTGCCATTATGGCCGAAGCCCTGAAGCAGCTGCCATACCGCCAGCCGCCGTCGCAGAGCGGCTGTACCATGCGGCTTGAAGGGCTCGATCACATCTCGCAGACCGTTGGCCGCTGGCTCGACAATCGCGGCCGTCATCTCTCCCTCGTCGGCGCAGAGTGAAGACACCGACCTTGCCAGAGCGCCGGAAGATCCTCGTCGTCCTGAAAGGCTATCCACGCCTTTCGGAAACATTCATTGCCCAGGAGCTGCTTGGCCTCGAAAAGGCCGACTTCGACCTGACATTGATTTCCATGCGCCGCCCGACCGACAAGAAGCGGCATCCTGTTCATGACGAGATCAAGGCGCGCGTCGTCTATCTGCCGGAATATCTGCACGAGGAACCGCTTCGCGTCCTGAAGGGCTTTTTCGCCGGCTTTGGCAGGAAGGGGTTCGGAGCGCTGATGAAGCGCTTTTTCACCGACCTGCCGCGCGACATTTCCCGCAATCGCTTCCGCAGGCTTGGCCAGGCGCTGGTTCTCGCGCGTGAATGGCCTGATAACGGCCAGTGGCTGCATGCGCATTTCATCCATACGCCGGCCTCGGTAACGGAATATGCCAGCATTCTGACCGGCGTCCCGTGGACGGTTTCCGCCCATGCCAAGGACATCTGGACCTCGCCGGATTGGGAGCTGAACGAGAAGCTTTCGAGCGCCCGCTGGGCGGTGACCTGCACCCGAACCGGTTATGAACACATGCGGACACTGACCAGCCGTCCGGATGCGGTGCATCTCAGCTATCACGGGCTCGATCTTGCCCGTTTCGGCCATTTTTCCGGCGAGCGGTCGAAGCGTGACGGATCGGCCACCAGCGACCCGGTCTTCCTGCTCAGCGTCGGTCGCGCCGTCGAGAAGAAGGGTTACGACATCCTGCTCAATGCGCTGGCCCTGCTGCCGAAAGATCTGGCCTGGCGCCTCGAGCACATCGGCGGCGGCGACGAGCTTGCGAAGCTCAAGGCACTTGCCAGCGCTCTTGGTCTTTCTGAGCGCATCGTCTGGAAGGGCGCGCTCGCGCAGGAAGATGTTCTCGATCACTACAGACGGGCCGATCTCTTCGTGCTCGCCTGCCGGATAGCCGCCAATGGCGATCGTGACGGGCTGCCGAACGTGCTCGTCGAAGCATCGAGCCAACGGCTCGCTTGCCTCTCCACCAATATCTCGGGCGTGCCGGAACTGCTGGCGGACGACGAGAACGGCCTTGTCGTGCCTCCTGACAACCCGAAAGCGCTGGCCGTGGCGCTCGAGCGGGCGATCAGCGATCCGGCGCTACGCCACCGTCTCGGGGATGCCGCCGAGCAGCGGGTCCGGGCGCATTTCGACTATCATTCCAGCATCGCGCAGCTGACGCAGCTTTTTGAAGCCGAGTGGCAGAAGACCCCATGAGCGCCAAGCGAGCCTTCTTCTACGTTCAGCACCTGCTTGGCATCGGCCATATCGCCCGCGCGAGCCGGATCGCCAATGCCATGGCCAACGATGGCTTCGACGTCACCGTCGTCACTGGCGGCCTGCCGGTTCCGGGGTTTCCGGCCGAGGGACTGAAGACGATCGCACTTCCGCCTGTAGTCGCCAGCAATGCCGGTTTTTCCGGTCTTGCCGACGCAGACGGCAATCCGGCCACCGAAGCATTTTTGGCTTCTCGCCGCGACATGCTGCTTTCGGCATTTCGCGAGACCACGCCGGATGCAGTCATCATCGAAGCCTTTCCCTTCGGCCGCCGGCAAATGCGCTTTGAATTGCTGCCGCTGCTCGATGCGATCGCTTCGGTCAATCCGCGGCCAAAGCTCTTCAGCTCGGTGCGCGACATCCTGCAGGAAAACCGGAAACCCGGCCGCGACGAAGAAACGGTCAAGCTCGTCAAGGATCACTTCGATGCCGTTCTCGTTCACGGCGACCCTGACTTCGTGCGGCTGGAAGACACTTTTCCGCTGACTGCTGATATTGCCGATAAGGTGCGCTATACCGGCCTTGTCGCCCCACCCCCCGCCTCCGATCCGACAGAACGCTTCGATATCATCGCGTCAGCAGGCGGCGGCGCTGTCGGCCTGGATTTGATCCGCGCGGCCCGCGATGCTGCATCCTCGCTCCCCGTGTCCTATCGCTGGCTTCTGATTTCGGGCCCGATTCTTCCCGAACGGGATTTCGCAATGCTCCAGCACGAAGCCCCGGCAGACGTGACGCTGGTGCGGTTCCGCAAGGATTTCCCATCTCTGCTGAAGGGCGCCAAGGTGTCGATCTCGCAAGCCGGCTACAATACTGTCGGCGATCTTCTGCGCACCGATTGCCGGGCGATCCTGATCCCCTTCGTTGCCGGTGGCGAAACGGAACAGACCGTGCGCGCCGAACGGCTGAAGGCGATGGGTCTGGCCAGCATTCTTCCGGAGACCGGGCTGACAGCTGAGCATCTCGCAAGTGCCGTCTCCGAAGCCCTTGCGCGCGCGCCCCGGCAGGCCGCCGCGCTGGACCTTGCGGGCGCTGAAACCACAGCGGCGATCATTCGCTCAATGCTCGGCTGAATTGCTCACACTTTATGAAAGTCCTGTGATATAAACGGATTTCCGGCAGAATCGGCAGTTCGATGGCAGTCCGCTTCGCCTTGTTTTCGTTACGATATCCGGCGGTCCGGCGGCATGAACCTGTTTTCCGAATCCTCCTTCGTAAACGTCTCCGGACCCTCCCTTCAGGTTGACGGTTAGCAATGGAAAAGAGCCTCGCCCGCTACATCTGGTCGAACACCCGCCTCCAGCAGCTCTGGATTCTGGCGGTCGTTGCGGCGTCGATGATCCCCTACTTCCTGTCCTTCGATCTGCCGAAGCAGATCGTCAACGGACCGATCCAGGGCGACGGCTTCGACAATGCCAACGCCACCCAGACTTTCATGCATCTGGCATATGATCTGCCGCTGATTGGGCATGTCGAGTTCTTCCAGGGTCTGCAGCTCAACCGTCTGCAGATGCTGATGGCGCTCAGCCTGGTTTTCTTGGCGCTCGTGGTGCTGAACGGTCTCTTCAAATTCTACATCAATACCTACAAGGGCCGCCTCGGCGAGCGCATGCTGCGCCGGATCCGCTTTCAGCTGATCGACCGGGTGTTGCGCTTTCCGCCGGCGCATTTCAAGCGCGTGAAATCCGCCGAAATCGCTACGATGATCAAGGACGAGGTGGAGCCGATGGGCGGCTTCACCGGCGATGCCTTCGTCTCGCCCGCCCTGCTTGGCGGCCAGGCGCTGACGGCGCTCGCCTTCATCATCATCCAGAATTTCTGGCTCGGCATGATCGCCGCCGGCATCGTCGGCGTGCAGGCGATCGTCATCCCGCGCATGAGAAAGCGCCTGCTCGAACTCGGCCGCCAGCGGCAGCTGACCGCGCGCGAACTGTCGGGCCGCGTCGGCGAAATCGTCGACGGCATCGGCACCATCCATGGCAACGATACCTCAAACCTCGAGCGCGCCGATATCGCAGCGCGCCTCGGCTTGATCTTCTCGATCCGCTACGACCTCTACCAGTGGAAGTTCATGGTGAAATTCCTGAACAACTTCCTGGCCCAGGTCACCCCGTTCTTGTTCTACGCCATCGGCGGTTATCTGGCGCTTCAGGGCCGCCTCGACATCGGCCAGCTGGTAGCCGTCATCTCCGCCTACAAGGATCTGCCGGGACCGCTGAAGGAACTGATCGACTGGGACCAGATGCGCCAGGACGTTCAGGTCAAGTATCAGCAGGTCTACGAGCAGTTCAACGTCGAGCCGCTGATTGACAGCAAGATCCAGGACGTGCCCGCCGAAGCGATCGGCCCGTTGACGGCAGCACTCGTCGTCACCAACCTCGCCGTCAATGACGACAGTGGCGCGCGGCTGGTCGATCACGTCTCGGTGGAGATCAAGCCGAACGAAACGGTGGCGATCGTCGGCCCGAATGGAAGCGGCGCGGAAGCCTTTGCCGAAGCGCTCGGGCGCATCGTCTGGCCGGAAGGCGGGCGCATCAGCATCGACGGCCAGGATTTGCTTGCGCTGCCGGAATATATTACCGGCAGACGGATTTCCTACGTATCGTCGGATACCTACTTTTTCCACGGCACGCTCAAAGACAACATCCTCTACGGCCTCAAGCACGCGCCGCTGACGGATCCGGGCTACCAGGGTCAGGACGCTCTCGAATTCAAATGGCGAAACGCGGAGGCGCTGCGCGCCGGAAACCCGATTTTCGACCTCAACAGCGACTGGGTGGATTATAACGCCGCCGGTGCGACAGGCCCCGACGATCTGCTGAAAGCGATCCGCCCGGTGCTCGACGCTGTGCTGATTTCGCAGGACATTCTCGATCTCGCACTGCGGTCTTCGGTCGATACCAGCGTTCACGTGGCACTTGCCGAGCGCATCGTCGATCTGCGCGCCTCCTTGCGCGAGCGGCTGGAGGAAGAGAAGCTCGACACTATCGTCGTTCCCTTCGATTTCGACGCCTACAACGCTCAGGCGACGGTTGGCGAGAACCTGCTTTTCGGCACGATGAAGCGGCCGCACATGACCAACCGGCGTCTCGCCGCCCACCCCTATTTCCAGCAACTTTTCCGCGACACCGGCCTCAGCAACGATCTCTACGCGATGGGCCTGGAGATCGCCGAAAACGCCGTGGAACTGTTCCACGACCTGCCGCCGGATCACCCGTTCTTCCAGCAACTGACCTTCATGACCGCGGACGACATCCCCGCCTACCAGGCGCTGCTGCAGAAGCTGCAGAGCCGGAAGTTCGAGGATGCGACGGCCGAGGAGCGCTCAAGTATCATCCGCCTGAGCTTCGCCTATATCGAGCCCCGCCACCGCTTCGGTCTGCTGACCGACGAGCTGATGGAAAAGATCGTCTCGGCGCGCAAACAGTTCCACGAACATATTCCCAGTGATCTCTCGGCACTCATCGAGCGCTACGATCCTGAACGTTTCACCGCGTCCGCCAGCCTGATGGACAACGTGCTTTTCGGCCGCATCGCCTATCAGCAGGCCGATGCATCGGAGCATATCCGCTCGATCATGGGCGAGCTCTTCGACAAGCTCGATCTGTTCGACGACGTGCTGTCGATCGGTATGGAATTCGATGTCGGCTCTGGCGGCAAGCGCCTGACGATGGTTCAGCGCCAGAAGATCAACCTGGCGCGCGCGCTGCTGCGCCGTTCCGACTACTTCATCCTCAACCGGCCGCTTCTGGCCCTCGACCAGCGCGTCCAGGACCAGATCACCCGAAACGTGGTGACCGGCCTTCACGAGGAAGGCAAACGCCCGGCAATCATCTGGGTTCTGTCGAACGCGCGCCTTGCTGAGGTCTTCGACAGGATCCTGCTTTTCGAACGCGGTGGCCTGGCACAAGCCGGTGGCTATCCGGAACTTTCGGAGAAAAACACTATGTTCAAGGAACTGTTATCGTAATAATCTACTGGGGCGGCTGAGACGGCATTCTTGCGAGGGAATGCCTGGTAGAGTTTTAGAAAACGCTTTCTCCTTATACGAGAGGAGGCGCCAGGGGGTAAAACACTCATGCTGTTGAGAGATGAAGTCGAAATGCTGCGGCGGGTGCCGATCTTTTCCAGGATCGCGCCGGCAAAACTCAAGCTTTTGGCATTCACCTCCGACCGGATGACCTACAAGGCCGGTCAGAACCTTTTCCATCAGGGCGATCCGGGCGATGCAGCCTACGTGATCCTCTCGGGAACGGCCGACATTCTCGTCCATTCTCCTGCTGGCGATATCAAGGTCGCCGATGTCGAACTCAACTCGATCGTCGGCGAGATCGCCATTCTCTGCGACGTCTCGCGAACGGCAACCGTGCGCGCCACCTCGGGGCTCGAAGTCCTGCGCATCAGCAAAGAGCACTTCCTGAAGCTGCTCAGCGACTTCCCAGAAATGGCCGTCGAAATCATGCGCGTGCTGGCCGACCGCCTGAACCACACGACTGCCGAACTGACCGCGGCGCGCGCCAAGCAGCCACCGGAACCGGTTAACTGATCAGCATTAATCCGGCGGCCATTGCTGGGCGCCGTGAAGCAGGCGCAGGATCTGTATTTCCTGCGCGTTTTCATCGATGCGATAGATGATAAGATATGGACTGCCGGGAACCACAAGTTCCCGGGCTCCGTCCTTGCGTCCGCTGCGGCCTGCACGCGGGTGTGCGCTAAGGATATCCGCCTGGCTTCGTACAAGCGTCTCCAGCCGGATGGCGGCCTGCGGGTTCTGCTTAAAAACGTAGGATATCTGGCGCCGGCGATCGTTCAGCGCGCGAGGCAACCAGTTGACGATCACTTACCGTCTTCCTGTACGCGAGACATCAGGCTAGCCAGAAACGCATCCATTTCCTTGTTGGCATCTTCGTTACTGATCCAGACGGTATTCGGATCATCCGCCTCGCGAAGGCCGATCTCAACTTGCTCGCGGAACCAGCGGTCGTGTTCGGCCGCCTCATGCGCGCGCTTCAGCGCATCGGCTCGATCGGGACGCTTGCTGGATTCTGCGGCGTAGTCCGCAGCATCCACCTCGAATTGCGAGATGCCGACATCCTTGAGATAGGAGACAAGCGTCTCCATGCGCTTGAAAAGCCTGACCTGGCGGCTGCGCTGGGCGGCAAGCGAATGCTCGCTCTTTCCATATCGCACGACGATGGACCAGCCGCCGAGTTGTCCGACCACAAGGGTCTTGTCGATGGCGCCTGCTTCAGCGAGCCGCGAGAGGGTCGCATGGTCGATCATCGAATGGGTCATCAGAGCATCTCCTTGGTCTGGAAGGATATGCAATCAATTATAATTTGCAATGCGCCATTTAATAAAAAACCCGGTACGAAACCGGGCTCTTTTGTTCGATCAGGATATCAGGCGCTACTCGCGTTGTTCCAGCGCCTTGCTGAAAGCCAGCGCTGCAAGCGTGCAGATCGCGCCCGAGAGCAGGTAGTAGCCGACGAAGGTCAGGCCGAAGCTGCTGGAGAGGCTCAGCGCCACCAGCGGTGCAAAGCCGGCGCCGACGAGCCAGGCGAGGTCGGAGGTAAAGGCGGCGCCGGTATAGCGGTAGCCGCGGCCGAAGCGCGAGGAGATCGAGCCGGTGGCCTGACCGAAGGACAGGCCGAGCACTCCGAAGCCGATGATGACGAAGGCATCCTGTCCGGCATCGCCGGATGCAATCAGCATCGGCCCGACGAAGGAGAAGATCGCGATCAGCACCGCACAGACGGCGAGCTGGGCGCGGCGGCCGATGCGGTCGGCGATCAGGCCGGAGGCAATGATCGCGACGATGCCGACAAGTGCGCCGATGATCTGCACCACCATGAACGTGTCGAGCGGCTGCGTTCCATATAGACTCATCCAGCCGAGCGGGAAGATGGTGACCAGATGGAACATCGCGAAGCTCGCCAGCGGCACGAAGGCGCCGATCAGGATATCGCGGCCATGAACCTTCAGAACCTTGCCGATCGGCGCGGCCTCAAGCTCATGCTGTTCCAGCAGCGTGCCGAACTCCTGGGTCATGACCAGGCGCAGGCGGGCAAAGAGCGCCACGACATTGATCGCGAAAGCGACGAAGAACGGATAGCGCCAGCCCCAGGAAAGAAAATCCTCGTTGGAGAGATTGGCGATGAAGAAGCCGAAGATAATGCTCGCCAGCGCGAAGCCGATCGGCGCACCGAGCTGCGGGATCATCGCGTACCAGCCGCGCTTGTTCTGCGGCGCATTCAGTGCCAGCAGCGATGCGAGGCCGTCCCAGGCGCCGCCGAGCGCAAAGCCCTGGCCGAGCCGGAACAGGGCCAGAAGCGCAATCGCCCAGTAGCCGATCTCGTTATAGCCGGGCAGGAAGGCGATCGACGCCGTAGAACCGCCGAGCAGGAAAAGCGCAATCGTCAGCTTCGTGCCGCGGCCATAGAAACGGTCGATCGTCATGAAGACCACCGAGCCGACTGGACGCGCCAGGAAGGCCAGCGAAAAGATCGCAAAGGAATAGAGCGTCGCCGTCAGTCGATCCGGTGCGAAGGGAAAGATCAGTTGCGGGAAGACCAGAACCGAAGCCAGGCCATAGACGAAGAAGTCGAAGAATTCCGACATTCGACCGATGATGACGCCAAGGGCTATACTTCCGGGCGAAACCTTTTCGCCAGCATGGATCTGTCTTGCGTCGCGTTCGAGTGTCGTGGACGATGGTCCATAATTTGCTGCAGTCATTAACGCCTCCCTCGTTGAGACGCCGCGGCAAAGCGCCTCAAGACGATCTTGATCAAACCCGCAAGCTTATCAAGTCTGATGGACGTAAATAGTTCATCATCCATTCTCAAAATTAGATGTGGACGAGAAATCGGGCGTGATCCGGCGAATCGAGCCGCCGCCAGGTGGCCCTTTTCATTTTCACGGATATATTATGCCGCTAACATGCATGCGCCCGGGCCAAATCCTTCGTAATTTTATCAGGATTTCAAAGCCGTAGCGTCTTACAATTTTTGCCGCGCTGCGGCATCTTTGCTGCAGTGCGACCAAACACCTCATGTTGCCATCAGGTTCAGTGCTTTAGTCGCGGTTTGGATGAAACAACAAGAGCTTAGAGACGTGCAAAAACTCGTGAAGTTTTCCCGCCTTCTATCCGTGTTGCCGCTGATGATGCTGGCAGGATGCAATATGGTCGTGATGTCGCCGTCGGGCGATATCGCAAGTCAGCAGGCAGATCTCATTCTGGTCTCCACCTTCCTGATGCTGCTGATCATCGTGCCGGTCCTGTTCCTGACGCTGTTCTTCGCCTGGCGTTACCGGCGTTCGAACACGGCAGCGACCTACGATCCGGAATGGCATCATTCGACACGGCTGGAAGTGGTTATCTGGTCTGCGCCGCTGGCGATCATCATCGCGCTCGGCGCGATCACCTGGATTTCGACTCACAAGTTGGACCCATACCGCCCGCTCGACCGGATCGACGCGGAACGCAGCATTCCCGCGGACACCAAGCCGCTGACCGTCGAGGTCGTGGCTCTCGATTGGAAATGGCTGTTCTTCTATCCGGATCTCGGGATCGCTACGGTCAACGAGCTGGCAGCGCCGGTCGATGTGCCGATCAATTTCAAGATCACCGCATCGTCGGTCATGAACTCCTTCTACATCCCTGCCCTTGCCGGCCAGATCTATGCGATGCCGGGCATGCAGACCAGGCTGCACGCCGTCATCAACAAGGAAGGCGAATACGAAGGCTTCTCCGCAAATTACAGCGGCGACGGCTTCTCGCACATGCGCTTCAAGTTCCACGGCCTGAACCAGCAGGGCTTCGACGATTGGGTCGCCCGGGTGAAGAGCCAAGGTACGGCGCTGAATCGCGACACCTATCTGAAGCTCGAAAAGCCCTCCGAGCGCGAACCGGTTCGCTATTATGCCAGCGCCGACAAGGATCTCTACGACGCGATCCTCAATCTCTGCGCCGCACCCGGTAAGATGTGCATGAGCGAGATGATGCATATCGACATGATGGGCGGCGGCGGCAAGGAAAGTGCCGAGAACCGCGAGAAGCTGCAATATGACAACCGCCATGTGAAGAAGGGCGAAGGCACCAATGCCGCTACCTTCCCGGCAACCGGCACGCCTGCCCGCAGCGACGAGAAGCCCGCCGGCACCGGCGAAAATGGCCAGCAGCCGATGCAGAACGACATGCCTGGAATGGACATGAACGGCGGCGGCCACGATGGCCATTCGATGCCCGGAATGGACCACGGCAATGGCGATCCGGCTCCGGCCCAGCTGAACAACAATTAAACCTGGCGCTTTGCGTCGCTAAGACATCAATGAACGGGTTATTCCATGTTTTCCAATCCTGACCTCCTGAAGTTTATCTTCGGCCGGTTGACCCTCGATTCGATCCCCTATCACGAGCCGATCCTGGTCTTCACCTTCATCGGCGTGGCGATCGGCGGCATCGCTGTGCTGGGTCTCATTACCTATTTCAAGTTCTGGGGTCCGCTCTGGCGCGACTGGATCACCAGCGTCGATCACAAGAAGATCGGCATCATGTACATCATCCTCGCGGTGATCATGCTGCTGCGCGGCTTCTCCGACGCAATCCTGATGCGTATCCAGCAGGCCATCGCCTTCAACGGCAATGAAGGCTATCTGCCGCCGCATCACTATGACCAGATCTTCACGGCGCACGGCGTCATCATGATCTTCTTCGTGGCGATGCCCTTCGTCACCGGCCTGATGAACTTCGTCGTGCCGCTGCAGATCGGCGCGCGCGACGTCTCCTTCCCGTTCCTCAACAATTTCTCGTTCTGGATGACGACGGCAGGCGCGATCATCATCATGATGTCGCTGTTCGTCGGCGAATTCGCCCGCACCGGCTGGCTGGCCTATCCGCCGCTTTCGGGGGCTGATTATAGTCCGGGTGTCGGTGTCGACTATTATATATGGGGGCTCCAGGTCGCCGGTGTCGGCACGACGCTATCGGGCATCAACCTGATTGCGACGATCGTCAAGATGCGCGCGCCGGGCATGACCTTCATGAAGATGCCAGTCTTTACCTGGACCTCGCTCTGCACCAACGTGCTGATCGTCGCTTCCTTCCCGATCCTGACCGCAACGCTCGTTCTGCTGTCGCTCGACCGCTATGCCGGCACGAACTTCTTCACGAACGATCTCGGCGGCAATCCGATGATGTATGTGAACCTCATCTGGATCTGGGGTCACCCGGAAGTTTACATCCTGATTCTGCCCGCCTTCGGCATCTTCTCCGAAGTCGTCGCCACCTTCTCCGGCAAGCGCCTGTTCGGCTACGCCTCGATGGTTTACGCCACCTGCGTCATCATGATCCTGTCCTATCTCGTGTGGCTGCACCACTTCTTTACGATGGGCTCGGGCGCCAGCGTCAACTCGTTCTTCGGCATCACCACGATGATCATCTCCATCCCGACAGGGGCGAAGATGTTCAACTGGCTGTTCACGATGTATCGCGGCCGCATTCGCTACGAAGTGCCGATGCTGTGGACCGTCGGCTTCATGGTGACCTTCGTCATCGGCGGCATGACCGGTGTCATGCTCGCCATCCCGCCTGCCGACTTCGTGCTCCACAACTCGCTGTTCCTGATCGCCCACTTCCATAACGTGATCATCGGCGGCGTGCTGTTCGGCCTGTTTGCCGGCGTCAACTACTGGTTCCCGAAGGCCTTCGGCTTCAAGCTCGATCCGTTCTGGGGCAAGATGAGCTTCTGGTTCTGGCAGATCGGCTTCTTCTTCGCCTTCATGCCGCTCTACGTGCTCGGCCTGATGGGCGTGACCCGCCGCGTCTCGCAGTTCGAGGATCCGTCGCTGCAAATCTGGTTCATCATCGCCGCCTTCGGCGCCGGCCTGATCGCCCTCGGCATCGTTTCCTTCCTCGTGCAGATCTTCGTCAGCTTCCGCAAGCGCGAGGCGCTGAAGGACGAGACGGGCGATCCCTGGGAAGGCCGCACGCTGGAATGGGCGACGTCCTCGCCGCCGCCGGACTACAACTTCGCCTTCACGCCTGTCGTTCACGATCACGACAGCTGGTACGACATGAAAAAGCGCGGCTATGTCCGTCCGCACGAAGGCTTCCGTCCGATCCACATGCCGAAGAACACCGGCACCGGCGCGATCCTTTCGGCCCTCAGCATCGGTCTCGCCTTCGGCCTGATCTGGTACATGTGGTGGCTGGCTGCCGTCTCCTTCGTCGCAATCGTCGCCGTGTCGATCGCCCATACGTTTAACTACAAGCGTGACTTCTACATTCCCGTCGAGGAAGTCACCGCGACAGAGGACAAGCGCACCAAGCAGCTTGCGATGCAGGCATGACGACCATGACCGATCACACCATCGACTCGGCCGAAAAGCCCGTCTTCTATCTGACCGAGGATCATCATCCGGAGAGCAGCACCAATCTCGGGTTCTGGCTCTATCTGATGAGCGACTGCCTGATCTTCGCCGTGCTCTTTGCCACCTATGGCGTGCTCGGCCGCAATTATGCGGCCGGCCCGTCACCGAAGGATCTGTTCGATCTGCCGCTGGTGGCGATCAACACCTCGATGCTTCTGTTCTCGTCGATCACCTATGGCTTCGCCATGCTGCAGATGATGAGAGGCTACAAGGCCGGCGTGCTGTTCTGGCTGGCGATCACCGGCCTGTTCGGCGCCGCCTTCATCGGGCTCGAACTCTATGAGTTCGCGCATCTGATCCATGAAGGCGCCGGACCGTCGCGCAGCGCGTTCCTCTCGGCCTTCTTCACGCTGGTCGGCACCCACGGCCTGCACGTCACCTTCGGCATCATCTGGCTGATCACGCTGATGGTTCAGGTCTCGATGCACGGCCTGATCGAAGCCAACAAGCGCCGCCTGATGTGCCTGTCGATGTTCTGGCACTTCCTCGATGTCGTCTGGATCGGCGTCTTTTCCTTGGTCTATCTGCTGGGAGTTCTCGGATGAGCTCGAACACTCACGCCCACGACGCACATCACGACCACGGCCATGGCGGCCATGGTCACGGCGGTCACGATGCGGATCACGGCTCCTTCAAGAGCTACATGATCGGCTTCGTGCTGTCGGTCATCCTCACGGCGATCCCGTTCTGGCTGGTCATGGCAGGCGTCTTCGAAAGCCCGCTGGTAACGGCAGTCACCGTGATGGCGCTCGGCGCCGTGCAGATCGTCGTCCACATGATCTACTTCCTGCACATGAACACCCGTTCGGAAGGCGGCTGGACGATCATGGCGCTGATCTTCACCATCGTCATCGTCGCCATCGCGCTGGCCGGCTCCTTCTGGGTCATGCATCATCTGAACACCAACATGATGCCGATGAGCCCCGAAATGATGAAGAACATGCCGTAAGACAGATGCGGGCGGCCTCCGGGCCGCCCGCTGGATTTGACCATGACCGATCAATCAGGCTCCAAACTCACGGCACCGCGCTCGACCGCCAAGCTCATTCTGCTTGGCGGCCTGATGCTGCTGGCAATCGCTACCTTCGTGGCGCTTGGTATCTGGCAGGTGGAGCGGCTCTACTGGAAGCGCGATCTGATCGCCCGCGTCGATCAGCGCATTCATGCGGCACCGGTGCCCGCTCCCGAGGGCGCCGGCATCGACGCCACGGCCGATGAATACCTCCGGGTCTCCGCGACCGGCACATTCGACAACAGCAAGGAAACGCTGGTCTACGCCTCCACCGAGCTCGGCCCCGGATACTGGGTGATGACGCCGCTCCGGCTGGAAGACGGCAATGCCATCCTCATCAATCGCGGCTTCGTACCGCTGGAAAAGCGCGATCCGAAAATGCGCGCTGAAGGACAGCTTTCGGGACCGGTCAGCGTGACAGGGCTGCTGCGGCCAACAGAGCCGAAAGGTTCACTGCTGCAATCCAACGATCCCAAGACCGGATGGTGGTATTCGCGCGACGTGGCGGCGATCGCCGCGGACAAGGACATCGGCAAGATCGAACCCTACTTCATCGACGCCGATGAAGCTCCGAATCCGGGTGGCGCGCCGGTCGGCGGGCTGACGCGCGTGGTCTTCCCGAACAGCCACCTGAGCTATGCGATCACCTGGTTCGCGATGGCGCTGATGGTCATGGGGCTGCTTGGCGCCGCCGTTCGCAGCGAACTCCGCCGCCGCTGAGCGAAGCGACGGCTACATGGCCCGGCATTGCGGAAATGCACGGACCGCGACCTGTTCGGCAGCGGCATAGGCCTGGCTGACGATCTCCGGCACCAGATCGATATCCGGAAGGCTGCCGAGCCCGAGCGGACCGATGGCGAAAATCCCCTCGACGGACGATCCGTCGGCAAGATAGGGCTCGCCGCGCTGGTTGACGGCAATGCCGAGCGACAGTTCGTCCGGCATCGCAAGCCCTGAGGCAAACAGGCTCTGCATCAGCGGCACATCGAGGTCGGCTGCTCTGCAACGGCAATCGATCACCCGGTCGGCATGGATAACTTCCTCCGTTCGCGTACCTGAGGGCGTGAAGAAGATCCCGCTCAAGCCCTGACGGCCCGCCAGACCGCGGCGCAGAACGGTGTTGCCGCCTGCAAGCTCACGCTTCAGCCGCGCATACATCGCCTCCGGCAGTCTGTTCCGGTGGCTGTCGTAGATTGCCCGCAGATGCCGGTTGAATTGCTGCTTCTGGCGCGCAGGCAGCGAACGCCAGAGCGAACGCGCATGCTTGCGCAGGCCGTTCATCACGGATTGCCAGCTGCGGCCGCCCTCCTCGGCATCCCTGCAGGCCTTGCGGATGAAATGGAGAATGCCAGCGAGATCCTTGGGAAGCTCTTCGGCAGGGAAAAGCGGATCGGCGGAGTTCGGCGTATGGCTCTGCGGCAGGAAGCCATGTTTCGAAACGATGGAGATCTGGCCGGAATAGCCCTGATCCCGCAGCTGCAGCAACTGGTTGACGACGCGGATGCCGCTTCCGAGCAGAATCGTATGCGGACGGGCGACCAGCCGCTGGGCGCGCACCGGCGAAGTGTTCTCCGTCACGGCAGCGGACGGCGCAAGGCCATAGCCGGTGGCGAGGAAAACGGTGTCGAAAAGCGGATTGGCGGGACCGGCATGTTCCAGCAGGAAGCGGTTTCCGTGGCTCCTGCGGATTGCCACGACGGGCTCGTGGCAGACCTGGACGGTGATGTCCTTGCGGGTCGATAGCGCTTCGGAAAAGCGCTGGTAGACATAGTCGCTGAAAATTTCCTTGGGCACGAAGATCTGGCGGAATCCCGGGATCGCCGCCGGCACGGCAGCGCGGAATTCCGCGTTGCTACAGAGCCAGTCGTTGAAATCATCGGCATCTCCAGCCGACACCGAAAGGTCGCGGACGCGGGTGTTGAGGATGGCGGAACTCTTTGCCGACGACAGCGCCTGTCCGCCGCTGACGGAGGAATTCGGATCGAAGAGTTGCAGATGGAAGGGCGTACGCACCGTCTTCATCAGCGCAATTGCCGTCATCATCCCGGAAAAGCCGCGCCCGACAATGGCGATCCGTGGAATAGCCGATGGCTTTGCCGCAGCAGCGGCCTTCGCAGAGAAAAGTCCTTGAACCGTCATCTCAACTCCCTTGCGGTCATCACCGCATCCGTGTCTCGATCAAGGTATCGACGCAGAAAAATCAGGCTGCGTCGGCCGGGGTTCGAACCGCTATACCAGCAGTCGTCCGGAACTGGCCGGAAAGGAATTCAGGGGAGTGAGGTCTCCCGTCCATAGTCTATTAGACTAGTCGTGTATGAAAGCGCTAAAATGGCTTCGCCGCAAGCCTCTGATTTCCGCTGAGGCGAGAATGCGGGTTAAGGCATTGATTGCGGGTGCTGTTTTTTAGCTCTCTTCGCCGGGATATTGCTTCGCCTTGAGCAGTGCGGCTAGATGGGTGACGTTTCGCGCCAGCATCTCTATCATCGTGGTGACGTTCTCCGGCACCTGCTTCAGATCGGCGAAATTCGTTGATCCCATCGCTTCGCCGACCCAATAGGCAACGGCATTAGCCGGCACCGTGAAACCGACATCGTTCAGCGCCTGATAGAGTTCGGCCGAGACATGGTGCGCGCCGTCTTCATTTCCGACCACGGCGACCGCCGCCACCTTTCCATACGATACCATGCGCCCCTCCGCGTCGGTCTCCGATAGGAACGCGTCCATTCGTTCCAGGGCCCGCTTGCATACGCTCGACGGCTGCCCCATCCATATCGGCGTCCCGACAAGCAGAATGTCGGCGGTGAGGATCTTTTCGCGGATGCCGGGCCAATCGTCCCCCTCGCCTTCATCGGATGTGACACCGGGCTTGATGTTGAAATCCGCCAGCCGGAGAACCTCGGTCGTGACATCGTATTTCGCGAACTCGTCATTGATCAGCGCGATCATTCGTTCGGTCGATGACTGCTCCTGGCTTTCCGCGGTTTTCAGGGTGGCGTTGAGGGCGAGTGCTTTGAGAGACATGCGGTGCTCCATGGACTCGTATTGGTCCGTCACACGAACACGGCAAAGCATCGATTGTTCCGCCCGGAAACGGCGCGTGATCGCGCTCACGAGAAAATAACCAGTTGGTGAATTCTTTACTTGAACGACCAGGTGGAATCGGCAAAAGTAAGCGCACTATCAATCCCATCATGGAATTGCCGTGTTTTCGGGTCAGCGTCCGGATGCACTTATCTATTTGGAATCATTACCGTGAGCAGCGATGCGTCCTTAAGCGCGACGAAGCATTCGGCTTCGCTCGCGAAAGCAACTGCGGCAGGCTGGGGCAAGGGGCTCTATACACTGGTCCGCATCACCGTCATGGCCTTTAGGCATCCCTGGCAGGCAAGTCTGGCGATCGGCGCGACGCTTGTGGCTTCCACCTTTCAGCTGATGATCCCGCGGCTACTCGGCCAGGCGGTCGACCACACCCAGGTCGCCCTGAGCGGCGGCACCGTCGGCCAGGCGGCGCAGGACGCGCTGCTAACGACGGCGCTGATGCTGCTTGGCGCCAGCGTGCTGCGCGGCCTCTTCACCATGGTGCAGAACTATTATTCCGAAAGCGTCGGCCACCATATGGGCTATTCGCTGCGGCTGGCCTGTTACGAAAAGATCCAGCGGCTTTCCTTCAGCTTCCACGACACCGTGCATTCGGGCGACCTGATCACCATCGGCCTGCTCGATCTCGAGGGCGTGCGGATGTATTTCTCGACGGCGCTGGTGCGTGTCTTCCTGCTGTCGATGCTGATCGGCATCGGCGCCTATATGCTGATCACCACCGATCCGGTGCTCGGTCTCCTCGCCCTCAGCTTCGTTCCCTTCGTCGGCTGGCGTTCACCGGTCACGCAGCTGCGCCTGCGTGCCACATGGCTGGAGCTCCAGGAGCGTCTTTCGGTGCTGACCCGCATCATGGAAGAAAACCTCGGCGGCATCCGCGTCGTCCGCGCCTTCGCGGCACAGGACCATGAGATGGCGAAATTCCAAGCGGCATCCGAAAGTGCGATCGAACTCGCGCATCAGCGTGTCGGCATCCGTGTTGCCAATACGAGCGCCATGACCTTCTCGTTTTTCGTGTCGATGGGTCTCGTGCTCTGGGTCGGCGGCGGCAAGGTCATGGCCGGCGAAATCACCGTGGGCACGCTTGCCTCGTTCCTGACCTTCATGACCATCCTGCAGATGCCAGTGCGCCAGCTCGGCCTGATGGTCAACGCCTTTGCCCGGGCCTCGACCTGCGGCACGCGCCTCTTCAATCTTCTCGACCTCGAGATTGCCGTGCGCGATGCACCAGATGCGGCGGAGCTCAAGGTAACCGAGGGAACGCTTCGCTTCGAGTATGTGGATTTCGCCTATCCGAGCTCGGAGATGCACCAGGTTCTCTACGATGTCAGCTTCGAGGCGAAGCGCGGCGAAACGATCGGCATTGTTGGCCCTCCGGGTAGCGGCAAGTCGACGATCGCGCATCTGATCCCGCGCTTCTATGACGCCACCGGTGGCCGCATCACCATCGACGGTCAGGATATCCGCAAGGCGACACTGCAATCGCTGCGCCGCTCCGTTGCCGTCGTGCAGCAGGATTCCTTCCTGTTCACGACGACGATCGAGAACAACATCGCCTATGGCGACCCATGGGCGAAGGAGCCGCGTATCGAGCGCGCCAGCGAAAGCGCGCAGCTGCACAACTACGTTCTCGGCCTGCCGACTGGATATGGCACGGTCGTCGGCGAGCGCGGCGTGTCGCTGTCCGGCGGCCAGCGCCAGCGCCTGTCGATCGCCCGCGCCCTGATGCTGCGCCCCGCCGTGATGGTCTTCGATGACTCGACAGCTGCAATCGACGCGGCGACCGAACAGCGTATCCGCTCGGCGATGCGCAAATACGCCGCCGACCGGGTGACGATCATCGTCGCGCACCGGCTGAGCTCGCTGATGCATGCCGACCAGATCCTCTTCGTCGAGGACGGCCGCATCGTCGAGCGCGGCACGCATGCGGAATTGCTCGCTCTCGGTGGGCGCTACAAGGCGCTTTACGACCTGCAGGTACGGCCGGGAGATGAGGCGCTGAGTGCTTAGCACGAACAGGCGTTTGTGAGACTGTGTGTTTGCGTTTTGCTCCCTTATCCCTGTGCTTGTCACAGGGATCCAGCAGCGCCGCGTCTGCGGCGCGGAAGAACTCTTTCACGCGAAAGACTTCGCGTGGCTAGATTCCTGTGACGAGCACAGGAATGAGGGAAGAGAATTATGCCAGCCGCAGATAGAGGCATCTGCAGTGGGTCCAGACCACAAGAAGCCTCAAGACTAGGGAGTGGATGATGGCCGAGGAAATGGAAACCGAGCGCCCCGATCCGCGCGAAGACGGCAGGCGGCCGCCGCGGGCGGTGGTCGGTTCGCACCGGATCGAAGAAGAGATGTTCGGTACCGCCTTCGACGGCAACATCGTCAAGCGCATCTGGACCTTCGTCGATCCCTACAAGGACAAGATCATCTGGTCCGTCGTGGCGGTGTTGACCTTCACGGCCATGCAGCTGGTGATCCCGCTGATCATCCGCTACGCCATCGACCACGGCATGCGGCAGGGGGGCAGTTCCAACGCGCTCACCTGGTCGATCCTTGCCTTCCTCTGTGCCATCCTCGTCAACTATGCTGCCAGCTATGCGCAGGAGACGTTGGTCGGCGGGGTGGCTGAAAACGTGCTCTTTGACATGCGCAAGGCGATGTTCTCGCATCTGCAGCGCGTCTCGCTCTCCTTCATGGACAAGACCGAAGTGGGCCGCCTGATGTCGCGGCTACAGGGCGACGTCAACTCGATGCAGGAGTTTCTCGAAACGTCGGTGCTGTCGGTCGGCGATATCTTCCTGCTCTTCGGTATCGTCTTCGTGATGCTGTATCTCGATTTTAAGCTCGGATTGCTGACGCTGTCGGCCCTGCCGGTGCTCTTCGTCGTCCGCCTCTTCTGGCTGCCGCTGGCGCGCAAGTCGTTCATGGCCGCGCATGAAACGAACTCGGTGGCGAACGGCGCGTTGGCCGAGGCGATCCATGGCGTGCGCGCAGTCCAGAGCATGGATCGCCAGAGCGTGAATTTCACGCTCTATGACGACAAGGCCCATGCCAACCTTCTCACTCATCTGACGGCAGCGCGCTATGCGCAGGTGATGGTGCCGATCGTCGACAGCCTGACGGGCGTCGCCATGGCCCTCGTCATCGTCGTCGGCGGGGCGCGTGTCCTGAACCAGGCGCTTGACGTCGGCGTGCTCGTCGCCTTCCTGTTTTATATCCAGCGCTTCTTCGACCCGATCCGTTCGCTGACGCTGCAATATTCGGTGATGCAGCGCGCCATGGCCTCCGGCCAACGGCTGACAGAGGTGCTGGACGTTCCCGTCGACATCCAGGACGCCCCCGATGCCAAGGTGCTTTCGCGGGATATGGACGGCTCGGTCGAATTCCGCGACGTGGTCTTCGGCTACAACCCGAAGCATCCGGTGCTGAAACATGTGAGTTTCCGCGTCAATCCGGGCGAAACGGTTGCGCTCGTCGGACCGACAGGCTCCGGCAAATCGAGCTGCATGTCGTTGATCCATCGCTTCTACGATGTGCAGCAGGGGCAAGTGCTTGTCGGCGGCAATGACGTGCGGGATCTGACGCAGGATTCACTCGGCGACCAGATCGCCATGGTTCTGCAGGAGCCTTTCCTCTTCACGGGCAGCGTCTTTGAAAACATTCGCTATCACAAGACAAATGCCACCCGCGAACAGGTGGTCGAGGCGGCAAAGGCCGTCGGCGCGCATGATTTCATCATGCGGCTGGCAGAAGGCTATGACAGCATTCTCGGTGAGCGCGGCGGCAATCTCTCGCTCGGGCAAAGGCAGCTTCTGTCCTTCGCCCGCGCGCTCGTCGCCGATGCGAAGATCCTCGTTCTCGACGAGGCGACGGCCAATATCGACAGCTATACGGAAATGCTGATCCAGAAGGCCCTGGTGAAGCTGCTGGAGAACCGCACCGGCCTCGTCATCGCCCACCGTCTCGCGACGATCCGCGAAGCCGACCGCATCATCGTGCTGCAGAACGGCGAGCTGATCGAGAGCGGCAACCATAATGAGCTGATGAAGAACGGGAAGCTCTATTCCCGGCTCTATAATCTCAACTACGCGTCTTTCGACGATATTCCCGAAGACGTGCTCGAAGAGACGGCATCAGGCAGCTCGGCGACATAGAAGGCACGAGGCATGGCGTCGCCGGCCTCGTGCCCATCAGCACCATGGAGCTATCAGATATCCGCCCTGACGGCCTGCCGCTGGTTGCCGAGCTTTTCGATGCCGAGCTCGACGATATCGCCTGGTTTCAGATAGCGCGGCGGCTTCATGCCCATGCCGACGCCCGGCGGTGTGCCGGTCGAGATGATGTCGCCGGGATGCAGCGACATGAACTGGCTGAGATAGGAGACCAGATAGGCGGCGCCGAAAACCATGGTCTTGCTGGAGCCGTTCTGCATCGTCTCGCCGTTGACCTTCAGCCACATCTTCAGGTCTTGCGGGTCCGGCACCTCGTCCTTGGTGACGAGCCAGGGACCGGTTGGACCAAATGTGTCGCAGGACTTGCCCTTGGTCCACTGGCCAGAGCGCTCGATCTGGAAGGCACGTTCGGAGACGTCATGGATCGTGCAGTAGCCGGCAACATAATCCAGCGCATCGGCTTCGCTGACATATTTCGCCGTCTTGCCGATGACGATGCCGAGCTCGACTTCCCAATCGGTCTTCTCCGAGCCGCGCGGGATGACGAGATCATCATTCGGGCCAACGATCGCCGAGGTTGCCTTCATGAAGATGATCGGTTCCGGCGGCACGGTGGCGCGGGTTTCGGCAGCGTGGTCGGAATAATTGAGGCCGATGCAGATGAACTTGCCGGTACCGGCAACGCAGGGGCCGAGCCGCGGTGTTCCCTCGACAACCGGCAGCGTGCTGGTGTCGAGCCGCGACAGTTCGGCGAGACGATCGGGGTTCAGGGCCGCTCCGGCGAGATCGCCAAGCTGGCCGGAGAGATCGCGGATCTTGCCGCCGGCATCGAGAAGGCCAGGCTTTTCCTGGCCGGCTTCACCGTAACGAAGAAATTTCATGCGGATTCCATTCCTGTGTCGGTTCGAAGGTCAGATGGTCCAGCCGCCATCGATGGCGTAGGCCTGACCTGAGGTGTAAGTGGCGCCGGCGAGATAGACGGCGAGTTCGGCGATCTCTTCGGGGGAGCCCAGACGGCCCATCGGCTGCCGCGAGATGAAGGCGGCGCGCGCCGTCTCGTAATCACCCTGCGCCTTCATGCGGTCCTGCAGCGACGGGCTCTCGACGGTGCCGGGGCAGATGGCGTTGCAGCGGACACCCTGCGCCACGTAGTCGGCGGCAACGGATTTGGTGAGACCGATGACGGCGGCCTTGGTGACGCCATAGGCGAAGCGGTTCGGCACACCCTTGATGCTGGATGCAACGGAGGCCATGTTGATGATCGAACCGTCCTTGCGCTCGAGCATGCCGGGCAGCACGGCGCGGATGGTGCGGATCATCGCCTTGACGTTGAGATCGAGGGCGAATTCCAGATCGGCGTCCTTCATCTCGAGGATCGAGCCTGCATGGACGAAACCGGCGCAATTGAAGAGCACGTCGATCTGGCCGATCTCTGAGACCAGCGCATTGACCGCCGCTTCGTCGAGAACGTTCAACTTGTGGGTCGCAATCCCGGTTTCGGCCGTCAGCTGCGCCAGTGCATCGGTGTTGATGTCTGTGGCATGTACGGTTGCACCTGCCTGCTGAAAGGCGATCGCCGAAGCGCGGCCAATCCCCTGCCCTGCGGCGGTGGTCAGAACGGTCTTGCCGGTCAAATCCTGTGACATGATCTTATCCCTGTTTCTGTTGGCGCTCGACGAGCAGGATATGGTCTGCGGCCAGCACCACTTCATTGCGCTGGTTCAAAACCTCGCAGCGCTCGACGACGCGGCCCATATCCGGCCGCTTCGGATCGTCTTCCTTGGCCGAAATGGTCACCCGGGTGCGGATCGTGTCGCCGATATGGACCGGGCGGACGAAGCGCAGCCGGTCGTAGCCGTAGGAAAAGGCGACGGGGTTGATGAGCGTCGCCGTCAGGCCGATACCGATCGAGAAGACCATGGTGCCATGGGCGATACGCTGGCCGCCCGGCAGCGTCTTGGCGAATTCGGCGTCCATGTGATGCGGAAAGAAATCGCCGGTATGCCCGGCATGGACGACGAAATCCGTCTCGGTAATCGTGCGGCCGGTCGTCGTGCGCGACGCGTTCAGTGCGTAGTCTTCAAAATGGATGATCTGTTCCGACATCGGTCTATTCCTTCGGCAGCGGGCTGAGCGGGGTCGCCGGGCTGGCACTTGATTGATAGGCGGCTTCGACCAGCGCCATGGTCTGCCAGCCGTCCTCGACGGCGCCCACGAGCCTGTCGTCTTCGCCCGAAGCGAAGCGCTGTAGGTTCGCCATGCGGTTGGCGAAGGCATCGGGGAACCATGTGCCTTCGAGCGGCACGGAGACCCAGTCGCTGGCGCCCTCCGTCTCGATCCAGAGCTCGTCCGGCTCGCCGCGTGGATAGTCGAGATTGACTCCAAGCTTCAGGTAGGCGGCTCCCTTCGTCCCCGATATCCGGAACTCGCAGGCCTGGAAGCGGCGGCCGAAATCGTGGTCGTGGTTGATCGATAGCGCGCAGCGGATACGGTCACCGTAATCGAGGATCGCAGCCGTGCGCGTCTGCGCCACGTCATGGTTCGGATGGCCGATAGTTTTGGCGTGCACGCCGAGCGGATTGCCGAGCAGATCCCTGACGACATCGAGATAGTGGATCGAATGCATGGCGATCTCGATGCGCGGCAGGCCCTTCAGGAAAGGCCAGAGCCCCCACGGCGTTGCAAGCGCCAGCCAGGCGTCAAAATCGACGATCTCGCCGAGATGGCCCTTGGCGATCGCATCCTTGAGCGCCAGCATCATCGGCGCGAAGCGCAGCTGGAAATTGACCGCCGCCTTGATGCCGCGGGCGCGGCACAGCCTCAGGATCTCGGTCGCCTCATCGAGATTGCTGCCCATCGGCTTTTGCAGCAGAGCAAAGGAGCCCTCCGGCAGCTTCGACAGGATGGCGGCATGGGCCGCGGGCGGGGTGGCAAGATCGAAGATCGCACCTGCGGTTTGCAGAGCCTCGCTCTCGGAGGCAAAGGCCGTCGTGCCCCATTGCTCCGCCAGCGCGCAGGCCTTGGCGCGATCGGGATCGAAGATCCCGGCGACCGGGAAGCCGGCCTTCCTGTAGGCCGGCAGATGCGCGTCACCGACGATGCTGCCGGCGCCGAAGATGAGGATCGGGCGCGGCTTGGCGGGCCGCGGCCAGGATTGCTGCAGACGGCTGGGATCGAAGGTCTCAGTCATGATGGAAGACCTCCTCCATCATCGCCCACCATTCGCCGGGCTTGCGGGTTTCCAGCGGCTGTTGCTGCGGCATGCAGACGGCCCACCACTCCTTGTTCTTCGGGTGGTCGGCCATCTTCGCCATATCGGCCGCAAAGTCGCTGCCGGTATATTCCCAATAGCCGAAGAGCAGATTCTCCGGTTCCTTGAGATAGATCGAATAGTTGCGGATGTTGCATTCCGAGATCAGCGCCAGGATCTCCGGCCAGACGGCGGCGTGCAGACGCTTGTATTCGGCAATCTTCTCGGGTTTCAGCCCGACAACCATTCCCATACGCTGCATGGCCCGTCTCCTCAGCCGCGAAACTCTCGGGTGAATTCCTTGATCGACCGCTCCTCGACCGCATCCCAATCCCAGCTGATGCCGAGACCCGGTTCGGACGGAGCGATAGCCCGGCCGTCGCGGATTTCCATGCCCTTTGTGGTCAGCTGATCGAGCTGCGGAATGTACTCGACATATTTGCCGTTCTGCACGGCGCAGACGAGGCTGACATGCAGCTCCATCAGGAAATGCGGGCAGACCGGGATATCGAAGGCCTCCGCCGCATGCGCCACCTTCAGCCAGGGCGTGATGCCGCCGATGCGGGCGACATCGACCTGGACGATCGAGCAGGCGCCCTTCTGCATGTACTCACGGAAATGGCGGATCGAATAGATCGACTCGCCGACGGCGATCGGCGTCGCCGTCGAGCGCGACAGACGGATATGACCGTCGAGATCATCAGCCGGTAGCGGCTCCTCGATCCAGGCGAGATCGAGTTCCTTCAACCGGGCGGCACGGCGGATCACCTCATCGACCATAAAGCCCTGATTGCAATCGGTCATGATCTCGAAGCCATCGCCGACCGCAGCACGCACAGCCGACAGACGTGCATAATCCTCCGAGCCATGCGGCTTGCCGATCTTCACCTTGGAGCCGGAAAAGCCCTTCGACTTGGCGAGCAGCGCATCCTCGACGAGCGCTTCCTTCTCAATATGCAGCCAGCCGCCTTCGGTGGTGTAGAGCGGGCAGCTATCCTTCGCTCCGCCTACCAGCTTCCAGAGCGGCAGGCCCTGCTTTTTCGCCCTGAGATCCCAAAGCGCGGTATCGACGGCGGCAAGCGCCAGCGCGGTGATCGCGCCGATCGTCGTGGCGTGGGTCGCGAACTCCATCTTGCGCCAGATCGCCTCGATGCAATCGGCATCCTCCCCGATCAGCAGCGGGACGAGATGATCCGACAGCAGTCGCATGATCGACGATCCGCCGGTGCCGATCGTGTAGCTGTAGCCGATCCCCGTCGCGCCGTCGGAATCGGTGATCGTGACGATCGGCGTCTCCTGGCTGACAAAGCTCTGGATCGCGTCGGTGCGCTTGACCTTGGGAGCAAGGTCGACCATCCGGATGTCAATTTTCTCGATGCGGGCCATGTCTCTCTCCCCTCTCAGATCGCCAGCGTCTTGCCGGTGTCCGCAGCAAACAGATGCGCCTGTGACAGATCGAAGCTCATCCTGATCTGCTCGCCGGTTGCCAGCGCCCTTGGGTTCAACATGCGCGCCACCCATTCGCGGCCGGCGAATTCGACGAAAACCAGTGTTTCGTTGCCGAGCGGCTCGGTGATGACAACGGGCAGGCTGATTTCATGAACCGCAGATGTGCTGTCCGAGACCAGGCCGTGGCCGGTCGGGAACAGGTCATCCGGGCGCAGACCAAAGGTGACCTTCTGGCCATGAGCGACGGCATTCTTGAATTTCGGCGGCAGCGGCAGGCGATCGCCATTGGCGAAGACGATGCTGTCGCCATCGACGGTGGCATCGAGGATATTCATCGGCGGCGAACCGATGAAGCCTGCGACGAAACGGGTCGCCGGGCGCTTGAAGACTTCATCCGGCGTCCCGACCTGCTCGATATAGCCATCGCGCATGATGACGATACGGTCGGCCAGCGTCATTGCCTCGACCTGGTCGTGGGTGACGTAGATGACCGTCGCCTGGACCTTGGCGTGGAGTTTCTTGATCTCGGTGCGCATCTGCGTGCGCAGCTTCGCGTCGAGGTTGGACAGCGGCTCGTCGAACAGGAAGACCTCGGGGTTGCGCACGATAGCGCGGCCCATGGCGACCCGCTGGCGCTGGCCGCCGGAAAGCTGCGCCGGGCGCCGGTCCATCAGCGCCTCAAGGCTGAGAATGGCGGCCGCCTCGTTGACGCGCTGGTCGATCTTGGGCTGCGGAACCTTGGCGATCTTCAGCGAGAAGCCCATGTTCTCGCGCACGCTCATATGCGGATAGAGCGCATAGGACTGGAAGACCATCGAGATGTTGCGGTCGCGCGGCGGCAGATCGTTGACGACGCGTCCGCCGATCTCGATGTCGCCGCCGGAAATCGGCTCCAGACCGGCGACCATGCGCAAGGTCGTGGACTTGCCGCAGCCGGACGGGCCGACGAGGGCGATGAATTCCTTATCGGCAATATCGAGATCGATGCCGTGGACGATTTCGAGGGCGCCGTAGCGCTTGACGAGTTTTTTAAGAGAGACCTGAGCCATGGGAAATCAACCTTTGACCGCGCCGAATGTCAGGCCGGACACGAGATGCTTCTGAATGATGAAGGTGAGCGCCAGCGCCGGAACGATCATCACGACCGCAAGCGCACACATGCCGCGCCAGTCGATGGTGAATTCCGCCGTATAGTCGAGGAGCCCGACCGGGAGTGTCTTCGAATTGACGGACCGCGTCAGCTGAGAAGCCAGTGCATATTCGTTCCAGCAGGTGAGGAAGGCGAAGATGCCTGCCGACGCAATGCCGGGACCGGCCAGCGGAAACTCGACCTTCCAGAAAGCCTGCCAGCGGGTGCAGCCGTCGATCTGCGCCGCTTCCGCCAGATCCTTCGGCACCTGGCGGAAGAAGCCGTCGATCAGCCAGATCGTGAACGGTACGTTGAGCGCCACATAGGTCAGGATCAAGCCGAAATGCGTATCGATGATGCCGATGCGCGAATAGACGATGAACAGCGGCAGCGAAAGCGCGATACCGGGAACGGAGCGTGTCAGCATCAGGCCGAGGAAGGTTGCCGACTTGCCGGCAAACCGGAAGCGCGCGAAGGCATAGCCGCCGGACATGCCGATCACCAGCGCGATGACGGTCGAGGTGATCGAGATGATCAGTGAGTTGCGGAAGTAATCCCAGATCGGGATGCCGCCCTTGCCGATGCCGGAGAACATCGCTCTGTAGGCATCGAGCGACAATTCGTTGGGGATCCAGACCGGCGGCTTGGCCATGATCTCGACCGGCGGCCGCAGCGAGCTAAGAACGATCCAGAAGCCCGGCAGGCAGATGATCAGCATCGCAAGGAACAAGCCGATGAGATAGAAAACCTGGCCGATACGGCGGCGCAGACGTTGTTGAGCGTTGCGATCCATGATTACCACTCCGCGCCGATTTGGGTGCGGGCGAGCGCCAGCTTCCGGAAGAAATAGACGGTGAAGCCGATCGACAGGATGATCGAGACATAGGCCATGGCGTTGGCAAGGCCCATCTGCGCATCGGCATAGGCGGTGCGGCCGACCAGTGTCCAGAGCAGTTCCGTGCGCCGCGCCGGGCCGCCATCGGTCATGATCTTGACGATGTCATAGGCGCGCGCGACGTCGAGCGAGCGGATCGTCATGGCGATGAAGGCGAAGGGCATCAGGAACGGCCAGATGACATAGCGGAAGGTCTGAAGCGGCGTGCAGCCATCGACGCGGGCAGCCTCGACCGGCTCCTGCGGCATGGCGAGCAGCCCTGAGAGGATCAGGATCGCGAAGACCGACGTCGAGGACCAGACCTCGGCGACGACGATCGAAAACAGCGCCAGATTGCCGTCGATCAGCCACGGGATGGCATTGTCTGTCAGTCCGAGCGCCTGAAGCGCATTATTGATCAGCCCGACATTGTCGTTGAACATGAACTTGAACTGGAAGCCGACGAGCACGGGCGAGAACATCATCGGAAACATCATCAGCGTGCGCAGCACTCGCTGGCCCATCGTCGCCTTGTTGACGAGCAGCGCGAGGCCGAGGCCGAGCAGCATTTCCAGATTGAGCGCAATGGTCAGAAGCACGACGGTGCGGACGAAGGCGGCGAGGAAAACGGGATCGGTCAAGATGCGCACGTAATTGCGCAGGCCGACGAAGACGTAGAGCGTCTGCGGCCGGGTCAGGCGGAATGGCGTGAAACTGGAATAAAGCGAAAGCAGCAAGGGAACCAGGACCACTGCGACCAGCACGACGATCGCCGGTAGAAGCAGAAGAATGGGCGTCGGAATTTTTTTCAACATCGAGTGACCTGTCCACACCTGATAGGGCGCCGGGACCGCAAGAGGGAGCGCGGGAAGCGCTCCGGTCTTCCAAAAATGAGGCCCCGCACCCGTTGCCGGATGCGGGACCTGTTATGACAGGATTAGAGGGCGCCGGCGTCCTTGAGGATGCCGGTTGCCTTTTCGGCAGCCGCGTCGAGCGCTTCCTTGGAGGTCTTGTCGCCGAGGATGGCGGACTGCAGCTCCGGATAGACCGCGTTGGAGATCTCGATCCATTCCGGCGTGCGCGGAACCGGGAAGGCATGCTTCATGGCTTCCTGGAAGGCGCCGAGGGCTTCCTTCTTGTAAGGATCGCTGGCAGCCTGCTGGATATCCCAATCCCAGACAGCCTTGCGGGTCGGCAGCGTGCCGTTTGCCGCCTCGATCTTCTGCGAGTCCTCGTTGGTCAGGAACCAGACGAGCGAGGCCGCCGCATCCTTATGTTCGCAGGCTTCGGTGACCGAGAAGCCATGGTGACCGGACCAACCGGTCCGCTTGCCGGACGAGCCGGCAGGCTGGACGATCACACCGACATTGCCGGCAATCTTGGAGTTCTTTGGGTCGTTGAAGTAGGCGGCCCAGCCCGGCCAGTCGAGATCGAGCGCGACGGTGCCGGACGCAAAGCCCGCGCCGAGGTCGTCCCAGAGATAGTTGGTGGTGCCGGCCGGAACGGCCTTCGCCTTGTACATGTTGACGAACCAGTCGAGCGCTCGGATACCGGCTTCGGAGTTGAACGCAGGCTTGCCGTCCTTGTCGAGATATTCGCCACCTTCGGCGACCAGCATTTCAAAGAAGCGTCCGTTGATCGCTTCTTCCTTGCCGGGGAACTGCGTGCCGAAGAAATTCGGCGGGTTGGAGAAGAAGATCGCCTGATCCGAAACCTGCTTCCAGGTGTCCGGCGGCGTCAGATCGTAGCCGTACTTTTCCTTGAAAGCCTTCTTCTTGGCTTCGTCGGTGTAAAGGCTCTTCTGGTAATACAGCGCCGAAACGTCGAACTGGGCGCGCGGCAGCATCACCAGCTTGTCGTCGATCGTCGACGCTGAAATGGTGGAATCGACGAACTTGGCGATTTCTTCAGCCGGCAGAAGCGGCTTCAGATCGGTGTAGAGGCCTTCGTAGATCGGCGCGAAAGACGAGTGGTTGGACCCGACGCACCACTTGATATCGCCGGAAGCGATATCCGACTTCATTTCCTTGTCGAGCTCGAAATAGTTCTTCTTCGAGAGCACGTTGACCTTGGCGCCGGTCGCCTTTTCCCACTCGGCGATGCGCCCATAGAGCGGCTCGTACTGCTGTCCGCCAATCAGCTTGGCATCGATCGTCACGCCTTCGAACTTGCCCGGCAGGTCCGCAGCATTGGTAGAGCATGCAAACAGCGAAATTCCAGCCGCGAGGCTGGCTAGCAATCTTTTCATATTCCTCTCCTCCACAACGGCGATCTTGATGAGTTCGCCGACTCTCCTCACATATGAGTTTTATGTTTATATACAAACGACAAGAAAGTTGCGGCGTCAAGCGGAACTTTCCCTTCTCGAATGGTTCATCTGCGTATATGCAACTATCATTCATGGGAGATCGCACATGGACATGGACGACGCAGACCGTTACCGCGCGCCCGCGCTCGACAAGGGTCTCGATATTCTGGAACTGCTCGCCAGCGTCGAGGACGGCCTGACGCAGGCCGAGATATCGAAGCGGCTCGATCGCAGCCCGAACGAATTCTACCGTATGCTCGACCGCCTGGTGCGCCGCGGCTATGTCACCAAGCTGGAGGGCGACCGCTTCGCGCTGACGCTCAAGCTATTCGGCCTGTCGCAGCTTCATGCGCCGACAAGGCGCCTGGCATCCTTCGCAACGCCGCTGATGCGCGATCTCGCGCAAAAGACCCGCCAGGCCAATCATCTTGCCGTTTTCGACCGCGGCTATGCCGTGGTCATCGCCCAGCAGGAGGCGCCTGATTACTGGGGCATCTCGATCCGCGTCGGCTCGCATGTGAACCTTTTCGACACCGGCTCCGGCCATGTGCTTCTGGCCTTCCGTAATGCCGAAGAGCGTGAACTGATGATCTCGGAGCACGTCCGCAGCAAGGACGATCCCCGCCTGACGCCTGACTTTTACGAACGGCTCGATCAGATCCGCGAGCGGGGCTACGAGATGATGGCCAGCGCCCAGACGGCCGGCGTCTATAACCTTTCCGCGCCGATCATGGGCCCCGATGGCCGGGGTATTGCCGCCCTCACCTGCCCCTATATCGCGCTGGTCAATGCGCCGTCCGCGCCGGATATCACCCGGACGATCACCCATCTGCAGAAGACCGCCGAACAATTGTCGCTGCTGGTCGGATCGGACGTCAACGTCGCGCCCTGAGCGCGGTCCATTCATTGCAAAACGCGGAGGACGCTTTGCTTATCGATACCCATCTGCACCTGATCGACAGGTCGAAACTGACCTATCCCTGGCTCTCCGGCGTCCCGGCGCTGGACAGGGATTTCCTCTATAATACCTATGCGGCAGAAGCCCGCCGCTGCGGCATCGATGCGGCGCTTCACATGGAGGTGGATGTCGATGCCGGCGAGATGCAGCGCGAAACCGATGTGGTCAGGGAACTCTCGGATACCAGCGGCCAGCTGATCCGCGGCGCCATCGCTGCCTGCCGTCCCGAGGACGAGGGCTTTGCCGGCTATCTCGAGCGGCAGACGGCCGATCCCTTCGTCAAAGGCTTTCGCCGGGTGCTGCACGTCGTTCCCGACGAACTTTCAGAGGGTGCAGTGTTTCGCGAGAACATCAGGCGCATGTCCGGCTCGCGGCTGACCTTCGATATCTGCGCGCTGCCGCATCAGATGAGCCGGGTTTTAGCGCTCATCGACCTCGCACCCGAGGTTCAGTTCGTCCTCGATCATTGCGGCGTGCCGGCGATCAGCAGCGGCGCCTCAGACGCATGGAAGGACGGCATTCGCGAGGTCTCCAGGCGGCCGAACGTCGTCTGCAAGGTATCGGGCGTCGTGGCCTATGCCGATGCGGAGACCTGGGATGTCGAGACCTTGCGGCCCTATATCGAGCAGGTCACCGCGAATTTCAGCTGGGACCGCCTCGTCTGGGGCAGCGACTGGCCCGTCTGCACGTTGGGCGGTGGGCTCTCTACCTGGGTTGCGACCACGCACGCGCTGTTTGCAGGCAGCAGCGAAGCGGAGCGGACAAAGGTCTTCTCCGGCAACGCGAAACGGCTCTGGAATCTCTGATAACAGGTTCGCCCTGGCGCTCTCATCCTTGATGGATCGGAACGCCAGGGCAGCTCCCTAGAAGCTGGCGGCAAACAGCCTATTCAGATCGGCAACGATTGCCGCGGCACTTTCGCCACCCTTCAATCCGGCATTCAACCTGTCAGATCCCCGCTGCTGGAACGCCATGTAGCCATCGTGCCGTGGACGGACCCAGGCGCCTTCCAGCGTTGCGCGCGTGCCGCGATAGAAGTCGGCCGTTGCCAGATTGACCGCGTCGTCTTCCCATGCCGCCGCATGGCCCGGCTGGCCGCCGGCACTGGCATAGAGTCCACGCTGGATCCCCGCGGACGCAACCCAATAGGCAAAATCGACCGCCTCCTTGGGATTGCCTGAAAAGGCCGAGACGGCGATGCCCGTGCCGCCCAGCGCCGAGCCGACGGGCCCAAGATGACCTACAACGGGAATATCGGCAAACTTGATCAGCCGGTCGCGGAAACCCGGCATCGAATAGCTGACATAGCCGTAGATCAGCGGCACGCAGACGATCCTGCTATCGGCAGCCGCCATCTGCTCGAAGACCGCGATCGGATCCATCTCGAAACAGGCGGGGTCGATCAGCGCGGAGATTTCACGCATCATCTCAACGGTTTCAGCCCCCGCTTGAGGGTCGATCAACTGCCCAGCCTGCGTCCGACACGGATGCCCGCGGTTGGCCGACAGGGTGTAGAAGGTCATCAGCGTGTGAGGCGGGCGAAGCGGCAGAAGCACGCGTCCGTCCTTCGCCAGTGCGATCACCTCCTGCCAGGTCGCGGCCGGTTGCGGCAACCGATCAGGCCGGAGGGCCTGGACCTGCGTCGCCGCATCGATCGGGAAGGCCCATTGATGTCCCTGCCAGAGATAGCTCGGATAGGAGGCTCCGACGCTGCCCTTTTCGAGGGCCACGCGCTCTTCCTCACGTCCGGGAATGTCGAGCGGCAAGAGACATTTCTCGTCGGTGATCTGGCCGACATGCGGGTGATCGATGACGATGAGGTCATAGGCGCGCGCCAGCTCCTCGACCGGATAGGTCTCGAAATCCTGCAGCGAACGCTTCTCCCAATGGACCGCCACACCCGTCTGCTCTTCGAAGAGCCGCGAACAGGCCACCATCGGATCGTAACCGCGCGGATGGCTCCAGGTCATGCCTTTCAAGGTCACCTTGCTCACAGGCCGAACTCCTCGCGAATGGCAGCGCTATGCTCGCCGATCCGGGGAGCAGCGCGCTGGAAGACCGGGCGGGCGCCATCGACGCGCAGCGGCGAACGGGTCGTCAGGATCGAGACGTCGTCCTCGCGCGTCACCGTCTGCAGCATGTCGAGCGACTTGAAACCGTCGCTGTCCATAAGCTCGTTCCAATTCAGCACTTTTGCGCACCAGATATCGGCCGGCTCGAGCACTGCCAGCCACTCGTCGATTGTCCTAGTGGCGATCCGCTTGGCGATCAGTTCCTTGATACCATCGCGCTGCAGGAACCAGCTGGACGGATCGTCGCGATAGGGGTCTAGCTCGGGCATACCGAGGAGATCGGCGAGCTTCGGGATCGGCGTCATGGCGATCGCCAGATATCCATCAGAAGCGGCGTAAACACCGTAGGGAGCTGCGAGATAGGCATGGGCGCTGCGGAAGTTTGACCGCTTCGGCAGCCGCTTTCCGTCGTTCAGATGGGTGGTCAGCACCTCGAACTGGAAATCGACAAGTGCCTCCAGCAGGCTGGTCTCGACGAGCGCGCCCTTGCCAGTGATGCCGCGTCGCACGAGGGCCGCGAGAATGCCCTGGCAGGCAGCCGCTCCCGCCAGCATGTCGCCGATCGCCAGTCCGAACGGCACAGGCCCCTGGTCCTCGTCGCCGTTCAGCCACATCACGCCGGAACGCGACTGGGCGAGCAGATCCTGGCCGGGACGCTTCACCCAGGGGCCTTCATCGCCATATCCGCTGATCGATGCATAGACGAGGCGCGGATTGATTTCCTTGACCGCATCGTAGTGAAGGCCGAGCCGTTCGATCACGCCGGGGCGGAAATTCTGGATCAGCACATCCGCCTTCAAGAGCAGGGCGCGCAGCGCCTTCAGGTCGCTCTCGTTCTTCAGGTCGATCGCCAGGCTCTCCTTGGCGCGGTTGATCGCGTGGAAGATCGTCGAGTCGCCGCCTATTTCGGTGTCGCTGAGATAGAGCCGGCGCGAAAGGTCGCCGCCGTCGGGCCGTTCGACCTTGATGACACGCGCGCCGAGATCCATCAGGCGCAGTGAACAGTAGGGGCCGGAGAGGAACTGGCTCATGTCGACGACGACGAGGCCGTTTAAGGGAAGATCGCTGGATTGCGTCATTGCATCTTACTTTTCTGTCTTACCAGCGAAGTCGGCCGGGTTCTTGTACTTCACGGTTTGCAGATGCTCGCAGTAGAGCACCAATTCGCCTTCGCCCTTGAAGACCTCGTAGCTCGCGCGGATGAGGCCGAGCTCCTTGTAGCGCGGGCGTTTGTCGAGGTTCGTTCGGATCGTGTAGATCGTATCGCCGATGAAAACGGGTTTGATGAAGCGCAGCTTGTCATAGCCATAGGAAAAGGCGTTGACGCAGTTGGTGGCAACAAGGCCAAGCCCTGCCGAGAAGACGAAGGCGCCGGCGACGAGACGCCGCCCGAATACACCTTCCTTTTCCGCAAACATCTGATCCTGCACATAGGGATGGATGTCGGTCACCAGCACATTGAAAAGGTGGCTGTCGCTCTCCCCGATCGTGCGGCGGAGCGAGCGGATCTTCTGGCCCTCGGGCCAATCCTCGTAGAACCAGTTCTCGGCATTCCATACCGGCAGATCGGCATGCGCTTGCGGCATGTCGGACGGATGGGTGGACGAAATCCCGACTGTCGGCGCCTGCGCCACGATCACGCCTCCTCCCGGCCATGAATTTTCTTATGTGAAGATTATTTTCACATATGGGTTATCTTTGCAAGAGCTGTCGATTGTGCCAAGACACCATGGAAGATCAGCGCCGGACCGGCCGGCGCAATATCGGCAGCGAAATGCTGATGATGTCAGGCAGGTTCATCGACGGCGGCGTGCCGATGTGTATAAAGACGATAGCGGCGCGGCTCCCCGCCGGCGCCGCCACCAATTTCCAACCAGGGTAGCGCTTGCCGTCCGCCGGTGGCTCGCGCTTCTCGATCAATCCAAGCAAGCGACGCTCTGCGACAACGAGATTCTGGACACAAAAATGCGCCTTACGGATTGCCATAACTTCCACGACTTCCGCCATCTCGCGAAGCGCCGCCTGCCCGGCCCGATCTTCAACTACATCGACGGCGCGGCTGACGACGAGGTGACCTACCGGCGCAATACGGCCTCCTTCGAAAGCTGCGATCTGCTGCCGAGCGTGTTGCGCGGGGTTACCGATGTCGACATGTCCGTGACGGTCATGGGGCAGCGCCTGGCAATGCCGGTCTATTGCTCGCCGACGGCGCTGCAGCGGCTGTTCCACCATGACGGCGAACGGGCGGTTGCGCGGGCTGCCGGCAAGTTCGACACGATGTTTGGCGTCTCCTCGCTCGGCACCGTCAGCCTTGAGGAAGCGCGGCGGATTAGCGGCGCGCCGCAGGTCTATCAGTTCTATTTCCACAAGGACCGTGGCCTGAACCGCGAGATGATGGCCCGCGCCAAGCAAGCGGGCGTTCAGGTGATGATGCTGACCGTCGACAGCATCACCGGCGGCAACCGCGAGCGCGACAAGCGGACCGGCTTCTCCATCCCCTTCCGTCTGAACCTCGCCGGCATCGCACAATTCGCGGTCAAGCCGGGCTGGGCACTCAACTTCTTCACCCACGAGAAGTTCAAGCTGCCCCAGCTCGATAGCCACGTCGATATGGGCAGCGGCACCATGTCGATCAGCCGCTATTTCACCGAGATGCTCGACCCCGCCATGAACTGGGATGATGTCGCCGATATGGTGAAGACCTGGGGCGGCCAGTTCTGCCTCAAGGGCATCATGACCGTCGAAGACGCCAAACGCGCCATCGATATCGGCTGCACCGGCATCGTACTTTCCAACCACGGCGGCCGCCAGCTGGATGGCTCGCGCAGCGGCTTCGATCAGCTGGCCGAGATCGTCGATGCGGTCGGCGACAAGATCGACGTGATGATCGATGGCGGTATTCAGCGCGGCACCCATGTTCTGAAGGCATTGTCGCTCGGGGCCAAGGCCGTCGGGCTCGGCCGCTACTACCTCTTCCCGCTGGCCGGAGCAGGTCAGGCGGGCGTCGAGCGCGCGCTGACGCTGATGCATGCGGAACTCGAACGCGGCATGAAACTGATGGGTTGCTCGTCGATCGACCAGCTCACCCGCGCGAATATCCGTTTCCGCTAATCAGCGCCTTGCCGTTCACGATTGAGAGAGCGAGCGTTGTGTGTGACGGCACAGCGCGATAGATCTGGCGTTGTCTTTTGAAATGGAGGATTTTCAATGGATTATCGCAAGCTTGGTCCGAGCGGCACAATCGTGACCGCCTATTGCCTGGGGACCATGACATTTGGCGCAGAGTCGGATGAGGCGACCTCGCACAAGCTGCTCGACGACTATTTCGCCTGGGGCGGCAACTTTATCGATACCGCAGATGTTTACAGTGCCGGCGTTTCCGAAGAGATCATCGGCCGCTGGCTGAAGGCCCGCCCGGCGGAGGCCAACCAAGCCGTGATCGCCACCAAGGGCCGCTTCCCAATGGGCGACGGGCCCAACGATATCGGTCTGTCGCGGCGCCACCTTCACGACGCGCTGAACGCATCGCTGAAGCGTCTCGGCGTCGATTATATCGATCTCTATCAGATGCATGCCTGGGACGCGCTGACGCCAATCGAGGAGACATTGCGCTTCCTCGACGACGCCGTATCGTCGGGCAAGATCGGCTATTATGGCTTTTCGAACTATGTCGGCTGGCATATCGCCAAAGCCTCGGAAATCGCCAAGGCACAGGGCTATACCCGCCCGGTGACGCTGCAGCCGCAATATAATCTGCTGATGCGCGATATAGAACTCGAGATCGTCGCGGCCTGCCAGGACGCCGGCATGGGCCTGCTTCCCTGGTCGCCGCTCGGCGGCGGCTGGCTGACCGGCAAGTACAAACGTGACCAGATGCCGACGGGTGCAACGCGCCTCGGCGAGAATCCGAAGCGCGGCGGCGAGGCCTATGAGGCCCGCAACGCGCAGGAACGCACCTGGAATATCATCAGCACGGTCGAGGAAATCGCCCGGGCACGCGGCATCAGCATGGCGCAGGTGGCACTTGCCTGGGTCGCGGCTCGCCCGGCAGTTACCTCGGTCATTCTCGGCGCCCGCACCACCGAACAGCTGGCCGACAATCTCGGCGCCGCCGAGCTGACGCTGTCGGATGAAGAAACGCAGCGGCTGACCGACATCAGCGCCCCGACGCCCGGACAATATCCCTACGGCGTCAACGGCACCAACCAACGTCATCGTAAGCTGGAAGGCGGACGCTGACAATCGAAGGCGGCGTCAGATCCTGACGCCGCTCGTTTCGTCGAAGAGATGAAGATGGGCGGGATCGACGGTCACGCCGATCGTCTCGCCCGCGTGCGAGCCACTGCGGCCGGTCTGGACGATCGTCATTTCGGGCGTGGTTGCCGTAGCGACGAAGGTCGATGAGCCCGTCGATTCCACAAAAGCGACAGGCACATCGAAGGTCCCCTGCCCCTGCCCGGTGATGCCGAGATGTTCAGGCCGCAGCCCCGCCGTCACCCTGGCGCCCGGCTGCAGCTGATGGTTGGAAGCGATGGTTTGCTTCACCGTTCCGAAATCGAGAACCAGGCTGCGTCCATCTTCGCCGGCGATTGCCGGGATGAAGTTCATCGCCGGTGAGCCAATGAAACCGCCAACGAACTTGTTGGCCGGCTTATCGTAGAGATCGAGCGGCTTGCCCTGCTGTTCGATGATCCCGTCACGCATGACGACGACATGGTCGGCCATGGTCATGGCTTCGATCTGGTCGTGTGTCACATAGACCGACGTCGCATGCAGCCGGTCGTGCAATGCGCGGATCTCCTTGCGCATCGAAACACGCAGCGCGGCATCGAGATTGGACAAGGGTTCATCGAACAGGAAGGCCTTGGGATTGCGGATAATGGCGCGACCCATGGCGACGCGCTGGCGCTGGCCGCCGGATAGCTGCCGGGGATAGCGATCGAGCAGGCCGGTCAGCCCCGCGATTGCCGCGACCTCCTGAGCCTTCTGCTTTGCTTCCGGCTTCGGAACCTTGCGCATGCGCAGCGAGTAGGTGAGATTCTGCTCGACAGTCATATGCGGGTAGAGCGCATAGGATTGGAAAACCATGGCAATGTCGCGCATGCGCGGCGGCACATCGTTCATCACGTCGCCGGCGATCTTCATCGTGCCGCCAGTGATCCGTTCGAGGCCCGCGAGCGATCGCAAGAGCGTCGATTTTCCGCAGCCGGATGGCCCGACCAGCGCCACGAACTGCCCCTTCGGGATCGTCAAATTGATATTCTTGAGGGCGTGGTAGGCGCCGTAGTGCTTCTCGATTCCGGAGAGTTCGATCTGGATGTCCTGATTCATGCGAGGCGACCTGTGATTGGAACGGAGAGCGGATTGTTCACGAGCATCATTTCACGGCTCCCACGGCAATGCCGCGCGTCAGAGTGCGCTGGAAGATCAGGAAGAAGATCAATGTCGGCGCAATGCCGAGCAGAGCTGCGGCAGCCGTCGTCGTCGGCGTCTGTACAAACTGGCCGTTGAGCACGCCCATCGATACGGAAACCGTCTGGTTGACATTCGAGACCAGCAGCACCAACGGCAGCAGGAACTCATTCCACGTCCAGATGAAGAAGAAGGTCGCCAGCACCGCCAGCGTCGGCATCAGCATCGGCACGACGATCGTCCAGAGAATTTTCCACGGTGTCGCGCCATCCATCTCGGCCGCCTCGATGATCTCGCGCGGGAATGCGGTCATGACCGACGAGAGAAGATAGGTGCCGAAGGCGCTCTGCAGGACCGAGAAGACGATGATCACCGACCAGATCGTGTCGAACAGTCCGACGGCCTTGGAGAGATAGTAGATTGGATAGATCAGCGATTCATGCGGGATCATGATGCCGACGAGCAGGATCGTCAGCATGTATTTGCTGCCCTTGACCTTGCCGATACCGAACGCATAGGCATTCAACAGACTGAGCAGCACGGCGATAACGGCTGTCGATGCGCTGATGATCGTGCTGTTGATCAGCTTTTGCGTGAAATCGACATTGTTCCAGAACGTCTTGAGCGCTGTCAGGTCGAAGCTTCGGGGAATAGCGAGTGGCCCGTAGGTGCCGTAGTCCTCAGGTGTCCGGATCGCGTTGGTGAACGCCAGCACGAAGGGGCACAGGAAGAGGATGAGCGCGAAGGAAATAGCGGCAAGCACCCACCAGCGCGATGATCCATACATCGAGCCGGTCGATGCCGCATGCGCCGGCCGGCTGGCCGTGTCGAGGGAGATCGCTGCTTCGCTCATCGATCGTTCTCCGTGTGACGCGACTGGATGCGGATGAAAATGAAGCAGATGACGAGGGTCATCAGCATCTGCGCCGTGGTGATCGCCGCACCATATCCAACGCGGTTGGTGGCGAAGAATTCGTGGTAGGACATCTGCGACGGCACCATTGTTGCGTTGTCGGGTCCGCCAGAAGTCAGCACGAAGATCGGCGCGAAGACCTTGAGCGCAGCGATGGTCGTGGTCAGGCCGACGACGAAGATCTCGGGTTTCAGGAGAGGCACGGTGATCGTCCAGAAGCGTTGCAGCCAGGCGGCACCATCGAGCTCTGCCGCCTCCTGCAGCGAGGGATCGACGCGGGCAAGGCCGGACATGAAGACGACGAGGCAATAGCCGAGCTGCAGCCATACCATAACGACCATGATCGCCCAGAGCGCCAGCTGCGGCTCACCGAGCCAGTTCTGCTTGAGGCTGCCCATACCGGTTGCATCGAGGATGGCGTTGATGATGCCGAACGGGTTCAGCATCCAGCCCCAGAGGATGCCGGCGGCCGAGACCGGCAGGATCTGCGGCAGATAAAAGCCGGCCCGGAAGAAGCTGGCAAGCGCGTTGGAAAAGCGCGAACTGATGTAGTCGAACAGAAGCGCGGCAAGAAGAACGCCGATCGCGGTCGGGATGATCGCCATGGCGAAGACGAAGGCGGCGGTGTTGACCAGCGAATGCCAGAACGTATCGTCCGTCAGCAGCCGTTCGTAGTTGCGCAGACCGGCGAATTTCGGAATGCCGATGCCCTTCCACGTCGTGAAGCTGATTGCCAGGTTCATGACGAACGGGATGAGAATGATGGTCACGAAACCAAGCATTCCGGGTATCAGGTAAAACCAATAGACCCTGCCCGGCTGTGCGTCCGCGGATGCGCCCGACATATTTCCTCCGGCTTCATTTGAGAGGGGAAGCAGGGCGCCGTGGCGCCCTGCCGGTCAGGATGACTTACTGGTCGCCCTGCACTTCGTCGTAGGGTTCCTTCAGGCGTTCGGCGAATTCCTCGGGCGTGACCGAGCCGCCGATGACAGCCTGAGTGGCCTTCAGCATGACGTCGTAGTAGCCGGGAACCGGCCAGTCCGGATAGAAGCCGAGGCCATTCTGGGCGACGAGCTTGTTGAAGAGCTCAACCTCGATCTTGCCGACCGGATCGGTGACCATGGCCGGATCGGCGGCGATGGGCAGGCCGCCGGAATTGCCGAACAGCGCCTGGTTATCCTTCGACAGCGTGATGTCGATGAAGTCGTATGCGAGGTCCTTGTTCTTGGCATTCTTCGGCACGACCCAGATATTGCCGGTCGAAGCGGGCGAAATGACATTGCCCGGGAACAGGAACTGGCTGGCTTTGAAGTTCTTGATGGCGCCGAACTGGGCACCGTACCAGGTACCGGTCACCACCATCGGCGACTTGCCGGTTTCGAACAGGTTCGCCATGTCAGGCGCCTTGAGGCCAGTCGAATCCTTGGAGATATAGCCCTTCTTCACCCACTCCTGCAGCTTCTGGCCGGCATAGACGAAGGGGGCGGTATCGAGCGGCGTGCGGATCGCCTGGAAGTCGTTGACCCACTTCGGATCGGCCTTCGACAGCGCGAAGAGATACATCAGATGCTGGGCCGGGTAATCGTTGGCAGCCTCTGCGATCGGCGTGACGCCCTTCTTGACGAAGACGTCCATCACCTTTTCCATCTCTTCGAGGGTCTTGGGAACCTCGACGCCGGCTTCCTTGAACATGTTCTCGTTGTAGAACACCGAGACGAATTCGCCGTAATTGGCGACGCCGATCAGCGGACCGTTGCCGTAGATTCCCTTCTCGTCGTAGCGGCTCAGCTGGTTGCTGGCATCGGAGAGAACCTTGTCCCAGCCGCGCTGCTTTGCAACGTCGCCGAGATCGGTCAGCAGGCCCTGCGAGGCGGCGAGACCGGCAACGGCATTGCCCTTGTTGTATTCCATCAGATCCGGCGCTTCGGCCGAGTTCAGGATCATGGTGCCGGATTTGGTGATCTGGTCGAAGGTCTTCAGCTCGAACTGAACTTTGACGTCGGGATGCTTCTCCTGGAAGGTTTCAAGTGCCTTCTTCCAGGTGATACCGGCGGCACTTGCCGCGTCTTCATACCACCAGATCTTGAAGGTCTTGTCCTCGGCATGAACGGTGCCGGACAGCAGCATCGAAACGCCGAGCGCCAACGCCAGTTTTGATATCGCTTTCATACTTTCCTCCCAAAAGCGGCCATGCCGCGAAAGCTTAAATGATCGCGTTGCACGCCTGGCCTCCTCCGCCGGCGCACGCCGCACGATAGGTCAGTCAAACCGGATCGGCAACAAAATCGCCGCCCCGGGCATGCTTTAGGTGGTTCAGCGCATGGACCTGACCGGTCATCTCCAGCGCGTCGCGGTAAACAGGGTCATGCCAGCCTTCGATATCGATCGAACCGGACCATCCGGCGAGGCGCAGTTCGGAGATGATATCGGTCCAGTTGCTGTCGCCGAAGCCCGGCGTGCGCATAAAGACGAACTTCTCCTTGCCGAAAATGCCGTGCTCCTTGATCACATCCCAGCGGATCGTCGCGTCCTTGCCGTGAACGTGGAAGATCTTCGAGGCCCATTTGCGGATCTGCGGCAGCGGCTCGATCAGATAAACCATCTGATGGCAGGGTTCCCATTCGAGGCCGATATTGTCATCGGGTGTCTCGTTGAAGATCAGTTCCCAGGCATCCGGATTATGAGCGATGTTCCAGTCGCCGGTCGCCCAGTTGCCGTCCATTGCGCAGTTTTCGAAGGCGATCTTGACGCCCTTGTCGGCTGCCCGCTTTGCGAGATCACCGAAGACCTGCTTGTAGCGCGGCAGGCTGTCGGTCAGCACCTTGCCGCGGAGACGGCCCGTGAAGCCGGCAACGCAGGTGGCGCCGAAATGATGGGCATTGTCGATGCAATCCTTCCAGCCCTGCAGCGTCTGCAGGTCGATATCGGTCTCTTCGAGCGGGTTGCCGAACATGCCGAGAGTCGAGATGGTGATGTCGCGGTCGCCGATCGCATCCAGCGAGCGCTTGCCGAGCTCGGCGAGATCCTGGCCGTTGGTCGTCTGCCAGAAGAACGGCTCAAAACTTTCGAAACCCATATCGGCGATCTGGCCGATGCGCTTGTCAGCGCCGCCCTTGGAAGCGCTGATCATGGTGCCGATGCGGATGGACTTTGCGGGGTTGCTCACGATCTCATGTCCTATGCTGAAATTTCAATGCGCTTGCCGGTTCTGGCGCTCTCGATGGCGCCGAAAACCATGGCAAGACTTCTGATATTGTCGGAACTGACGGTCTCGGGCCGTTTGCCGGAGCGGATGGCCCCGACGAAACTGGCGATGACGCTGGCATGGCCATGCGTCTCGTCATCATGCTCGGGCTGTGGAACCTCGACGGCGCTGAAGCCATGCAACAGGCCGGGCTCCACGCCCGAAACGGCTGCGCTGAAGTTCTCCGCACCATCCCAGGTCAGCATGCCCTTCGAGCCGACCAGCCGCCACTCGCTTTCCCAGCTGGTGCGCTCGCCTTCGGCGCACCACGAGCCGCGATAGGTGAAGATCACATCATCGGCGAATTCAAATGTGGCATTGGCTGAGGCGCCATGACGGTACCACGAGCCCTTCGGATTCTTCTCGACACAATAGACGGCCAGCGGCTTCTTGCCCGCCACATAGCGGGCGGCGTCGAAGGTATGGATCGCCATGTCGAGCAAAAGGACATTGTCCATCTCCTCGCGAAAACCGCCGAAATGCGGGGCGATGAAGAAGTCGCAATGGATGCCGGTCAGGTCGCCGATCGCTCCGCTCTCGACGAAGCGGCGCATGCGGCGCACGCCCGAGATGAAGCGGCGGTTCTGGATGATGGCGTGGATCTTGCCGGTATCGGCAGCGAGATCGATCAGCGCTGCACCTTCTGCAAGCGAGGTCGCCATCGGCTTTTCGCTGAGCACATGGCAACCGGCCTTCAGGGCCGTGGAGACCACATTGAAACGGGCGGAGGGAATGACGACGTCGAAGACGATATCGGCCTTCGCCTGCTTGATCACATCGCCAAGGTCGGTGCCGATGACAGCATCGCTCAAGCCGAACTCGGCAGCGAGCGCTTCGGCGACAGCAGGGTTCAAATCCACTAGGCCCTTGACGGCGATCGCACCGGCCAGCGCCGGCGTGTCCTTGATCGCTCGCAGCCAGCCTTTCGACATGGCTCCGCACCCGCATAAAACGGCATTCAATGTCACGATTTCCTCCCGCGGCGCGCTTTCAGTCTCCTCCGAAAGCGCATCCCGTAAACGTTTACGATACTATTCGGAAAGGTTTCCCGCTGTCAAGGCACCGATAAATTAGAAAAAATGCTGCGGAAAACACCAGTGAAAGCCAGCGCTTAGGCTGGTTTGCGCCGCAGCGCAGCACAGAAATATCTGCGGTGTCATCTGGCTGTTAAACAAACATTCTACTAAGCTCCGGATCGGATTGCACAGCCGTGCAATGGGAGGAGACATGATGAACCAGGACGCGTTTCTGGAACTGAGTTCTGTTGCCTGCAGATATGGCAGCACAAAGGTTCTGAACGATATCAACCTCAGCATTCAGCGCGGCGAATTCGTGGCCCTTCTCGGCTCTTCCGGCTGTGGAAAGACGACGCTGCTGCGGGTGCTGGCCGGCTTTATCTCTCCCTCCTCGGGCGCCGTCAGCGTCCGGCATCGCGATGTCACGCATCTGCCGCCGGACAAGCGCGGCATGGCGCTGGTCTTCCAATCCTACGCTCTCTGGCCGCATATGACGGTGGCGCAGAATATCGGCTACGGCCTGAAGCTGCGCGGCGTTGCGAAGGCGGAAATCGCCACGCGCGTCGCCGCCATGCAGAGCCTGCTCGGCCTCGACGGGCTTGGCGCGCGCAAGCCGGCCGCACTGTCGGGCGGCCAGCGCCAGCGTGTCGCCCTTGGCCGCGCATTGGCCATCGACCCTGAGATCCTGCTGCTCGATGAGCCGCTTTCCAATCTCGACGCCCGCATTCGCCTCACGGTCCGCCACGAGCTTCGCGCGCTGCAGAAGCGTCTCGGCATCACCGCCGTCCACGTCACCCACGATCGCGAGGAGGCCATGGTGATGGCCGATCGCATCGTCATCCTCAATGCCGGAGAGATCGCCCAGCAGGGAACGCCCGAGGATGTCTACAACCGCCCGGCATCCGCCTTCGTAGCTGCCTTCATGGGCGCCGAGAACGTGCTGCCGCTGGAAGGCGTGCCGCAGGGCGACAGTTTCCACATCGCCGCAGGTCCTGCCAATGCCGCAGGCAGCGTGCCGCTGCTCGGCCGCAAGCTTGCGGCCGGCGCCATCGAGGCGCGGTTCCGGCCGGAAGCCGCCCAGCTGCTGCCGATGGACACGCCGATCGCGGCACCCGGCATGACCTTCGAGGGCGAGGTGACCGCCGTCAGCTATCCGGGCGGCCATTGGCGCCATTCCGTCAGGCTCGGCGAGCGCGACATCATGGCCGATGCGCCACGCGCCTTCGAGCCCGGTGACCGCGTGCAGGTCCATATCGGACCGGACGCGCTGTTTCTTTTCAATTCGCCGGAGTCCAACCCGGCCATTGCCATTTCCCGGTCCGCGGCCGGGAAAGCTCACGCATGACTTTATCTTTTTGAACCCATGGAGACATACTCATGAAGAGACTGACCTATGCAGCTTTCGCCGTCGCTCTCGCCGCCTTCCCGCTGAAGGCCGAAGAACTGACCGTTGCGACCGCTGGCGACCAGAACATGGTCGATTACATCAACCAGTATCTCGGACCGCTTTTTGAAAAGGCCTATCCGGGCAACACGGTTCGCGCCGTCGGCACCGGTCCCGGCGACGCCGGTTCGCAGAAGATCCTTGAGCGCTTCGACGCCCAGCAGGCTGCCAACACGGCAAACTGGGATATCGACGTTGCCGTCGTCCACGAGAAGTTCGCTGGCCCGATGGTCCAGAAGGGCTATCTCGAAAAGTATCGCGGCGCGATCGACACCGGCAAGCTGGTCTCGCGCGACAACGCCAAGAACGCCCTCGGTTCCGACGTCGACGGCTATGTCATGCCGATGTTCAACAGCCAGACGGCGATCGCCTACAACCCGGCTCTCGTTCCGAACCCTCCGAAGAGCTACACCGAGCTCGCAGCCTGGGCCAAGGAACATCCGAAGCAGTTCGGCTATAACGGCATCAAGGGCGGCGCTTCGGGCGTCAGCTTCGTCATGGGCTGGATCTACGCCTTCGGCGGCGGAGATGCTGCCAACCTGATGACCGGCCCGTTCAAGCAGGACGAGACCACCAAGTGGGGCGATGCCTTCAAGAGCCTCGCCGACTTCACCAAGAACGCAACGCTGACGCCTGGCAACGCCGGCACGCTCGACCTGCTGTCGCGCGGTGAGATCGCCATGGGCCCAGTCTGGGTCGACATGTTCTACTCCTGGCAGGCCAATGGCCAGCTGCCGCCGGAACTGAAGCTGGTTCTGCCGGCTCCGGGCATGCCGGGCCAGCCGATGCACTATGTCGTTCCGGCCAAGGCATCGCATAAGGACCTCGCCGAGAAGTTCATCGCGCTCGCCACCAGCCCTGAAGTTCAGGCCGACGGCATCGTGAAGAAGTTCAACTGGTATCCGGGTATCGACGCCCAGTTCGTCAAGCCGAAGCTCGACGACGCCACCTGGAACAAGCTGTTCGTCGACATCACGCCTGAAGACCTTGCCACCAAAGGCAAGCCCTTCCCGATCGCGCCTTACAACACCGCGATCCTCGAAGCCTACGAGCAGTCTGTGAAGTAACGCACTGTCTTCTCCCCAGCGGGGAGAAGATGTCCGAAGGACAGATGAGGGGGTGAGCGACAAAGGAGCGAACGGCCGGCGCAAGCAAGGCCGCTCCCCACCCAGATCGCCCCCTCATCCGGCCCTCCGGGCCACCTTCTCCCCGAGGGGAGAAGGGAACAAGAAGCGAGGTCAAACGATGTCCAGACGCCTGCTCGGTCTCTTGCTCGTGCTTCCGGCACTTGCGGTGATTGCCTTTCTCTTCATCCTGCCGCTGATCATGTCGGCGGTTGGCGCCTTCAGGATCGAAGGCGGCGGGTTCGGCTGGGACAATTTCTACAAGACCTTCGATCTCTACACCAAGGACATCATCTTTTCGGTGGTGATCATCACCATCTCGACCATCCTGATCGGCCTCGCCTCGATCGCCATCGGCTGCTATCTCACGCTCGGCGAGCATCCAGTCGCCGTTGCCATCCTGCGCTGGCTCTATCGCTGGCCGATGTTCATTCCCTTCATCGTCGTCGGCCAGATCCTGCGCACGTTCCTCGCCAAAAGCGGCCTGATGAACAGCACGCTGATCAGCCTGGGGCTGCTGACGCCGATCGACGCCCAAAGCTATCTCGACTGGCGCGGCATCGTCATTGCCTTCGTCTGGAAACAGACGCCGTTCGTGACGCTGCTCGTTGCCGGCGCCATGGCCTCGGTCAATCGCGACACGATCGAGGCGGCCCGCAATCTCGGGGCATCGCGCCTGCGCCTGCTCTTCGAAATCCTGGTGCCGCAGGTGTCGGTAACGCTGACCGTCGGCCTGATCCTGTCTTTCGTCACCATGATGTCCGTTCTCTCGGTACCGCTGATGATCAACGCGCAGTCGCCGACGATGCTGACCGCCGACATAGCCTTCCGCGTCAACGCCTATGGTGACTATGGCGTCGCCAATGCCCTCGGCCTCGTGTCGCTGGTGCTCGCCTCGTCGGTCGCCTGGATCTACCTGCGCCAGAGCCTGAAGGAGCGCGCATGACCCTCGCCACGATTTCCCCTTCGCAATCGCAAGCGAGCCCGCTCTCGGCACTCTGGTGGATCCCGCGCGGCATCATCTTCGGCCTGATGGCCTTCTTCATCTTCGGGCCGCTGGCAAACCTGCTGCTCTGGACGGTCGCCGAGAAATGGTACTTCCCGCACAGCCTGCCGCTGCAATATGGCTTCAGCAGCTGGGCCAAGGTGTTCGCGCCGCGCGGCGGCGCGCTGGAATCGCTGACCAATTCGCTGATCGTCGCCGTGCTGACCGTCGTCTTCTCGTTGCTGCTGGCGATCCCTGCCGGTTACGCGCTGGCGCGGCTGAAATTGCCTTTCCGGGCGCTGATCCTGCTGGCCTTCCTGATTCCTCAGGCCTTTCCCAACCTGACGGTCTATGTGAACGTCGCCCGCATCTTCTACGAAATCCGCCTCAACGGCACGATCCTTGGCGTCGTTCTCGTCCATGCGTCGCATGGTCTGGTCTACGCCGTCTGGATTGCCACGGCGGCCTTTTCGGCGATCGACGAGGAGCTGGAGCAGGCGGCGCGCTCGGCGGGCGCCAGTGCCATCAGGGCTTTCATGGATATCACCTTGCCGCTGGCCGCACCCGGCCTGATGGCGAGCGCCATCTTCGTTTTCCTTGAAAGTCTCGATGAATTTACCGGAAGCTATTTCGTCGGCGCACCGGATGTGAACATGCTGCCGCTTCTGCTGTATACTGCAGGTTCCGGCGGTAATTATCAGATCGCCTCGATCACTGCCCTCTTGCTGCTCATTCCTTCCTTGGTCTTTATGTTTATCGTCGAGCGATTCCTGAAGGCAGACGTCCTTTCACGCGTGGGGCATTGAGAGATTGTCATGAATGACGGCCCGATCAACGACGCCAAGAACCAGCGCAAGGAGCGGATGCGCTTCGTCAGCGCCGAGCAGGTGGCGCAGCTTGCCGGCGTTTCGCGATCGGCGGTTTCGCGCACCTTCACGCCAGGCGCCAGCGTCGCACCGCTGACGCGCGAGAAGGTGCTGAAGGCAGCCGACGAGCTCGGTTATCAGGTCAACGATCTGGCGCGCGGCGTGCTTGCCAACCAGAGCCGGCTTGTCGGCATCGTTGCGACACGGCCAGAAGTCGGCTTCCGGGCCCACCTCGCGGCGGCCTTGTCGAAGGCGCTGATCCAGCGCGGCAGCATTCCGATCCTGATCAACACCGGTCAGACCGAAGAGGAAATGCTGGCCGCCCAGAAGATGCTGATCGGCCACCGCGCCGAGGCAACGATCATCCTCTCCGGCTCGCCGCCGGCCAATTTCGTCGAGCTGGCGCATCGTAATGGCCAGCCGCTGGTGGTGATCGGCCGCTCCGAGCCGGATGCCGACCACGTGCGCGCCGGCAACTCCGAAGCCTCGCGCAAAGCGGCCAACGCCTTTTTCGAAAAGGGCCGGCGGAAGCTTGCCGTCGCCGCATCCTTCTCGGCGACCTCCAGCATCGCCGAACGCGAGAACGCCTTCAGAACCGCCGCCGAAGCGCTGGGGGCAACCGTCACCATCGGCCGCGGTAAGGATTCCGACTATGACAGCGGCATCGCCGCCGCCAGGCAGCTTTTCGCACGTCCGGACGACCATCCCAACGCCGTCTACTGCGCCAACGACCAGATCGCCTTCGGGCTGATGGACTATGTGCGCACCACGCTCGGCCTGCGCATCCCCGAAGACGTCGCCGTCATCGGCTTCGACGATGTTCCCGAAGCGGCCTGGCTGAGCTACCGGCTGACGACCTTCCGCCAAGACCCTGTCGTCATGGCGCAGCGCGCTGTCGAGCTCGTGGAAAAGCGGCTGGCCAATCCCGACCTCCCCCCCGCCTATGAGCGGGTCATTCCGGAGCTGATCGTCCGCGACAGCTTCGTTCCCTGACCCAGAAAGATCCCCATGCCCTGCGAATTCCCTGATGATCCGCGCTTCGTGCTGGCGCGGGAGGTAATCCTTGAAGCCGCGGCAAAGGCGCTCGCCTATTTTGCCGACCTGGCTTCGCTGGAAAGCAGCGAGAAGCTCAACGGCCAGGATATCGTCAGCGAGGCCGACAAGGCCGTCGAAGCGCTGATCCGCACACGCATCGCCGCCGCCTTTGCCGATGATGGCGTGCTCGGCGAGGAAGAGGGCCTAAGCGAAGGCCCATCGGGCTATCTCTGGGTGGTCGATCCGATCGACGGCACCAGCTGCTTCGTCAACGGCCTGGACCAGTGGTGCATCTCGATCGCCGTCATGAAGGGCACCGAGACGGTGCTCGGACTGATCTGCCAGCCATCGACAGGCGATCTCTTCGTTGCCAAGCAAGGCGCAGGCGCGCAGCTCAACGGGCGGCCGATGCAGGTGACCGGTACCGCCAGCATCTCGACCGGCCTGCTCGGCGTCGGCGCCAATTTCCGCATTCCGCTCCGGCAGGTGTCCGCCTTCATCGAACTGCTTCTGGAAGCGGGCGGCATGTTCATCCGCAATGGTTCGGGCGCGCTCATGCTGGCGCAGGTCGCCAGCGGACGGCTGGCTGGCTATTACGAGCCGCATATCAACGCCTGGGACTGCGCAGCCGGCCTGTTGATGATCCGCGAAGCCGGTGGCTGGACCGCGGACTTTCCGGGTGAAGGCGGAACGCTGCTGACCGGCGGCCCGGTCATCGCCGCAGCGCCGCAGATGCGCGACGAACTGCTTTCGCTTATCACTCATTCGCTTGCAAATGCCGAGGCTGCCGCATGAAGCTCATCCACATTTCCGATTTCCATCTGGTGTCCGCCGGTGAAACGCTGCTTGGCCTCGATCCCGCCGCCCGCATGGATGCGTGTCTTTCCGACGTCGAACAGTTTCACCCGGACGCTTCGCTCGTCGTCGTATCGGGCGATCTTTCGGAGACCGGTGGCACCGACACCTACGAGATCCTGAAGTCCCGCGTTCAGCGCTCGCCGCTGACCATCCGGCTGATGCTCGGCAATCACGATATCCGCGAGAATTTTGCCGCAGCGCTCCCGGATCAGATGGCTGAAAACGGCTTTGCCCAGGCAGCGATCGATCTGCCGGAGGGCCGGGTGATCACGCTCGATACGCTCGACGACGGCAAGGTGACCGGCAGGCTCTGCGCCGCCAGACTGGCCTGGCTCAAGGACAAGCTCGACGAAGCCCGTGACCGGCCGGTCTATCTCTTCATGCACCATCCGCCGGCCAAGGTGCATCTGCCTGCCCTCGACCTCTTCGGGCTTGCCGAACCGGAGCCGCTCTTCGACCTCCTGAAAAGCCATGGCAATGTGCGCCACATCTTCGCCGGCCACCTGCACCGGTTGATCACCGGCAACTGGCAGGGCATCCCTTTCACCATCGTGCGCAGTACCAACCACCAGACAGCGCTCGACTTCGTTTCACCGAAGACGACGAACTGCTTCGAGCCACCGGTCTATTCGATCATCCTCGCCGACCCGGATTCGCTCATTATTCATATCCACCAATTCGCCGATTGACGGCGGTAACGCTTTCCGGAAACGTTTTCCTGTGGCAAGAAGAGGGTTCTACGGGCTTTGATCGAGGAGGAAGATCGCCTGATATGAAAGGGATCCGACAACTTGCAAAGCATCTCGACATTTCGATCGGAACAGTTTCGCGCGCGCTGAACGGCAAGCCCGATGTGAACGAGGAAACCCGCAAGCGCGTTCTCGCCGCCGCCGAGGAGCTTGGCTATGTCGCCAATCAATCCGGCCGCAGCCTGCGTCAGGGAACGACCAACGCCATCGGCCTGATGATCGAATCCAGCAAGGAGACCGTCGAAAACAGCGACGACTTCTTCCTCGGCGTCACCGGCGGCCTGCAGAGCGTCCTGGCACGGCACAAGCTCGACCTCGTCATGCTGCCCTGCCCCAATGACGAAGACCCCTACGAATATCTGAAGCGCATGGTGGCGCGCCGCGTCGTCGATGCCATGATCATCTCGGCAACACAGCGGATCGACAAGCGCATCGATTTGCTGGTCAAGGCCAAGATCCCCTTTGTCAGCCTCGGCCGCAGCTCGTCGGGCGGCAACTACCCGTGGATCGACCTTGATTTCGAGGGCGTCGCGACGTCGGCCGTCGACCGGCTGGTTGCCAAGGGTCACCGCAAGATCGCTATCGCCGCACCGTCGAACGACATCAACCTTGGCTACATCTTCGTCGATTCCTACCGGCGGGCGCTGGAGCGGCATGGCATCAAATACGATCCCAATCTCGTCATCCGGGTGAAATCGAGCGAACAGGGCGGCTATCAGGCGGGCCATGAGCTCTTGCTGCTCGACAGCAAACCGACAGCCATCATCCTGATCTATGAGCTGATGGCATTCGGGCTCTATCGCCGGCTGGTCGAAGCGGGTGTGATTCCCGGCCGCAACCTCGCCATCATCGGCTTCCGCGAAGAGCCGCGCGGACGGTTCCTGCAGCCGTCGCTGACCTGCTTCCGCATGTCGCTACGCGATCTCGGCGTCGAACTCGCCGAGACCCTGCTTGCGACCATGCCGGCCTATGCGGAATCCTATCCGGAGGGAGCCCGCAACACGATCTGGCCACTAGAGCTGGTGCCCGGCGAAAGTGACGCGTTCTCGCTCACGTCCTGACTGTAGCCTGCGTATTCTCGTGGTCCTTGCGGGCGATCAGCTGCGTCACGAGGAAGACGAGCAGACCGCCTGCCGCCAGGCAGATCGCGAGGAAAATCATCGGTGCGATCGTGCTGCCCGTGCTGTCCTTGATCCAGGGCACGACGTTCTGGGCCACGAAGCCGCCGAGATTGCCGACCGAGTTAATCGCGGCGAGGCCGGCTGCGGCTCCCGCCCCTTTCAGGAAGCGGGACGGCAGGCTCCAGAATACCGGCTGCGGCGCAAAGATGCCGGCTGCGGCAACGCAGAGGAAGGCGAATTGCAGCGTGTTGTTGGGGATCAGCGCCGAGAGCAGCAGGCAGGCCGCACCGATAAAGGCCGGGATGACGATATAGGGCGTTTTCGACGGCGCCTTGTCGGCCATCGCAGGCACGGCATAGAGCGCGACGGCAACAAGAATCCACGGGATGACGTTGATGAAACCGTTGACCGTGTTGGTGACCCCAAAGCCGTGGACGATGGTCGGCAGCCAGTAGCTGAGACCATAGGCGGCCAGCGGAAACGCCACGTAGCAAAGCGACATCAACAGCACGCGCGGATCGATCAGCGCCTTGAAGCCGTTCTCGGCATTCTTGTCCATGCCGGCATTTTCGCTGTCGAGCCGGTTCTGCAGCCAGCTCTTTTCGTCGCTGCTCAGGAACGTCGCGGTCTGCGGGTTACCCGGCAGGTAGAAGAAGGTGACGATACCCGCGATGACGGCCGGAACACCCGTCGCCAGGAAAACCCATTCCCAGCCGGCGTAGCCATAGAGGCCATCGAGATCGAGCAGCATGCCGCCGAGCGGCGCGCCGACGGCGTTTGCCAGCGCACTGAAGATCATGAACAGCCCGACCATGCGGCCGCGATAATCCGCTGGGAACCAGAGCGTCAGCAGATAGAGCACGCCCGGGAAAAAGCCTGCCTCGCAGACGCCGAGCAGGAAGCGCAGGATGTAGAACATCGTCGCGTTCTGCGTATAGGCGAGCGCGATGGTGACGATGCCCCAGGAAACGAGAATACGCGCGAACCAGATGCGGGCGCCGAGCTTGTTGAGAAACAGGTTACTGGGAACTTCGAACAGGAAATAGCCGATGAAGAACAGCGAGGCGCCGAGGCCATAGGCATATTCGCTCATGCCGAGATCACCGACCATCTGCAGCTTGGCGAAACTGACATTCTGCCGGTCGATATAGGCGATGAGATAAAGGATGCCGAGGAACGGCATCAGGCGCCAGGTGATCTTGGAGATCAATTCCCGTTCGCTGACCATGCTTGCTTCTCCGAAATGATATTGCTCAGCAGGTACTTATGGCCCGGCCTGGGATTATCAATCGAACGTTGCACATATCGGTGCTGCCGCGCCGCCGGAGCGGCGCGGCAATGGTTCATTCGGCGGCCGCGACCGCGGCACGGCGGCCGATGGTTGCCTGCGTCACGGCAAAAGCCAGGAAAGCACAGATGGCGATACCGCTGGCCATCGGCAGGGCGGTGCCATCGGCAACGAGGCTTGAGAAGACCATGGCGACCGCTGAGATGACGAAATGCAGCGTGCCCATCAGTGACGACGCGGTGCCGGCGATCTCGCCGTGATCCTCCAGCGCCAGGACGGCGCTGGTCGGAATGACGAGGCCGAGGAAGCCGTATCCGGCGAACAGGAACACCGCCATGACAGGAAGCTGGTCGAGGCCGGCGGCCATCACGGCGACCATGGCGATCATCACAAGCGCGTAGGAGGTGACGGCGATGCGCATGACGCGGACAAGGCCGAACTTCTCACCAAGCCAGCCGGTTGCCTGTGACACGGCGAAGAACGACACCGCATTGATCGAGAAGGCGAAGCTGTATTGCGTCGGCGTCAGCCCGTAATGCTCGATGAGCACGAAGGGCGAATTGGCGAGATAGACGAGGAAGCTCGAGATACCCAGACCGCCGATGAAAGTCAGCGTCATGAAGTTGCGGTCGCGCAGAAGCATGCCGTAGGCGCGCATGGCGCCGGCGATGCTGCTTTCCTTGCGCTGGTGGGCAGGCCGCGTCTCGTCGAGCTGCGTTGCCAGCAGAAGGATACCGATGAAAGCCGCAATGGTGACGGCCCAGAACACGCCCCGCCAGCCGTAGAAGGCGATGACGGCGCTGCCGGTCAGCGGCGCAAGGATCGGCGAGATCGAGAAGACCAGCATCAGCAGCGACATCAGCCGCGCGGCCTGGACGCCGGTATGCATGTCGCGGACGACTGCACGCGGGATGACCATGCCGGCAGCACCACCGATGCCCTGGATAAAGCGGAAGGCGATCAGCGTTTCGATATTCTGTGCCAGCGCGCAGCCGACACTGGCGACGACGAAGATGCTGATACCGATATAGAGCGGCAGCTTTCTGCCCCACATGTCGGACAGCGGCCCATAGAGAAGCTGTGCCAGCGCAAATGAGATGAAGAAGGCAAGCAGGCTCAGCTGTGTCACGCTGTTATCGGAGTGAAGGTCCGCCCCGATGGACGGCAGAGCCGGTAGATACATGTCGATGGCAAACGGGCCGATGGCCGACAGCAGGCCGAGAATGAGCGCAGTGCGAAAGAATGGAGCGTTCATGGCGGTGATCTTTCATAAAAACGCAGCGGACGAGGCGGAAATTCACACCACCGCTTTGCTTTCGAAGGGGTTGAATTTGCGTGTCCGGAGCGGTCCATCGGCGTCTTGGGAGAAGCGCCAACGAATACGCATCAGTATGTCAATTATTTTGGACACTAGTGTAAAATTAGACAGCATTGTCTAAAACGTCAAGACGCATTACATTTACGGATATGAAAAATTCCGCGACACCCGAAAAGCGATCCGAAGGACCGACCCAGCGCGGCCAGTTCAAGAAGCGTGCATCGATCCTGGAGGCCGCGGCCGAGGTTTTCTGCCGCGAGGGTTTTGCCGGAGCGAGCGTCGACGAGATCGCCATCGAGGCCAATGTCTCGCGACAGACTGTCTATAATCACTACTGCGAGAAGGAAACGCTGTTCGTCGCCGTCGTCGAGGACGTCATGAGCCGCGCGGACCAGATGCTGTTCTCGATGCTTTCGACCTTCCCGGTCAATGCCGACAATCTGGAAGACGATCTCGTTGCCTTTTCAATTCGCATCAACAAGAACTGCTTCTGCAATCAGGACGGAAAATTCCTGCGCCGTCTGATCCAGAACGAAGGCGAGCGCTATCCGCATCTCTTCGAGACCTGGCGCCAGCAGGGACCGGGCAGGATTATTTCGGCGCTCGGGGCGCTGTTTGCGCGGCTGAGTGCCGGAGGGGCTCTGAAGATCGATGATTTCGATGTGGCAGCCCGCCAGTTTCTGGCGCTCGGCAATGCCGATCTGCAATTGATGCTGCTCTTCGGACAATTGCCGACGGAATCACAGCTCGAAAGCGCAGCACGCAATGCCGTGCGGACTTTCCTTCGTGCCTACGGCACGGAAAAGCTAGCCGAACGGCCGCAACTTGCGGCCGTCAGCGGCTAATTTCAGGCAAACACCATCATCTGCGGCGGCACCGACGCCAACATGCCTGCGCGGCGCGCGACGGCATATTTCAGCGACTGTTCGACCACCGCAGGCATGACGGGCTTGCTGACGACACCTAGCGCACCCTTGACGCCGTTCGCGACAGCCTCCGGGTTGCCGGTCATGAAAACGACCGTGATGCCATGCTCTTCGGCAAGGCGGCGGCCAATTTCCGGACCTGTCGCGCCATCGGACAGGTTGATATCGACGAAAGCCACGTCCGCCAGATGAGCAAGCTGCAACGCCTGCTCCTTGTTGGTCGCAAGTCCCGCGACTTCCATTCCCAAGTTTTCGACTGTCGCCTCGAGGTCGAGCGCGATCAGAAACTCGTCTTCTACAATCAATACTCTCTGGTTCATAACGTTATCCCGCAGCCATTTACGCACAACATTGATGGCCATGACGCCCTCTTCCGTTAACCCAAGCACGCGAAAGAACTTCATTCCGGAAGGTTGTGAGCCTCTGGAACTTGAGCAGATAACGGTGCTGGAAAGGATATGTTCCGGGCCGGGACGTATTTTTTTGAGTTTAACCCGTTGTTAACATTGATAAAATGTTAAAATTAGCTAAGCCTTTGAAATGATAGGCGGCTCAGGGTGCCGCCTGCGCGGTTATCCACAGGGCGGGATAACACTCGACAGACCCTCAGAGCGAGAACGGATCTTCCCGGTACGCCTCGCGAGAAAGCTTTTCGGATTTTCGACCTTGAGAGTTCGAGTGCATCCGGTGATCGCCGGTCGCCGGGATGACAGCCGCTTATTGCGGAGCGCTTTCGACGAAGCAGGAAAGCAGTGAAATCGCGGCCAGCGCGACGCGCCTTCCCGACAAAAACAGGTCCATCGGAGAGCAATTCCCTTTGCCGCGTTTCGTCTTGCCAGAAGCAGCAAAAAGGCCCAATTCCAAAGGACTTATCTCATGATGACATGATAATGCGATGGCGGCTTCTGTGCGAAAACGCGACACCGCATAAGTTGTGTTGACAACGCCATCGGGGCAGCCAAGAGTGCGGCCCGATCAGCGCAGCCGCCCGGGGGGACTTGATGTCTGTACGCTCTTTCTTCGCCTTCGCCGCCATCGCCTTTTCTGCACTTGCGATCAGCCTGCCAGCCGGCGCCGCAGATGCGAAGCGCGATATCCAGACGATCAAGGATGCGGATTTCTTCGGCTTCGATCTGAGGACGGAGCAGAACGTCTCGCTCGACCAGTGCAAGAAGTCCTGCATCGGCGACAAGAGCTGCAAAGCCTTTACCTATAATCCCAAGGTCAGCTGGTGCTTCCTGAAATCCGACTTCAAGACGATGAACGCCTTCCCGGGCGCGATCGCCGGCCGGATCGTCGAGACGACGGCCGCGGCCATTCCGCAGGAGCCGGATCTGGGCGCTGCCCCGCGCCTCAACTTTCTCTCGGCCGACGTCATCCAGCAGGCCCGCGACTACAAGACCAACAACGAGCTGACCGAGGCCCAGGAAGGTCAGTCGGTCGATAATCTCACGGCGACCGCCCGCCTCGATCTCACGGCCAACAATCTCGCCGCCGCGCTGGAATCCTTCCATGGCGCATTGGCGCTCACCCCCAACGATGGCGACCTCTGGCTCGAAACCGCGCGCGCCGCCAATTCGCTCGGCGGCACCGACAGCCAGGTCTTCGGCCAGGCGCAGCTCGATGCGTTGAACGCATATGACCTAACCCGCACTGCCTCCAAGCGCGCCGACGCGCTGGCCGTGCTTGCGACGTCGCTGTCGAAGAATTCGAACTACCGGGCGGCACTCAACGCCTACAAGGCGAGCCTGGCGCTTGCGAGCTCCAAGGAAGTCAACGACGCCTATCTGAAGCTCAAGGCCGAGCAGGGCTTCCGGATCACCGAGCATAATGTCGATGCCGACAGCGCCAATCCCCGCGCCTGCGTCACCTTCTCGGAATCCTTGGTCAAGACGACGGATTACACGCCCTTCGTGACGCTGAACGGCCAGGCGCCGAAAGCGCTCGAAGCCAAGGACAAGCAGATCTGCGTCGAAGGTCTCGTTCATGGCGAGAACTACAAGATCGTCTTCCGCTCCGGCCTGCCGTCGTCGGTCGATGAGGTGCTGGAAGCGCCTGTCAGCCTCGACATCTACGTCAAGGACCGCAGCCAGACGGTGCGTTTCACCGGCGACAGCTTCGTGCTGCCATCCACGGCGCGCCGCGGTATTCCGCTGGTTTCTGTCAACATCCAGTCGGCGGCGCTGAAGCTCTACCGCATCGGCGATCGCGGCATTGCGCCGCTGCTGACGAATTCGCAGTTCCTGACGCAGCTCGACGGCTACAGCGCCCAGCGCATCGAGGACGAAAGCGGCGAGCTGGTCTGGCAGGGTTCGATCGACATCGCCAACGACCTCAACAAGGATGTCGTCACCAGCTTCCCCGTCGATGAGGCGCTGCCGCAGCGCAAGCCCGGCGTCTACGTGCTAATCGCCTCGCCTGCCAACGCGCCAGAGAATGAATGGGACAGCAAGGCGACGCAGTGGTTCGTCGTCTCGGATGTCGGCATCACCACCTATGCCGGCACCGACGGCCTCAACGTCTTCACCCGCTCGCTGGCTTCCGCCAAGGCGATTGCCGGCGTCGAGCTGACGCTGCTTGCCAAGAACAACGAAGTGCTCGGCACCGCCAAGACCGACGATAACGGCCGCGCCACCTTCACCGCCGGCCTGATGCGCGGCACCGCGGCGCTGACGCCGGCCGTCATCACCGCCAAGAACGGCGATTCCGACTACGTCTTCCTCGACATGACGCGCGCCGGCTTCGACCTCTCCGACCGCGGCGTCACCGGCCGCGCTTCGCCGGGCGCAATCGATATCATGACCTTTACCGAGCGCGGCATCTACCGGGCCGGCGAGACGGTGCATGCGTCGGCACTGGCCCGCGACACCGACGGCAAGGCGATCGAGAACCTGCCGCTCACCTTCGTCTTCCTGCGCCCCGATGGTGTGGAAGACCGCCGCATCGTCAAGGAAACCAGCGATCTCGGCGGCTATACGGTCGATCTGCCGGTGCAGCAGAACGCCATGCGCGGCACCTGGACGATGAACATCTACACGGATCCGAAGGGTGCTGCGATCGGCACCAAGAGCTTCCTGGTCGATGATTTCGTGCCCGATCGCACCGACATGGAGCTGAAGACCGCGGCCAAGGAAATCGGCCCGGATACGCCGGCGACGATCGAAATCAACGGCAAATACCTTTATGGCGCACCGGCTGCCGGGCTGACGCTCGAAGGCGACGTCGTGCTGAAGCCGACCCGCGAAAGCGCTGCCTTCGCCGGCTACTTCTTCGGCCTTGCCGATGAAGAAGCCTCCGAAGAAAACCGCCAGACGATCGAGGGCCTGCCCGAGCTCGATGAAAACGGCAAGGCATCGACCGATCTCACGGTCGGCGACCTTCCTGCCACCACCCAGCTGCTGAACGCCACCGTCTATATCCGCATGCAGGAACAGGGCGGCCGGGCGCTGGAGCGCTCGCTGGTGATACCGGTCAAGAACCAGGGTCCGATGATCGGCATCAAGCCCGAATTCTCCGGCGATGTCGCCGAGAACTCGACAGCCTCCTTCAATGTCATCGGCATCACCGCCGAAGGCCAGAAGCAGGAGGTGAAGGGCCTGCGCTGGAAGTTCTACAATCTCGAGCGCGAATACCAGTGGTACCGCGACGGCACCGCCTGGAAATACGAGCCTGCCTACAACGCCCGCCAGGTCGCCGATGGCGTCATCGATACCGGAACGGACGGCGGCAAGATTTCCGTGCCGGTCGGCTGGGGCCGCTATCGACTCGAACTCGAAAGCCCGGATGCCGACGGCCCGACCTCAAGCTTCGAATTCGACGCCGGCTGGTTCGTCGAGACGACCTCGACGGAAACACCTGATGGTCTCGAAATCGCCCTCGACAAGGACAGCTACAAGGTTGGCGAGACGGCCAAGCTGAAGGTCACCTCGCGCTATGGCGGCGAGCTGATGGTCACCGCAGGCACCGAAAATCTGGTGGCCGTACAGAACGCCACGATGGGCGAGACCGGCGGCGAAGTCGATATTCCCGTCACCGCCGATTGGGGTGCCGGTGCCTATGTCACCGCCACGCTCTTCCGTCCCGGCGACAGCCAGGACAATCACATGCCGATGCGGTCCATCGGCATCAAATGGCTGAAAGTCGATCCCGAGCAGCGGGCGCTGCAGGTCAAGGTCGATGCACCTGACAAGATGCTGCCGCGCGGGCCGCTCAATATCAGCCTCGCAGTTGCCGGTGCCGGCGCCAACGAGGATGCCTATGTGACGGTTGCCGCCGTCGATGTCGGCATTCTCAACCTGACGCGCTATGAGGCGCCGAACCCCGAGGACTGGTATTTTGGCCAGCGCCAGCTCGGTCTCGAAATCCGCGACCTCTACGGCCGCCTGATCGACGGATCGCTCGGCGCAACCGGCAAGCTGCGCACCGGCGGTGACGGCGGCGCCGTGGCGCTCTCGGCCAGCCCGCCGACGCAGAAGCTTGTCGCCTTCTTCTCCGGCCCGGTGAAGCTGGATGCCGAAGGCAAGGCGAATGTCAGCTTCGACATTCCGCAGTTCAACGGCACGGCCCGCGTCATGGCGGTTGCCTGGTCGAAGGATGGCGTCGGCCATGGCGTCAAGGACGTCATCATCCGCGATCCCGTCGTCGTCACCGCCAGCCTGCCGCGCTTCCTGGCGCCTGGGGACAACGCCGAACTGCGCCTCGACATCGCCAATACCGATGCGCCAGCTGGCGACTTCAAGCTGGCGATATCAGGGAACGACGCAGTCGGCGTCGATGCAGCCTCGGCCTCTAAGACCATCCATCTCGATGCCGGCGCCAAATCCGACCTGACGCTTGCCCTCGTCGGCAAGCAGCCGGGCCAAGGCGCGGTGACGATCAATCTCTCGGATGCCTCGGGCCTGTCGCTCGATCAGACTGTCGATGTGCCGGTTCGCCCGGCGTCGCTGCCAGTCACCGAGCGCCGCGTCATCGCGCTGAAGCCGGGGGCCTCGTTGAAGATCGACAAGGAGCTGCTGGCCGACAGCGTGCTGCCCGGCGCCTCCGTCAGCGTCAACGTCACCCGCTCCGCCGCCTTCGACATTCCGGCGCTGCTGATGACGCTCGATCGCTACCCGTTCGGCTGCGCCGAGCAGACGACGAGCCGCGCCATGCCGCTGCTCTATCTCGGCGAACTCGCCAAGCAGGCAGGACTTGAAGACGACGCCGATGTGAAGAAGCGGGTGCAGGACGCGATCTACCGCGTGCTCTCCTATCAGGCGTCGGCAGGCAGCTTCGGCCTCTGGGGACCTGACTCAGGCGACCTCTGGCTCGATTCCTACGTCACCGACTTCCTGACCCGCGCACGTGAAGAGAAGTATGATGTGCCGGATCGGGCGCTCGTGCAGGCGCTCGAGAACCTGCAGAACGCGCTCAGCTACGACGTCGACGTCAAGACGCAGGGCGACAATATCGCCTATGCGCTCTACGTTCTCGCCCGCAACAAGAAGGCGGCGATCAGCGATCTGCGCTACTACGCGGACACGATGATCAACGACTTCCCGACGCCGCTCGCCAAGGCCCATATCGCCGCGGCGCTGGCGCTCTACGGCGATGCGACACGCTCGAAGAACATCTTTGTCGATGCGCTGCAGATGACCGAAACGTCGATGGTCCAGCGCGTCAATCTTTCGCGCACCGACTACGGCTCGATCCTGCGTGATGGCGCGGCGATCCTGGCGCTGGCTGCTGAAAGCCGTCCGGTGCCGCCGGTCATTCCGGAGCTCGCCAAGGCCGTCGCCAAGGAGTTCAACCGCTCCAAGTGGACGAGCACCCAGGAACAGGCCTGGATGTTGCTGGCAGCCCGCGCGATCCAGAGCGGCGACGATGCGCTGAAGGTCGATGTCAACGGTGCCGAACATACGGGCTCCTACATGGCGTCGATGAGCGGTGATGCGCTCCTGAACAATCCGCTGACGCTGACCAGTGGCACCAGCGACACGGTCTCCGCCGTGGTGACGACGGTTGCCGCTCCGGTGACGCCGCTGCCTGCCGGCGGCGACGGCTTTGCGATCGAGCGCAGCTACTACACGCTCGATGGCGAGGAGGCGAATGTCAGCGAAGCCAAGCAGAACGAGCGCTATGTCGTCGTGCTGCATGTGACCGAAAGCAACGACTGGCCGTCGCGCATCGTCGTGACCGACCTGCTGCCGGCCGGATTCCAGATCGACAATCCGAGCCTGGTCGATAGCGCCCAGCTGACGAATTTCGACTGGATCGGCGAACAGACGGCCGCCCATACCGAGTTCCGCGACGACCGCTTCGTGGCGGCCTTCAACCGCTCGGAAGGCGATAACCGCGAGATCAACGTCGCCTATGTCGTGCGCGCCGTGACCCCGGGCACCTACGACCATCCGGCTGCCGTCGTCGAGGACATGTACCGGCCGCAGCTCTCGGCCCGCACCGCGACCGGCAAGATGGAGGTTGTCGCAGCACAGTAATGCGGCTCTGGCACAGGCTCACCATTGCATCGGCGGCCGGCGTGATCTTCGCCGGCGCGCTGGCGCTTGGCCTCGATGCGCTCGACAAGGCCTATCCGCCGCCGCTCGATACTGCCGGGCAGGTCTCTGCCGAAGTGCTGGATGCCGACGGCCAGCTGCTGCGCGCCTTCGCAACGCCCGAGGGCCGCTGGCGGCTGAAGACGGATGTCTCCGACGTCGATCCGCAATTCCTGCGCATGCTGGTCGCCTATGAGGACCGGCGCTTTTACGACCATCGCGGCATCGATGCGCTGGCGATCGGCCGGGCAGCGCTGCAGCTTGCCACCAGCGGCCGCATCGTCTCCGGCGCCTCGACGCTGTCGATGCAGGTGGCACGGCTGATCGAGCCGCGCAGCGGCCGCTCGCTGTCGGCCAAGCTGCTGCAGGTGGTGCGCGCCATCCAGATCGAACGGCGGCTGTCGAAGGAGCAGATCCTCGATCTCTACCTGACCCATGCCCCCTATGGCGGCAATCTTGAAGGTGTGCGGGCCGCAAGCCTTGCCTATTTCGGCAAGGAGCCGAAGCGGCTGACGGTGGCGCAGGCCGCTCTCCTCGTCGCCTTGCCGCAGCTTCCCGAAAAACGGCGCCCTGATCGCAATCTCGCTGCCGCCGAAGCGGCGCGCAAGCGGGTGCTGGAGCGTGTCGCCGTGGCCGACGCCGTCGGTGATGGCGAAGCCGGGCGCGCCGAGGCGACGCTGGTGCCAGCGCGGCGCATGCAGCTGCCGGCGCTTGCAGCGCATGTTGCCGAAGCGGCACTGCGCAAGGCGCCCAAGGAGCGCGAGCACAAGACGACGCTGAAGAAACAGGTCCAGGAAGGATTGGAACTGACCGCCCGGAACGCGGCCATGCGGCTCGGCCCGAAGCTGTCGATCGCCATGGTGATGGCGGATGCCCGCTCCGGCGAGATCGTTGGTGAGGTCGGCTCGGCCGATTATTTCGACGCCAGCCGCTCCGGCTGGATCGACATGACCCGCATCAGCCGCTCGCCGGGCTCGACGCTAAAACCCTTCATCTATGGTCTCGCCTTCGAGCAGGGCCTCGTCGCCCAGGAAACCATCATCGAGGACCGTCCGGCGGATTTCTTCGGTTACCGGCCGCGCAATTTCGACATGAGCTATCAGGGCGACGTGACGATCCGCGAGGCGCTGCAGCTGTCGCTGAACGTCCCGGCCGTGAAGCTTCTCGATGCGGTGAATCCGACACGGCTGATGGTGCGCTTCCGCCGCGCCGAGGTTCAGCCGAGCCTGCCGCCAAATGAGACGCCGGGTCTGGCCATTGGCCTCGGCGGCGTCGGCATCACGCTGAAGGATCTGGTGCAGCTCTATACGGCGCTCGCCAACAACGGCCAGCCGGTCAGGATCGGCGATGGCGTGACCGGCATTCCCGGCAAGATCGATGGCGAGCCGTTGCTGGAACCCGTCGCCGTCTGGAACATCGCCGATATCCTCTCCGGCGTCATCCCGCCCGCCGGCGCGCCGCAGCGCGGCATCGCCTACAAGACGGGCACGAGTTACGGCTACCGTGACGCCTGGTCGGTTGGCTATGACGGCCGCTATGTCCTCGGCGTCTGGGTTGGCCGCCCTGACAACGGCGCAGTTCCCGGACTGACGGGATATGGCACCGCGGCGCCGATCCTGTTCGAAGGTTTCGCCAAGTCCGGCATCGCCACCACGCCGCTGCCCCGCCCGCCCTCCGGCGCGATCCGCATCGCCAAACAGGACCTGCCGGTCAGCCAGCGCCGTTTTGCACTGAATGCCAGCGGGCTCCTCGTCAATTCGTCACGCGAATCCGCGCCGCAGATCGTCTATCCGCCCGAGGGCGCGCATGTAGACCTCGGCGCCAAGAGTGGCGATCTCTCGCCGCTCGTGCTGAAACTGCAGGGCGGCCGGGCACCATTCCGATGGCTGGCAAACGGCAAGCCGCTGCCGGATCTCTCGCGCCGCCGCACCAATCAGTGGCTGCCGGACGGCGCCGGCTATTCGAAGCTGACCGTTATCGACGCGATGGGCCGTGCGGCCAGTGTCGGCGTCTTCATCGACTGACGTCCCGATTTTCCGGCGGCGTTGTCGGAACCTGCGCCCTCGCTACGTCCTTGGATCAGAACAACGCTAGGAGAGAGCAATGCGAGACCTGATCCTGACCATGGCCATGTCGCTCGACGGCTTCGTCTGCGGTCCCGAAGGCGAAATCGACTGGATCTTCAACGGCGACCAGGAAGCGATTGCCTGGAAGGTGGAGACGGTAGCGAATGCCGGCCTGCACATCATAGGCAGCCGCAGCTTCAGGAGTATGGCCGGATTCTGGCCGACTGCGGCAGGGCCATTCGCCGCGCCGATGAACGAGATACCGAAGGCCGTCTTTTCGAAGTCGGGATCGGCCATCCTGGAGGCTGCCGAGACCGGCAACTGGCCGGACGCCTATGTGGCGAGCGGTGATCTCAGCGAGGAGATCGCCAAACTCAAGGCCACCGACGGAAACCCGATCGTTGCCCATGGCGGCGCCAGCTTCGCCCGGAGTCTCATCGCCGCCGATCTGGTCGATCAGTACCGGCTGATGGTCTACCCGTTGGCGCTCGGCAGCGGCCTGCCGATCTTCTCCGGCGTCATGCCGCTCCGCCGCTTTGAGCTGGTCGGTTCAAAGACCTTTCCAAAGGGGACACAGGCACAGATTTTCCGCCGCGCATGACCATGACTGCGCGGGCCTGACAATGGGCGGAAGGAGATTGCCCGCTGCCTGCTGCAAGAATGAAACGGCGGGAACAAAAGCCCGCCGCCGCCGTTCCGGATCGTTATCCTTCCGAACAAAGGCGGCTCATGACGCTTCCCACATCCACCTACCGGCTCCAGTTTCGCAACGGCATGACCTTCGACCATGCGGCCGAACTCGTGCCCTATCTCAAGGCGCTAGGCATCAGCCATCTCTATGCCTCGCCGATCTTCACGGCGGTCTCAGGCTCGCCCCATGGCTATGACGTCACCGATGCCAACGAGATCGACCCCGCGATCGGCGGGCGCCAGGGGTTCGAGCGGCTCTGCGCCGAACTCAAACAGGCCGGTCTCGGGCTGATCCTCGATATCGTGCCGAACCACATGGCGGCCTCGACCGAAAATGCCTGGTGGCGGGACGTGCTGCGGTATGGAAAACAGAGCCGCTATGCCGGCTATTTCGACATCGACTGGTCCGAACCGCTGACGCTCCCCATCCTCGGCAAACCCTTCGAAGAAGTGCTGGCCGACGGCGAACTCAAGGTAGTTCGAGACCCGGAGACCGGCGAGCAGACCCTTGCTTATTTCGAGACGCATCTGCCGTTGCATCCCGATAGTGCCGAAACCGGCGACATCGGCCGACTCCACGTGGCGCAGCACTGGCGGCTCACGCACTGGAAGACGGCCGCATCTCATCTGAGCTACCGCCGCTTCTTCGAGGTCACCGGCCTCGCCGGCCTGCGCGTGGAGGACGAGGCCGTCTTCGAGGACAGCCATCGCGTCATCCTCGATCTTGTCCGGTCGGGCAAAGTGCAAGGCTTGCGCCTCGATCATATCGACGGCCTTGCCGACCCCAAGGCCTATCTGGACCGGCTGCGAAAGGCCACCGGACCGGAGACCTATATCATCGTCGAAAAGATCCTCGGCCATGGCGAGAGCCTGCCTGCGGATTGGCCGATCTCGGGGACGACGGGCTATGAGTTCATTTCCGCTCTTGCCGATCTCTTCATCGACCCCAAGGGAACGGCCGAGTTGCAGAAGGCGTATGCGACCATCGCGCCGGCCAACGCGGATTTTCAAGCGGGGTTGAGAGCCGCCAAGATGCTTATGGTGGAGCGGAATTTTGCCGGCGAGGTGAACCGCCTAGGCAAGCTCGCGACCGCCGCGCTCCCCGATACACCGGAAGCGGATATCAGGAACGCAATTCGCGAGCTTCTGATCGCCTTTCCTGTCTATAGGACCTACGGCCAAGGCGGTGCGATGGACGCACGCGAGGCCACGGTGCTGGAAGAGATAAGAGGATCGGCCGCCAGGCATGTCAAAGACCGCAGGGCGCTCGACGGCGTCTGCGCATTGCTGACCAACGGCCGCGCGGAAGAATTCCAGCGGCGCTTCCAGCAGTTGAGCGGTCCCATCATGGCAAAGGCGATGGAGGACACGCTGTTCTATCGCCACAACCGGCTTCTCGCCGCAAACGAAGTCGGCGGCGAGCCGGACGCGATTCCCGAAGGCGTTGAGGCTTTTCACCGCTTCATGCAAAAGCGTGCGGAAGAACAGCCGCATGGGCTTTCGGCAACCTCGACACACGACACCAAACGCGGTGAAGACGCCCGCGCGAGACTTTATGCCCTCAGCGAGGAACCGGACCTCTGGCGCCGCAGCGTCGAGCGCTGGCGCGAAATGAACCGCGAACACCTCACCGAACTACCGGGCGGCCTGACGCCAGAGGGCAATGTCGAATGGATTCTCTATCAGGCGCTGGCCGGCATCTGGCCTGAAGATTTCAGCGAAGGCCGGGCGGAAGCTTTGACGGAGCGATTTGCCGCCTATGCCGAGAAAGCGATCCGCGAGGCGAAGCTCGGTACCAGCTGGGACGAGCCGCATGCGGGATACGAAGCCGCGGTGAATGCTTACGCATCAGCGCTCACAGCCTCATCGAACCTCACCTTCCATGAGGACTTTGCCGAAACGCTGCGGCCCCTCCTTTCCGCCGGCTATCTCAACAGCCTGTCGCAGACGCTGATCAAGCTGACCGCTCCCGGCATCCCCGATATTTATCAGGGCGCGGAAGGCTTCGATTTCAGCCTCGTCGATCCCGACAACCGCCGCCCGGTCAATTTCAAGGCAATCCGCAAGTCGCTTTCGGCGCATGGCGAAATCGATGAGCTGACGGCACCGGTGCTGAAACAGCGGATTATCGAGATCGGCCTGCACCTGCGCCGCCGCCAGCCACAGCTGTTTGCCGCTGGCCGGTATCTGCCGCTCAGCATCACGGGAAGCCGGAAGGACCACGCCGTCGCCTTCGCCCGGCAGCTCGACGGCGACTATGCGATTGCGGTCGTACCACGCCTGATGCTCGGCTGGCTGGACCCTGGCGTGTTGTTTTCAGGGCCGGAGTTCTGGGCCGATACCGCAATCGAGATCCCGCCAAGTCTGCAGGGCATCAAATGCGATCTCCTTACCGGACATCATCTTGACCCCGGAGCTAGGCTGCCGCTCGCCGGTATTCTCGGCGTTCAGCCTGTCGCCCTGATCGAGCCCGACTGACGATTTTCAGGCGGGGCGAAATTTCCCGCTTGACCTTCCAGTTGCTGGAAGGTTCATAAGCCTATCCACTGCCCTTGCGGGCAAAGGAGAGTCTTATGGATAATCACGATCATTCCCACCATCACGGCCACGGAGCGCAGGGCTGCTGCTCCGGCCATAGGCACGGCACACCGGCCGAGGCGCCCGTAACCCGTGATCCCGTCTGCGGCATGACGGTCGATCCGGATGCCGGCAAGCCGAGCCTGGTCCATGAAGGCCATACCTACCATTTCTGCTGCGACGGCTGCCGCAGGAAGTTCGAAGCAGCGCCCCAGGATTATCTCACCGCCAAGGATCCGGTCTGCGGAATGTCCGTGGATCGCTCGACGGCGACGCATTTTCTGAGGCACGAGGGCGAAAAGTTTTACTTCTGCTCGGCAGGCTGCAAGGCGAAGTTCGAGGCAAGCCCGGGCGATTATCTCGATGGTAATCGCCCAGAGGCAAAGCCGATGCCGAAGGGCACGCAATATACCTGCCCGATGCATCCGGAAATTGTCGCCGACCACCCCGGCGACTGCCCGAAATGCGGCATGGCGCTGGAGCCGATGGGCATCCCACCGGCAGACGAAGGCCCGAACCCGGAGCTCGTCGATTTCACCCGCCGCTTCTGGGTTAGCGCTGCGCTGGCCGTTCCGCTGCTGGCGCTGACTATGGGGCCGATGATCGGTCTGCCGCTGCGCGAGATGATCGGCGAGGCGCGTGCCGTCTGGCTCGAACTGGCGCTGGCGACGCCCGTCGTGCTCTGGGCCGCCATCCCCTTCTTCCGGCGTGCATGGGCTTCGCTCGTCAATCGCAGTCCGAACATGTGGACACTGATCGGCCTCGGCGTCGGCACCGCCTATCTCTACAGCATCGTCGCGACATTCGCGCCGGGCCTCTTCCCGATGAGCATCCGCGGCCACGGCGATACGGTGCCTGTCTATTTCGAGGCAGCCGCCGTCATCGTCACGCTCGTCTTCGTCGGCCAGCTTCTGGAGCTGAAGGCGCGCGAGCGCACCGGTTCGGCAATCCGTGCCTTGCTCGATCTTGCCCCGAAAACCGCGCGGCGGATTACCACCGATGGCAGCGAGATCGATATCGAAGTCGATGACATCGCCAAGGGCGACCGCCTGCGGGTCCGCCCCGGCGAGCGCGTGCCGGTGGATGGACGGGTGAGCGAAGGACAATCGACCGTCGATGAATCGATGATCACGGGCGAGCCGCTGCCGGTCGAAAAGACCAAGGGTGATGCCGTCACCGGCGGCACGATGAACCGCAACGGCAGCTTCATCATGACCGCCGAACGGGTGGGCGCCGAGACCACCCTATCACAGATCGTCGACATGGTCGCCAAGGCGCAGCGTTCCCGTGCGCCGATCCAGGGTGCCGTCGACCGCGTCTCTGCCGTCTTCGTTCCCGCCGTCGTCGCTGTTGCAATCCTCGCCTTTGGCGCCTGGATGATCTTCGGCCCGGAGCCACGGCTTGCCCATGCACTGATCGCGGCCGTCGCCGTGCTGATCATCGCCTGCCCCTGTGCTCTCGGTCTGGCAACGCCGATGTCGATCATGATCGCCACCGGCCGCGGCGCTCAGGAAGGCGTATTGATCAAGGATGCCGAAGCGCTGGAGTGCTTCTCCAAGGTCGATACGCTGATCGTCGACAAGACTGGCACCCTGACCGAGGGAAAGCCGCGCCTCACCGACGCCGTCGCTCTCGGCGGCATCGATGAAAACCAGTTGCTCGCCGCTGCTGCCAGCCTCGAACGCAGCTCGGAACATCCGCTCGCCGAGGCGATCGTCGCCGGTGCCGAAGAGCGCGGCATTGCAACCATCGACGTCGCCTCCTTCGAAGCGGTCACCGGCAAGGGTGTGTCCGGCCTCGTCGGCGGCGCGCAAGTCGCGCTCGGAAATGCTGCGATGATGCAGGATCTCGGGATCGATACCTCGGAGCTCTATCAACACATCATCGCGCTGCGCGACGAGGGCAAGACGGTGATGTTCGTCACCATCGACGGCAGCCTCGCCGGCTTCGTCGCAGTGGCCGACCGGATCAAGCCGACAACGGCGACAGCTATCCGCGCGCTGCACGAAAGCGGTCTGCGGATCATCATGGCGACCGGCGACAACGAGCGGACCGCAAAGGCCGTTGCCAAACAGCTCGGCATCGACGAGGTGCGTGCCGATGTGTTGCCTGAAGGCAAGAAGGCGCTGATCGACGAGTTGCATGCCAAGGGCGCAATCGTCGCCATGGCCGGCGACGGCGTCAATGACGCTCCCGCTCTGGCCGCCGCTGATGTCGGCATCGCCATGGGCACCGGCGCCGATGTGGCGATGGAAAGTGCGGGCATCACGCTGGTGAAGGGCGATCTCACCGGCATCGTCCGCGCCCGGCGTCTGGCCGAGGCGACGATGCGCAACATCCGCCAGAACCTTGGCTTCGCCTTCGGCTATAACGCGCTCGGCGTTCCCGTCGCTGCGGGCATCCTCTACCCGGTACTCGGCCTGCTGCTCTCGCCGATGATCGCGGCGGCGGCGATGAGCCTGTCATCTGTCTCGGTCATCGCCAACGCGCTCAGGCTGCGCGTGCAGAAACTCTAGGAGGCTGCCATGAATATCGGCGAGGCATCGGACCGGTCCGGTCTTCCGGCAAAGACGATCCGCTACTACGAGGATATCGGCCTAGTCCGCCCTGAAAGGGGCGGAAACGGCTATCGTGACTACGACCTGTCCGATGTCCACAAGCTGCGCTTTCTGCAGCGTTCCCGCGGCCTCGGTTTCTCGGTCGAGGAATGCCGGCAGCTTCTGGCGCTCTACGAAGACAAGAGCCGCGCCAGCGCCGACGTCAAGGACATCGCCCAGACCAAGCTGACCGAGATCGACCAGAAGATCCGCGAGATGATGGAGCTGCGCCGCACGCTCGAGCATCTCGTCCACGCCTGCCACGGCAATGACCGGCCCGATTGCCCGATTTTGGATGGGCTTTCGGATGGGACGTCCTAAGTCTTATTTGAAATCAGCGGCCGGTGCTCAATTCGTCGAAGAAAGATTTGTCCAGTGGAACATCGCTGTCCGGCGGGTTGGCGACATGATCCTGTAACGGCTTTAGCCGCTCGGTGAGCGGCAACGTCGCTTTACATTGAAGAAGATGCGCTTCCAGCGCGAGCCGAACTGCCTCGATCTTACTAACCCGCATCTTCGCTGCCAACTCCGAGGCTAGCTGAACAACACGCTCATTTCTGATATTGAGAGCCATGCGCATACCCCTGTCGATGCCTTCAATATAACAGGCAGAACAGCAGCATCCGAACAACCAGAAAAAATTTGATGCCGCCACGGAATAAATCCCGGCCAGCATCCGTATACTCAATCATGGAACGGAAAGAACGCCCATTCGATGTTATCGGACAGCTCGCAGCGCTTAGGCGCTACGCGCGTGCTCTGGTGCGCAACTCGGATGACGCGGAAGATCTGGTGCAGGATGCCCTGCTGCGGGCTTACGAGAAGCGTCAGAGCTTCCGCGGCGGCGGCAATCTTCGCACCTGGCTGCTTTCCATCGTTCACAATGCCCATATCGATCGCGTTCGCCAGAACCGGTCGCTGACACGCAGGCATGACGAAGCGGCCCTCGAGGTGGACCAGTCGCTGCCGGCGGGACAGGAACATGCCGTGCGCCTGCAACAGGTTCGCGACGCGTTCTTCAACCTGCCGGAAGAACAGCGAGAGGCGCTGCATCTCGTCGCCATCGAAGACCTTTCCTATCAGGAAGCGGCCGCATCGCTCGGCATTCCTGTGGGAACGCTGATGTCGCGCATTTCGCGAGCCCGCGCCCAGCTTCGTGAATTCGAGGAGAAGACACCGCGCGTTTCGCATCTGCGCCTAATCGGAGGGAACGGCAATGAAAGCAGTTGATCCGATCATCGACACCGATCTCGACGCCTATGTGGATGGCGAGCTCGATGTGGCACGCCGCATCCAGGTGGAATCCTATCTTTCGGAGAACCCGGATATCGCTGCGAAGGTGATGGCCGATCTCAGCATCAAGGGCGAACTGCGCCTGGCGCTGGCCGGCGAGAATGCCTTCGGCCGGATCGAAACCCGGGATGCCGCACGGCGGCTGGAGCGTGGCCTGTCCTATGGCCGCATCCTGCACACCGTTCAGCGGATCGCTGCCGTTGCCGTACTGGTTGCTGCCGGCTGGGTCGCTCATACGACCTTCGGTGCCTTCACGGCCACTGAAGTGGCAGCCTCGACGCCGGCTCCGGCCTATGTCGAAGACGCCGTTCGCGCCTACCAGACGGCGCAGCTGCGCCAGACCGTGCCGTCACAGGCTGCGGCACCACATTACAACGCCGACGAGATCCGTGCGGCGACTGCAATTACCATGCCCGAACTGCCGAAGGGCTGGAAGGTCTCTGATGTTCAGATCTTCCCGTCTGCATTCGGCCCGAGCGTGGAGATGGCTATCCAGGAAGCGAACGGCAAACAGCTCTCGTTGTTTGCCGTTAGGCCGGGGGCGTTTGCCGTGCAACCGGTTGGCCATCTCGCGCTCGACAATACCGAAGCTGCCTACTGGCAAATCGGCGAAGTGGCCTATGCCCTCGTTGCCGGTGATGGTGGCCTCAATCTCGACAGGGCGGCCGAAGGCCTAGCCCGCTCGCTCTACTAGTTCAACCCGAGGAGATCGCAATGAACCAGATCAATCCGCGTTACGGCTACGGCTCTGCCGCCGGCTCGCAGGCGCTCTTCGACGAGGGACTGCGCCAGCATATGCTGCGCGTCTACAATTACATGGGTGTCGGCCTCGTCATCACCGGCATCGTCGCCTTTATCGTTGGCTCGACCCCGGCGCTCTACGTGCCGATCTTCCAGTCGCCGCTGAAGTGGGTCGTCATGCTCGCTCCGCTGGCTTTCGTCTTCTTCTTCTCGTTCAAGATCCAGACGATGTCGGCGAGTGCCGCACAGATGATGTTCTGGGCATTCTGCGCCGTGATGGGCCTGTCGCTGGCCTCGGTGTTCCTGGTGTTCACCGGCACGAGCATCGCCCGTACCTTCTTCATCGCCGCAACGATGTTCGGCGCGACCAGCCTCTACGGCTATGTCACCAAGCGTGATCTGGCGAAGGTCGGCTCGTTCCTGATGATGGGCTTGATCGGCGTCGTCATCGCCAGCATCGTCAACATTTTCCTTGGCTCGTCTGCGCTGCAGTTCGCCATCTCGGTCATCGGTATCGTCGTCTTCGTCGGCCTGACCGCCTGGGACACGCAGAACATCAAGGAACAGTATTCCGAAAACCACGATCAGGAATCGAACCAGAAGCTTGCCGTCTTCGGCGCTCTGTCTCTCTACCTGAACTTCGTCAACATCTTCCAGCTGCTGCTCAACTTCACGGGCGAGCGGGAATAGGACTGCGCTTCTGGGGGCAATGGAAGCGCTAGAGCGTCCGGCCTGCAATCTGTGACAGGATGGCGGGCCGGACGTTCACCCTTAGAGAAAAGGCCGGGGCGAAAGCTCCGGCCTTTTTTCCGCGTTGCTTAGAGGATGCCCCAGGCACGGTAGCGGCCACGGCCGGTCATCTCGCGGATGCCGATCTCGTTCAGCAGATTAAGCGCGCCGCGGCTCGTGACCTTCAGCTGCTTGGCGACCATCGCCGAGGAGACCATCGGCCGCGACAGCACAAAATCGGCAAGCTGCGGCAGGCTGCTGTTGGAGCGCCGGTCACGGAAGCGCAGCTCCATCTGGGTGCGGGCCAGCGTCAGGCGATCCATCTCCCTGAGACCGGTGGCCGCGCTTTCACTCATCGCTTCTAGGAAGGCCAAAAGCCGGGTCAGCCTGTCGCGCGAGCGGCGGCGCTCGTGGCGCACCGTCTTCAGTCCGCCGTAGAAAGAGAAGAGATGCGAGGCGACCTTGCCCCGCGCACGCAGATGGCTGGAGACCAGCAATCCACCGAGCCAGTTCTGCCGCCGGAGCGGCTCGATCCTTTCCCAAGCCTCGAAAAGAACGGCGGCGGCGAGCACCGGAGGCAGATCGCCGGCAAGCGGCAGGACTGCACGCCAATCCGCAAGCCGCAGCCCCTCGTCCCACTCGTCGTCGCCGAAAAGCCCGAGCGGATCGTCGCTGCGCTTTTCCTTCGGCCGTTCTTCCGGCTCGGCCTCCTTGCCCATATGGGCATCGAGCAATTTCTGAGAGCGGGCGAGAACCGCATCGATCTCGGCAAGCTCGGCGGCCAGAAGCTCGTCGGGATCGTCTGCCTCCTCCTCGACGGGGCGCAGGCTCTTGATCTCCGGCGCCGTCCCCTCGTCCAGCCCGGCTCCGGCAAGCGCGTTCAATCCTGCGGCGCTCAGCGCCCAGGTGGGGTCCGCAGTCCAGATCCGCCGCCTTGCGCGAAGAACCGCATGCGCGATCGTCAGTTCGTGGCTCGGCGTGCGGCTGTCCATATGGGCGTCGTGCAGAACGAGATCCTCGATATGAACGAGCTCTCCAGCGACCCAGAGCGCGCCTGCGGCATCGAAAAAATGGCCACGCTCGGTAAAGCCTTCGCCGACAGGCGAGCGCGCGGCGCGCTCATCGAGACGCGCCAGCATGTCCTCGGCTTGCACCACCGCTGGCAGCAGGCTTTTCAGCAGGGCGTTGTCGATCTCATAGCGCATATCATTTTCCGGAAGCCATCTTGGCTTTTACTTCCGCTATTTGGCGCATGATTCGCAATAAGCAGGCGGTCGATTCTCAGGAAGCCGGGCTGAAACGGGCGACGAGCGCATGCCGGTCGCCAGGATAGGTAAAGCGCACGTGGGTCACCGGCCCGGCATTGCTCCAGGTCCGGCGCTCGATGACGAGGCAGGCCGCGCCGCGGGCAATATCCAGCGCATCGGCAGCGGCATTGCCCGCAGACAGCGCATGGATCTTGTGCTCAGCCGTCGTCCACGGCACCTGCTTCAGAAGCCAGGCCCCTGGCGCAACATCGCCGAAATCCGCAGTCGCGGCATCGGGCACGGTTTCGAGATTGATCAGACGCTCCTCCAGGCAAAAGGGGCGCGGCCCGGCAAAGTGAACGCAGGCGAGCTCCAGAAGCGGCGTACCGGCTGCCAGATCCGGCAACCGCCCGTCTCCCGCCTTTGCCTTCCGGCTTGCCTTCGACACGACGCGATACCTGTAGGGCAGGTTCAGCGATTGAACCTCGGCCTTTATATCGTGGATCTCAAGAACGGCCGATTGCGCCTGCGGCTGGGTGACGAAGCTGCCGGATTTCTTCCGCCGCTCGATCAGCCCGGCCTTGGCAAGCTGCGTCATCACCTTGTTCACGGTCATCCGCGAGCAGCCATACTGCTGGGCAAGATCGACCTCGAAAGGAATGCGATGCCCCGGTGGCCACTCGCCGGAGACAATACGGCCCTCGATCTCGCTCAAGATGCTTTGATGCAGTGTCGCATCCTTGCTGCCGTTCATCTCTGGCTCCGGTTGGCGTCCTCCCCGCTCTAGAGCTTATACGGAAGGAAGGGAAGGCTCATGCATCCAGCAGCTCGCGCATCGCGGCAAGGAAGCGGCGATTGATGGCCTCCCGCTTCTTATGGCGGCCACCTTCGACCTGCTTGCGTCCGAGCGACCAGACACTGTCTATCCCGACGCCACCGGCAAAGATCCAGTGATCCAGCAGCTGATCGCCTGAGAGATAGGGGATGGCGGTGCAATCGAGCGAGATGATGTCAGCATCCCTTCCTTCGCCAAGCCCGGCGGCGGCAGACAGTGCCGCATTGCCGCCCTTGAGGGCATTGTCGAACAGGGCGCGCGCCGTCGAACCGCCGGGCGCGGCGATGACGTTGCGGGCGCGCCGATGCAGGCGCTCGGAATATTCGAGCTGGCGCAGCTCGCCGGACAGCGAAATCAGCACGTTGGAATCGGACCCGACGCCGTAACGCCCGCCCTCTTCCAGAAACAGCGGAGCGGCAAACGTACCATCGCCGAGATTGGCCTCAGTGATCGGGCAAAGGCCGGCAATCGCGCCGCTTCTCGCCATGCCGCGCGTCTCGTCATTCGTCATGTGGGTCGCATGAATCAGGCACCAGCGGCCGTCGACCGGGGCGTTGGCAAGCAGCCACTCGACCGGCCGCGCGCCGGACCAGGCGATGCAGTCCTCGACCTCCTTGACCTGCTCGGCGATGTGGATGTGAACAGGGCCGTTGCCTGCCAGCGGCAGAACCGCATTCAGCTCGTTCGGCGTTGCAGCCCGGAGACTATGCGGCGCGATACCGAGTTTGGCGCCCTCGATCCCGCCCGTTATCGCCGTGCAGCGCTCCATCAGGCTACCGAAGCTCTCCACAGAGTTGATGAAGCGGCGCTGCCCCTCGATCGGTGCCGCGCCGCCGAAACCGGAATGGGCATAGAAGACAGGCAGAAGCGTCAGACCGATACCGGTATCGGTACTGGCGCTGGCAATGCGCCCGGCAAGCTCGGCAATATCGCCATAGGGGCGGCCGTCCTTGTCGTGGTGCAGGTAGTGAAACTCGCCGACGCGGGAGAAGCCCGCCTCCAACATTTCCATATAGAGCTGCGCAGCAACGGCTTCGACATGGTCCGGCGTCATCGACAGCGCAAACTTGTACATCACTGTGCGCCAGCTCCAGAAGCTGTCATCCGTGGGGCCGCGGACTTCGGCGAGGCCCGCCATGGCACGCTGAAACGCGTGGCTGTGAAGGTTGGGCATCGCCGGGACCAGCACCGAATGCCGCTCATCGCCTGCGGCGGCCGCGACACCGGTCTCGATCTTGGCTATACGGCTGCCCTCGATCGTCAACCGCACATCGCTCTGCCACCCCTGCGGCAGCAGCGCGCTTTTTGCATGAAGTGTCGTCATCGGCTTCTCCCTTCAGGACGTCCCATCTTTCTTTTCCATGGAAGCGCCCAAAATTCCACTTGTCACCTGATTATTATGTATATACATGTTTCGACATAAGGAAAGGCGTAAAGCTGATGACAGGGGATAATCTTTTCACCGGAACGGACCGTCCAAGCCTCTGGCGCAACGCCAGACTGGCGACGCTCGATCCTGCGCAGCCGGGTCTGGGCATCATCGAAAAAGGTGCTGTCGTAACCGAAGGTGGCCGGATCACCTATGTTGGCCCGGAGGGCGAGTTGCCGGTCGCGATGATCGAGCGTGCCGAGATCACCGATCTCGAAGGACGCTGGGTCACCCCCGGCCTCGTCGATTGCCACACGCACATCGTTTATGGCGGCAACCGCGCCCGCGAGTTCGAGATGCGCCTCGAAGGCGCGACCTACGAGGAAGTCGCCCGCGCCGGCGGCGGCATCGTGTCTTCGGTGAAAGCGACCAATGCGCTGTCTGTCGATGGTCTCGTGCAGGCTTCGATCCGGCGGCTGGACACGCTACTTTCCGAAGGCGTCACGACTATCGAGATCAAGTCCGGCTACGGGCTGACCAGCGATGGCGAGCTGAAAATGCTGGAAGCCGCCCGCGCGCTCGGCGCCATGAGACCAGTTCGGGTCAAGACCAGCTATCTCGGCGCCCACGCGACACCCGCGCATTACAAGGGCCGCAACGGCGACTATATCAACGATGTCGTGCTGCCGACGCTGGATGAAGCGCACAAGCGCGGTCTTGCGGACGCCGTCGATGGTTTCTGTGAAGGCATCGCCTTCTCGACCGACGAGATCGCCCGCGTCTTCGATCGTGCCAAGGCGCTCGGCCTGCCGGTCAAGCTGCATGCCGAGCAGCTTTCGAACCTTGGCGGCGCCAAGCTCGCAGCCGGTTACGGCGCACTGTCCGCCGATCATCTGGAATATCTCGACGGCGAAGGCATTGCGGCCATGGCTGCGAGCGGAACCGTTGCCGTGCTGCTGCCCGGCGCCTTCTACGCCATCAACGAAAAGCAGAAGCCGCCGGTCAAGGCGTTGCGCGCCGCAGGTGTGCCGATCGCCATCGCGACCGACTGCAATCCCGGCACCTCGCCGCTGACGTCTCTGCTGCTGACGATGAACATGTCGGCAACGCTTTTCGGCCTGACCGTCGAGGAATGCATCGCCGGCGCCACCCGCGAGGGTGCCCGCGCGCTTGGCCTTCTTGGCGAGACCGGAACGCTGGAAGCCGGAAAATCCGCCGATATGGCAATCTGGGATATCGAGAGCCCCGCCGAGCTCGTCTACCGCATCGGCTTCAACCCACTTCATGCACGCATCTACAAGGGCGAAAGGATCGGCCGTTGACCATCACCCTCCATCCGGGCTCCGTTTCTCTGAAACAGCTGGAAACAATCTACTGGACCGGCGAACCGGCCAGGCTCGATCCATCCTTCGACGCCGGGATCAACAAGGCTGCCGCGCGGATCGCCGAGATCGCCGCGGGCAATGCCCCAGTTTACGGCATCAATACTGGCTTCGGCAAACTGGCCTCGATCAAGATCGATGCCGCCGATGTCGCCACGCTTCAGCGCAACCTCATCCTCTCACATTGCTGCGGAATCGGCGCGCCGCTGCCCGAGAATGTCGTGCGGCTGATCATGTCGCTGAAGCTCGTCTCGCTCGGCCGTGGCGCGTCCGGTGTACGGCTTGAGCTTATACGGCTGATTGAAGGCATGCTCGAAAAGGGCGTGATCCCTGTCATCCCGGAAAAGGGCTCCGTCGGCGCCTCGGGCGACCTCGCACCGCTCGCCCATATGGCAGCCGTGATGATGGGCGAAGCCGAAGCTTTCTTCGCAGGCGAACGCCTCTCCGGCGCTGCGGCATTGCAAAAGGCCGGGCTGAAGCCTGTCGTGCTCGCCGCCAAGGAAGGCCTGGCGCTGATCAACGGCACACAGACCTCGACGGCGCTGGCGCTGGCCGGATTGTTCCGTGCCCACCGCGCCGCCCAGGCTGCGCTGATTACCGGCGCAATGTCGACGGATGCCGCGATGGGCTCCTCCGCGCCCTTCCATCCCGACATTCATACGCTGCGCGGACATAAAGGCCAGATCGATACGGCAGCGGCGCTGCGCGCCCTGCTCGACAACTCGGTCATCCGCCAGAGCCATATCGAGGGCGACGAGCGCGTGCAGGATCCCTATTGCATCCGCTGCCAGCCGCAGGTCGACGGCGCCTGCCTCGATCTTCTGCGCTCCGTTGCCCGCACGCTTGAGATCGAATCCAATGCGGTGACCGACAACCCTCTGGTTCTCTCCGACAACTCCGTCGTCTCGGGCGGCAATTTCCATGCCGAGCCGGTCGCCTTTGCCGCAGATCAGATCGCCATCGCCGTCTGTGAAATCGGCGCGATCGCGCAGCGCCGCATCGCGCTTCTCGTCGATCCGGCGCTTTCCTACGGTCTGCCGGCCTTCCTCGCCAAGAAGCCCGGCCTGAACTCCGGCCTGATGATTGCCGAGGTGACTTCGGCGGCGCTGATGAGCGAGAACAAGCAGATGTCGCACCCGGCATCCGTCGACTCAACGCCGACCTCGGCGAACCAGGAAGACCATGTTTCCATGGCCTGCCATGGCGCCCGCCGTCTGCTGCAGATGACCGAGAACCTCTTCGGCATCGTCGGCATCGAGGCGCTGACCGCCGCACAGGGCGTCGAATTCCGCTCGCCGCTTGCCACCAGCCCGGAACTGTTGAAGGCGATCGGCACGATCCGCGCCGTGGTCCCGACGCTCGAAATCGACCGCTACATGGCCAACGACCTCGAGGCTGCAAGCAGCCTGATCGCCACCGGGGCGCTCAACGCGTCCGTTTCCGCCAACATCCTTCCTTCCCTGGAGATCTGAGATGAGCAATCCGCGTCACAATATCCGCGAAATCCGCGCACCTCGCGGCAATGAATTGAATGCCAAGAGCTGGATGACCGAAGCGCCGCTACGCATGCTGATGAACAATCTCGATCCCGATGTGGCCGAGAACCCCAACGAACTGGTCGTCTACGGCGGCATCGGCCGCGCAGCCCGCACCTGGGAGGATTTCGACCGCATCGCCGCAACACTGAAGACGCTCAACGAGGACGAGACGCTGCTCGTTCAGTCCGGCAAGCCGGTCGGCGTGTTCCGCACCCACAAGGATGCGCCGCGCGTTCTGATTGCCAATTCCAACCTCGTGCCGCATTGGGCCACGTGGGATCATTTCAACGAGCTCGACAAGAAGGGCCTTGCGATGTACGGCCAGATGACGGCCGGTTCGTGGATCTATATCGGCACGCAGGGCATCGTTCAGGGCACCTACGAAACCTTCGTCGAAGCCGGCCGCCAGCATTATGACGGCAATCTCAAAGGTAAGTGGATCCTTACCGGTGGTCTCGGCGGCATGGGTGGCGCTCAGCCACTGGCAGCCGTGATGGCCGGCGCCTGCTGCCTCGCCGTCGAATGCGACGAGACCCGCATCGATTTCCGTATCCGCACCCGCTATGTCGATGAAAAAGCAAAGACGCTCGACGAGGCCCTAGCCCTTATCGACAAGTGGACCAAGGCCGGAGAGGCCAAGTCCGTCGGCCTGCTCGGCAATGCCGCTGAAATCTTCCCGGAACTCCTCAAGCGGATGAAGGCCGGCGGCCCGCGCCCCGATATCGTCACCGACCAGACCTCGGCGCACGACCCTCGCAACGGCTACCTGCCGGTCGGCTGGACGGTCGAGGAAGCCAAGGCCAAGCGCGAAACCGATCCGAAATCCGTCGAAGATGCCGCCCGCGCCTCGATGCGCCAGCATGTCGAAGCCATGGTCGCCTTCTGGGATGCGGGCGTTCCGACGCTCGATTACGGCAACAACATCCGCCAGGTCGCCCAGGACGAGGGCCTTGAAAACGCCTTCGCCTTCCCGGGCTTCGTGCCGGCCTATATCCGCCCGCTCTTCTGCCGCGGGATCGGCCCGTTCCGCTGGGCTGCCCTGTCGGGCGACCCCGAGGATATCTACAAGACCGACGCAAAGGTGAAGGAACTGCTGCCTGACAACAAGCACCTGCACAACTGGCTCGACATGGCGCGCGAACGCATCGCCTTCCAGGGTCTGCCGGCACGCATCTGCTGGGTCGGCCTCGGCGACCGCCACAAGCTCGGCCTTGCCTTCAACGAGATGGTCCGGAACGGCGAACTGAAAGCACCCGTCGTTATCGGCCGCGACCATCTGGATTCCGGCTCGGTGGCCTCGCCGAACCGCGAGACCGAAGCGATGAAGGACGGCTCGGACGCCGTTTCCGACTGGCCGCTGCTCAACGCATTGCTCAACACCGCATCGGGCGCCACCTGGGTGTCGCTCCACCACGGCGGCGGCGTCGGCATGGGCTTCTCGCAGCACTCGGGCATGGTCATCTGCGCCGATGGCACCGACGATGCGGCGCGGCGCCTCGGAAACGTCCTCTGGAACGACCCGGCCACCGGCGTCATGCGCCACGCCGATGCGGGCTATGACATCGCAATCGATTGCGCCAAGGAGAAGGGCCTGCGGCTGCCGGGGATTTTGGGGAACTGACGATCACATCAGCCGGACAGAACCACCGTATTGCGCGAGGGTTCTGTCCACTGTCAGCAGGACCAGACGTTCGATTGGCTTTCCTGCCTTGAAGGATGAAGGACTCGCCCTTGGCAACCCTCGCCATCAAGCGCGATAGGTTGATCTTCTCTTCATGGATATCCATGATTTCCAGAGTGCGTGACTATTGAGCTAGTTCGCTAAACCTTAGTCCACTCGCCTGCAGCTTTCCATCCGGAGCCCGCCATGCCACGCATCACCCATCTCAAGGCCAGCAACCATCGCCGCATGCCTTGGAAGAATGGCGGCGGGGAGACGGTGGAGATTGCTGTCTTCCCCGAGAACGCGGCGCTCGGGGCATTCGACTGGCGGGTCAGTATGGCGACGGTTGCCAACGATGGACCGTTTTCGATTTTCGAAGGAATCGACCGGACACTGTCAATTCTCACTGGCAGCGGCATGTCGCTCGCCATCGGCGGCCGGGCTCCCGTTTTGCTGACCAGATCGAGCGAGCCGCTCGCCTTCCCTGCCGACGTTTCGGTGGCCGCCACCCTCGCCGATGGCACGATCACCGACCTGAATGTCATGACGCGGCGCGGGGGACTTGCACACAGCGTCATACGGCTTGCAGTCGATGGTGAATGGACTGGGACAGCGAATGCCGGCACGGTTCTGCTTCTTTGCCGCGACGGCAGCCTCGTCTGCGAATACGGTGGAGAAAATGCAGCACTCGAGAATGACGACGCGGTTCTGGCCGCAGTGGAACACCCGTCTCCATTCGTTCTTCGCGGCCGCGCAACCTGCTATCTGATCCACATCCGGCAGGCGTAGCACGCCACGCCCGCCGCCTCGCCAAGCAATCAGGCGCGATCCAGCTCGCTGCGCAGCCGGTGCAGGAAGAGTTTCAGCTGCTCTTCATCGACGCCGACGAGGTGCCGCTTTTCCGGATAGGCGCCGGTTTTGACATCCTCGGCGAATTCGGTGAAGGCCGCGATACGCTCGCGCTGCAACCGGTCATGCTCGGCTGCGAAGTTGCGATAGACCTTGGCGTGGCGTGGATAGTGGTCCCGATTGGCGCCGAGCACATCGTCGGCGAAGAGATATTGCGCATCGCAGCCGGTTCCGGCCCCCATGGAGATCATCAGCATAGAAGTGTTCTGGCTGATCGCAGCCGCGACCTCGCCGGGCACGACCTCGATCTCGGCCGCGAAGGCGCCCGCTTCCTCCAGCGCCTTGGTCTGGCGCCAGATCTCGAAGGCGCTCGCTGCCGTCTTGCCGACGGCGCGAAAGCCGCCGGTCCAGGTCGCCTTGGATGGAATGAGGCCGACGTGACCGCAGACGGGAATCCCCTCCTCGCGCATCCGCCGGATGGTGGAGAGCCCGGCAGCGCAATAGACGGCATCACCGCCGGCTTTCAGCGCCTTGAACGCCTCGCGCATATACTCGTCCGCCGAGACCAGATCGCCATATTCAAGCCCCGGGATGGCAAATGGGCTCGGCGCCACCTCGCGAAAGACCGGCCCCAACAGCGCTGGCGGAACCGAGACGATATCGATCTTCGCCTTCTCTGAAGCTTCCGCTTCCTCCAGCGAGGTCACGCGCAACATCGTAAGTTGCCGCTTACCTTTTTCCGCCAAAAGATCGGCGACGGTCGGCCGGATATGCTTCTTCATTCTGTTCTCCATTCAGGCCGCGAGCAGCGACTTCAATTTGACATTGGTTGAGGTCAGGGCCGCCGGATCGGGATGGGCGCGCGCTGCAATGAGCATCTCCGCAAGGCGGATGTCGCGGGCGACGGCATTGCCGGTACCGATGCCGCTTGCTGCCAGCAGACGGCCGCCGACATCGAGATGGAAGAGGATGAAGGCGCCGTCGCCGAGATCGCGCCTCAGATGCGTCACGGCTCCCTCGGCGAGGCCTGCAATCTGCAGCGTCAGATCATACTGATCCGACCAGAACCACGGCACGGCGGAAATCGTCTCGCTGCCGCCCATCATATTGGCGGCGGCGAGGGTGCCCTGCTCCTGCGCATTGCGCCACGATTCGAGTCGCACGCGTTTACCGCCGTAAATTTCAAGAGGAAAAGAGCAGCAGTCTCCGGCAGCATAAATGTCCGCCCTGGAGGTCTGCAGATGGGTGTCGACAGCGATACCGTTATCAACAGCAAGGCCTGCTTTTTCCGCCAGTTCGACATTCGGCCGGGCACCGATCCCAACGAGAATCATGTCGGCTTCCAGCGTCTCGCCCGTCATACGGATGAAGGCATGTTCCTTCGCTTCGCCGACCGCTTCGATCGCCGCTCCGCAGCGCAGATCGATGCCTTCGCCCCGATGGCGCTCTGCGAGCGCATGGGCGATCTCCTCAGGCACACCACGCTTCAACACCCGCTCAAGCCCCTCGACGAGGGTGACGCGCGCGCCGAGCTTGATCGCCGTCGCCGCCACCTCGAGGCCGATGAACCCGCCGCCGATAATGGCGATATGCTTGCCCGGCTGCATGACGCCGCGCAGGGCAATCGCGTCCTGGTGCGTGCGCAGCGCTCGAATCCGCGCGCTCATTGCAGGCGCACCGGGAAACTCCCTGGCGCTGGCACCCGTCGCCAGCAGCAGCTTGTCATAGGAGATCACCGCGCCATCGGAGAGCACCATATTCCGAGCTTCCGCATCGAGACTCTCCATCGAGACGCCGTTCAGCAGGCGGATATTCGCCGCCTCATAGCGTTCGGCAGCAGCGATCAGCTTGGGTTCGATGGTTTCGCCGAGGCTTGCCTTCGACAGCGGTGGCCGCTCGTATGGCAGCAGGGTCTCGGTTCCGACAAGCGTGATACCGCCGTCGAAACCCTTTTCGCGCAGCGCAAAGGCAGCGCGGGCGCCGCATTCTCCGGCCCCGACAATGACGAAATGAGACACGGGAGCCTCCTAGAGAGAGATGAAGACGGCGCCGCCTTCGACCTTGACCGGATAGGTCTTCAGGTTGACGCAGACGGGAGCGCCCTTGGCCTCGCCGGTCTTGTAGCTAAAGCGGCCGTTATGTTTCGGACATTCAATGATGTCGTCCATCACCAGACCATCCGCGAGGTGAATGCGCTCGTGCGTGCAGAGCCCGTCCGTCGCAAAGAACCCGTCGTCGGGGCTGCGATAGACCGCAAAGGTTTTGCCGTCGTGATCGAAGCGGATGACATCCTCCTCGTCGATATCATCGGCCGCGCAGACTTCGATCCAGTTTCCGCTCATGTTCTTTCCTCACAGATATGTCGTTTATTGTGCGGCGGGGGCGAGCTCGCCGTGGAACTCCTCGCGATACGGCCGCGCCGTCTGCGGCAGTTCGCGCTTCAGGAAATAATCCTCGTTCCGCAGCTGGCGCAGGAAGGCCGGGATCATTTCCTTGTAGCCCGACCACATCGAGGCGTTCGGCGCCGGAAGATCGTGTTTGATCATCGCGTGCAGCTGCGGCAGCGCGTGATAGGGCACCATCGGGAACATGTGATGCTCGACGTGATAGTTCATGTTCCAGTAGATGAAGCGGCTGATCGGGTTCATGTAGACGGTGCGGCTGTTCAGCCGGTGATCGATGACATTGTCGGCAAGGCCTCCATGCTGCAGCAGACCGGTCAGCACATGGTGCCATGCACCGTAGAGACGCGGCAGACCAATCAGCATCAAAGGCAGGAACGAGCCCAGATAGATCGCGAGCGCGATGGTCACGACATAGATCGCCAGCCAGATGCGCGCCACCTGGATCGTCTTCGGCTGCTCCATCTCCGGGATAAAGGTTTTCTCGGCAGCGCTGATGACACCGAAGGCGTTTCGCAGCATATCGATGACAGCATATCCGGCGTCGAGAATGCCGAAGAAATTGAGGATCAGCCGGAAGAGATCCGGCGGGCGCATGACGGCAATTTCGGGGTCGCGGCCGACGATGACGGTGTCGGTGTGATGGCGGGTGTGGCTCCAGCGCCACGTCACCGGATTGCGCATGATCATGAAGCAGGCGATCTGATAGACGGCGTCGTTCATCCAGCGCGTCTTGAATGCCGTGCCATGACCACACTCGTGCCAGCGGCTGTCGGACGCCGAGCCGTAGAGCACGCCGTAGGCTAGGAAAAACGGCACGCAGAGCCAAGAGCCCCAGAAATAGATGCCGAGGCCGGCGAAGATCACCATGCTGCCGAGCCAGATGACCGTATCGCGGATCGCTGCCGCATCAGAGCGCTGCATCAGCGCCTTCATCTCCTTGCGCGACACTTCGGTGTGATACCATTCGGCCGCGGCAAGCCCAGTCTCAACCGCCCGGCGGCTGCTCTCGCCCAGCAGGCTATAGTCGCGTTTCATCGTCTCGGTCATTCTTGCCTCCCGCCGCTCCTTGGCCGCCATGAAGGTTAAGTTGACTTTGCGCCGGGCTCAATGCAGTCTTGATATATTCTATCAAAACACATCACGGCTGACTTTCATTCGTGATGGAATCCATCAGGAAGAACGATGCGCCGGCCAACCATTTCCGATCTCGCCCGCACCTCCGGCGTCAGTGTGGCGACCGTCGATCGCGTGTTGAACGGCAGGCATAAGGTGCGCGAGGAGACCGCGCGCCGGGTCTATGACGCGGCGCAGTCGATCGGTTATCACGCGGTCGGCCTCATCCGGCAGCGGGTGTTTGAGGATCTGCCGCGCTATCAGCTGGCCTTTCTGCTGCAGAAGCCGACGCAATCCTTCTACCAGGCCTTTGCCCGCGAGATCGAGCTTGCGGCTGCGGCCTGCACCACGGCACGGCTGCAGGTTCAGATCGATTATCCCGCCGCCTCCACCCCTGCCGCCATTATCGAGAAGCTCAAGAGCCTGACCGCCCGCAATCAGGCGGTGGCCATGGTGGCGCCCGATTATCCGGCGGTGACGGCCGCCGTGGAGGAGCTGAAGCAGAAGGGTATTGCGGTCTTCACCGTTCTTTCCGACTTCGCAGAGGGCGTGCGCGCCGGCTATCTCGGCCTCGACAACCGCAAGGTCGGGCGCTCGGCAGCTTGGACGATCGCCCGCACGGCCCGGAAACCCGGAAAGGTAGCCTGCTTCGTGGGCAGCCATCGCTTCCATGGCCATGAGCTGCGCGAAATGGGTTTCCGCTCCTATTTCCGCGAGGAGGCGCCGGAATTCGATCTGCTGGAGACTTTGATCAATCTCGATACGGTCGAGATCACCCACGAGGCGACGTCGACATTGTTGCAGAAACATCCCGATCTTGCCGGCCTCTATGTCTGCGGCGGCGGCATGGAGGGGGCGATTGCCGCGATACGCGAGGAGAAGCGCACCGGCGAAGTGGCGCTGATCGTCAACGAACTCGTTCCCGAGAGCAAGGAGGGCCTGATGGACGGCACGGTGACAATGGCGATCAGCACGCCGCTGCCGGCACTTTGCCGCGAGCTGATTACCCAGATGACCACCGCGATCGAAACCGGGGAAGCGGGGAGCGCCGGCCAGACCTTTCTGCCGCTTGAGATCTATATTCCCGAGAATATCTAGAATGATGTAATTCCATCATTTCGGTTGAAATTCTATCACAGATGATAGGGACGCATGGCCTTCTGCCGCTAGCGGCGCATCGAATTTCAGATAGAGATTCGATCGACCATTGATCCGCACTTGCGCACCGCAACCGCGCCCCGGGAGGACCCACATATGACATCCATTCGCTACGCGCTGAACCATATGGCCGCGCCGAAGCTTGGCATCGACGATTTCTTCGCGCTGGCGAAGAGCCTCGGCATCGATGCGGTTGAGATCCGTAACGACCTCGATGGCAACGCCATTCTCGACGGAACGCAGCCGTCGGCGATCAAGGCGGCGGCAGCCCGCCATGGCGTGACGATCATCTCGATCAACGCCCTGCAGCGCTTCAACGAGTGGAACGACACCCGTGCCGCCGAAGCCCGGGAACTCATCGACTATGCCGCAGCATGTGGCGCCAAGGCACTAGTGCTGGTGCCGAAAAATGACGGCACCGGCCGCGAGGATGGCGTACGTCAGGCCAATCTGCGCCAGTCGCTCACCGCCCTGAAGCCGATGCTGGATGCCGCCGGGATCATCGGTCTCGTCGAGCCGCTCGGCTTCGAGATCTGCTCGCTGAGCTCGAAGACCGAGGCAGCCGAGGCGATCCGTGAACTCGGCGCCGAAGGCAGCTTCAAGCTGGTGCATGACACGTTCCACCATCACCTTGCCGGCGAGGCCGCGATCTTCGCTGATCTCACCGGGCTGATCCACATTTCCGGCGTCGACGATACCAAGGTGAGCGTATCGGACATGCGCGATCCGCACCGGGTTCTGGTGACGTCAGCCGATCGGCTCGACAATGCCGGTCAGGTACGTGCGCTGCTGCAGGCGGGATACACGGGTCCCTGCTCCTTTGAGCCCTTCTCCCCGGAAGTCCACGGCTTGCAGGACCCGGCCACAGCGCTGCGCCAGAGCATGGACTACCTCGCGTCGGCGGTCTAAAGCGTTTCGCGGCCGCGGAAGCGGCGCTGATAGGCGGGATCGTAGAGCGAACTCTCGCGGAAGTCGCTTGCTGACAGGGACGGACCGGCGAAGATGATCGCCGTCCGTTCGATCGGTTCAGCGGCAACCTTCGCCTCGATGTCGCCAAGCGTGCCGCGAATGATCCGCTCATCCGGCCAAGATGCCTTGACGACGATCGCAACCGGGCAATCGGCGCCATAAAGCGGCGTCAGCTCGGTCACGACCTGCGGCAAGGCATGGATCGCCAGGTGAATGGCGAGCGTCGAGCCCGTCGCCCCGAATTTCTCCAGCGTTTCGCCATTCGGCATCGGCGATGCCCGGCCGGAGACGCGCGTCAGCACAAGGCTCTGCGCAACCGCCGGGATCGTCAGCTCGCGGCCGAGCGCCGAAGCGGCGGCGGCAAAGGCCGGAACACCCGGCGTCATCGTGTAGCCGATACCATGCTTTTCCAGGCGGCGGATCTGCTCGGCGACAGCGCTCCAGACGGAGAGATCGCCGGATTGCAGGCGGGCGACATCTTCGCCCGCATCGGCAGCCCGCAGATATTCCGCCTCGATCTCGTCAAGCGACATCGGTGCGGTATCGACGATCCGGGCGCCGGCCGGGCAATGTTGCAGCAGTTCCGGCGAGACGATCGAGCCCGCATAGAGGCAGACCGGGCATTTCGCGATCAGATCGCGGCCGCGAACGGTGATGAGGTCTGCGGCACCTGGCCCGGCACCGATGAAATGTACGGTCATTCCTGATCCTTTATCCAGCGCCATTGCGTGACGGGCATGGCCGGCCGCCAGCCGCTCATCGTGCCGACAGGCGCTACGCGAGAAATATCGAGGCGGGTTAGTGAGCCGCCGCGTTTTGCATACTCGGACAGCAGCAAGACTTCCATCTCGAGCGTCACGGCATTGGCAACCAGCCGGCCGCCAGGCTTCAGCGCCGCGATCGCCGCTTCCAGGACACCCGGCTCGCTTCCGCCGCCGCCGATGAAGATCGCATCCGGTTCCGGCAGGCCGGCAAGGGCAGCGGGCGCCGCACCTTCGACAAGGGCCAGATGCGGCACGCCAAGCGCCGTTGCATTACGCGCCGCACGGGCGGCGCGTTCCGGCGACTGTTCGATGGCGATCGCTTTCAGCGACGGGTCTGAGAGTATCCACTCGATGCCGACGGAACCGGATCCGGTACCGATATCCCACAACAATTCGCCATGGCGCGGCGCAAGCGCAGACAGCGTCACCGCGCGGATCTCGCGCTTGGTGATCTGGCCGTCATGCTCGAACAGCGCATCGTCAAGGCCGCTTGCAAAGGAGATGATGCGGGCAGCCTTGTCCGCCACGACCTCGATCGCGCAGACATTCAAGGGATCGATGCCCTCAAGCGCAAACTCGGCCGCGGTAATCGTGCGAACGCGCTCGCGCTCGCCGCCGAGGGCTTCAAGCACGGTCAGGCGGGAGCGTCCGAAGCCGATACCGGTCAGCAGCGCCGCGATGGCTGCCGGGCCATTCTCGTCGGAGGTCAGCGCAATGATCCGGCGCCCGTCGTGCAGATGGGGCAGGATTAGCTCGACCGGGCGGCCGTGAAGCGAGATTGCCGCGGCGTCCTGCAGCGGCCAGCCAAGCCGCGATGCGGCAAGAGTGAATGCCGAAGGTGCCGGAATCACACGCATCTCGCCAGCACCGATGCGCCGGGACAGCGTTGCGCCGACGCCGTAGAGAAAGGGATCTCCCGATGCGAGAACGACGACGGGCGTGCCCCTATGCGCAACAATGTCTTCGACCGAGCGCTCGAACGGGCTCTGCCAGACCCGCCGCTCACCCGAGATGAAGCCGTCCATCAGCGCGTGATGCCGCACCCCGCCGTAAACCACCGGCGCGCCTGTGATCAGACGCTTTGCCTCTTCGCCCAGCCCATCTGGACCATCCTCGCCGATACCGATAATGGTCAGCCAGGGCTTTTCGGATCGGGATGGCAGATCAGACATGGCGGCATACCGGGTTCTGATTTTGGGCGGGACGAGCGACGCGCGCGCATTGGCGGCCGCCCTTCGCGATCGTGACGGGCTCGATATCCTGCTGTCGCTGGCGGGAAGAACCGAAAAACCGTCCAAACAGCCGGTTTCCATTCGTATTGGCGGATTCGGCGGCGCGGAAGGTCTCGCGGCGTTCCTCTCCGAAGGAAAATTCGATCTGCTTGTCGACGCGACCCATCCGTTTGCCGCGCGGATCTCGGCGAATGCCGCCGAGGCTGCGCGGATATCCGGCGTTCCGGCCGTCGCGCTGCGCCGTCCACAGTGGCGCGAAGAGCCGGGCGACCGATGGATCCAGCTCTCTACCATCCCGGCCGCAATTGCGGCGCTTGGCACAGTACCACGCCGCGTCTTTCTGGCAACCGGACGCCAGGAGGCGCATGCGGCCGAGGCGGCGGCGCAGCATTTCTATCTTGTCAGAAGCGTCGATCCGGTGACCCCGCCTCTGGCGCTGGGCAATGCGACCTTCATCCTCGATCGCGGCCCCTTCGCGCTCGATGCCGAACTGGCGCTTCTTCGGGAATATCGGATCGATGCGATCGTCGCCAAGAACAGTGGTGGCGACGCCACCTACGCCAAGATCGAGGCGGCGCGCATTCTTGGGATCGACGTCTTCATGATCGGCCGTGCCGCAACACCCGCCATGGAGACGGTCGAGACTGTCGGCGAGGCGCTGGCGGCGATCGATCACCGGCTTCCTCCGGCCATGAAGCGTGGCGTGTAGACAAGATCGGATTTGCCGTCCCGGGCGATGATGCGGGTCTCCGGCGAGCCGATGATCACACAGGTTGCCATATCGGCAACCCCCGCGTCGGCAGTCGCGAGCGGCTGGATAACGATGCGCTCGTCAGGCCTTCCGGCCGCTCGCCCGAAGATGACGGGCGTGGCGCCGGGCAACTCCCGGCGCAACAGCTCGAAGGCCCGTCCCAGCTGCCAGGGCCGCGCCTTGCTGATCGGATTATAGAGGGCAATCACGAAGCCAGCCTTAGCCGCAAGCGCCAGCCGCTTTTCGATGATCTCCCAGGGCTTCAGATTGTCCGACAGCGAGATGGCACAGAAATCGTGCCCGAGCGGCGCGCCCGTGCGCGCAGCGACAGCCAGCATCGCGGTGATACCGGGCAGAACGACGAGATCGACGGCGCGCCATGCGGGATCACCCTTGTCGATCGCCTCGCAAAGAGCGGCAGCCATGGCGAAAACACCGGGATCGCCGCCGGAAACGACGCAGACCGTCCGTCCTCCGGCCGCCATCGTCAGCGCGGCCGCGGCACGGTCGAGCTCCTCGCGATTGTCGGAGGTGTGGCGCGTCTGGTGCGGCTCATAGGCTATGCGGTCGAGATAGGGACCATAGCCGAAGAAATCGGTCGAGACGGCAACAGCGCGTGCCGCTTCCGGGGTCATCTGGTCCGGATTGCCGGGGCCGGTGCCGATCACATAGAGCCTGCCGCTCATCGGTTCGACTCCCAGCCGGGTACGAGCACCAGCGAGAAATACGGCGCTTCGCCATCCGGCCGTTCGGCGAGCTTGACCATCGCCGCATTGGCCATCGTGCCGCGCTCGACATAGACGGCTTCTCGCAACCGGCCAGCTGCTTCCAGCGCCCGCCGGATCTTCGGCAGATTGCGACCGACCTTCATGATGACGGCCGCCTGCGTGTCGGCCAGCCTGCGGGTCAGTTCCACTTCCGCCATCGTGCCCGGAAGAACGGACAGCACGTCGTCACCCTGGACGATCGGCATGCCCGCGACCGACCAGCAGCCGGACATGGCGGTAATCCCGGGGATCACCTCGGCCGTGTAGCGATGCGCCAGCCGCACATGCAGATGCATGTAGGAACCATAGAACATCGGATCGCCTTCGCTAAGGATGGCGACGGTCTTTCCGGCATCGAGACGAGCGGCGACGGCTGCGGCCGACGCGTCGTAGAAGGCGGTGATCTGGCTCTGATAGGCCGCCTCGCCCTTATCGATCTCGGTGGTGACAGGATAATAAAGCGGAAGAAGCTCGGCGCTTGCGGAAATCAGATGCTGCACGATGGCGCGTCCGTTTCCGCTGCGCCCCTGCTTGGCGAAATAGGCGATGACATCAGCCGCCTGGATCGCCTTAGCGGCCTTGATGGTCAGCAATTCCGGGTCGCCCGGTCCGGTGCCGACGCCGATCAGACGGCCGGGAGCGCTCATAGGCCGGGCCTCGCCAGCGCGTTGACCGCAGCCGCCGTCATCGCACTGCCGCCAAGCCGGCCGCGCACGATCGCATAGGGCACGCCATAGGAATTCTCCGCCAGCGCATCCTTGGATTCCGCCGCGCCGACAAACCCGACAGGCATGCCGAGGATGACCGCAGGCTTCGGGCCGCCGTCACGAAGCAATTCCAGGAGATAAAAGAGGGCTGTTGGCGCATTGCCGATCGCGACGACGCTGCCCGCCAGCCGGTCGCGCCAGAGTTCGATCGCCGCTGCCGAGCGCGTGTTGCCCTTGGCCCTGGCCAGATCGGGCGTGCGCGGATCGCGCAGCGTGCAGATCACCTCGTTGCCCGCCGGAAGCCGGGCGCGGGTAATGCCATGGGAGACCATTTCCGCATCGCAGAAAACCGGCGCGCCCGACTGCAGAGCCGCACGAGCCGCCTGGACGAAACCGGGCGCGAAGTCGAAATGTGCAGCCGCTTCCACCAGCCCGCAGGCATGGATCATGCGGACCGCCACGTCGGCCTCGTCAGGCGCAAATCGCGACAGATCGGCTTCGTTGCGGATGATCGCGAAGGAGCGCTCGTAGATCGCGTCTCCCTCGCGGATGTAATCGTAGTCTGGCATCCCTAGTCCTGTTGCAGCGCTTTCGCGATGGTGCTGGCGCCAAGCCGCTGAAGGCAGGCAGCCACCGTTTCTCCGGCCCGCCGTTCTGTTCCGGCAAGCTGGGCGAGCCTCTCTATAGCGGATTCGATCCCGCCGCCAGCAATCGTTGCATCCGGCGGGTCCCCGGCCTTGCCGTTCATGGAAAGGGCATAGGCATTTCCGCGTCCAGCCAGCGTCAGCGCCGCCTGCGGATGAGCGCAGCCCTTGGCGCAGCCGGACAGATGCACCGTCAGAGATCCATCCAGCAAATCTGGAGCGGTATCTATGATCCGGGCGGCGAGCTTTCGCGTGTCGTAAAAACCCGATGCGCAGGCGCCAGCACCGGCGCAGGCTGCGATGTTGGCAGATGGATCGACCGGGTCGGCGCTGAAACCGCAACTGCCTGCGCGAGCTGCGAGCGCCTCTGCGTCTGCCGCGGCAAGGCCGGTGAGAAAAAGCTGCCGGTCGGGCGCCAGCCGGGTCTCGATGTCATCGGCAAGATCCGCCAGAAAGGCCGTCAGCGCATCTGCCCGCATCTGGCCAAATCGCGGCCGCAGGCAGAGAACGGTTCTTCCATCTGGCAATGCGAGAATCCCCGGCGCCGGTTTGCGCGACGGTGAAAGGGATATGGTCTGCGGAGAATTGGGAAAGGTGACGCGCAACGTTTCCATATCGATATCGCGGGCACGGCTATGGCGGCCGGTCGCGATCAGGATGTCGAGGATATACCCGACGGCAGCCACGACCCCGTCGACACCACCTGAAAACACAGGCCGCGCCATCCGCGTGGTGCCGCCGACTGTTACTAACCAGTTGTGATCCGCAAGCGCAACGATGCGGATATCGGCGCTCAGATGATCGAGGCAGAAAACGCCGCGGCCATCGACCAGGACGGCAAGCTTGGGCGCGATCTCGACTGATTGCAGTTTGCCGGCAAGAGTGCTGCGCAACTGCGCTTCCAGCGCAGCCGCATCGCCAAGTTCCGCGCTGTCTATGCCATGCAGCGGCGAAAGCTCGATTGCAGGGCCGGGCGGAACCACGATGCCCGCAACATCGATCGCCAAGGCGAGAGTGCCAACGCTATCGGGTCGCAAGCCGCGGACCTGCAGATTGCCGCGGGCGGTGATTTCAAGGATACCGTTGCCACAGGATGCCGCCGCACTTGCCAGCGCCTTGAGCTGTGCAACCGTCAGGGCGCCGCCGGCCGGGCGCAGACGGACGAGCAGACCGTCACCGGTCTGCATCGGCGCGGCAAGCGTCGGGCAGGCGCCGCGTCGAAGCCCGGCAACCAACGTTTCCTGCAATTGTCTGTTAGCGGCCGCAGCCATGACACACCCTTCCATCCCCTGTCCTTACAGGATGACGGCGATCTCGGCAAAGCCGCTCACGCCTCGAAGTCGCGCCCCTTGCGCAGCAGATAGATATCCATGATCCATCCATGCCGCTCGCGCGCCGCGGCACGCATTCTGACGATCTCGTCCGAAACGTCGCCCAGGCGCCCGGAATGGACGATCTCGTCGGCGGTGCCAAGATAGGCACCCCAGAAGATCTCCGCATCCGGATCGTCGATCTGCGAAAACGCCTGGATCCCGTCCAGCATCACGACGGTGCTGTCGGCAGTCAGCCCCTCGTCGGCAAGCCGACGCCCGGTGGTGATCTCGACCGGCTTGCCGACGAGATTGACCGGGATCTTGTGGCTGGCGGCAAGCGCCTGGATGCTGGTGATCCCCGGAATGACCGTCACCTCGAAGGCGATGCTGCCACGGATCCGCTCAAGGATGCGCAAGGTGCTGTCATAGAGGCTGGGATCGCCCCAGACCAGAAAGGCCGCGGCTTCGTTTTCGCCGAGATCGCCGATCATCGAGGCATAGTTCGCAGCGATGGCCGCATGCCATTCATCGACACTCTGGACGTAACTCTTTCCCTCGATCTGCCGCTGCGGCACGGCAAACTCGATCGTCTTCGTCTTTCCGGCGTCGAGATAACGCTCGCAGATCTCGCGGCGCACGCTCGCAAGTTCCTCCTTCTTCGCTCCCTTGGTGGGGATGAAGACGCGGTCTGCGCCCTTCATGGCGTTGATCGCCTGAATGGTCGCATGATCGGGATTGCCGGTCCCGATGCCGATGACGAAGATCTGTCTCATGACGCCTCCGGCCGCTAGCGGATCAAAAGCGCCGTCCCATAGAGCCCGATCGCAAAGACCGTGTGGGCAATCAGGTTCATGGCGCGTGCCTTGGCCGGGTTCGGCGTCTTCGACGCTGCAACGCCGATGCCGAGACCGGGCTGCAGCAGAAACCAGCCGGCACCGACGGTGACGATACCGAGAATCCAGGCTGGAATGAAGGTCGGCTCTGCGAGCCAGACCGGGCCCATGATGATCGCAAGCGCCAGACCGTAGACGATGCCGGTGACGTAGTGGCTGATCCAGCCGAGCGCCAGTTCATGCTCGTAAGGCGCGGCGTTGGCGATGCTGTCGTGAAACACCTTGCCGTTCTTGAGGTGGTAGAACCAGCGTCCGACCGGCGCCCAGTTGGCGGCGCTCTGCCCGAAGAAGCGGTGCAGAACGATCGCCCAGATGTCCATGAGAACGGTCGCACCGATGCCGATCACGATGCCGCGCCAGATGATATCGAACATGTGAGAATATCCAGATGTGAGAACCCATTACCGTCTTAGCGGCGGCAGGCTCTGCCTGCAACAGAGCCCGACGTCATTGATGGAGCAAAACGGCTATTTCGGTTGATCACCCTTCATGGCCTGCCTAAGCTCGCGCAAAACGAGGAGGATCCAGATGAAGCTCGACCATACCGTCAAGGGCGTTTACGCCATTGCTGCCACGCCCTTTCACCCGGATGGACGGCTCGATACCGTCTCGGTCGATCGCCTGACGGATTTCTATCTCGAATGCGGCATCACCGGCCTGACCATTCTCGGCATCATGGGCGAGGCGCCGAAACTGGAGCCGGAGGAATCGCTGGCGATCACCCGCCAGGTCGTCGGCCGCGCCGGCGTGCCCATCATCGTCGGTGTCTCGGCGCCGGGTTTTGCGGCGATGCGTTCGCTTGCGCGCGGCGTCATGGATCTCGGCGCCGCCGGCGTCATGATCGCCCCGCCACCTTCGCTGCGCACCGACGACCAGATCATCGGCTACTATGCACAGGCCGTCGAAGCGATCGGCGAGGACATTCCCTTCGTCATCCAGGACTATCCGTTGACGCTGACCGTGGTGATGACCCCTGGCGTCATCCAGAAAATCGTCAACAATCACCGCTCCTGCGTCATGCTCAAACATGAGGACTGGCCGGGGCTGGAGAAGATTTCCAAGCTGCGCGCCGCGCAGAAGGCAGGCGAGATGCGGGATATCTCGATTCTCTGCGGCAATGGCGGGCTGTTCCTCGATTTCGAGATGGAACGCGGCGCCGATGGCGCGATGACCGGTTATGCCTTCCCCGACATGCTCGCCGATGTCGTCCGCCTGCAGCAGGAAGGCAGGCGCGACGAAGCGCATGATCTCTTCGACGCGCATCTGCCGCTGGTGCGCTACGAGCAGCAACAGGGCGTCGGCCTTGCCGTGCGCAAATATGTTCTGCAGAAGCGTGGCGCGATCGCCAGCGACGCTCAGCGCAAACCAGCCAGCGTGATCAGCGACAAGGCAAGAGCCGAGGTCGATTATCTCCTCTCGCGCCTCGCCAGATACGACAAGCGCGCCGCGTTTTAGGCCGTCACGCGGCTTACACGCATCTCTGACCAAATTGACGCAGGCGGGTGCCGCCGATTGTGCGGGGCTAAAAGTGGAATATAGTGATTTCAGAAATTTCTGAAATCACAGACATTACGGAAATCACCGTCATGAACCTTCCACCACTCGTTCAATCCTTCGTTCTGCATTTCGGCGAAATGGGCTCGCGCTGGGGGATCAACCGCACCGTCGGCCAAATCTACGCGCTGCTTTACGTCTCGCCTGAGCCGCTCTGCGCCGAGGACATTGTCGATGCGCTCGACATCTCACGTTCGAACGTGTCGATGAGCCTTCGCGAACTGCAGGCGTGGAACCTCGTGCTGATGAAGCACAAGCCGGATGACCGGCGCGATTTTTTCTCGACGCCTGACGACGTCTGGCTGATCCTGCGCACGCTTGCCGAAGAGCGCAAGAAGCGCGAGGTCGATCCGACTCTCTCCGTGCTGCGCGAAATCCTGATGCAGCGGCCGGCGAGCGACCACGAGCGATATGCCCAGCAGCGCATGGGCGAGATGCACGGGCTGATCGAGCAGCTGACGCATTGGTACGAAGACGTAAAACAACTTGAAACCGAGCGCCTCGCAACATTACTATCTCTGGGGGCAAAAGTTACGAAGCTTCTGGAAGCCAAAGACCGGGTGATTTCGCTCGGCCGCGGCCGCCGTCCTGCGAACAAGAGTTAGCGCCATGGGGAGTGCTTTCTTAGACGCGAATGACGAGCCAGAACCGGGCGCGCAAAAGCGCGGCCGTCGCAGACAGCGTGTCGGCAAAAACAGACCCGGCTCCAAGGCCGCCGCGCTGTTGCAGACAGCAGGCGCCCTCGTCTTCATTCCTCAGGCTGCTTTCATCGCTCTTTCCGTCGGCCGCATCGCCAACGGCGGCGGCCTCGCCGCCGTGCTGTGGCCGGCACTCTTCATCATCATTCTCGGCATCGCCAAGAGCTGTCTTGAAGCGGCTGGTGGCCGCCTGGCATTCAAAGCCGCCCGCGCCGAACTCAGCAAGCGCCGCGCCGCCGCCGTGGCAGCACTCGCGCGCCGCTCGCCTGTCGATCCTTGGCGGCCAGCATCCGGCGAAGCGGCCAGCGTCATCGGCGAACAGGCCGAACTGATCGTGCCCTATATTGCCCGGTTCCAACCGGCGCGCTTCAAGGCGACGGCCGTGCCCTTGGCGATACTCGCCTGCATATTCCCGATTTCCTGGATCGCAGCGCTCATCCTGCTGATCGCCATGCCGCTGATCCCGCTCTTCATGGCTCTGATCGGCTGGCGCGCCCAGGCGGCCAGCGAAAAGCAGCTTGCCGCCACCGGCGGGCTGAACGGCTTCCTCCTCGACCGGCTGCGCGGCCTGACGACGATCCGCGCGCTCGGCGCCGTCGATCAGACGGCGAGCCACTTGCGCGCCGATGCCGATGATCTGAAAACCCGGACGATGGCGGTATTGCGGATCGCCTTTCTCTCCTCGGCGGTGCTCGAACTCTTTGCTGCGCTCGGCGTTGCGCTGCTCGCCGTCTATGTCGGCTTCAGCCTGCTCGGCGAAATCACCTTCGGCGCCTGGACCGGCGGGCTTGACCTGACCACCGGCCTGTTCCTGCTGCTGCTTGCTCCGGCTTTTTTCGAGCCGCTGCGCGATCTCTCGTCGGTCTGGCACGACCGCGCGAGCGGCGAAGCCGCGCTCTCGGCGCTGGCGGCAATTGCACCCGGCGGGCTCGATATCGTTCCGGAAGCTGCCGGCAAGCAAACCACGCGTTTCGATATCGAACTTGCCGATGCCGGCTTCCGCTATGCTGCCGAGAAGCCACCGGCCATCGAAGCGTTCAGCTGTCGCATCATGCAGGGCGAGCATGTCGCCCTGCTCGGCGCCAGCGGCAGCGGGAAATCGACTTTGCTGGCGATGATTGCCGGCCTTGCTCCGGTCTCGGATGGTGCGATCCGCATCGGCGGCCTGCCGCTCAACGAAGCGGGCGACTGGCGCCGCCATATCGCCTGGATCGGCCAGAAGCCGCATATCTTTGCTGGTTCGCTCGCGGGCAACGTTACGCTCGGCCGCGCCGGCACCAAGGCGGATGAGGCACTCCGTGCCGCCAAGCTCGACCAAGTCGCGGCAGCTTACGGCAAGCGCCCGCTTGGTGAAAGCGGGCTCGGCCTGTCCGGTGGCGAGGCGCTGCGGCTTGCCATCGCCCGCGCCGCCTGCAATCCCGACATCCAGATCATTCTCGCCGACGAACCGACTGCACATCTCGATGCTGCGACAGCGGCGGATATCACCGAAAGCCTCATCCATCTCGCCAAGGGCAAGACGCTTGTCGTCGCCACCCACGATCCGCGGCTTGCCGCCCGCATGCGGCGGGTGATCGCGATCGGCGCGGAGACGCTTCGGGAGGCAGCGGAATGAACACGCGCCTCGGTGATCTTAAACCCGTCGTCTATCTGTTTATCGCCGAACGGCGCCGCGGCCTGCTGATCGGCGCGCTGATGTCGGCGCTGACGGTGCTGGCCGGTATCGCCCTTCTCGGCCTCTCCGGCTGGTTCATCACCGCCGCCTCGATTGCCGGACTATCCATTGCCACGGCCGTCACCTTCGACGTTTTCGCGCCATCGGCTGGTATCCGCCTGCTGGCGATCGGACGTACCTTCTCGCGCTATGGCGAGCGGATGACCACCCACGATGCAACGCTGTCGGTACTGGCGGCCCTCCGGGAGCGCCTGTTTAGCGGATGGGCGAAGGACGGCGCGGCGCGCGATCTCGCAGCCCGGCCCTCAAAGCTTCTGTTCCGCCTGACGGCCGATATCGACGCACTCGACGGCCTCTATCTGCGCGTCCTCGTTCCCGCTGCCGTTGCGATCTGCACCGCGATCGCGGCAAGCGTGGCGCTCGGCATGATCCATCCGCTGATTGGCGCCGCGACCGGGTTGATCCTCCTGCTTGCCGGGCTCGGCATTCCCTACCTCGCCGGCCGTGCCGCCGCAAAATCCGCACGCCGCCGCATGCATGGTGTCGAAGCGGTCCGCGGCCGCGTCATCGATCTCGTCTCCGGTCAAACGGACCTGCTGATGGCTGGGCGTCTGGACGCTCAATCTGCCGCAGTTGTCACGGCCGATGCCTATATCTCGGCGGCGGACGACCGTCTGAACCGGATCGAAACCGCCGTCACCTTCGGTTTCGGCCTGACCTCCTCGCTGCTGCTCGCCGGATCGCTGCTGGCGGTCGCCGCCCTTGCCGGGACAGGCAGCATCGGCGCACCAGTTGCCGCGCTCGGCCTGCTGGTTGCCTTCGCCGCCATCGAGCCCTTTGCCGCCCTGCGGCGCGGCGCCATCGAGCTTGGACGAACACTCATCGCTGCACGCCGCGTCGGCGCCCGTCTGACCGCGGCGGATAAGGCGACGGGACATGGCGCGCCGGAAAAAGGCATTGCCTTTGCGCTGACAGATGTTGCAATCGCTCACGACGGGGCCGGGAAGCTAGCCCTTCGTAAGCTGACGATTACGTTGAAATCTGGCGAGACGCTGGCGCTTATCGGATCCAGCGGCGCCGGAAAGTCGTCGTTTCTGGCTCTTCTCGCAGGCGAGTTGCAGCCGCGAGGTGGAAGTGCGGTCATCACGGATTCGACGCTGCTGACACAGCACCCCGAACTCTTCGCCGACAGCATCCGCGGCAATCTCCTGATCGCCGATCCCTCGGCCAGCGAGGCACAGCTTCGCGATGCTCTCGAGGCTGCCGGATTGCTCACCACTATCGATGCCCTGCCGCAAGGGCTCGACACGAAACTTGGAGAGGGCGGGCTCGGCCTGTCCGGCGGGCAATCGCGCCGCCTGGCGCTTGCCCGGTTGTTTCTCCGCAACGCATCCCTCTGGCTGCTCGACGAGCCGACAGAGGGCCTGGATGGCGAAACCGCCCGCGACGTGATGAGCCGCCTTGCCGAAAAGGCATCCGGTCGCGCCGTGGTCATCGCCAGCCACATCCGCCGGGAGGCGGCAATCGCCGATATCATCGCGGTGATTGCGGATGGGTGCATCGTCGAAATTTCGCGCCGTGGAGAGGCGGCGTTCGAAAAGGCTCTGAACCGGCTGCGGCCGGATTGAGCGGCATGACCGCGGACGCCGGCCGGCGCCCGCGGAACTCTTGATACCGCGTGGGACCGTGGGAGAAAGATAATGGAACTCGACATAGTGGCGCTATCGCGCTTTCAATTTGCGCTGACCGCGCTCTATCATTTTCTATTCGTACCCCTGACGCTTGGGCTTTCCGTGCTGCTTGCCATCATGGAAACCACCTATGTCATGACCGGCCGCCAGATCTGGCGGCAGATGACGAAATTCTGGGGCACGCTTTTCGGCATCAATTTCGCCATCGGTGTCGCAACCGGCATCGTCATGGAATTCCAGTTCGGCATGAACTGGAGCTATTACAGCTATTATGTCGGCGACATCTTCGGCGCGCCGCTCGCCATCGAAGGCCTGATGGCCTTCTTCCTGGAAGCGACCTTCGTCGGGCTGTTTTTCTTCGGCTGGGACAAGCTTTCCAAGGTCGGGCATCTCGTCGCCACCTGGGCCGTGGCGCTCGGCTCGAACTTCTCGGCACTCTGGATCCTGATCGCCAATGGCTGGATGCAGAACCCGGTCGGTTCGGCGCTCAATCCTCAGACGATGCGCATGGAAGTCACCAGCTTCTTCGACGTGGTCTTCAATCCGGTCGCCCAGGCAAAGTTCGTGCACACGGTCTCGGCCGGTTACGTCTGTGCGTCGATCTTCGTGCTCGGCGTCTCGGCCTGGTACCTGCTCAAGGGACGCCATGTCGAGATCGCCAAGCGGTCGATGACGGTCGCCGCCTCGTTCGGCCTCGCCTCATCGCTGTCGGTGGTCGTGCTCGGTGACGAAAGCGGCTATCTGGCAACGGAAAACCAGAAGATGAAACTCGCTGCGATCGAGGCCATGTGGAAGACGGAGCCCGCTCCGGCCCCCTTCACCGCCTTCGGCTTTCCGGATCAGGAAGCCCGCGAGACGCATTTCGCCGTCCATATCCCCTGGGCGATGGGCCTGATCGGTACCCGCTCGCTGACCACCGAAATCCCCGGCATCGACAAGCTGGAGAAGGAAGCCGAAACCCGCATCCGCGACGGCATCAAGGCCTATGACGCCCTGATGCAGATCCGCGCCGTCCGGGCGCCGGGCCAGCCGACGCAGGAGGTTCGCACCTCCTTCGAAGACCTCGGCCACGATCTCGGCTATGCGCTGCTTCTCAAGCGCTATGTCGACGATCCGCGACAGGCGACGGACGCGCAGATCGCCCAGGCCGCCCGCGATACGATCCCGCATGTGCCGACGCTGTTCTGGTCGTTCCGCATCATGGTCGGCCTCGGGATGTTCTTCATCGTGCTGACGGCAACCTTCTTCTGGCTGTCGGCCCGCCGGCATCTCGACAAGTATCCGCTGCTGCTCAAGGTCGCCGTCTTTGCGATCCCGCTGCCATGGGTGGCGATCGAAGTCGGCTGGATCGTTGCCGAATTCGGCCGCCAGCCCTGGGTGATCGAAGGCGTGCTGCCGACAGCGGCTGCCGTCTCCAGCCTCGGCGCCAGCACCGTGCTTCTGACGATCATCGGCTTTGCGGTGCTCTACACGACGCTGATCATCATCGAGATGGGCCTGATGCTCAAGGCGATCAAGAAAGGCCCCGAGCCCGATGACGAGCCGGAAGCCGAGCTGATCTCCGAAACCCTCGTTCCTGCTGGGGAGTGATTGTCATGATCCTTCACGAACTCATCGACTACGATACCCTGCGGGTCATCTGGTGGCTGCTGCTCGGCATCCTTCTCATCGCCTTTGCCACAACAGGTGGCTTCGACCTCGGCGTCGGAACACTCCTGCCCTTCGTGGCGAAGACCGATACCGAACGGCGGGTCGCCATCAACAGCATCGGCGCCACCTGGGAAGGCAACCAGGTCTGGCTGATCCTCGGCGGCGGCGCCATCTTCGCCGCCTGGCCGCCGCTTTACGCGGTCTCCTTCTCGGGCTTCTACCTGGCGATGTTCGCAATCCTCTTCGCGCTCATCCTGCGTCCGGTCGGATTCAAGTACCGCTCGAAGCGCGACAGCGCGCGGTGGCGCAGCAACTGGGACTGGGCGCTGTTCATCGGCGGCTTCGTTCCGGCGCTGATCTTCGGCGTCGCCGTCGGCAACGTGCTGCAGGGCGTGCCCTTCCGCTTCGCCGACGACATGCGGATCTTCTACGAGGGTTCGTTCTTTGGGCTGCTGAACCCCTACGCACTCCTTTGCGGATTGCTGTCGGTGGCGATGCTCGTCATGCATGGCGCAGCATGGCTGATCCTGAAGACCAGCGGGTCGGTCGCCGAACGCGCCCGGACCTATGGCAGCCTTGCCGCCTTCGCCGCCATCCTGCTCTTTGCGCTCGGCGGCATCTTCCTCGCAGCCGGCGTCGATGGCTACCGCATTACCAGCGACATCAGCCCGACCGGACCGTCCAATCCGCTCTTCAAGACGGCGGAACATGCCGGTACCTGGTTTGCCAATTATGGCACCTACCCGTGGCTGCTGATCGCACCGGCCTGCGGCTTTGCCGGAGCGGCCCTTGCCCTGCTCAGCATGCGCGTTCGGCTGGAGGTCACCACGCTGCTCTTCAGCAAACTGTCGATCTTCGGCATCATCTCGACGGTCGGCGTTTCGATGTTCCCGTTCATCCTGCCGTCCTCGCTCGACCCCCGCTCAAGCCTGACAGTCTGGGATGCATCATCGAGCCATCTGACGCTGTTCATCATGCTCGTCGTCACGGCAATCTTCCTGCCGATCATCTTTCTCTACACAGCCTGGGTCTACAAGGTGCTGTGGGGCAAGGTGGATGAAAAAGCCATCACCGACAAAAGCGGCCACGCCTATTAAAGGAGAAAGACGATGTGGTACTTCGCATGGATCCTCGGCCTGCCGCTCGCAGCCGCCTTCGCTGTCCTCAACGCCATGTGGTACGAGCTGATGGACGACGAAGCCAAGAAAAAGAAATCCTGAGCTTCACGAATTGAGACGATGTCGGGCGCCACAATTGCCGCCCGGCATCCTGCAAACCTGGCACAAGCCTTGCTTCATATTATTCAGGCGGAATATGCCCGCCTGAAGAAGAGGGGTAAGATGGTGTCAGTCACGGATATGATCGGTGCAACGTGGCGTCTCGAGGATGCGATCCGGGACGTGATCGCTGAAAGCCTGAATTTCTCCAGCAATTCCAAACCGATGAGGGACAAGGCGCGCCTGCTGCCACACCTCCTCGTGCAGAAATATCCGCAGCTGTCGGACATCGAGCACGAGCTGCGCGGCGTCTTCGAAACCTGCCGCATCGCGATTGACCATAAATCCATCAGTCCGGTCGTTGCGAAGGCAGCCATTGCGATCGCCGACGAATATCGCGAGATCATCATCAAGCTCAAACATTAGGCGATAGCCTCCCCGCGCGTTTCCAGCGTGGGACTGGCAGGACACACATCCGGGACATTTGCGTGGACCCGGGTGATTGCCGGTTGACGTAACGTTTTACGGGCTCTAGTTCGGCTTCCGAACATCGGGGGACGTTTTTCATGGAAATCTTTACTGCCGCGGGCCTGACTGCGCTTATGCAGGTCATCGCGATCGATCTCGTGCTTGCCGGCGACAACGCCGTCGTTATCGGCCTTGCCGCCGCCGGCCTTCCGGCCGATCAGCGCAAGAAGGCCATTCTGGTCGGCATTCTGGCCGCAACCGTTCTGCGTATCATCTTCGCTTCGATCACCGTTCAGCTGCTCGCCATCGTCGGCCTGCTGCTCGCCGGTGGCCTGCTGCTGCTCTGGGTCTGCTGGAAGATGTGGCGCGAGCTGCGTTCGCAGCATGGTGCGGAAGGTGAAGACGCGCTTGAGGGCGCCGAAGGCAAGCCGAAGAAGACCTTCTGGCAGGCTGCGAGCCAGATCGTCATTGCTGACGTCTCGATGTCGCTTGACAACGTGCTGGCTGTCGCCGGTGCCGCCCGCGAACACCCGACGGTCCTCGTCGCAGGCCTCGCCCTGTCGATCGCCATGATGGGTATTGCCGCAAACTTCATCGCGCGCCTGCTCACCAAGCATCGCTGGATCGCCTATGTCGGCCTCGCAATCATCCTCTATGTCGCGCTCGACATGATGTATCGCGGTGCACTTGAGGTCTGGCCCTATTTGGCCGGCTGACAGGCTTTTCTGAAAAGAGACATCAGGCGGATCGGCGAAAGCCGGTCCGCCTTTTACTTTTCCCAGTAGCTGCCGACGCGCATGCACTGCCGGTCATATTGCAGCTCGTCCTTCAGATATTCGCGGATCGCCACGGCTTCCGCGTTCTCGCAGCCAACCCAAATGAAGGTGGGCGCGGCGCATTGCGGCGCCAGTGAGCGGATCAGCTGCTGAATACCGCCCATCGTGCCGGCCGCAGCACCGTTGCGATGCAGCCAGACAGCCTGGATATCAGCCGCGGATGCGATCGGCTGCTCTTCGAACGCGCTATCCACTTCGCCGAAGAAGCGGACCTTGGTTCCGGCCGGTACCGCTTCGGCAATGCGCAGCATGGCAGGCAATGCCGTTTCGTCTCCGGCAAGGATAAGGTCGGCCGCCTCAGGCATCCAGCCGCCACCCGGTCCCATGATGCCGATCAGATCACCGGCCGCCGCCGTCGCCCCGAAAGTGGCGCCGGGCATGGTTTCGCCCTCGTGCAGCACGAAATCGATATCGACCTCACCGCGCTCCAGATCGACGTTGCGGATCGTGTAGATGCGGACTGCGGTGTTGTTCTCATCCGGCCATTGAATGCGGCCATCATCGCCGACAACGGGCCAGACCGGCGCCTCGCCATTCTGCGGCAACAGCAGGCGCACATGCAGGCCGCCCTGCTGGAAATCCTGAACATTGGCGCAGGCGAACGTCACCCGGCGCATATGCGGCGTGATATTGCGCGCAGCCGCCACCGTCGCCAGGCGCATATTTCCCGGCAGCGCCGGCTTCGGCTTTTCCGACCATGTCAGCTCGAATTTCTGCTCCCCGGCGAAATGGAAAAGGTGCTCGGCCAGCACGGAGCGGATCATCGTCAGCTCGTCCTCGCTGTTCGAGGCAAGCTCGATCGCCAGCGTCTCGCCAGCGATGCGAATATTGGCTGCGCCGATCTCATGCTCGAGATGCACCGTTTCCCCATTTCTGGTTACCGATGCATGCTCTGCGAAATGCTCGGCGATCTCTTCCAGCATGTGCCTGGCATCCGCTGGAATTGCCGTACCCGAAAGCCGAAATTGCGCCGTCATGCCGCTTCCTTTCGCGTCAGGAGCCAGATGAGATAGGGGCCGCCGATCAGCGCCGCGAAGAGGCCGAGCGGGACCTGATAGGGATAGATCACCACGCGCGAGAGCCAGTCGGCCACGACAAGCACGCCTGCGCCAAGCAGGATCGCGGCGGCAAGCTGCTGGCCCGGCCGGTGGAAGCCGGTGAGCCGCGCCAGATGCGGTGCGATGAGGCCGGTGAGGCTGAGCGGCCCGACGAGAAAAGACGCAACCGCGGTCATCAGCGCCGCGATCATCGCCAGCAGCAGACGGCTGGCGCCGACAGGCAGGCCGAGGCTGCGCGCCGAGGGACCGCCGAGTGGCAGGATGGTGAGCCAGCGGCTGAGAAAGGGCAGCGGTGCGGCGAGAACGGCGAGCGAAATCACCGCCGTCCAGGCCTCGAAGCTGCCGGCACGGTTGGTGGAGCCGGTGAGCCAAGTCAGCAACACGTAGCCACGCATATCGCCCTGCGCCAGCACCATCGAGACGATCGCCATCGAAAAGGCGCCGATGGCGATACCGGCAAGCAACAGACGCTCGGGCGCGAACTGGGCGCGGGCGGCGATGGCGATCATGATCAGGAAGGCGGCGAGCGCGCCGATCGCCATGGATGCCAGCATGACGAAGGGCGGCGGGAAACCGAAGATGAAAAGCGCAACCGTGAGGCCGGCGCCGCCACCGGTGCTGACGCCCAGCACTTCCGGGCTGGCGATCGGATTGCCCGTCACCCGCTGCATGATGAAGCCGGCGGCCGCCAGCATCGCGCCCGCACCGGCGGCAACGATGGTGCGCGGCAGGCGAAGCGGCAGCAGATCGGTAAACAGCGTACCGGTGGCGATATGCCAGCCGTCGTCGGCCGGTGCCGTCGTCAGCACCAGTGCGACGACAAGCGCAAGCGCCAGGAGCAGCAGCAGGAACGCGCGGACAGGGCTTTGAAGACGCCTGATCGCCACCGTCGTCTGCGCCGTGACCGACGCGAAGGAGTGGACGCGTGGCAGGAGATAAAGCAGCAGCGGGCCGCCGAGCAGCGCGGTTGCCGCGCCCGCGGGAGCAAGATCGGTAAAGCCCGGACCAAGAAGCTGCGTCAGGCAATCGGTGAAGAACAGCAGCGCGGCACCTGTCAGCGGCGCAGCGATGACGAGCTGCGTCGTGGTGCGGGCACCGGCAAAACGAGCGATCGCCGGGGCGGCAAGGCCGAGGAAGCCGATAATGCCGACCTCTGCGGTGACCGAGGCTGACAGCCACACGGCGAGCAACAGCACGGCGAGCCGGGTCGTATGCAGGGCGACGCCGAGGCTTTTCGCACCGGCATCGTCGAGCGACAGCACCTGCAGCGGACGCAGCAGAAGAACGGCGGCAGCAAGGCCCACGATTAGCCGTGGCGCCAGCGATATCACCGCATGCCAATCCTGCTGGCTGAGCGAACCCGCGCCCCAGATGAAGATCGACATGGCATATTCGCCGCGGGCGAGAATGAGGGTGACGCTGAGCGCCGAGGCAATCAAGGTCACGATCATGCCCGACAGGGCGACGGTTACCGGATCGAGACTGCGCCGCCAGCTAAGTGCCAGCACGATCGCCACCGCCACAAGCCCGCCTGCAAACGCCACCAACTCGCGCGAAAACCCGAGCAGCAGCGGCGAAACGCTGATGCCGATCGTCATGGCAAGCTGCGCGCCGGACGCGATGCCGAGCGTCGAGGCATCGGCGATCGGGTTGCGCAGCACTCGCTGCAGCAGAAAGCCGGAAAGGCCGAGGGCCGCGCCAGCGATCAGCGAAAGTGCTGCGCGCGGCATCATGCTCTGCCATAGCAACACCGCATCGAGCGCCGCCTGCCCTTCCGGCAGACGTGGCCGGAAGGCGACGAGCAGAGCGAAAACCAAGGCGCAGGCCGCAAAAGACGCGGCTATGCCGATGAGCGTGCCGTTCGGGCGGCCATCGGCCGCCCGGCGGCTAACCATTCCATGCATCGGTGAGCCCCTTCGCAAGCAGATCGGCAAAGCGCGACGCCGCAGGCAAGGCGCCATAAGGATTGATGGAGCCAAGTGTCAGCACCCGGCCTTCCCGGACGGCGGGAAGCGCCTGCCAGAAGGCACCGCTCTGCAGCGTCACCATCGCATCCGGCGGATGCGGCGGGATGAAGACGATCCAGGTGTCCGGCATCGATGCCAGCGTCTCGATGCCGATCGGCGCCATCGCCGTATAGCTCGTCTTGCCCTGCCAGGCGTTTTTCAGCCCGGTACGGGCCAATACTTCGCCGAACATGCTGTCGCTGCCGAAGACGCGGTAGTGGCGCGCATCGCCGAGATTGATCGGCAGGATCGTGCGGCCATCACCGGCCGCAAACAGCGCCCGGTAATTGTCGAGCCTGGCCATCAAATCGTCGGCATAGCGCTTGCCGCTATCGAGCTGCAACTCGGCCGCCATCGCCAGTGTCACATCCTGCGCCCGTTGGAAGGGACTATCGCCCATGCGGTAGATCGCATGTGTCTTCACCGGCGCGATCCGGCTCATCAGGCCATCGGCCCAGCTGTAGAAATTGGAATTGAAGATCAGGTCCGGCCTGGCGAAGCGCAGCACTTCGAAATTCGGCGTGCCCCGAAGGCCGAGATCGGCAACGCCCTCGGGCACGGCGGGTTCGACGGCGATCTGCCGGTAGCCGCGCAACTCGCTTCCCGCCACCACATTGGCGCCGATCGCCAGCAGCGTTTCCAGCAGGGCCCAATCGAGCGCGGCCACACGCGGCTGCGCGGCAGCCCTAAGCACCGAAGGAGCGGCCAGAGCCGCCGACATCGCCAGGAAATTGCGCCGTGTCAGAGCTTTCATCGGCATCACAGCAGGTAGCTGACCGGCTCGCCGCGCGCCGGATGGGTGAAGACGCCCATGCCGACGCCGAAGATCGACTGAAGCCGTTCGGCCTGCATGATCTCTTCAGGCTCGCCCTGCGCGGTGATCCGGCCGCGATTGAGGGCGATGATCTCGTCGCAATGGCGGGCCGCCAGATTGATATCGTGGAGAACGATGACGACGGTCAGCCCGCGCTCGTGGCTGAGCGATTCCACCAGCGACAACATGGAGGCCTGATGTGCCAGATCCAGCGCCGAAGTCGGCTCGTCGAGCAACAGGCAGCTGGCATTCTGTGCCAGCATCATGGCAATCCACGCCCGCTGACGCTCGCCGCCGGACATGTTGGCAACCGGACGCGCGGCGAATTCTTCGAGACTCGTCCGGGCGATAGCATCATCGACCAGATCGTGATCGGCCTTGCCGAAGCGGCCAAGCGTGCCGTGCCAGGGAAAGCGCCCCAGCGCCACCAGCTCGCGCACCGTCATGCCATCGGTCGCGGGCGTGAACTGCGGCATATAGGCGATCTTGCGGGCAAATTCCCGCGCGCGCCAGGCGGCCGCGTTCCTGCCTTCGAGTTCCAGTGTCCCGCCGGTTGCCGCATGCTGGCGGGCGATGATCTTCATCAGCGTGCTCTTGCCCGACCCATTCGGCCCGACCAGCCCATAGATCCGCCCGCTCTCCAGTGTCAGATCGATGCCCGAGAGGATGGTGCGCTCACCTGCAGAAAAGCGGACATCCGACATTTTCAGAAATGGCGTGGACATGAAACGGGCTCCTGAAACAGCTGCGGGAGGGGCACCGCCCTCCCGCCGTTTTGCTTGGTGCAAAACTTTACTATGATTGTCAACTTACCATTTTTTGCTGAGCTTGAAGGTGATGGTGCGGGCGTCGCCGTAGCCGCAGGTGGTCAAGCCGCCGCAACCTTTCACGTATTCCTTGTCAAAGAGATTGGTCACGTTGAGAGACGCGCCCCAACCCTCGTTCTCGTAGCGAATAGCAGCGTCGAAGACAGCGGCACCCGGAACCTTGCTCGTGTTGGCAAAATCAGCCCAGGACCAGCCCTGATAGCGAACACCACCGCCGACGCTGACGCCTTCCAGCGCGCCGCGCGGGATCGTGTAGTCCAACCACAAGCTGGCCTGAACCTTCGGCTGAAGATAAGGCGAGTTGCCGATGAGCGACGTGTTGGCGTCCTCAGTGATTTCGAGATCAGTATAGGAGAAGCCAGCGATTGCCTTCCAATCGTCGGTGATATTCGCCTTGCTTTCGAATTCGAAACCACGTGAGCGCACCTCGCCGATCTGGCTGGACAGTGTGGTACCCGGATCCGTGACAACAACGTTCTGCTTGGTGATCTGGAAGAGCGATGCGGTGATGGTCCCGTCGAAGAAGGTGGGCTCGTATTTCACGCCTGCTTCGACCTGACTACCTTCCTCGGGCTTGATGGTGTTCGACAGGCTTGTCGCGATGATTGGATTGAAGAAGGTAGCGACACTCACATAAGGCGTGATGCCATTGCTGAATTCATATGCAAGACCAGCCCTGCCGCTGACGGCCGTCTTGTCGTACCCGTAGCTATTGTTTTGCGTCGGCGCCCAGAAAGTCGGGCCGTTGTCGGTCTTCGTGTCCACGTAGTCGTAACGGCCATTCAAAGTCGCGAGCCAGCCACCACCGAAGCGGAACTGATCCTGGATATAGGCGCCGAGCTGCTGCTGGGTCGTGACCTGATTGATGTAGCTGCGATTGGCGGGCTGCGGGAGCCCGTAGATCGGGTCGGTTACGCTGATCGGCGTCGCGCTGTTTGCAGCCTGCACCTGATCGATCTGGAAATACTTGTAGTCCAGCCCAAGCATCAGCTTGTGGCTCGTCTCACCAAGATCGAATTCGGTCTCGGCGCGATTATCGACAGAGAATGAATTGACTTCAGTCTGATGCTCGAAGTTGATGCGATTCAACTCGATTGGGCTCGCATAACCATAGGCGTAGGGCGCAACCTCATGCTTGTTGAGATGCCCATAGCGGGCGTTCTGTGTCACCGTCCAGCCGCTGTCGAACTCATGCTTGATCTCGTAGCCAAGCATCTGTTGCTGGTAATTGCCTTGATCGATATCCGGTTCGCCCGGGAAGAAGTCGCGCGGAATCCTGCCAAAGGGCGCATCGACGACAGTCCCGACATAGGGGAAGAAGCCGTTGCCGGTGTGAACCTGATCGAGCACGCCCGCATAGCCCCAGATATTGATGGAAGTGGCATCATCGGGTGCGATCGTCAGCTGCGGCATGATAAAACCGCGCGTGTCGTGCGAAAAGTCGGAGTAGTTGTCGCCACCAGCAACCTTGCCAGTCAGGCGATAGGTCATCGTGTCGCTTGAGCCGACCTTGTCGGAAAGGTCAACACCGGTGAAAGCGTTGCCGTTACTATTGATGCCGATATCGGTATAGTAGAGCGGCTCATCGGTTGGCCGCTTGCGGACCAGATCGATGATACCACCAGGGTTCGAACCACCGTATAGAACCGAAGCGGGGCCTTTCAGCACTTCGACGCGTTCGAGCATAAAAGGATCGGCCTGGAAGCCGCCAAAGCTGTAGCTGAACAGGTTGAGGCCGTCCATGAACACGCCGGTCTGGGTCGCGTCAAATCCGCGTATATAGAACCAGTCCGTATCACCGTCATTGCCGAAAGGCTGCGCGTTGACTCCAGGCGTATAGGACAGAGCCTCATCGACCTTGTTGACGACACCGCGATCGTCCATTTCCTGCGTTCCGATCACCGACACAGACTGCGGAATCTCGTTGATCGGCGTGTCGCTCTTCGAGCCCGTCGCCGACCGCTTTGCCACATATCCCTTGACCGGGCTGGTCGCCGTCACCTCGGAATTTGCCGCTCCGGCCTGCCCCTGGATGGTGATCGGCGCCAATGCCGTCGCGTCCTGGGCCTGCGCCGGCATGGCGGCTGCAAGGCCGATGGCGGCGGCGCCGGTCAGAAGGTTGGTCTTGAAGATGAGAGCCTTGGTCTGCCCACGCATTGTCTTACCCCACTCGCGCCGCGCAAACCCCAAAGTCACCCGGCTAAACAGCTTGTTGATAAGATGAGCGTTTAACTCAGATTTAAGGGGTTGGATTGTCGCGATCCGGGGAATTTGAACGTTCTTGGGCAAATTTCTGCGCTTTAAACAAATGCTCGTGAGGCGTGGTTTTCAGGCAACGTGAGCCTTCTTCCACAGCGCCGGGGTGGCGCCGGTCGTCTTGCGGAAGACGCGGGTGAAATGGGCCTGGTCGGAGAAGCCGGTCTCGGCGGCAATCGCTGGAAGACTGAAATCGCCCTGCAGAAGCAGATGCTTGGCTTTTTCGACCCGGGCATTGGTCTGCCACTGATGGGGCGCGATCCCGGTCGAGGCCTTGAAGGCGTGGCTGAAATGCGATTGCGACAACCCGGTCAGGTTTGCAAGCTCCTCGAGCCTGATGTTGCGAAGGCAATTCTGTTCAATGAAATCGGTTGTGCGGCGAAGCTGCCAGGTGGCCAGCTTGCTGCGCTTGCGCGGCTGCGCCTTGGACAGCTTCAATACGTCGATGATCAGCGACAGGCACAGGCCATCGCCATAGAGATCGTGTAGCGGCTGCGGGTTCAGGCATTCGGCACCGATCAGATTGGCAAGCGCCATCACCCGCTCGTCGTGAAACAGCAGTCGGGCATCGGCAAGCCGTGACGGGTCGATATCTTCCATCAGCCGCCGTCCGACAATGTCGGCATCGAAATGGATATCGAGATGGCGGACGAACTGGACATCGACGAGATCGGCCCAGAGTTCCATCCCGGCGGGCACATAGGAGATCGGCCGGCGCACGGTGTCCTGGACGGCTCCTGCGCTCTTCGGTGTCAGCTTGACGCGTGAATCGCCGGGGCCGCGCATGTCGAGCAGAATGAAAAGCCGCGGATCGTGGGCGACATAATAGCCACCAGCATAGGGCGCGCACTCGACATCCCAGACATCGGCCACGATGCCATTCCAGTTGCGGCGGTTCATTTCGCCGACGACAGAAAAGCCCTCGATCCTGTTCTGCATGCGCGGCTGAAAGGTCATTTGCGGCCCAATTAAACCTTCTTTTTATAATCAAGTTTTCTCTAGCGAATATGTGCGGGAATGGCAATAAGCATTCGCTGCAGCGCAATAGACCGGAAGAGGCCCCTTCATTTCCGGCTGCGGCTGTTCTAGCATCGGCCCATGAGCCTCGAATCCGTCCGCGCCTTTTTCAGCGCCCATGCACCCGATATCGCCATCATCGAAACCGAAGCCAGTTCTTCGACGGTGACGCTTGCGGCCGAAGCCCACGGGGTCGAGCCCGCGCAGATCGCCAAGACGATCTGCCTGCGCGTCGGCGACGAGGCCATGCTGGTGGTCGCCAGCGGCACGGCGCGGCTGGATAACCGCAAATTCAAGGACACGTTCGGCGGCAAGGGCCGCATGCTCGGGGCCGACGAAGTGCTCGAAATCACCAGCCATCCGGTCGGCGGCGTCTGCCCTTTCGGCTTGCCGTCGCCGCTGCCGGTTTATTGCGATGCGTCGCTCAAACAATTCGCCGAAGTCATCCCCGCTGCCGGTTCGCCAAATTCGGCGGTGCGCATTCAAACCGGGCGACTGGCGGAGCTGACGGCTGCAAAATGGGTCGATGTATGCCAATAGAACTTTGGCATAACTTCAAATTGCCGAAAGAGCCCCTATATTAGGCTGCAACATGCCGTGGTTGTGCATGAGAGGAGATGAAATGCCGGGTGCCGTTTCGCGTTTTGCCAAGATTGCGGCGATTGCCGTTCTGACGAGCGCTACTGTTTTTGCTGCCTATGGTGAGGCCGAGGCCCGGCGTGCGGGCGGCGGTTTCAGCAGCTTCGGCAGCCGTGGCACACGCACCTTCCAGGCTCCTCCCGCAACCCGCACGGCGCCGGCACCTGCTGCACCCGTCGAGCGCTCCATGACACCCCAGCCGCAGACGACGGCCCCTTCGATGGCGCAGCCCGGCATGGCGGCGCAGCGTCCCGGCGGCATGTTCGGCGGCTTCGGCCGCTCGATGGTCGGCGGCCTGATCGCCGGTGGCCTGCTCGGCATGATGCTCGGCCATGGTTTCGGCGGCGGCTTCGGCTTCCTCGGCCTGCTGCTGCAGATCGCGCTGATCTTTGGCGCCATCACGCTCGCCATGCGCTTCTTCGCCAATCGCCGCCAGCCCTCCTACGGCTCGGCAGGCGGGCCGTCCTATAGCAACATGTCGTCGAACAACAACAGCTCGTTCCGCATTCCGGCGATCGGTTCGGGTGCCGCCGCCACTGCTCCGCAGCGCAACAACCAGCGCCCCAGTGACGAAATCGGTCTGGCGCAGGCAGACCTCGACCAGTTCGAGGAGCTGCTGACCGAAGTGCAGACCGCCTATGGCGCCGAAGACTACGGCACGCTGCGCAAGCTGACGACGCCGGAGGCGATGTCCTATCTGGCGGAAGAACTTGGCGAGAATGCCACCAATGGCATTCGCAACCGGGTCTCCGACGTGAAGCTGCTGCAGGGCGATATTGCCGAAGCCTGGCGTGAAGACGGCCTCGACTATGCAACGCTTGCCATGCGCTATTCGTCGATCGACGCGATGGTCGAGCGCGACAGCGGCCGCGTCGTCTCCGGCGACGATCAACGCCCGAGCGAAAGCACCGAAGTCTGGACCTTCGTTCGCAAGAACGGCGCCGACTGGAAGCTTTCCGCCATTCAGGGCACCGAGCAGCGCGCCGCCTGAGCGGCGCGCGTTTTCTTCCTCAGCCCTTGAAGGTGTAGTCGGCGATCGACTGCGCCTTCATCTCGATCGAGAACCCCGGCTTCGACGGCGGCATATAAGCCGCGTTCCTGATATCGCAGGGGTCGAGGAAATGTTCGTGCAGGTGGTCGACATATTCGATCACCCGTCCTTCCTTGGAGCCTGATACGGCGATGTAATCGATCATCGACAGGTGCTGCACATATTCGCAGAGCCCGACGCCGCCGGCATGCGGCCAGACCGGCAGGTCAAATTTCGCGGCAATCAGCAGCACCGCCAGCACCTCGTTCAATCCCCCCATGCGGCAGGAATCGATCTGCACGATATCGATCGCGCCTTCGGCGATGAACTGCTTGAACATGATGCGGTTCTGGCACATCTCACCGGTCGCGACCTTCACCGGCGCGATCGCCTGGCGGATCTTGCGGTGACCGGCAACATCGTCGGGGCTGGTCGGTTCCTCGATGAAGAAGGGCTTGGCGAAGGCGAGCTTGTTCACCCAGTCGATCGCCTGCGGCACTTCCCAGACCTGGTTGGCGTCGATCATCAGGTAGCGGTCTGGCCCCATGACCTCGCGGGCGATCCGCAGGCGGCGGATGTCATCCTCAAGATCGCGTCCGACCTTCATCTTCACATGGTTGAAACCTGCATCGATCGCTTCCTGGCAAAGGCGGCGCAGCTTTTCGTCGTCATAACCCAGCCACCCGGCGGATGTCGTATAGCAGGCATAGCCATCGGCCTTCAGCGTCGCAATCCGCTCCGCCTTGCCGGCCTCGGCCTTCTTCAGGATTGCTATCGCCTCGTCGCGCGTCAGAACGTCGGTCAGGTAGCGGTAATCGACGATATCGGCAATCTCTTCGGCCGGGAGTTCTGACACTAGCTGCCAGACGGGCTTGCCTTGCTTCTTCGCCAGCAGATCCCAGAAGGCGTTAACGACGGCGCCGGTTGCCAGATGCATGGCGCCCTTGTCGGGGCCGATCCAGCGCAGCTGGCTATCGCCCGTCAGGTGGCGCCAGAACTTTCCCGGTGCTGCACGGAAAGCTTCGAGATACTGGCCGACGACGAGGTGATCCATCGCCTTGATTGCCAGGCAGCAGATGTCGTTGCCACGGCCGATCGTGAAGGTCAGGCCGTGGCCGTTAAGACCCGGCTCATCGGTATCGAGGATCACGTAGGCGGCGGAATAATCCGGATCCGGGTTCATCGCATCCGAGCCGTCGAGGCTCTGCGAGGTCGGGAAACGGAGATCGAAGACACGAAGGCCGGTGATACGAGTCATGATTTTCCTCCGGATTAAATCGTCCAGCCGCCATCGATGGCGTAGGCCTGACCTGAGGTGTAAGTGGCGCCGGCGAGATAGACGGCGAGCTCGGCGATCTCTTCCGGTGAGCCCAGACGGCCCATTGGCTGGCGCGAGATGAAGGCGGCGCGCGCCGTCTCGTAATCGCCCTGCGCCTTCATGCGATCCTGCAGCGATGGGCTCTCGACAGTGCCGGGGCAGATGGCGTTGCAGCGGACACCCTGCGCCACGTAGTCGGCAGCAACAGACTTCGTCAGGCCGATGACGGCAGCTTTGGTGACGCCATAGGCGAAGCGGTTCGGCACGCCCTTGATGCTGGATGCGACGGAGGCCATGTTGATGATCGAGCCATCCTTGCGCTGGAGCATGCCGGGCAGCACGGCGCGGATGGTGCGGATCATCGCCTTGACGTTGAGATCGAGGGCGAACTCCAGATCGGCGTCCTTCATCTCCAGGATCGAGCCTGCATGGACGAAGCCGGCGCAATTGAAGAGCACGTCGACCTGGCCGATCTCTGAGACCAGCGCATTGACCGCCGCTTCGTCGAGAACGTTCAGCTTGTGGGTCGCAATCCCGGTTTCGGCCGTCAGCTGCGCCAGTGCATCGGCGTTGATGTCGGTGGCATGTACCGCAGCACCTGCCTGCTGGAAGGCGATCGCCGAAGCGCGGCCGATGCCCTGTCCTGCGGCGGTGATCAAAACGGTCTTGCCGGAAAGTGAAATGGTCATATGTCGGAGCCTCCCTTGATGTCGCGCATGGAAGGAGCGAAGGCGGTCTTCGCCGCTTCTTCGCTCGCATTGTCATATTATCGATAAAAAACAGAACTGGAAAAAGCAATGCCGAAGTTTGCGATTGCTGGCCTTGACAGCGAGGCACGCCGGCCGGGAGCGGTGAGCGATTTTTCCTGCGGCTATATATTCTATTAATTTAGACGCCTTATGATTGCGCCTACAAATATCCGTAACCCATTATTTAGACATCATTAAAAGACTTTCGCTTTCCTGATGAACGACCAAACGAACGACAAATTGAGCGCCCGATGAGCGAATATCAGAACCGAGCCGTCGAACTCATGCAAACGCTGATCGGCAACCAATCCACCGCGGACATCAACGACCGCCGCAACGCCTTCATCTTCAGGGCCATCGGGCTCTACCAGGCTCTGGGTGGCGACCCGGAAGCCGTGCAAGGCGTCGTCGAGAAGGTCTATGCCGTCCGTGCGCCGCGGATCGACACCGCCGTCGGCGATCTCATGTACAATCTGGCGGGCGTCGGCCATGCCTCGGATCTCGACATCATCCAGGCTGCCTATAACAAGCTCGATCAGGCCACGCCGTCAGCCGTTCCGCTGAAGCGCGCCCGTACCTGATCTCCGTCGCCGGTCTCAAGCCTTCCCGTAGCCACCGCCTGTCGGCGTGGTGACGATGAAGGCTTCGCCGGCTTCCAGCTGCGTGTGGGCACTGCCGATCAACACATCGAGTGCGCCGGAATTCCGGCGCACCGCATTGCGGCCAAGCCCGCCCGGCTTCCCGCCGTCTAGCCCGAAGGGCGCCACGCGGCGATGGCCGGAGAGAATCGCGAATTCCAGCTTTTCACGCGCCCGGATCGTCCGTTCGGTACCATCGCCCGCCGACCATTTTCCGCGGCCGCCGGAACCCTTGCGGATATGGAAATCCTCCAGAACGACAGGGAAGCGCGTCTCCAGAATTTCCGGATCGGTCAGCCGTGAATTGGTCATATGCGTGTGGACGGCGTCCGCGCCGTTGAAGCCCGGACCAGCGGGCGCACCGGAGCAGATCGTCTCGTAATACTGATAGGTCGCGTTGCCGAAGGTCAGGTTGTTCATCGTGCCCTGCGCCGCTGCCATGGCGCCGACGGCACCGAAGAGGCAGTTGGTGACCGCCTGGCTAACCTCGACATTGCCGGCGACCACAGCCGCCGGATATTCCGGCGTCAGCATCGTGCCCTTGGGAACGATGATGCGGATCGGCCGCAGGCAGCCTGCATTCATCGGGATATCGGCCTCGACGAGGACGCGGAAGACATAGAGCACGGCTGCGCGGGTGACCGGCTGTGGCGCATTGAAATTGTCGGCGCGCTGCGGCGAGGTGCCGGTGAAATCGACGGTCGCCTCGCGCTTTTCCTTGTCGACAGTCACCTTGACGACGATCTTGCAGCCTTGGTCCATCTCGTAGCTGAATTCGCCGTCCTTGAGACGGTCGAGCACACGGCGCACGCTCTCGGCGGCATTGTCCTGGACATGGCCCATATAGGCATCGACGACATCCTCGCCGAACAGCACGATCATCTTGGCGAGCTCGGCGACACCCTTTTCGTTGGCTGCCACCTGCGCCTTCAGATCGTTGACGTTCTGCGCCAGCTGGCGAACCGGATAGCGGGCGCCGGTGAGCAGCGCTGCCAGCTCTTCCTCGCGGAAACGGCCGCGATCCAGAAGCTTGAAATTGTCGATATAGACGCCTTCCTCCTCGATATGGGTCGCGAGCGGCGACATCGATCCCGGCGCAATGCCGCCGATATCGGCGTGATGGCCGCGGCTGGCCACCCAGAAGCGAATGCGGCTTCCTTCGTTGTCGAAAACCGGCGTACAGACCGTCAGGTCGGGCAGATGCGTACCGCCATTATAGGGCGCGTTGATCAGGAAGACGTCGCCCGGATGGATGACCGGGTTCTCGCGGATCGCAGTCGCCACTGAAGCATCCATCGATCCCAGATGCACAGGCATATGCGGCGCGTTGGCGACCAGATTGCCTTCGGCATCGAAGACGGCGCAGGAGAAATCGAGGCGTTCCTTGATATTCACCGAGTAGGCGGTGTTCTGCAGCGTCACGCCCATCTGCTCGGCGATCGACATGAAGAGATTGTTGAAGATCTCCAGCATGACAGGATCGGCCTTGGTGCCGATCGCGGTGCGCTCCGGCAACGCCTTGATGCGGGTCAAGACGATATGGTCATGAACCGTCAGCTTCGCCTGCCAGCCGTCTTCGATGACGATCGTCTGGTTCGGCTCGATGACGATTGCAGGACCTGTCACGGTCTGCCCTGATTGCATCGAGGAGCGGAGAACGACGGCCGCGTCATGCGCTTCGCCCTGCGAATGGAAGCGCGTACGCCGCGCGGATTCAGCCTCCCCGCCCGTGCCTTCCTCGTTGCTGACATCGATCTGCGCCGCCGCACCACCAATCGCCTCCACCTCGATCGCCTCGACCACCAGCGGCTTGTCTTCGGCAACGAAGCCAAAGCGACGCTTGTGCAGCTTTTCGAACTCTGCCCGCAGCCGCGCCGCATCGTCGGCTGCGGGAAACAGCGTTTCGACCGATATCAGCGTATCGGTACCGGCATAGCGGATATGGGCGCGCGCAATGGTTTCGATGGCAGACGCCGGAACGCCTTGTGCCTCTAGCTCCGGAGCGCATTCGCGCTGCAGCTCGGCTGAAAGCGCGGAGATCGCCGATGGCGCATCGGCATCGAGCGGAACGCCGAGGGCCTTCTGGCGGGTGGCCCGGATATCGGCGAGGCCCATTCCATAGGCCGAGAGCAGGCCGGACATCGGATGCAGCAGGATGCTCTTCATGCCGAGCGCATCGGCCACCAGGCAGGCATGCTGCCCACCGGCACCGCCGAAACAATTCAGCGCATAGCGGGTGACGTCATAACCGCGCTGGACCGAGATCTTCTTGATCGCCTCGACCATGTTGGCGACGGCGATACGGATGAAGCCATCGGCCACTTCTTCCGGGCTCCTGCCGTCACCGATCCGGGCTGCCAGTTCGGCGAATTTCGCCCTAACGGTATCGACATCAAGCGGCTGATCCTGGTTCTGCCCGAAGATCGCCGGGAAGAATTCCGGCAGCAGCTTGCCGGTCATGACATTGGCATCGGTGACCGCCAGCGGCCCGTCGTTGCGGTAGCAGGCAGGACCCGGATGAGCGCCGGCCGAATCCGGACCGACGCGAAAACGGTTGTCCTCGAAATGCAGGATCGAGCCGCCGCCGGCGGCCACCGTATGGATCAGCATCATCGGTGCGCGCACGCGGACGCCCGCGACCTCGGTCTCGAAGGCCCGCTCATACTCGCCGTCGAAATGCGCGACGTCGGTGGAGGTGCCGCCCATGTCGAAGCCAATGACACGGGAGAAGCCCGCCTGCTCGCCTGTCTTGGCGAGGCCGACGACGCCACCAGCCGGACCTGAAAGAATGGCATCCTTGCCCTGGAACATATCGGCGGCGGTCAGGCCGCCCGATGACATCATGAACATGACGCGGGCGCCAGTGCGCTTGACGTCGAGTTCATCGGAAACCTGCGCCACATAGCGGCCGAGCACCGGCGACAGATAGGCATCGACCACCGTCGTGTCCCCGCGGCCGACCAGCTTGATCAGCGGCGAGACCTCATGGCTGACGGAGACCTGCTCGAAGCCAATCTCGCGGGCGATGCGCGCGACAGCTGCCTCGTGCGCCGGGAACTTGTAGGCATGCATGAAAACGATGGCGAGCGCCCGGTAGCCCTCGGCCCGCAAGGCCTCCAGCGCATGGCGCGCCTCAGCCTCATCGAGCTCCGACTCGACCGTGCCGTCGGCCAGCACGCGTTCGCCGATCTCGGCAACCGTATCGTAAAGCGCATCGGGTTTGATGATCTCGGTCGCGAAGATCTTCTTTCGCTCCTGATAGCCGATCCGCAGCGCATCACGAAAGCCCTTGGTGGTGACCAGCGCCAGCCGCTCGCCCTTTCGCTCCAGCAGCGCATTGGTCGCAACCGTCGTGCCCATTCGCACTTCGCCGATCAGCCCGGCCGGGATTGGCTCGCCCGCCGTCAACCCCAGATGCAGCCGGATGCCGTGGACTGCCGCATCGCGATAGGCGGCCGGATTTTCCGAGAGAACCTTGCGCGCATGCAATTCGCCCTCGGGGTCGCGGGCGACGATATCGGTAAAGGTGCCGCCGCGATCGATCCAGAAATCCCAGCGCTTGGCGTCCGTCGCTTGCATTGAACCGTCCTCAAGATGGATTGTGGAATTGCACGTTGATAAAATATCGATAAAATGACGACATATTCTCGTCAAGACAGGAGATGGATGTGGCGGATCAGAAAAGCGAAGGTGGCAACTGTTTCTCCGGCACAGTACCGTTCGGGCCAATCGTCTCCTCCGCCCATCTCGCCGAAGGCGGCTCACCTGCTTTGTCGGAGATAGAGTACGGCCTCATCCTCGCCTCGCATGCCTTCGACCGCTGGATCGTCCGCTGCATGGCGGCGGCCGGATTTCCGGGTCTATCGCCGATGGAAATCCTCATCCTTCACTCGATCCGCCATCGCGATCGGGAAAAGAAGCTCGCCGATATCTGCCTGGTGCTCGATATCGAGGACACGCATGTGGTCACCTATGCGATCCGCAAGCTCCAGGCCGCAGGCCTCTTGACGACCGGACGCACCGGCAAAGAAAAGACCGTAAAGATCACCGAGAGGGGTGCGCAGGCTTGCAAGACCTATGCGGAAGTGCGCAAACATCTGCTCGTCGATCCGACCGCCAATGCCCGCCCCGCGGAGCAGACGCTGTCGGAAACGGCCGCCATCCTGCGCTTCATCTCCGGCGCTTTCAATCAGGCGGCGCGGGCAGCCGCGACGCTTTAGGCACCGGCGGAAGCCGGCCCGAAAATTGTTGATCGCCACACGCCGTTTGTGGCCTTGACAAAGAACGGATGCCTGTATTTTATTCAAGCCTGCGGATTAGGCAGACGAGCCATACCGCATTCACATGACTCCGATAGTCGCTGGGCAGTTTCGCCCCATGACGCCCCATCGATGATGGGCCCGCGTCGTGGGGTTTTTGGTTTTTTAGGTTCCGCATGACCGACGCGCTGAAAATCGGCATTCTCTACTCGACCACGGGCCCCTACGGCTCGATGGGACGGGATGCGCGCGACGGCGCGGAATTCGCGCTGGCGGAAATTTCCGCCGCCCGCCAGGTGAGGATCGAGCCGGTCTTCTTCGACCCGCATGCCGATCTTGCCGCCTATCTGGAAGGCGCGCGTCAGCTGCTGCGCTCCGGCTGCCGCCATATCGTCGGGACGATCACGTCGGCCGCCCGCAAGGAAGTCATTCCGCTGGTCGAAAAGCATGACGGCCTGCTCTGGTACATGTGCCCCTACGAGGGTTTCGAGGCCAACGAGAATGTCATCTATGTCGGCGGCTGCCCGAACCAGCACCTGATCCCGCTATTCGAACATCTGATCCCGCGCTTCGGCGCCCGTCCCTATCTCGTCGGCGCCAACTATGTCTGGGGCTGGGAAATGAACCGGCTGGCCCGCGAACTGATCACCAATGCCGGCGGCGAGGTGCTTGGCGAGCGCTATCTGCCGCTGGAGGAAACCGCGGTCGAGCGGATCGTTGCCGATATCGAGCAGCGCCGCCCGAGCTTCATCCTCAACAACTTGATCGGTCCGTCGAGCTATGCGTTTCTCGCCGCCATCGGCCGGCTTGCCGAACGCGATCCGGCTTTCCGCCCGGAAAATTGCCCGGTCGTCAGCTGCGACCTGATGGAATGCGAGCTTGCCGATATCGAGCCCGGTAAGGCAATCGGCCAGCTTTGCGCCGCCTCCTATTTCGACAATCTCTCGACGCCCGAAAACCTCTCCTTCAAGATCCGTGTCGCAGCCCGCTATGGCGCGAACCGGCGCATTTCGAGCGTCTTTGCCAGCGCCTATACGGCCGTCAAGCTTTGCGCCGATGCGATCATCGCCGCAGGCAGCGACGAACCGGCCGCCGTGCGCCGTGAACTCTACGACACACAGCGCCCAAGCCTGTTCGGCTCGATTGCCATCGACCGTGAAACCCATCATGCGCCGCTGCCCTTCCATCTCGGCCAGATCAATGCCGAAAATGGCTTCGACGTCGTGGCCTCGCGGCCGCCGCTTGCCGCCGATCCCTATCTGACCGGCCGCAACAAGCCGGCCTCGCCGAAATTGCGGGTGGTCTCATGAGACAAACGCCGAATTTCACAGGCTGGCACGCCGCCATCATCCACCGCGAAGACAGTAATACCGAAAGACTGATCCGTCAGCTTCGGCTGCTCGGCATCCGCACCAGCCTGCAATGGGCACCGCTTGCGGCCACCGACCTGCCGGATCTCGTCATCGTTGATGCAGACCAGGGCTGGGACGATCTGTTGCCCTGGAAGGATCCGGCAGCGGCCTGCCCCGTCGTCGCCCTTCTCGGCTCCGAAGCGCCGGGCCGCATCGCCTGGGCGCTGGAACAGGGCGCGGGTGCCATCATCGCCAAACCGATCGCCACCTCGGCCGTCTATCCGGCCCTTGTCATGGCCGTCTCTATCCATCAGGAACGCAAGAACAATGCCGAACGGCTGCAATATCTCGAAGAGCGCGTGCGCCTTCGCCCTCTCGTCCATGCCGCGGTGGAAAAACTGATGGCCGCACACCGGGTCGATGAGGAACGCGCCTACGCGATCCTGCGCGATTGCGCCATGCGCCGCCGCCTGCCGATGGAGCAGATCGCCGCCTTTATCGTTGGCGGTGCCGAGCCCCTGCCGGAGGCCGGCTGATGCGCGTGCTGAAAGAAATGCTGCGCCAGCCTGCGGCGCTGTTCGGTCTCGTGGTCGTCCTGCTCGTCGTGGTGATGGCAATCGCCGCTCCGTGGATTGCGCCCTTCGACCCCGACAACCAGATGTTTGACGGCCTTTCGCTCGAAGGCGCACCGCTCCCGCCCGGCGGGCAATTCCTGCTCGGCACCGATACGCTCGGCCGCGACCTCTTCTCGCGCCTGCTCTACGGCGCCCGCACCTCGCTGGTGATCGGCCTGGTGGCAAACGGCATCGCGGTGGCGATCGGCCTCTTCGTCGGCATCATCGCCGGCTATGTCAAAGGCTTCGCCAGCAATGTGCTGATGCGCTTTACCGACCTGATGATGGCCTTCCCGGCGCTGCTGCTCGCCATCGTGCTCGCCGCCCTGCTGCGCCCCAGCCTCTGGATCGTCGCGATGGTCATCGCGCTGGTCAACTGGGTTCAGGTCGCCCGTATCGTCTATACCGAGACACGTGGCCTCTCCGAGCGCGACTTCATCATGGCCGAACGCTCGCTCGGCGCCGGTCACATGCGCGTGCTGTTCATGCATATCCTGCCGCATCTGGTGCCGACGGCGATCGTCTGGGGCACGCTCGGCATCGCCACCACGGTGCTGCTCGAAGCAACGCTCTCCTTCCTCGGCATCGGCGTGCAGCCGCCGCAGGCTTCCTGGGGCAACATCATCTTCGAAAGCCAGAGCTACTTCCAGGCGGCTCCCTGGCTGGTGTTCTTCCCCGGCATCGTCATCCTGCTGACCGCGCTGTCCTTCAATCTCGTCGGTGACGCGCTGCGCGATATCCTCGACCCGACGCAGCGGGGGAGAAACTGATGTTCCTCGTTCTCCGCCGCCTCGCCCAGGCGTTTCTCATCCTGCTCGGCGTTGCCGCCATCACCTTCGTGCTGCTCTATGCGCTTCCCGCCGATCCGGCGCGGATGATCGCCGGGCGCAGTGCCACGGCGCAGACGGTCGCCAACATCCGCCACGAGCTCGGCCTCGACCAGCCGCTGCTCGTGCAGTTCTGGCACTATCTGACCAATCTTCTCTCCGGCAATCTAGGCCGCTCCTATGCGCAGAAGACCGATGTCTGGACGCTGATCATTGCCCGCCTGCCAGCCACGCTGACGCTGATGCTTGCAGGCATCCTGGTCGAAGTCATTCTCGGCCTGACGCTCGGCACCATCGCCGCCATCCGCCGCGGCGGCTTCGTCGACCGTCTGGTGATGATGGCCTCCTTCGTCGGCGTCTCTGCCCCGCAATTCGTCGTGGCACTGCTGCTTCTCTACGTCTTCGCCGTCACGCTCGGCTGGTTTCCGATGAGCGGTTACGGCACGCTCGCCCATGTCGTGCTGCCGGCCACCACTCTTGGCGTTCTTGGCGCCGGCTGGTATGCCCGCATGGTGCGCTCGGCGATGATCGACGTGCTCAATCAGGATTATGTCCGCACCGCCCGCGCAAAGGGCCTGTCGTCGCGCCGCATCATCTTCCGCCATGCGCTACCCAACGCCATCCTGCCGATCATCGCGATGATCGGTATCGACATCGGCCAGTTCATGGGCGGCGTGGTCGTGGTCGAGGCCGTTTTTGGCTGGCCCGGCATCGGCCAGCTTGCCTGGCAGGCGATCCAGCAGGTCGATATCCCGATCATCATGGGCGTGACGCTGACGTCAGCTCTGGCAATCGTCATCGGCAATCTGCTTGCCGACCTCATTGCGCCGGTCATCGACCCGCGTATCCGCACACGTTGACAGCAACCAAAGAAGGGGAACCAATATGTTCAAAAGCTGGCTTCGAATGACAACCATGGCATCGGTGGTGGCACTGGGGCCGCTCTCGGTCATAGCACAGGATGCACCCAAGCAGGGCGGCGACATTATCGTCACCTACAAGGATGATATCGCCACTCTCGACCCGGCCATCGGTTACGACTGGGTCAACTGGTCGATGATCAAGAGCCTCTACTCGCGCCTGATGGACTACGAGCCGGGTACACCGAACCTCGTTCCGTCGCTCGCCGAAAGCTTCACCGTTTCGGATGACGGCCTCACCTACACGTTCAAGCTCCGCAAGGGCGTGAAGTTCTCGAACGGCCGTGAAGTCGTCGCTTCCGACGTCAAGTACTCGATCGAACGCGCCGTCAACCCGAAGACGCAGGGCCCGGGCGCCGGCTTCTTCGGCGCCATCAAAGGCTTCGAGGACGTGACGGGCGGCAAGTCCGAAACGCTTTCCGGCATCGAGACACCTGACGCAGGCACCGTCGTCTTCACGCTGTCGCGTCCGGACGCCACCTTCCTGCACGTTCTCGCCATCAACTTCGCCTCCGTCGTTCCGAAGGAAGCAGTCGAGGCAGCAGGCGGCGATTTCGGCAAGAAGCCCGTCGGCTCCGGCACCTTCACCCTGAAGGACTGGACGATCGGCCAGAAGCTCGTGTTCGAGCGCAACAAGGACTACTTCGTCAAGGACGTCCCGCATGTCGACAGCTTCACGGTCGAAGTCGGCCAGGAGCCCCTGGTCGCACTGCTGCGCCTGCAGAAGGGCGAAGTCGATATCGCCGGCGACGGCATTCCGCCGGCCAAGTTCCTCGAGATCAAGAATTCGGCCGATGGCGCGAAGATGATCGTCGATGGTGCGCAGCTCCACACCGGCTACATCACGCTGAACACCAAGGTGAAGCCGTTCGACAACGTCAAGGTTCGCCAGGCCGTCAACATGGCCGTCAACAAGGACCGCATCACCCGCATCCTGAACGGCCGCGCAACGCCTGCCAACCAGCCGCTGCCGCCGCTGATGCCGGGTTATGACAAGTCCTTCACCGGCTATACCTACGACGTTGCCAAGGCCAAGGCGCTGCTCGCCGAAGCCGGTTTCCCGGATGGTTTCGAAACGACGCTCTACTCCACCAACACCGATCCGCAACCGCGTATCGCCCAGGCGATCCAGCAGGATCTGGCCGCTGTCGGCATCAAGGCTGAAGTCCGTGCGCTGGCACAGGCCAACGTCATCTCGGCCGGTGGTACCGAAGGCGAAGCGCCGATGATCTGGTCGGGCGGCATGGCCTGGATCGCCGACTTCCCGGATCCGTCCAACTTCTACGGCCCGATCTTGGGTTGCTCGGGTGCGGTTGCCGGTGGCTGGAACTGGTCCTGGTATTGCAACAAGGATCTCGATGCCCGCGCTGTCGCGGCAGACTCGATGTCCGACCCGGCCAAGGGTGCTGAACGCACCGCTGCCTGGGGCAAGATCTTCACCGACATCATGGCCGATGCGCCGTGGGTTCCGGTGATCAACGAGCGCCGCGTCGTTGCCAAGTCGCTCCGCATGGGCGGCGCTGACAACGTCTATATCGATCCGACGCGCGTCATCAATTACGACGCGATCTACGTCAACCAATAAGCCCTGACGGGTGAACGTCCTCCCGGCTCCGGCCGGGAGGACGCCATAAGAACGAGGGAGACACACAAGATGTGCATTGCCTGCACCCACACCATTCACCGCGCCCAGCACAATTTCGGCTGGAACAAGGATTTTGCCCCGGCTGTCGTCGCCAAGCCGGGCGAGACGATCCATTTCGAATGCATGGATTCCTCGGGCGGCCAGCTCGGCCGCGATGCGACCCTCGATACGCTGCGCGATCTCGATTTCGGCAAGATCAACCCGGTTTCCGGCCCTGTCTATGTCGAGGGCGCGAAACCCGGCGATGCGCTGAAGGTGACGCTGCGCAAATTCATTCCGTCGGGCGTCGGCTGGACGGCCAATATTCCGGGATTCGGCCTGCTCGCCGACCAGTTCAAGGAACCGGCGCTGCATGTCTGGTCCTATGATGCCAACAGCATGGTTCCGGCGCTCTTCGGCCCCGGCGGCCGCGTGCCGTTGAAGCCCTTTGCCGGTACGATCGGCGTGGCTCCGGCAGAGCCCGGCACCCATTCCGTCGTCCCGCCCCGCCGCGTCGGCGGCAATATGGACATCCGCGACCTCACGGCCGGCGTGACGCTCTATCTGCCCGTCGAAGTCGAGGGCGCCCTGTTCTCGATCGGCGATACCCACGCCGCCCAGGGCGACGGCGAAGTCTGCGGCACGGCTATCGAAAGCCAGATGAATGTCGAGGCTACGATCGAGCTCGTCAAGGACGCACGGCTGCAGTCGCCGCGCTTCACCACGACGGAGCCGGTTACCCGCCACCTCGACGGCATGGGCTATGAAGTCACGACAGGCATCGGCCCCGGTCTGATGACCGGCGCGCGCGAAGCCGTCATGCGGATGATCGATCTTCTGACGGTCGAACACGGCCTCAACCCTGTCGATGCCTATATGCTCTGCTCCGTCTGCGGTGACCTGCGCATCAGCGAAATCGTCGATATGCCGAACTGGGTGGTGTCCTTCTACTTCCCGAGGATCGTGTTCTCGTGACATTGCCCGCCACTACAGCGCCGGTCCTTTCCGTCCGCAATCTCAGCGTCGATGCACGCACGCCCGAAGGGCTGAAGCCTGTCCTCAGGGACATCAGCTTCAGCCTCTCAAGCGGCGAAACGCTCTGCATCGCCGGCGAATCCGGCTCGGGCAAATCGGTGACCTCGCTTGCCATCATGGGACTGCTGCAGAAGGCGTCGCTGCGCGTCACCTCCGGCAACATCCTGCTTGGCGAGCGTGACCTGCTGACGCTGTCGAACCGCGCCATGCGCAGCGTGCGCGGCGGCGATGTCGCCATGGTATTCCAGGAACCGATGACCTCGCTGAACCCGGTCATGTCGATCGGCGCACAGCTGACCGAGGCGATCCGCGAGCACCAGGGCAGCGAGAATGCCGAAGCGACAGCGCTGAAGATGCTGGATGCGGTGCAGATCACCGATCCGGCGCGGCGGCTGAAGCAATATCCGCACGAGCTATCCGGCGGCATGCGCCAGCGTGTGATGATCGCCATGGCGCTCTCCTGCCAGCCGAAGGTGCTGATCGCCGACGAGCCGACGACGGCGCTCGATGTCACGGTTCAGGCGCAGATCCTCAAGCTGATGCGCGAGTTGAAGGCCGAGTTCGGCACCTCGATCGTGCTCATCACCCATGACATGGGCGTTGTCGCCGAAATGGCCGATCGCGTGCTGATCATGCAGAACGGCCGGATCGTCGAGGAAGGCCCATCGCTCGCGATCTTCAACCGTCCCCAGGAAGACTATACCAAGCAGCTGCTCGCCGCCGTGCCGCGCCTCGGCGCACTTGCCGGCACCGATGGCCCGCCGCGCGTGACGCCACGCAAGATCGAGCCCGAGCGGACCGGTGCTGCACCCGTGATCGCCGTTCGCGATCTCGACGTCCACTATGGCAGCCCGGTGGGACGGTTCTTCAAGGGCAAGCCACAGGTGCAGGCCGTCAGCGGCGTTTCCTTCGACCTGATGCCCGGCCAGACCCTCGGTCTCGTCGGTGAAAGCGGGTCCGGCAAGTCGACGACGGGCAAGGCCGTACTCGGCCTCATTCCTTTCACCGGCAGCGTGCTGATCGACGGCCAGAACATTGCCGGCCTGACGCAGCGCCAAATGCGCCCGGTTCGCCGCTCCGCGCAGATGATCTTCCAGGATCCCTATGCCTCGCTCGACAGCCGCATGGCCGTCGGCCCCGCCATCGCCGAACCGATGCTCATCCACGGCATCGGCAACAAGAGTGAGCGGCAGGATCGTGTCGCCGAACTGCTGCGTCGCGTCGGCCTGACGCCGGATGCGGCAACCCGCTATCCGCACGAATTCTCAGGCGGCCAGCGCCAGCGCATCTGCATCGCCCGCGCACTTGCCGTCGGCCCGAAGGTGATCGTCGCCGATGAGAGCGTGGCGGCACTCGACGTTTCCGTCCGCGCCAAAGTGCTGGATCTGATGCTGGAACTGCAGGAGACGATGGGGCTCGCCTATCTCTTCATCTCGCATGACATGGCGGTGATCGAGCGCATGTCGCATCACGTCGCCGTCATGCGCGGCGGCAAGATCGTCGAGACGGGAACGCGGCGGGAAATCTTCGAAAATCCGAAGGACGACTACACCAAGGCGCTGATCGCCGCGGTGCCGATCCCCGATCCCGAGGTCTATCAGAAGCGGGCGCAGGCGCTCGCTTGAAAGTCCGCCGGGGCCGCAAAGCCCCGGCGTTTCTTTTTGATGCTTACTGACGCGAGGTCAGATCGTCGGGCAGTTCGGCATTGTGGAACTGGCGATAGATATCGCGCAGCACCTTGTTGTCGAAATTGGTCTTCACCCAGCCATCGAGCCAGCCCTTCAGCGCCGTTTCGCCCTTGGGTATACCGATACCGAGGTTGGTTTCCTTCTGGGTGAACTTTATCTGCAGCGGATTGGCGGTCATCTTCTTGTTGATGCCGTTGATGACGGCCGACTGGCTGGAGAGAATATCGACCTGGCCGGAGACGACGGAGGTGATCAGCGTCGCATCGTCTTCGAATCGAACGATGTCGGCACCCTTGGCCTTGGCCGTGATGTCCTGGTCGTTGGTGGTGGCGCGCGTCACGCCGATGCGCTTGCCGTCGAGATCGGCATAGTCCTTGATCGCGGCGTCAGCCGGACCGGCAACGACGAGCGCCAGCGTTGCGTAGGGAACCGAGTAATCGATCGCCTTCTTGCGCTCTTCGGTGATGCCGAGCGAGGAGACGACCATGTCGGCCTTGCCCGTCTGGACCGAGGGAACGCGGGCAGCGTTGGTGATTTCCACCAGTTCCAGCTCGACGCCGAGATCCTTGGCGATCAGCTTTGCGGTTTCGACGTCGGAGCCTGTCGGCTTCAGGTTTTCGTCGACGAAGGAATATTCCGGAATACCCATCGCAACCGCGATGCGCACTTTTCCGGCCTTCTTGATATTGTCGAGTACATCGGCATTGGCGGCCGATGCGAAGGCCAGCAGGCTTGCGCCTGCGATGAGTGCCAGTTTCGAAATCATTGTCGTCGGCATATGAGTCTCCTCTCTCGTTTACCCGACCCTGCGCGCATGCGTGCAGGTACTCCTCCTTGAATTCAGAGCTCTTCGGCCATGAATTCCTTCAGTTCCGGCGTCTGGGGATTGGAAAGGATGTCTGCCCCTCCCGTCTCCCAGACCTTGCCGGTATGCATGTAGATGACGCGGTTGGCGGCGCGTTTGGCGAAGCCCATCTCGTGGGTGACGACGATCATCGTCATGCCGCCGCGGGCGAGATCTTCCATCACGCGCAGCACTTCGCCCGTCAGCTTCGGATCGAGCGCCGAGGTCACCTCGTCGAACAGCATCACCTTCGGCTGCATGGCGAGCGAGCGGGCGATCGCCACGCGCTGCTGCTGTCCGCCGGAAAGCTGTTCCGGATAATTGTCGATCTTTTCCGACAGGCCGACCTTGGCGAGAACCTCAGTGGCGATCTCGCGGGCCTGATCCTTGCGCATCGACTTCACGCGGCGCAGCGCCAGCATGATGTTTTCGGCCACCGTCATGTGCGGGAAGAGATTGTAGCTCTGGAACACCATGCCGATATCCCGGCGCAGTGAGCGCAGATCGAGCTTCGGATCCTCGACCTGGTGGCCGCAGACCTCGATGGTGCCGTCCTGGATCGTCTCCAGCCGGTTGATGCAGCGCAGCGCCGTGCTCTTGCCCGAACCGGACTGGCCGATCAGCGCCACGACTTCGCCGGCGTTGATTTCGAAGGAGACGCCCTTCAGCACCTCCAGGGCGCCGAAGCGCTTGACGACATTGGTGAGTTTAACGGCGGCCGACATTGAGTTTCCTCTCAAGCGAACGGCTCCAGACCGACAGCGGATAGCAGACGCAGAAGTAGAAGAGCGCTGCGACGCCGAAGACCAGGAACGGCTGGAACAGGGAATTGTTGATGACCTGCGCCGCACGCGTCAGCTCCAGGAAGCCGACGACGGACGCAAGCGAGGTGTTCTTGACGAGCTGCACGAGGAAGCCGACCGTCGGCGGCGTGGCGATCTTCAGCGCCTGCGGCAGGATGACGTCGCGCAGCGCCTGCCAGCGGGTCAGACCCAGGCATTCGGCAGCCTCGAACTGGGTCTTGGCGATCGATTCCACCGAGCCGCGCCAGATCTCGCCGAGATAGGAGCTCGAATAGACCATCATGCCGAGACCGGCGGCGGCAAGCGGCGGCACCGAGATGCCGAAGACGCCGAGACCGAAATAGAGCAAAAACATCTGGATCAACAGCGGCGTGCCCTGAACGATCTGGATGTAGACGAGAGCGGTACGCCGCAGCCAGCGGAAGCGCGAGATGCGTGCCAGCATGACGAAGAAGCCGGCGATGCCGCCGAGAATGAAGGCGAGCGCGGACAGCACGATCGTCCAGAGCAGGCCATCCAGCAGGTAGATCAGGTGATTGGTCGAGAAAGCTCCGAGCATCGTCACCTCACACGCCGAGCCCGAGCCGGCGGCGGCGCGGGAATGCAATGAGGCCGAGTCCGAAGAAGGCGGCACGCATCAGATAGGTGATGACGATATAGAGAAGCGCCACGACGAAATAGGTCTCGAGCGAGCGAAAAGTGTTCGACTGGATGTTGTTGGCGACACCGGTCAGTTCCTCGGCCGAAATCTGCGAGCAGATCGAGGTCGACAGCATCATCAGGATGAACTGGCTGGAGAGCGCCGGATAGACGCGCTCGATCGCCGGCAACAGGATGATGTCGCGATAGATCTGGAATTTCGAAAGGCCAAGCGCTTCGGCAGCCTCGATCTGGCTTGGATGGATGGAATCCATCCCGGCGCGCGCGATCTCTGCCGTATAGGCGCCGACATTGATCACCATCGCGAAGACGGAGGCGGCAAGGATCGGCAGGCGGAAACCGATGGACGACAGCCCGAAGAAGATGAAGAAGATCTGCACGATAAACGGCGTATTGCGCACCGCTTCGATATAGATGCCGACGACCGTGCGCAGCAGCGGCACATCGGACCGGCGCGCGATGGCGCAGGCGATGCCGATCGCAAGCCCGATGATCACCGAAAACACGGTGATCTCGATCGTCGTCAGCGCGCCCGACAGGAAATCCTGCCAATAGGGCATCAGCGCCGCAAAATCGAACTGGTACTGCATGTCTCCTCCAGACGCGGCCCGCGGGCGGGCGCGAATTCACTCACTCGTTCAGCGCGCCAGCCAGCCGCCATCGACGGGGATCACGGTGCCGTGGACATAGTCGGATGCAGCCGACGCCAGGAACACGGCCGTCCCGCCAAGTTCGGCCGGCGTGCCCCAGCGGCCTGCCGGAATACGCGCAAGGATCGCAGCGTTGCGGTCCGGATCGTCGCGCAGCGCCGTGGTGTTGTTGGTGACAAAATAGCCGGGCGCGATCGCATTGACGTTGACGCCCTTGCCCGCCCATTCGCAGGCGAGCAGCCGGGTAATGCCGGCAAGCCCGCTTTTCGAAGCCGTGTAGGACGGGATGCGGATGCCGCCCTGGAAGGAAAGCAGCGACGCGATGTTGACGATCTTGCCGCGGCCCTTCTCGATCATGTGGCGGCCGGCTGCCTGCGACAGGAAGAAGGCGGTCTTCAGATTGGTGTCGATGACCGCATCCCAATCCTCCTCGGTGAAATCCACCGCATCGGCGCGGCGGATGATCCCGGCATTGTTGACCAGAATATCGAGGCCGCCGAAGGTCGAGACCGTCTCCGAGACGATATCCTTGACCGGCGCGATGCTGCCAAGATCGGCCTTGATGGCGTGGAAACGGACGCCCGCCTTGCTGACCAGCGCCTCGGTCTCGTCCATCGACGAGCGGCCGACAGCGACGATTGCGGCACCGGCCTCGGCCAGCGCCAGTGCAATGCCCTTGCCGATGCCGGTATTGGCGCCGGTGACGACGGCGGTGCGACCCGAGAGATCGAAGGGATTGGCCATCGTCCTACCTCAGATCCGCAATGGCGATATGGTCCATGTCGGTGAAGCTCTTGTTGTCACCGGCCATCGCCCAGATGAAGCTGTAGTTCTTGGTGCCGGCACCCGAATGGATCGACCAGGGCGGCGAGATGATCGCCTGCTCGCTAGCCACCAACATGTGACGGGTCTGCTGCGGCTCGCCCATGAAATGGAACACGCGCTGATCGGCTTCGAGATCGAAATAGAGATAGGCTTCCATCCGCCGGTCATGGGTATGCGACGGCATGGTGTTCCAGACGCTGCCCGCATCGATCATCGTGAAGCCCATGGTCAGCTGGCAGGATTGGCAGACTTCAGGATGGATGAACTGGTAGATCGAACGCTTGTTGGCGGTCGCAGCTTCCCCCGGCGTCAGATGACGCGCCTTGTCGCGGGTCAGGAGAACGGTCGGATGGGTCTGGTGCGCCGGCGTCGAGACCAGGTAGAACTTGGCCGGGTCTGCCGCATCGGCGCTTTCGAAGCTGACGTCTTTGGCGCCCTTGCCGACATACAGGCAATCATATTTGGCGAGATCGTAGCGCTTGCCGTCAACGGTGACGCTTCCCGCGCCACCGACATTGAGGGCGCCAAGCTCACGCTCGGCGAGGAACGTCTCCTGACCGATTTCCTTCGGCGCACCAAGGACCAGCGCAGCAGCAAGCGGCGTGGCGCCACCGATCACCATGCGATCGTAATGCGAGTAGGTCAACCTGATGTCTCCGCCTTCGAAGACGGTCTCGATCAGGAAATGGCGGCGCAGCGTATCGGTGTCGTAACCACGGACGGTTTCCGGATGCGAAGCATGGCGGACGTCGATCTTCATTGAATTTTTCCCTTCTGATCAGCGGATGCCAAGGGAGATTTCGCATCCTCGATGAAATAGTTCGGATCCCAGATTTCGGCCTTCTCGACTTCGCCGAGCAGCTTGCCGAGATGGAAGCCCATTGCCGAGGCAGCACCCGCCTTGTCGCCTGCCTTCATGCAGTCGATGACGGTGGAGTGCTCTTCGATGACACGGGCGAGACGCCCTTCCTGCGGCAGGGTCAGCAGGCGGTAGCGGTCGGAATGGACCTTGACCTGCTGGATGATCGCCCAGATGCCGAGAAAGCCGGCAATATCGCTGATCAGCTTGTGAAAATCATTGTCGACCACATGGAAGGCAGCGACATCGTCRTCGCGGACGCAGGCGCTGAGATCGGCGAGATTGCGTTCAAGCGCGCGCAGACCGGCGGGCGTCATCTTCTCGACGGCGATCGAGACGGTGGTGTCTTCAAGCGCCTTGCGCACAAGGATCGCCTCGTAGAGCGCATGGCGCGGAATGCGGGACACGAAGGTTCCGGACTGCGGAAAGACATCGACCAGACCATCGTCCGACAGACGCAGCATCGCTTCGCGGATCGGCGTGCGGCTGACGCCGAACTGCGCTTCCAGCTCCTTCTCGTTCAGGAGATCCATCGGCTTGCGGCGGAGCGAGATGATGTCGTCGCGCAGCGCGTTATAGACCAGCGTCGCGGCACGTGGCGCGGCGGCTCGCTGATGCGAGAGATGGGTAACGCCGGCGAGCGAGCGCTTCTTGCGGGTCTCGCTCATCGCGTCCCGGCCCCCGTTTCAATCGTGATGCACTGACCTGTTGTCCTCACCCGTCGCCACCTCCCGTTGGCTTGGAAGAAGTAGTATATTAGTATCCAACTTGGCGCAAGCGGGTAAAGGCAAGGACTTTTCCACAATGAAAAAGCCGCGGAGATCGCTCTCCGCGGCTTACTTTTGCTATTATTTTTCAGGTACTTAATTTTCTGAAAGCCTGAAGCGGGCAATGAGGTCGCCCTCGCACCACATCGGAAAATTCGTGCCCCACTTGTTGTTGTGGAGATTGAACCGGATGCCGCCGGAGAAATCCGGACGCGCCTTGCAGAAGGTCATGAAGTCCCAGCTTGCGGGTGCTGCGAGCGGCGTATCCAGCGGCTCGATCTGCAGCGCACTGGTGCGCGCGGCGCTGACGACCTGCAGCTGCGCCCCGCCGCTTTCGGCGATCGCGCCCGACTTGTGCCAGAGCCCCATCTTGCGGAAACTCCACGCCGCATCCCCGGCAGGCGTGACGAAGAAGAAGCTCGCCTCCGGCATGCGATTGGCAGGTTTGGCATGCAGCGTCAGCTGAATGGAAAGCGCATCGCCTTCATCCAGGAACCGCAGCGAAACATGCTTTGGCGCCCCATATGACGACGATGCGCGCTCGGGCAGCGACAGCAGCATCATGTTGCCGGCGGCCGCCTCGAGAACCGGTGGAAACACTTGAGACAGCGCCGCGCCGGATTGGGCGAGGCCAAGCTTGTCATGATCGAGCACCGCCCATTCCTGGCGGTGCGTCAGATAGGTGTCCATATGCCTGCCGACATCGGCGGCATCGTAGCTTTCGTAACGATAGCCAAGAAGCGCGCCGCCGCGGCCCGAGATCGTCGTTCCCGCCGGCGTTGCGATCGAGGCAATGTCGCCGCTTTGACCGTCGAGCGTCACCGTCCAGCCGCCTGCCGTCAACTCTGTCTGCTTGGCCGACAGCACGGGCAAGGCGGGCGCCCCAAGCGTAGCAACAGCTTGGGCCGCCGCCGCGGCGTCATCGGGCTCCAGCATCGAAATGGCCTTGTCGAGATAATCGCGCTGCTCCTGCCAGGACTGTTCGGCATAGGCGAAGCGGTAATCGGTCTTGCGCGCCGCCTCGAAATTCAGGCGCGACCAGGCCTTTTCTTCTCGGAGATAGGATTTGATATCGACGCCGCATGTATGTTCGGCGACCATCGCCAGCTCACGGCCAAAAGCCAGACGGCTGCGGTTCAACCCCTCGCCCGCGAAGCGGTCATAGAGCCGCTGCAGCGCCAGGAAGCCGGCGGTCTTCTGCGGGTCGGTGGCGCTGCCATGGATCCAGCTGTCGCCGAGCTCGACGTCGAGAACCGGAAAGCGCTCGCGGGCTTCCCAGAGCAGCGCGCCGTAATCTTCCAGCGTCGCCGCGCGGATCACCGCATCCGGCTCACGGTTGCGGATCTCGCGCAGCGCTTCCGCCGTCTGCGGCACGCTTTGCGGGCCGATATTGTCGTTGGTATGAGCAAAGCTCAGCCCATCCGAGAAGCCTTCAGGGAAATAGGTCTCGCCATAGGAACGCTGATACATGACCACGACTTCGGCGCCATCGGGTGCCCGCCAGCGAAAAACATCCGGCACGTCGGGCGGTGGCGAGGCGGTGTTGACGCCGAGATGCAGGAAGCGGATCCCGGCTTCGGCGAGCAGCGGCACCATGCCGAGCGTATGGCCGGGCACATCGGTCATCTTCGCTGCAATCGTCGTCTTGCCGAAGCGGCGGTCGAGCTCCTGAGAATAGGACAGACCAGCGCGGAAAAGATCCGGCGACATCAGCTCCGTATGCGTCGTGAACGGCAGGCCGTGCCAGCGGATCAGCCCGCGCTCGATCGCCTGCTCAAGGGCTGCGACTTCCGCAGACGAGCGCGAATTCAGATGATCCCAGATCAGCCAGGCACCCGTCGTCCAGATGAACTTCGGCTCATGGGGGTTCTCTGCATGGAAATGCGCCCCGGTTTCAATCGCCTGCGGAATGAACCGCTCGTGATACTGGCGGCGAACCTTTTCCGCGTGATCCGTGAAACCGATATCCAGATGGGTCTTGAAGACCAGATGCACGCGCTTTTCTGACATGTCCATTCCGCTCGCTGGCCTCGGCAACCGCACCGGCCGCTTCGACATCTACGAGACAATGTAAACGTGTTCAAGACGACTTTTGTCACAGGTTGCAAAGCTGAGAGGTCGCCGGATCGCGCCTCTGCCCGTTACAGACGTGAAATCAGAGCTTTATACGGTAGAATCAGCTTTGCGCGGAGAAGCTCCAGCCGGTGAAAATCAGTGTAATCGTATGCACAGATCGGCTCAACGCTATCATCCGCCGCGGATCGAGCCCCGCCACACAAGCTCCGCATGCAGCCTGATTGACCGCCCCTGTCCGTCGTCCTCCGCGCTTCCGGGCTCCGCCAGAAAAGCGACGGCTTCACGCGCGATGGCTTCGACGGGCTGGGCGAAGGTGGTGAGATCGTAGGATGACCAGGAGGTCTGCTCGATATCATCGAAGCCGGCGACGCAGAGCTGATCGGGGACCGACATCATGAACTGATGGCGGGCCGCGTCCATGACACCGCAGGCAAGCAGGTCGTTGGCGCAGAAGATCGCGTCGGGCCTTTCCCTGCGGGTCAGCAGCCGCTGGGCGACGACCTTGCCCGCCTCGTAGCCGGTGGGACCGAAGCGCTCGACGGCGACCTCCATACCGAGTGCTGCGGCAGCGGCAACGAAGCCGTGCTCGCGGGCCATCAGGCTGGGCGTCCCGACTTCCGAATTAGCGAAAGCCAAGCGCCGGCAGCCGGCGCGCACGAAGGCGGTGAGGATGCGGCTTGCCGCTTCCTTGTCGTCGAGATTGATCCTGAACGGGCCCGGCTGCGCGTCGTCGCGGTTGATCAGCACCAGTCGCTGGCCGTTCTTCAGGCAGAGCTGGGTGATCGACTTGTCGGGCTGGCCGGACAGGATGATCGAGGCATCGGCGCGGTAGCGGATCGCCTGCCGCAACGCCCGGTCGACACTGCCGTCGGAGCGGTCGGTATTGATCAGCATGGCGATCTTGCCGGAGTTCTGCAGATATTGCGTCACCGCCCTGATCAGCGACGAGCGATAAGGCGTGCCCATCTCCGAAACGATCAGGCAGACGATGCCGCTCTCGTTGCGCATCAGCCCGCGGGCGAGATGATTGACGTGATAGCCGAGCGCCTCGGCCGCCTCCATGACCCGCTTGCGTGTCTCGGGCGCGACGCTGGCCCCTGGCGTAAACGTGCGCGACACAGCCGAACGGGAAACCCCCGCTTTTTCCGCGACTTCCTGCGCGCTGACAAAGACCTTCGTGACCAACTGAATCTCCCCTTGCACGCGACTGTGCACGATATTGCAATTGCGTGCAATATCCCTGCGAATGGATTTATGACAGTTTTGTGACAAAAACTGTTGACAGGCTTTCCTGGGTCATGCAGCATTTGCACACGCTTGCAAAGGCGATCGGCGTGGAGGCGCCGCCACATCCAGGAGGAAAGAATGCGTTCAGCTAAACTTGCCGCGGCAGCGCTTGCCGCGAGTGTGACTTTTGCTGCCTTTTCGGCTCATGCCGCTGGCAATCTCAATGTGATCTGCTCTGCAGACCAGGAGGTCTGCGACCTCATGAAGGGGCTGTTCGAGAAGCAGTCCGACATCAAGGTCAACATGGTGCGCCTCTCGGCCGGCGAGACCTATGCGAAGATCCGCGCCGAGGCCCGCAACCCGAAGACCGACATCTGGTGGGCCGGCACCGGCGACCCGCATCTGCAGGCAGCCGCCGAAAACCTGACGCTGGAATACAAGTCGCCGCTTTTCGACCAGCTGCAGGATTGGGCCAAGAAGCAGGCCGAAAGCGCCAAGTACCGCACGGTCGGCGTTTATGCCGGTGCGCTCGGCTGGGGTTACAATACCGACATCCTGAAGCAGAAGAACCTCAAGGAACCGAAGTGCTGGGCCGATCTGCTGGACCCATCCTACAAGGGTGAAATCCAGATCGCCAACCCGAATTCCTCGGGCACGTCCTACAACACGCTGGCAACGCTGGTGCAGATCATGGGCGAGGACAAGGCCTTCGACTATCTGACGAAGCTGAATGCCAACGTTTCGCAATATACCAAGTCCGGTTCGGCACCGGTGAAGGCCGCCGCCCGCGGCGAGTCGACCATCGGCATCGTCTTCATGCATGACGCGGTTGCGCAGACCGTCGAAGGCTTCCCGATCAAGGCGGTCGCGCCTTGCGAAGGCACGGGCTACGAAATCGGCTCGATGTCGATCGTCAAGGGCGCCAAGAACCTCGAGAATGCCAAGAAATGGTATGACTGGGCACTCAGCGCCGAGGCGCAGTCGCACATGAAGGACGCCAAGTCCTTCCAGCTGCCGTCCAACAAGTCGGCCGAAATTCCGAAGGAAGCGCCGAAGTTCGAAGACATCAAGCTCATCGACTACGACTTCGCCAAATACGGCAATCCCGATGTCCGCAAGGCGCTGCTTTCCCGCTGGGACAAGGAAATCGGCGCCAAGGCGAACTGATTTTAAGTGATCTCGATGGCCGGCTGCCGATGGCTGCCGGCCGCCAAGCATAATGCCGTGCTCAAGCGGGAGCGAACCATGAAGAACCACAATCGCAGACTGGATATCGCTCTCGTCTTCGCCATTGCCGCCCTGATACTGCTCCCGTGGTATCGGATCGAAGGCGGCTTCTTCGGCCTTGGGTGGCTGTCTGATTTTCTGGGCGATCCCTCCACGGCGCCCGGCATCCTGCAGATCACCACCTATGGCCGATGGTGGCTCGCGATCGCCGTCTTCCTCGTAATGCTAGGCGGCATCGCGCGCTTCCTTCCCGATCCGAAGCAGCGCGCTACGCTACTGGCCTGGGCCGGTGGCCTGGGCGTGCTGTTCCTGACGATCGAGGGATTGGCGATCAATCTCTCCGGCTGGAGCTGGACATTCGCCGAAACCCTCTTCGGCGCGCTCCCTGACGGCCAGCCGTCGATGGGTGCGGGCGCAGTAGTGACCGGCCTTGTCTTCGTGTTCTTCTTTGCCTTCGGCCTTGCCGAACGCGGTGTGATGAAAGGCGATGGCTTCGTGGTCGGCGCTATCGCCATGCTGGTGTTCCTCGTCGCCATCTTCGTCTTCTATCCCGTCGGCAGCATGTTCGTCGGCGCCTTTCAGGATTTCGACGGCTCTTTCAATCCCACCGGCTTTCTCACCAATATCCAGGATTCATCGGTCTGGAGCCTCGGCTGCGTTGTTGGCGGCGAGCGCTGCGGCGTTGCCTGGCGCACGCTCTGGTTGGCGATCATGACGGCGGCCGGATCGACGACCCTCGGCCTCTGCTTCGCGCTGGTCGCCACCCGCACCCGCTTTCCCTACAAGAAGGGTCTGCGGCTGCTGACCATCCTGCCGATCATCACGCCGCCCTTCGTCGTCGGCCTGGCGCTCACCCTGCTCTTCGGCCGTTCCGGTGTCGCCACACAGCTTGTATCTTCCCTGCTTGGCGTCGAGCCCGGCCGCTGGCTCTATGGCCTGACCGGCATCTGGATCGCCCAGGTTTTGTCCTTCACGCCGATTTCCTTCCTGGTGCTGATCGGGGTCGTCGAAGGCGTCAGCCCGTCGATGGAAGAGGCGTCGCAAACGCTGCGCGCCGACCGCTGGCGCACCTTCTGGCGCGTCTCGCTGCCACTCATGAAGCCCGGCCTCGCCAACGCCTTCCTCATCGGCTTCATCGAAAGCATGGCCGATTTCGGCAACCCGATGGTGCTCGGCGGCAGCCATGGCGTGCTGTCGACGGAAATCTTCTTTGCCGTCGTCGGCTCACAGAACGATCCGGCCCGCGCTGCCGTGCTCGCCATGATCCTGCTCGTTTTCACCATGTCGGCCTTCATCGCCCAGCGTTTCTGGCTGCAGGGCAAGAGCTATGCGACCGTCACCGGCAAGGGCGATTCCGGCCAGCACATCGCCCTGCCGCGCGGCGTCTCGATTGCCGTTCATTCCCTCGTCATCCCATGGGCGATCTTCACCATCGTCGTCTACGCGATGATCCTGTTCGGCGGTTTCGTGCGCACCTGGGGCCTCGACAATACGCTGACATTCGAACACTACATCCGCGCCTTCTCGATCGGGTTCCGTGATGACGGCGGCCTGGCGTGGACGGGGGTCGCCTGGAATTCGTTCTGGACGACAATGGAGATCGCCCTGATCTCCGCCCCGCTCACGGCTGCTGTCGGCCTGCTGACCGCCTATATCATCGTCCGCCAGAAGTTCGTCGGCCGCAACGTATTCGAATTCGCGCTGATGCTGAGCTTCGCGATCCCCGGCACGGTCATCGGCATCAGCTACATTATGGCCTTCAACCTGCCGCCGCTGGAAATGACGGGGACGGCGCTGATCCTCGTTGCCTGCTTCGTCTTCCGTAACATGCCGGTCGGCGTGCGCGGCGGCGTGGCGGCCATGAGCCAGCTCGACAAGAGCCTCGACGAGGCATCGCTGACGCTGCGCGCCAACAGCTTCCGGACGATCCGCAAAGTCATCCTGCCGCTGCTGCGCCCGGCGATCACCGCAGCCCTCGTCTATTCCTTCGTGCGTGCCATCACCTCGATCAGCGCCGTGATCTTCCTGGTCAGCGCCGAATACAACATGTCCACCGCCTATATCGTCGGCCTTGTCGAGAATGGCGAATACGGCGTCGCCATCGCCTATTCCTCGGCCCTTATCGTCGTCATGGTCACGGTCATCGCAGGCTTCCAGTTCCTCGTCGGCGAGCGCCGCCTGCGCCGCGAAAACCGCGTCGCCATGGCGGCACCGGCGGCTATAGCATCCGCACCTCTCGGTCAGGAGAAAACCGCATGAGCAGCAACAAACCCGGTTCCGTCGTCTTCGAGAACGTGCGCAAGACCTTCGGCGCCTTCACCGCGATCCCCGATCTGTCTATAACCATCGAACCCGGCACGCTGGTGACGTTGCTCGGCCCGTCGGGCTGCGGCAAGACGACGACGCTGCGCATGCTCGCCGGTCTCGAACATCCGAGCGCCGGCCGCATCCTGATCGGCGGCAAGGACGTGACGATGCTGCCGGCCAACGAGCGCGACGTGTCGATGGTCTTCCAGTCTTACGCGCTTTTCCCGCACATGACCTCGCTCGATAACGTTGCCTACGGCCTGGAATCTTCGGGCATCAAGCGCAAGGAAGCGCGTGAGCGCGCCGAGGAGGGCCTGAAGCTCGTCGGTCTCGGCGGCATGGGCCAGCGGCTTCCGGCCGAACTCTCCGGCGGCCAGCAGCAGCGTGTCGCGGTTGCCCGGGCATTGGTGCTGGAGCCGCAGGTGCTGCTGCTCGACGAGCCGCTCTCGAACCTCGACGCCCGGCTTCGGCGCCGCGTCCGCACCGAAATCCGCGAGCTGCAGCAACGGCTCGGTTTCACCGCCGTCTATGTCACCCACGATCAGGACGAGGCGCTTGCCGTCTCCGACCAGATCATCGTCATGAAGGATGGCGAAGTTGCGCAGAAGGGCGCGCCGCGCGACCTTTACGATCAGCCGGTTTCGGCCTTCATCGCCGACTTCATGGGCGAGGCCAATGTGGTGCCCTGCGATGTCATCGGCATCGATGGCGATCACGCGACGATCAATGTCCAAGGCCTCACCCATCGCATAACGGGCCGCAACATGCGACCCGGCCCGGCGCAGCTGGCGGTCCGCCCGAACGCCATCACGCTGGCGCCGAAGAACGGCGGCGCCTTCAGCGGCAAGATCACCCATGCCGCCTATCTCGGCGATCATGTGGAGTACGAAGTCAAAACCAGCAACGGCACGCTCTTCGTCGTCGATCCCGCAGTGGAAAGGGCTTTTGCGCCTTTGACAGAGGTGGAGATCGGCTTCAAGGATCGCGGCATTGCCATCATCGGCGGCTGAGCGCCGCATTTCATCAAGGGAAGATTTTCATGACGTCGCATGTCGTACCTGGGCTCGAAGCGCGCCTTGCGCTGGCTGAAGCCGTTGCCCGTGAAGCCGGAGCGGTGGCGCTCGACTATTTCAAGCGCCGCGAAACGCTGGTCATCGAAACCAAGCGCGATCCGCAGGACGTGGTTTCGATCGCCGACCGCGAGGTCGAAAACCTGATCCGCAAGCGCTTCAACGAAGCCTACCCCACCGATGGCGTTCTCGGCGAGGAATACGGCCTGGAGACCGGCACATCGGGCTTCACCTGGGTGGTCGATCCGATCGACGGCACCAGCCCCTTCGTCAACGGCATGCCGAACTGGTGCGTCTCGATCGGGCTCCTGCACGATGGCATCCCGGTTGTTGGTGTCATCTCGGCGCCCTGTCACGACGAGCTCTATGCGGCGGCTCTCGGCATGGGCGCCACGCTAAACGGTAAGAAGCTGTCGCTCGACCCGTCGCGCACCATCCGCAACGCCGTCACCGGCATCGGCGCCAACAACCATGTGACGCCGGCCTTCGTCGGCAAGATGGTGGAAAGCCTGCTGGAAGCCGGCGGCAATTTTATCCGCAACGGCTCCGGCGCGCTGATGCTCGCCTATGTCGCGGCCGGCCGCCTGGTCGGCTATTACGAACCCTACATGCATGCTTGGGATTGCATGGCGGGCTATTGCCTCGTCAAGGAAGCTGGCGGCTGGTACCACCCCTTCCCGACCGAAGGCGAGCGCCTGACCAAGGGATCGCCGGTTTTGGCCACCGCTCCCGGCGCCACCGACGACCTGCGCAAGATCGCGGGTATCTAAGGGATTTTCGCATCTTCGACCTGCCCAATCCGGCGTCATCGGCGCCGGATTTTTTGTGCATGGCGAAGATCGCAGCCTAATTTTTGTGCGCTGCAAAAATTGCACAAAAAACCGCTTGACGAGGTGGACCAATATGGTTTTGGATTGAACCAATAAGAAATTGGTTCGGACCATTCGCATGGATGAGACCACGGGGAACTCCAATTACGCACTCGACAAGCTGCGTGCGCTGCTGCGCTCGGACAGCCTCGATGCCGATGGCAAGCTGCCGACGGAGCGGGCACTTTCGGAGATGCTCGACGTCAGCCGCCGGGCCATCCGCCGCGCGCTCGAAGTTCTCGAAGCCGAGGGATTGATCTGGCGCCGCCAGGGATCCGGCACCTTTGCCGGAAGGCGCCCCGACGGCTGGAGCGAGCATGTGGATTCGATCGTCGCCGGCACCGACCTGATGGAAATCATGGAAGTGCGCCTGCGCATCGAGCCGCAGCTCGCTCAGCTTGCCGCCATCCGCGCCAAGAAGCACGACGTCGAGCGCATGTATGAGCTGGTCAAGAAGATCTACGAAAGCACCGATGCCGACGGCCGCGAACTGTGGGACGGGGCGCTGCACCGCCATATCGCCCAATCTGCCGGCAACCAGTTCTTCCTGACGATCTTCGACGTCATCAACCGTGTGCGCCAGGACGAAGCCTGGCAGACGATCCGCGAACGCGCCCGCGCCGCCAGCAAGACGCGCACCGTGACCTACGGACAGCATACCGCAATCGTCGATGCCATCGCTGCCCGCGATCCGGCGAGAGCCGGCGAAGCAATGCGCCAGCATCTGCTGACGCTGCAGGAGAGCCTGGTCCGCATGACCTCGCTCGACCACCAGATACCGGAGACCAAAGAAGAGCTCACCTGAAGAGCCACCGGCAATGAAGCAAATAAAAAAGAACCAGAGGAGAGTGAAATGAAGACCGCCAGTTTCGTGACGACCCTTCTAGCCGGGGCAATTGTTGCCCTTCCATCCTTTGCCGCCGAGCTTAAGATCGGCCTGCAGGACGATGCCGACGTGCTCGATCCCGCGCAGTCGCGCACCTTTGTCGGCCGCATCGTCTATACCGCGATGTGCGACAAGCTCGTCGACGTGACCCCCGACCTGAAAATCGTGCCGCAGCTCGCGACCGAATGGAAATGGTCCGACGACGGCAAGACCCTGACCATGAAGCTGCGCGAAGGCGTCAAGTTCCACGACGAAACGCCGATGAACGCGGCGGCCGTCGTCGCCACCATCGAGCGCAACATGACGCTGCCGGAATCGCGCCGCAAGAGCGAACTGACCTCGGTTGAGAAGGTCGAGGCCTCGGGCGAATACGAGGTGAAGTTCACGCTGAAGAGCCCCGACGTGACGCTGCTCGCCCAGCTTTCCGACCGCGCCGGCATGATCGTTTCGCCGAAGGCTGCCAAGGAACTGGGTGCCAATTTCGGCAATCACCCGGTCTGCGCCGGTCCCTTCAAGTTCGTCGAGCGTGTCCAGCAGGACCGCATCGTGCTCGAGAAGTTCAAGGATTACTGGAACAAGGACAATATCTTCGTCGACAAGGTCACCTACCTGCCGATCCCGGATACCACGGTGCGCCTCGCCAACCTGCGCTCCGGCGATCTCGACATGATCGAGCGCCTGGCGCCGACCGATGCCGCTTCGGTGAAGGAAGATACGACCCTCACCTATGCCGATGCGATCGGCACCGGCTACATGGCGCTCTACGCCAATGTCGGCAACGGCGCCCGCGCCGACAATCCGTTCGGCAAGGACAAGCGCCTGCGCCAGGCCTTCTCGCTGGCGCTCGACCGCGATGCGCTGAACCAGATCGTCTATGAAGGCACCTCGGTTGCCGGCAACCAGTCGTTCCCGCCGAACAGCCCATGGTTCGACAAGGACATCCCGGTTCCCGCCCGCGATCTCGACAAGGCCAAGGCGCTGATCAAGGAAGCCGGTTTCGACCGCGTGCCGATCGAGCTGCAGGTGCAGAACAACCCGGTCGCCTCGCAGATGATGCAGGTCGTCCAGTCGATGGTTGCCGAGGCCGGCTTCGACGTCACCATCCGCTCGACGGAATTCGCAACGCTGCTATCGGAGCAGACGGCGGGCAACTACCAGCTCAGCCGCTCGGACTGGTCGGGTCGTATCGATCCTGATGGCAACATCCACCAGTTCATCACCTGCAAGGGCGGCATCAACGATACCAAGTATTGCAACGCCGAGGTCGACAAGCTGCTGAACGAGGCCCGTGCGTCCACCGACGACGCAGTCCGCAAGCAGAAGTATGACGCCGCGGCCGTGATCCTCAACGACGACATGCCGATCATCTATCTCGGCCATAACTCGTGGATCTGGGCGATGCACAAGAACGTCACCGGCTTCGTCGCCTCGCCTGACGGCATGATCCGCCTGACCGGCGTCAAGAAGGAAGGCTGAACCAGCCATCGCGGCGGCGGGTAATGCCCGCCGCCTCTCCCCGCTCGCTCAGGATCGCTCATGTATACCTACATCGCCAAGCGGCTTCTCGTCGCCATTCCGACGCTGCTGATCATATCGGTCTTCGTCTTCTCGCTGCAGAAGCTGCTGCCGGGTGATCCCATCCTCGCCATGGCCGGCGAAGAGCGGGATCCGCAGGTCATCGAATATCTGCGCGAAAAATACCGGCTGAACGATCCGGTGCCCTACCAGTATGTTTCCTGGCTAGGCTCGGTGCTGCAGGGCGATCTCGGCATCTCGCTCAGAACCAATCAGCCAGTTCTGGAACTGGTGGCCGAGAAGCTGCCGGTCACCATTCAGCTCGCCATCATGTCGATGATCTTCGCCTTCGTGATCGGCGTTCCCATGGGCATCCTGGCGGCGGTGAAGAAGAACACCGCGTTCGATTACATCGCCAACCTGATCGCGCTTTCCGGCCTTTCGATCCCGAATTTCTGGCTCGGCATCATGCTGATCCTGCTCGTCTCGGTGAAACTCGGCTGGCTGCCCGCCTCCGGATACGAACCCTTCTTCAATGATCCGATCCGCTCGATCCAGACGATGCTGATGCCCTCCTTCGTGCTCGGCAACGCGTTGGCCGCGACGCTGATGCGGCATACGCGCTCGGCGATGCTGAGCGTGCTCAGCGCCGACTATATCCGCACCGCCCGCGCCAAGGGCCTCTCTGAGCGCTCTGTCGTGCTGGAACACAGCTTCCGCAACGCCGTGCTGCCGATCGTGACCCTGAGCGCCCTGCTCTTCGGCGAGCTTCTGGCGGGCGCGGTTCTGACCGAGCAGATCTTCACCATTCCGGGCTTCGGCAAACTGATCGTCGATGCCGTCTTCAACCGCGACTATGCGGTCGTCCAGGGCGTCGTGCTCTGCACCGCGATCGGCTTCATTATGATGAATCTCATCGCCGATATCCTCTATGTCCTTCTCAATCCGCGCATGAGGGCCTCGCTATGACCGCCATCGATCAGGTCGCTGTCACCACGGAACAGCGCGTGCCGAGCCGCGCCTGGCGCAAGCTGAAGGCCAACAAGGGCGCGCTTGCCGGTCTCTGCATCATCGCCTTCTTCGCGATCCTGGCGATTGCGGCACCTCTGCTGCCCATTCCCGATCCGAACGGCACCAGCTGGTCGGCGATCCGCAAGGCGCCATCGGCTGCCCACTGGCTCGGCACCGACGATCTCGGCCGCGACATTCTTTCGCGGATGATCTGGGGGGCACAGGCCTCGCTGATGGCCGGCGTCTTCTCGGTGGCGATCGCTGTCATCGTCGGCGTGCCCTTCGGCCTGATGGCTGGCTATTTCGGCGGCTGGGTTGATCAGATCATCTCGCGCATCACCGAAGCCTTCCTTGCCATGCCGTTCCTGATCACCGCGATTGCGCTTGCCGCCTTCCTCGGCCCGAGCCTCACCAACGCGATGATCGCCATCGGCCTTTCGGCCATGCCGATCTTCATCCGCCTCACCCGCGGCCAGGTTCTGGCCGTCAAGACGGAGGAATATGTCGAGGGCGCCCGCTCCATCGGCCTCAGGCATTTCAGGATCATCACCCGCTACATCCTGCCGAATGTCGCCGCCCCCATTCTCGTGCAGGCGACGCTGACGATCGCAACCGCGATCATTGCCGAGGCCAGCCTCTCCTTCCTCGGCCTCGGCCAGCAGCCGCCCGCCGCCAGCTGGGGCTCGATGCTGAACGTTGCCAAGAACTTCCTCTCCCAAGCCCCATGGATGGCGATGTGGCCGGGGGCGGCGATCTTCCTCGTCGTCATCGGCTTCAATCTCCTCGGCGACGGCCTGCGCGATGCGCTCGATCCGCGCGAAGCATGATTTCCTGAAAGGACATTCGAAATGACCGCATTCACGACCCGTCCCGAAATTCTCGGCACGTTCGGCGTCGTCACTTCCACCCACTGGATCGCCTCGGCGGTCGGCATGAGCATTCTCGAAAAGGGCGGCAACGCCTTCGATGCGGCTGTCGCCACAGGCTTCGTGCTGCAGATCGTCGAGCCGCATCTCTGCGGCCCGGGCGGCGACATGCCTGCGGTGCTCTATTCGAAGAAAAAGGACAAGGTCGAGGTCATCTGCGCGCAGGGCCCGGCACCGGCTGGCGCGACGATCGAGCACTACACATCCGAAGGCTTGAAGCTGATCCCCGGCGACGGTCTGCTTTCGACCGTCATTCCCGGCAGCTTCGACGGCTGGATGCTGATGCTGCGCGACTACGGCACGATGAGCGTTCGCGACGTGCTGGAACCGGCGATCTATTACGCTGAAAACGGCCATCCGATGCTGCCGCGCGTCGCCGCGACCATTGCAGGCCTCGCCTCCTTCTTCGAGAAGGAATGGCCGACATCCTACGAGACCTGGCTGCCCGGTGGCGCCGCACCCGAGCCGCTCTCCAACTTCAAGAACCCGGTTCTCGCCGGGACCTGGAAGCGGATCATCGCAGAGGCAGAAGCCAAGCGTGGCCGCGAGGAACAGGTCGAGGCTGCGCGCGATGCCTTCTACCGCGGCTTCATCGCCGAGGCGATCGAGCGCTATGCCGGTTCGACCGAGGTGATGGATGCGAGCGGCATCAAGCACAAGGGCGTCATCACCGCCGATGACATGGCCAACTGGTCCGCAACGATCGAAGCGCCGCAGACCTACGACTATCACGGCTGGACGGTCGCCAAGATCGGCCCCTGGGGACAAGGGCCGGTGTTCCTGCAGACGCTGGCGCTGCTCAAGGGCATCGATATCGCCTCTATGGATCCCGCCGGTGCCGATTTCGTCCATACCGTCACCGAGGCGATGAAGCTCGCCTTCGCCGACCGCGAAATCTATTACGGCGATCCCAATTTTTCGAAGATTCCGATCGAGCATCTGCTGTCGGACGCCTATAGCGACGAGCGCCGCAAGCTCATCAAGCCAGAGGCATCGCTGGAGCTGCAGCCGGGTATCGTGCCGGGCTTCGAAGACCAGTATGCGCTGACGATGGACATGCTCGGCGTTACCTCCAAGACCGGCGCGGTCTATGAGCCGACCATGGCGCATCTCTCCGAAAAGCGCGGCGACACCGTCCATATCGACGTCATCGACCGCGAGGGTAACATGGTGTCGATCACCCCTTCGGGCGGCTGGCTGCAGTCTTCGCCGACGGTGCCGGGCCTTGGCTTCTGCCTCAATTCCCGCGCCCAAATGTTCTGGCTGAAGCCCGGCCTGCCGACCTCGCTTGCGCCAGGCAAGCGGCCGCGCACGACGCTGACGCCGTCGATCGCGCTTCATGAAGGACGCCCGACCTTGTCCTTCGGCACGCCCGGCGGCGACCAGCAGGAGCAGTGGCAGCTTTCCTTCTTCCTGCGCTATGTCCATCACAAGATGAACCTGCAGGCGGCGATCGATCAGCCGCTGTTCCACACCTCGCATTTCCCGGGCTCCTTCTACCCCCGCACCCGCGAGCCGGGCAGCCTGATGGCAGAAGCGAATTTCGGCGAGGACGTGCTCGAGGCCCTGCGCAAGAAGGGTCACAAGCTGACGGTTGCCGATCCATGGACCGTCGGCCGCCTGACCGCCGCACGCCGCGATGCCGATGGGCTGCTGCGGGCCGCGGCGACGCCGCGCCTGATGCAGGCCTATGCGGTGGGGAGATAAACCGTGACCTATTCCATCGTCGTCCGCGACCCCAGCACCGGCCATCTCGGCATCGCCGTCGCCAGCCGCTTCTTCGCCGTTGGCGGCATCGTCCCGCATGTTCGAGGCGGGATCGGTGCGGTGGCGACGCAGGCTTTCGTCAATCCGCTGAACGGCGTCGATGGACTGGCGATGATTGGCGCCGGACAAGCTCCGGAGGCAATTGTTGCCGAGCTGGCTGCGCGCGACGATGGCCGTGATCAGCGGCAGTTCCATATGATCGACGCGACCGGCCGCAATGCCGCCTTCACCGGCGAGAAATGCATCGACTGGGCGGGCCATCTGATAGCTGACAACGTTTCCGTCGCCGGCAACATGCTTGCCGGTCCCGAGGTGATCGCGGCAACGCTCGCGGCCTATCAGAAGACCGCAGGCAGGCCGCTGGCCGAACGGCTGCTGGAGGCCATGCAGGCCGGTGAAGATGCCGGTGGCGACAAACGCGGCAAGCAATCGGCCGCCCTCGTCATCTACCGCGACCAGGATTACACCTGGCTCAATATCCGCGCCGACGATCATACCGATCCGCTGGAGGAATTGCGGCGGCTCTATGCGGTCGCAAGCGAGCGCTACCTCTATGTCGCCGAGACGATGGCGACGCGCCAGAACCCGAGCGGCATGATCGACCGGCGCGAGATCGACGCGAAAATTGCCGCCGTCGAAGCCACCCGCACCGCCGAAGGGCGGCCCTCCGCCTCCTTTGCCACGCCGCTCAAGACCTGAGACCGAACCATGAAGCAGGAAAAAGACATGGGTGAAGCTGCAAATCCGGTGCTTTCGGTCAAGAACCTGACCACCTCGTTTCTGGTCGATGGCGCTTGGAAGCCCGTCGTCCGCGATGTCTCTTTCGATGTCATGCCCGGCGAGACCGTGGCGATCGTCGGTGAATCCGGCTCGGGCAAGAGCGTCACCTCGCTGTCGATCATGCGGCTGCTCGCCAAGAAGCAGAGCCGCGTCGAGGGCAGCATCCTGCTGAACGGCAAGGACATTCTGGCGCTGTCCGACAAGGAGATGCGAAAGGTCCGCGGCAACGACGCTGCGATAATCTTCCAGGAGCCGATGACCTCGCTGAACCCGATCTTCACGATCGGCCGCCAGATCTCAGAGGCGCTGACCTGCCATGGGGAGATGACCAAATCCGAAGCCCGCGCCGAGACGATCCGGCTGCTCGAAAAGGTCCGCATTCCGAATGCATCCTCCCGCTTCGACGAATATCCGCACCAGTTTTCCGGCGGCATGCGCCAGCGCGTGATGATCGCTATGGCGCTCGCATCCCGACCAAAGCTCTTGATCGCGGACGAGCCGACGACGGCGCTCGATGTCACGATCCAGGGCCAGATCCTCGACCTGATCAAGCTGCTGCAGGAAGAGGAAGGCATGTCCGTTCTCTTCATCACCCACGACATGGGCGTGGTCGCCGAAATCTCCGACCGCACCATCGTCATGTATCGTGGCGAGGCGGTCGAGGCCGGGCCGACCGACGATATCTTCCACCGCGGCAAACACCCCTATACCCGCGCGCTGCTCTCGGCCGTTCCACGGCTGGGCTCGATGACCGGCCACCAGTGGCCGCTGCGCTTTCCTGTTGTCGACACCACCACCGGCGAGCGTACTGAGCCAGTTGCTGTCGCCGATACCGTCGATCGCGGCAAGACGCCGATCCTCGAGGTCAAGAACCTGACGACGCGCTTCGCAATCCGTGGCGGCGTTTTCGGCACGCGCACCGGCGCGATCCATGCGGTCGAGGATGTCTCCTTCGACCTTTTCCAGGGTGAGACGCTGTCGCTGGTCGGCGAATCCGGCTGCGGAAAATCGACGACCGGCCGATCGATCACCCGGCTGATCGAGCCGAATGCCGGCACGGTCAATCTCGACGGCTACGACGTGACAGGTCTGGATTCATCGCGCCTCCGGCACATGCGCCGCAGCATCCAGATGATCTTCCAGGACCCCTTCGCCAGCCTCAACCCGCGTATGACCATCGGCGCCACCATCAGCGAGCCGATCGTCGCCCATGATCTCGGAACGCGGGCGCAGGCACGTGAAAAGGCGGCCGATTTGCTGGAGCGTGTCGGGTTGAAACCCGACATGATGGAGCGCTATCCGCACGAATTTTCTGGTGGCCAGCGCCAGCGTATCTGCATCGCCCGCGCACTGGCGCTCGATCCGAAGGTCATCGTCGCCGACGAGAGCGTCTCGGCCCTCGACGTCTCGATCAAGGCGCAGGTCTGTAATCTGCTGATGGACCTGCAGCAGAGCCTCAAGCTGGCTTTCCTGTTCATCTCGCACGACATGGCCGTCGTCGAGCGCGTTAGCCATCGCGTCGCGGTGATGTATCTCGGCGAGATCGTCGAGATCGGCCCGCGCGAGGCGGTGTTCGGCAATCCGCAGCACCCCTATACCAAGAAGCTGATTGCCGCCGTTCCGGTTCCCGATCCGTCGCGCCGCGGCATCAAGCGCGGGCTCTCCACGGACGAACTGAAAAGCCCGGTACGCCCGCTCGGCTACGTGCCGCCAAAGCGCTGCTACAAGAGTCTCGGCAACGGCCATATGGTCCAAGTCGAGGCCTGAGACATACACTCCCAGAAGCGATGCGGGCGGCTCTCGATCCGAATATTAATTCCCTGTAATTCTTACCGTTTTGCAATGAAACGGTAATGAACATTTAATTTGTAAATGAACCCTGAGCGGCGCATATCAGTATCAAGCGCTAGTTCTTCACGAACACCAGTAATCGCTAAGTAAAGCGGCGGTTTTTAATTCGAAGAATTTGTGCATTTCGCCCGACGCCCGCGTTCCCCGGAACATCGACGCCGCTTAGCAACCATTTGCAAGGGACCATTCGCCATGCCCAATATCCTTCTCAAGCACCGCACTGCAGCGCTTCTCGGCGCCGCCCTGATTGCCGGCACTGCGGCGCTGCCTTTCACCATCAATGCCGCCTCCGCGGTTGCCGCGCCTGCCGAAGTCAGCGGCACCTTTGCCCCCGGCGGCTCGTTCGCGCCGATCGTCGACGCCGACAAGCCGGCCGTCGTTACAGTGACCACGACGATGAAGGCCACCGATGCCAGCGACCAACAGTCGCCGATGGATGAGCAGTTCCGCCAGTTCTTCGAGCAGCAGGGCATCCCCATGCCACGCCAGGCACCGCAGCATGACAGCGGCCAGCATGCGATGGCACTCGGTTCCGGCTTCATCATCAGCCCCGATGGTGTGATCGTCACCAACAACCACGTCATCGACAACGCCATCGACATCAAGGTGACGCTGGATGACGGTACCGAACTGCCCGCCAAGCTCGTCGGCACCGATCCGAAGTCGGATATCGCCGTCCTGAAGATCCAGGCTCCCAAACCGCTGGCGACCGTTGCCTGGGGTGATTCCGACAAGCTGAAACTCGGCGACCAGATTCTCGCCATCGGCAACCCGTTCGGCATCGGCACCACGGTGACCGCAGGTATCGTCTCGGCCCGTGGCCGCGACCTGCATAGTGGCCCGTATGACGACTTCATCCAGATCGACGCGCCGATCAACCACGGCAATTCCGGCGGCCCGCTTGTCGATCGTGACGGCCATGTCGTCGGCATCAACACCGCGATCTACTCGCCGAACGGCGGCAGCGTCGGCGTCGGCTTCGCCATCCCGTCCGCTGAAGCCCGCACCATCGTCGCCAAGCTGCAGAAGAACGGCTCGATCGACCACGGCTATCTCGGCGTGCAGATCCAGGCCGTCACCAAGGATGTCGCCGATGCCGTTGGCCTGACCGATGCCCAGGGCGCTCTCGTCGCTGCCGTATCGGATGATACCCCTGCCGCTCATGCAGGTATCAAGACAGGCGATATCGTCACCGCCGTCGGCGGCGAAGCCGTCAAGACGCCGAAGGACCTGTCCCGCCTCGTTGCCGACATGTCGCCCGGCGCCAAGCAGACGCTCACCGTCTGGCGCGACGGCAAGAGCGCCGAACTCAACGTCACCATCGGTGGCAATGACGACGGACAGAAGCAGGCCGCTGCCGATGAAGGCGATGGCAAGGTTCAGACCGGCCCAAGCATCGGCGTCGGCCTCGCCGACCTGACGCCGGACACCCGTCAGGAACTGAACCTGCCGCGCGGCGTCACCGGTGCCGTCGTCGCCAGCGTAAACCCCGACAAGACGGCCGCTGCAGCCGGTATCCAGACAGGCGACGTGATCGTCTCGGTCAACGACAAGCCGGTGCATGGCGCGAGCGATGCCAAGACCGCTGTCGCCGAAGCTGCCAAGTCTGGCCGCAAGTCGGTGCTGCTGCTTGTCGAACGCGGCGGCAACAAAACCTTCGTGGCCGTGCCCTTCTCCGCCGCTTAGGGCCCCTAAACGGTCATGGAAGCGCCTCGCATCTCCGGATGCGGGGCGTTCTTGTCATATTCCACAACTTGCCTGCACCGGCGCTTGACAGCATCGGCCGGTTTCAGCAATATGAAACCGGTTTCAATCGTGCTTGGGGAGAGCGATCGTGCGGTTCGACCTTTCGATCCTTTTGCCGCATATCGGCTTTCTCGCCAAAGGCGCCCTGCTGACGGCAGAGGCCTGCGCCCTGGCGTTGCTCGGCAGCGTCATCATGGGCGCCTTCGTGGCGATCGCCCGCACCTCGTCTTCGAAGACGCTGCGGCGCGTTGCCTTCGTCTATGTCGATATTTTCCGAAACGTGCCGTTCATCGTCCAGCTGTTCTTCTTCTACTATGGCCTGCCGGAACTCGGCATCTATATCGATGCGTTCACGACCGGTGTCGTGGCGCTGTCGATTGCCGGCGGCGCCTATGCTTCCGATGTCATCCGCGCCGGGATCCTGGCGATCGACCCCGGCATCATCGAAGCCGCCGAAGTCAGCGGCCTGTCGCGCCGGGTGACTTTTACCAAGATCGTTCTGCCGATCGCGCTCAGGACCTCGATCCGGCCGCTCGGCTCAGTGCTGATCAATCTGATCCTGACATCGTCGATCCTCTCGACCATCACGCTGAACGAGCTCACCGGTTCGGCACAGATCGTCGTGTCGCAGACTTACCGGCCGTTCGAGGTCTATGTCGTGCTGCTCGTTGCCTATGCCGTGCTCACCTATCTCGTGTCGCTCGGCATCACCCTTCTTCACCGCCGCCTCAACCGTGACTTGATGGAGGCCGTCGGCTGATGCGCTATACCGATTTCACGCCTTTCGATATCGTTCTTCTGGCCCAGGGCCTCGGCGTCAGCGTCGCATTGTTTTTCGGCACGTCGCTGATCGGTCTGCTGATCGGCATTCTCTGGGCCGTCGTGCGCTTCTACCGCGTACCGGTGCTGCTGCAGATCGTTACCTTCGTCTCCGAGCTCCTGAAGAACTCGCCTGTTCTGGTGCAGCTCTTCCTGGTCTTCTTCGGCCTGCCGGCGCTCTTCCATATCCGCATCACGCCTGTTACGGCCGCGACGATCACGCTGTCGGCGAACACCGCCGCCTTCGTCTATGTCATCGCCGTTTCGGCGATCGAATCGATCGGCCGCGACCAGATCGAGGCAGCCCGCGTCTTCGGCCTGACCCGCTGGCAGGTACTGCGCCATGTCGTGGCGCCGCAGGCAATGGCCTTTGCGATCGGCCCGCTGATCGCGCTGCTCGTCAACCAGCTGCAGGTGACGTCGCTGATCTCGGTGATCGGCGTCGTCGATCTCACCAAGATCGGCAACATCCTGAACCTCAGGACGCTGAAGCCGTTCATCGTCTGGACGGCCGTCGGCGTGCTCTATTATGCGACCGCGAAGCTCGTCGCGCTTCTCGGCACCCGTTTCGAAAACCGCCTCAGGGCTCATAGCGCCTGGAGAGGGCTCTGACATGCTCAAAGTAGAAAACGTCAAGAAGGCGTTCGGCTCGACCACCGTCCTCGACGGCATCGACCTGACCATCAATCCGGGTGAGGTCGTCTCGATCCTGGGATCGTCAGGTTCCGGAAAATCGACGCTGATCCGCTGCATCAACGGCCTGGAAAAGCTGAATGGCGGCCGGATCCTTGTCGACGAATTCGACACCGGCAAGCCCAAGGAACTGGCCGAGGCGCGCAAGCGCTCCGCCACCGTCTTCCAGCTGTTCAATCTCTATCCGCACATGACGGTGCTCGGTAACATAACCCTGGCTCCGATCGAGGTTCTGAAGAAGCCGCGGGCCGAAGCCGAAGCAACCGCGCGCGCCCTTCTGGCTTCGGTCGGTCTTGGCGAACGTGCCGATGCCTATCCGGCCCAGCTGTCCGGCGGCCAGCGCCAGCGTGTCGGCATCTGCCGGGCGCTGGCCATGCAGCCACGCTATCTGCTGCTGGACGAAGTGACGAGCGCGCTCGACCCGGAAATGACGTCCGAGGTGCTGGCTATCCTCGCCAAGCTCGCCGAAGAGGGCACGACCATGCTCTTCGTCACCCACGAGATCGAATTCGCCCGGCAGATTTCCGACCGGATCGTCTTCCTCGACAAGGGCAAGCTGCTTGTCGATCTGCCGACCGAACAGTTTTTCGCCGCCGATGGCGGCATGGCGCAGCCCCGCGTTGCCCAGTTCCTTTCCAAAATGCGTAAAGATTAGAGGTTTTTCATGCTGCTTATCGCCAACAAAGAAGCCTGGCCGGGTTTTCCGCACACCGTCGATTTGCTGCGCAGCGGCGCCAACAGCCTCGACGCCATGGTTGCCGGCATCGGCAAGGTCGAGAGCGAAGTTAAGGTTCGCAGCGTCGGTTTCGGCGGCTGGCCGAACATGATCGGCGACATGGAACTGGACGCCGCCGTGATGGACGGCACGACCCGTGACGTCGGCGCCGTCGGCGCTGTACCCAATACGCTACCGGTCGCGAAACTCGCCCACGAAGTCATGAAGCGTCTGCCGCATGTGATGCTGACAGGCAATGGCGCGCGCCGCTTTGCCAGTGAAATCGGTTTCCCCGAAGACGACGTGTTGTTCGAAGACAGCAAGCGCGTCTGGTGGGAGCGGCTGGAAAAGGAACTGTCGGCCGAAGAGCTGGCGAAATTCCCGAACATTCCGCTGGCGCCGCTCAGCAAGGCGATCACCGATCCAGAGCGCGTGCGCGACACGACCGTGTTCCTCTCGGCCGATCCCGCTCGCGGCATTCATGCTGCGACCTCGACTTCGGGCTGGGCGTGGAAATATCCGGGCCGTCTCGGCGACTCGCCGATCCCCGGCGCCGGCTTCTACGCTGACAGCCGCTATGGCGCGGCCGCCTGCACCCATACCGGCGAAATGACCATGCGCTGCTCGACCTCGCGCACCATCGTGCTCGCCATGAAGCTCGGCTATTCGCTCTCCGACGCGATCAAGCTTGCCGTCGAGGAGCTTAGCGAACTGGGTACCGGTTTCCTTGCCGGCGTCGTCATTCATGCGGTTGACGCAAAAGGAAATCATGAGGTGGTGAATTTCAGATGCGAGGGCGAAATCAGCTACTGGCTCTGGGAGGATTCGATGTCCGAACCGGAATTGCGGACTGCGAAACAGGCATAATCAACGAAGAGGGAATGGAACAATGAAACGCTTACTCACCGCAATTGCTGCGATCGCTGTTGTCGCAGGCTCGGCTCTGCCGTCCTTTGCCGGCATGCTCGATGATATCCGTTCGCGCGGCACGATCCGCATCGGCGTGTCGCTCGGCGGCGAGCCGATCGGCTTCCGCGACGACCAGAACAACCCTGTCGGCTACGACGTCGATGTCGCCAAGCGCCTGGCTGAAAAGATCGGCGTGCCGGTCGAATTCACCGACGTTTCAGGCGACGCCCGCATTTCCATGCTGGTCTCCGGCCAGATCGACGTGGCGATCGCCAATACCTCGGCCACGCTCGAACGCGCCAAGGTCGTCAATTTCTCGATCCCCTATAACCGTGCCGGCCTGCGCATCATCGTGCAGAAGGATGCGGGCATCAAGGATCTGAAGGATCTCGCCGGCAAGAAGATCGTCGTCGGCCGCGGAACGACGGGCGAAACCTTCCTGAAGACCGCCGTTCCGGATGCGGAACTCGTCTACGTCGACCAGTTCGCGCCCGACGGCGTGCTGCAGCTGCAGCAGAAGCGCGTCGATGCGGCGATCGAGGACTCCTCGCTGCTCGACTATCTCGCGACCAAGAACCCGACGCTGGTGACGCTTGCCGGTCTCTATTCCAACGACCCGATCGGTATGGCCGTCGCCAAGGGCGACCCGGAATTCGTCCGCTGGCTCGACATGTTCGTGTCCGATTACATACAGTCGGGCGCCTATGAGGCAAACTACAAGAAGTGGTGGGGCGCTGAAGCCAACCCGCCGGCTCTGAACCCGCAGTGGTAAGACAATAAAGGCCGCCTCCGGGCGGCCTTTTTCATTACGAGGTGGCGCGCAGCACGAAGCGCGTCGGCACCATGATCGGCGGCTGTCCCGGCTTGAACGCCTCCGGATTGGCAATGAAATCGACGATGTGCCGGACGTAGTCGGACTTATCGTAGCCGATCGACGAGATCGGATAGGCCTCGAAATCGGTCAGCGACAGGTTGTCGAAGCCATAAAGCCGGAAACGCGGCGGCCGGTTGCCCGGAAAATCCGAACGGCAGACATCGAGAATGCCCATCGCCATCGCATCCGATGTGCAGAAGATCGCATCGGGACAATCATCACCGGCGAGCACGGCCGCAGCGGCATGTCCGCTGGCGTAGGAATAGTCACCCTGAACCGTGCGCTTCAATTCGATCCGGTGCTGTTCGAAAGCCTTGCGATAAAGACCGATACGCGCATGCTCGACCGGCGAAGAGGCGCGGCCGGTGACCAGCCCCGCCGTGCGCACCCGCTTGCCGGCGGCATCCGCGACCGCCTCGAAAATACCGACGGCCTCGTCGGGCATCACGACAGGCGAGAGCTCGTCATGCAGCCCGTTCAGCATGACCACCAGATCGGAACGGAACATCCGCCGCACGGTCGTCGCATCGGCAAAGTCCGAGAACACCAGCCCGGCATCGACATGATAGGCGACGCCGTTTCTCAGGAACTCCTCGACGCGCGCGACCGAACCGATACGCACCAGGATGACCTGCTTGCCGATCGCCTGGATCTGATCGATCAGGCGGTCGAACAGGTCAAGGTCGGAGAGATCGTGAATGTGGTTGACGACGACGGCGACGAGATTGACCGTCTTGGTGGTCAGGCTCTGGGCCAGCAGGTTCGGTTTGTAGCCGAGAGCATTGGCCGCATCGATGACGCGCTCGCGCTTGTCGGCGGACACCGGCCGCGGCTCGGTCGAAAGGGCCCGGCTTGCGACAGCGCGGGAAACGCCGGCCAGCCGCGCAACATCGGCAATCGTCGGAGCGGCATCACGGCCGGTCGGTGCTCTCATCGTCAGTTGCTTCCCCACCTTCTTCCGGCCTGATACCGCAAGCTTGCCGTCCTGGCCATGCGAAATACCAGCCATTTTCAGCCCAAACTGCCAGATTGCGCCGCGCTTCGCAATCTGGCCCAAATGGGTCAGTTCCTTAGGCGGCGAAATGCCTGCCTGGAACGCCGGAAGCGCTAGAGCCAGGACGCAGCGGTTTTCGGCAGGCGTCCTTCGGGATCGACGGCGCTAAGCTTCGGCGCGCCGGGTGCATTCCAACGCCAGAGCGCCACGCAGCGGCCGCCCGGCGACATGAAGGAGGGATAGAGCACGCCATCGAAGCCTGCCGCGATCAGCCGTTCCCGCAACTGGTGCGTCGCGGCAACGCGCCCGGCATCGAGTTCCAGCCGCCACTCGCAGCGGTGTATTGCGATCGTTTCCGCATGTGCTTCGAGAAACGCGGCACTCGTCGTGTCAGCAAGACGCGCACCCGTCAGTTCAAGCTTGGCGATGATGGCCGGATGCTGGACGAAGCCCTGATTATACTCGGCCCAGGCCGTTGAAAGTTCGCAGGCCGCATAGATGGTTGCCGCACCCACCGGGTTCCAGCGGCCGCCGAAGCGCGCTGCCCCTTCGCCCGAGAGTGGCGCAAAGGCCCAGCGCGGCACGAAGGCCCGCCAGAGCTCAAGCGTGCCGGCCTCAAGGCCTTCAGGCATAGACGCCAGACCGGACGGCTTCCAGATAGGCAAGCACCTTGTCCGGCTTGCCTTCGCCGACGAGATCGAAGGCGGTCTTGCCGGCCCAGCCCGGGATCGGCTGGTGCTTGAACCAGATCACGGCGCGATTGTCGTCACCCGCCATCTCGCTCGCCATGGAGAGGATGCGCACGACATTGCTGAGCGCGCCATCGACCTTCCGGGCACTCGATTTCGCCGTCAGCGTGTTGCGGGCAACACCGATCAGCCGGGCAAGTTCAGCAAGCGTCACGCCGAGCTGATCAGCAACGCGGCGCGCGGAAAGAAATGCAGACTGGCCGTCGCCGTAACGCGCGGCTGCAACATCGAAGCTCAGAGCTGCCATCATCGTCACCTTGGCGTAAATTGATCAACCGCTTATCAAAATAGGCTCAGCTTTCGACCAATTCAAGCGCGAAGCATATCATGCCCGCCAGGGCGGATTACGCTTTTCGAAGAAGGCCGCAATGCCTTCATGTGCTTCAGCCGTTTCCCAAGCATCGGCAAGCTGACCGATCACGCTTTCGAGCAAAGCATCGGTGATCGGCGGTGCCAGCGACTTTGCCAACGCCTTGGCGCGTGCCGCCGCTTCGGGCGAGGCTTGCAGGAAATGGCTGACCTCGACCTCGATGGCGCGGTCCAGTTCATCGACAGCAACGATGCGATCGACGAGACCGATAGCCCGCGCCTCCCCGGCGTCGATCGGTTTACCGGAGAGAAACAGCGGGCGCGCAGCAGCCGCGCCGATGCGCGCAACGACGAACGGACTGATGGTCGCCGGAATGATGCCGAGCCGCACTTCGGGCAGGCCGAAACGCGCAGTATCGGCAGCGACGGCAAGATCGCAGACAGCCAGCAGCCCCACCCCGCCGCCGAAGCCGTTGCCATGAACGCGGGCGATCACCGGCTTCGGCAGATCGCTCAGCGTGCGATACATCGTTGCCAGGCGGCGGGCTTCTTCTATCCGCTGAGCCCGCGAAGCGGCAAATTGTTGCTGCATCCAGCCGAGATCGCCACCGGCGCAAAAGCTCTTGCCCTCCGCAGCAAGCACGACGACCCGCACCGCCGGATCGGCTCCGATCTCTCTCGAAGCAGCAATCAATTCGTCCATCATGGCGGACGAAAGCGCATTGTGCTTCTCGCCCCGCGCCAGCGTGAGGCGCGCTATACCATTCTCGATGGCGACTTTCAGCGTCTCAGGCATCGTCATTCACTCCTCAGGCTTCTGGCGAGGCTCGCAGCCTCCGCAAGCCGGTCCAGAAGCAGTCCCGTCTCTATGCCCTTCGCTTGGAGATGGCGGGCGACATCAAGCGTATCGACGTTGCCCTTGGCGCCCGGCGCGTAAGGGCAGCCGCCGAGACCGCCGGCCGATGCATCGAACACCGCGATCCCCCGTTCCAGCGCCACATCGATATTGTCCAGCGCGCGGCCCTCCGTATCGTGGAAATGCCCAGCCAGCCGATCCGCCGGGATCTCCTCCAGCACCTCAGCCAGCATGCGGTCGACCGCCTCAGGCCGTCCCCGGCCGATCGTGTCGCCGAGGCTGATCTCGAAGCAGCCGAGGTCGCGGAGCCGTCGCGCCACATCGGCCGCCGCCGCAGGCGCAACCATGCCCTCGTACGGGCATTCGACAACGCAGCTGACATAGCCGCGCATGGGAATGCCGTGCTCCCGGCTCGCTTCCGCGACGGGCCTGAAACGCTCGATGCTTTCGGCGATCGAACAGTTGATATTCCGCTGCGAAAAGCTCTCGGAGGCCGATGCGAAGATCGCGATCTCATCGGCTTTTGCTACCAGCGCCGCTTCGAAGCCCTTCATATTCGGTGTCAGCGCCGCGTAGCGGATGCCGGGGCGGCGGGTGATGCGTGCCATCGCATCGGAAGCATCGGCAAGCTGCGGCACCCATTTTGGGCTGACGAAACTCGTCACCTCGATACGCTCGAAACCGCAGCCTGCGAGCAGATCGACGAGCGCGACCTTATCGCTGGTCTCGACGAAGCGCGCCTCGTTCTGCAGACCGTCGCGCGGCGACATTTCGACGATCGAGACGCGGCGCGGCCTCATTCCCCGAGCGCCTTCAGGCTGACCAGCACCGCACCCTCGGAAACCTGATGTCCCTCGCTGACCGCGACACTTTCCACCACGCCATCGCGGGCGGCAGTCAGCGTCAGCTCCATCTTCATCGCCTCCATGACGATCAGCGGCTGTCCCTTGGCAACGGACGCGCCTTCGGCAATACGGACCAGCTTGATGAATCCGGGCATCGGCGCCACCAGCCGGTCGCCGCCGGCGATCTCGGAGGCTGCGGTCTCAAGCGGATCGGGCAGTTCGAAAACGTGGGTCGCGCCATCGAGCCTGAGCGAAAGCTGCCGTCCATGGCGCCGGGCTTCGACGAGAACCTGGCGTCCATCGGCTTCGGCGTTAATGCGTCCGTTGTCGCGGCTGACGATCCTGACCGGGACGACGCGCTGGCCGTTATGGGCCGCGAACATGTCGAAGCCGCGGGCGATAACCCGGAGGCTCAGTGTTTCGCCTCCATGTTGCAGGGTGACGATGCGCTGCATCTCGCTCCACAGCTGCCAGTGGCCAAGCGCCTCCCAGGGATCGCTTCCGCCGTGCGGCATGTCGAGCGACAGGACCGCCGCAAGAGCGATGGCCGATCCGCTTGGCGCCGGAACCGCGGTCAGGCTGTCGAGGTTCCTTTCGATCAGGCCGGTATCGGGATGGCCGCTGACAAAATCCTCCTGGCGCGTCAGATTGGCGAGAAACGTCAGATTGCTGACGTTTCCCTCGATCCGCGATGCCTCGAGCACGTTTCGCAGACCGGACAGCGCAGTCTGGCGATTGTCTCCATGAACGATCAGCTTTGCGATCAGCGGATCGTAATGCGCCGAAATCCGGTCTCCGGCCCTGATGCCTGCATCGATCCTCGCTCCGCTTTCGGGAAATTGAAGGCGCTCGATCTTGCCGGTCGCGGGGAGGAAGCCTTTCGCCGCATCCTCCGCATAGATGCGCGCCTCGAAGGCCCAGCCGTTGATGCCAAGCTCGGCCTGCTTCTTCGGCAGCGGCTCGCCCGCCGCCACTCTCAGCTGCCACTCGACGAGATCGACGCCCGAGATCGCCTCGGTCACGGGATGCTCCACCTGCAGACGAGTGTTCATTTCCATGAAGAAGAAGCGATCCGGCCAGAGACCGTCGGAAACGTCGGCAATGAACTCCACCGTTCCGGCGCCGCGGTAATCGATCGCCTTGGCGGCACGGACCGCGGCCTCGCCCATCGCCCGGCGCATCTCCGCCGTCATCCCGGGGGCCGGCGCTTCCTCGATGACCTTCTGGTGGCGGCGCTGCAGCGAGCAGTCGCGCTCGAAGAGATGCACCACATTGCCATGGCGGTCGCCGAAGACCTGCATTTCGATATGGCGCGGCCGCAGGAGATATTTCTCGATCAGCACGGCGTCGTCGCCGAATGCAGCCGCCGCCTCGCGCCGCGCCGCTTCCAGCGAGGCGGAAAAATCCTGCGCCTGATCGACGCGGCGCATGCCCTTGCCGCCGCCGCCCGCCCGCGCCTTGATCAGCACCGGAAAGCCGATTTCGGCCGCCCTTGCCGCCAGGAAATCAGGATCCTGATTGTCACCGTGATAACCCGGCACGACAGGAACGCCGGACTGCTCCATCAGCCGTTTGGCTGCGTCCTTGAGGCCCATGGCACGGATGGCGGAAGGCTGCGGGCCGATGAATACCATTCCGGCCGCTTCGACAGCTTCGGCGAATTCCGCATTCTCTGAGAGAAACCCATAGCCCGGATGGATCGCCTGAGCCCCGGAGCGGGTCGCCGCCGCAATGACGCGCTCGATCGACAGATAGCTCTCATGCGCCGCCGCGCCGCCGATGCGATAGGCCTCGTCGGCCATTTCCGCGTGAAGCGCGCCGGTATCGGCATCGGAATAGACCGCGACCGTGCGAATGCCCATGCGCCTCGCGGTGCGGATGATGCGGCAGGCGATCTCACCCCGGTTTGCGATCAGTATCTTGTCGAACATGGCAGCCTCACATCCTGAACAGGCCGAAGCGCGTGTCTTCGATCGGGGCATTCAGCGCCGCCGACAGCGACAGGCCGAGCACATCGCGGCTCTTCATCGGGTCGATCACCCCATCATCCCAAAGCCGCGCCGAGGCATAGAGCGGATGGCTCTGGCTTTCGAAGCGATCGAGCACCGGCTGCTTGAAGGCCGCTTCCTCTTCTGCGCTCCATGGCTTGCCTGCGCGCGTTAGCGCCTCGCCGCGCACGGTCGCCAGCACACCCGCCGCTTGTTCGCCACCCATGACGGAGATGCGGCTGTTCGGCCAGGTCCAGAGGAAGCGCGGAGAGAAAGCGCGGCCCGCCATGCCATAATTTCCGGCACCGAATGAGCCGCCGATCAGCATGGTGATTTTCGGCACACTTGTGGTCGCCACCGCCGTCACCAGCTTGGCGCCGTGCTTGGCGATGCCTTCCGTCTCATATTTCCGGCCGACCATGAAGCCGGTGATATTCTGCAGGAAGACCAGCGGGATCTTCCGCTGTGAGCAGAGCTCGACGAAATGCGCGCCTTTCAGCGCCGATTCCGAAAACAGCACGCCGTTATTGGCGATGATCCCGACCGGCATGCCGTGGATATGCGCGAAGCCGCAGACCAGAGTCGCACCATAGCGCGCCTTGAACTCGTCGAAGCGCGAGCCATCGACGATGCGGGCAATGACCTCCCTGACATCATAGGGCGTGCGCAGATCGGCCGGGACGATTCCGGCGATCTCCGAGGGATCGTAGAGCGGCGGCTCCGGGGTCTGTAGCTCGATCGCCGTCCGCTTGGGACGGTTGAGCGCCGCAACGCTGCGGCGGGCAAGCGCCAGCGCATGGGCATCGTCGCGCGCGAGATGATCGGCAACACCCGACAGCCGCGTATGGACATCGCCGCCACCGAGATCTTCGGCCGTGACGATCTCGCCGGTCGCAGCCTTCACCAGCGGCGGACCGGCGAGGAAGATCGTCCCCTGCCCTTCGACAATGATCGTCTCGTCCGACATCGCGGGCACGTAGGCGCCGCCCGCGGTACAGGAGCCCATGACGACGGCGATCTGTGGAATGCCGGCGGCCGACATGTTTGCCTGATTGAAGAAGATACGGCCGAAATGATCGCGATCTGGAAAGACCTCATCTTGGTTCGGCAAGTTGGCGCCGCCGGAATCGACGAGATAGATGCAGGGCAGATTGTTCTCGGCGGCGATCTCCTGCGCCCGCAGGTGCTTCTTCACCGTCATCGGATAATAGGTGCCGCCTTTGACCGTCGCATCGTTGCAGACGATCATGCATTCACGGCCCATCACCCGGCCGATCCCGGTGATCAGCCCGGCCGACGGCGCATCGCCGTCATACATGCCGTGCGCCGCCGTGGCCGCGACCTCGAGAAACGGCGTCGCGGGATCGATCAGCCCCATGACGCGATCGCGCGGCAACATCTTGCCGCGCCCGACATGCCGCTCCCGCGCCACCTGCCCGCCGCCATTGGCCGCAACACGAACGGCCTCATCGACGAGTTTGCTCGCCTCCTGCATCGCCGTACGGTTCGCCTTGAAGGCTTCTGAATTGGTGGAGATTTCGGATTTTAGTACGGTCATGCCGTCTCCGCAAACAGTTCGCGGCCGATCAGCATGCGGCGGATTTCAGAGGTGCCTGCGCCGATCTCATAGAGCTTAGCGTCCCTGAGCAGGCGGCCGGCGGCGTAGTCGTTGGTATAGCCGTTGCCGCCGAGCGCCTGGATGGCCTCGAGCGCCATGGTGGTTGCCTTTTCGGCGGCGTAGAGAATACAGCCGGCGGCGTCCTTGCGGGTGGTCTCACCGCGATCGCAGGCGGATGCGACGGCGTAGACGTAGGCACGGGCCGTATTCATCATCACATACATGTCGGCGAGCTTGCCCTGCATCAGCTGGAACTCACCGATCGCCTGGCCGAACTGTTTGCGCTCATGCAGGTAGGGCACGACGATATCCATGCAGGCGGCCATGATGCCGAGGGGGCCGGCGGAGAGCACGACGCGCTCGTAATCCAGCCCGGACATCAGCACCTTCACGCCGCCGCCGACCGTGCCGAGCACGTTTTCCTCCGGCACTTCGCAATCGGCAAAGATCAGCTCCGACGTGTTGGAGCCGCGCATGCCGAGCTTGTCGAGCTTCTGGCCGGTTGAAAAGCCCTTGAACCCTTTCTCGATCAGGAAGGCGGTGATGCCGCGCGGTCCCGCCTCGGGATCGGTCTTGGCATAGACGACAAGGACATCGGCATCGGGGCCGTTGGTGATCCACATCTTGCTGCCGTTCATCACGTAGCGGTCGCCGCGCTTCTCGGCCTTGAGCTTCATCGAGACGACGTCGGAACCGGCACCGGGCTCGGACATCGCGAGCGCGCCGACATGCTCGCCCGATATCAGCTTCGGCAGGTAGCGCTGCTTCTGCTCGGCATTGCCGTTGCGGTTGATCTGGTTGACGCAGAGATTGGAATGGGCCCCGTAGCTCAGCGCCACCGAGGCCGAGGCACGGCTGATTTCCTCCATTGCCACGCAATGGGCGAGATAGCCGAGACCGGCTCCGCCATACTCTTCAGCGGCAGTGATGCCGAGGAGGCCCATATCGCCGAGTTCGCGCCAGAGCGGCATCGGAAAGGCATTGTTGCGGTCGGTCTCATCGGCGAGCGGCGCGATTCGTTCGCTGGCGAAGCGCCTGACGGCGTCGCGCAGCGCTTCGATTTCCTCGCCGAGCGCAAAGCTCAAGCCACCTGAATACATCCGGCCTCTCTCCCCTAGATCCAGTCCACAATTCCGACGCAAAACCGCTTCGCACTTTTGCTGGAATTGCTCTTAGCCGTTGATCATGCAGCGTCCGGCATGCGCGCCGGCTCGCCCGATATTTCGTAAGCCTTCAGACGCTTGTCGATCTGCTCCATGACCGTACGGGTGGCCGCCTCCTTGACCGGCCCGTAGCCACGAATCTCATCGAACAACGTCAGAATGGCAAGAGCTTCCGCTTCGTTGCTGCCGTTGAGTTTCGCGAGGACGCGGGCGGCGATCGCCTCGTAATCGGAGATCAACCTCCGCTCCATCTTGCGTTCATGCAGGTAGCCGAACGGATCAAACGCCGTGCCGCGTAATGTCTTGAAGCGTGCCAGACCCCGCAGCAGCGGCAGGATCCAGGCGCCGAACTCCCGCTTCTTCGGGCGGCCGTTCGGATCTTTGCCCGAAAGAACCGGTGGCGCGAGATTGAAGACGAGGCGGAAGTCGCCCTCCATTTCCTCGCGCATCTTCGCCTCGAAGGCTGGATCGGTCAGCAGCCGCGCCACCTCATACTCATCCTTGTAGGCGAGCACCCGGGCATAGGTGACGGCGGCAGCAAAGGGGATCTTGTCCGAGAGGCCGGCCTTTGCGGCAGCGGCCTTGGCGCCATCGACGAAAGCACCGAAGCGGGCGGCAAGCCGCTCGTCCTGATAGGCCGTCAGATGCGCCTTGCGGTGGTCAACGACCTCGGCAAAGGACATATCGGCCAGCGTCTTGCGCTCCTCCTTCTCGCCCATAGCGGCGCGCACGGCGTCCGGATCGTGAGCGAGAAGGCGCCCCCAGTTGAACGAGGCGCGGCTTGCCTTGACGGCAACACCGTTGAGTTCGATCGCCTTTTCGATCGATTCAAGCGAGAGCGGCACAAGGCCCGATTGCCAGGCAAAGCCGGTGAGCAGGATATTGGTGTTGATGCCATTGCCGGTCAACGCGGTCGCCGCGTGGCTGAAGTCGAGGAAGACCGAGCGGCCGCTGACCGTCCTGGCGATCGTGTGCATCACCGAGCCGGTCTTGAAATCGAAATCACGGTTGCGAACGAAATCGGCAACCGGCATCAAACCGGTATTGACGATGGCCGTGGTGCGCTCCGTCTTGCAGAGCGTGATCGCATCCTTCGAGGCGCCGACGACATCATCGGCTGCCAGCAGCAGATCGGCGCCGCCATTGACGATGCGTGGCGAGGTCACGTCCTTCTGCGCGCGGCCGATGCGCAGATAGCTCATCACCGCGCCGCCCTTCTGGGCGAGGCCGGCCATATCGAGGATCATCGGCACCTTGCCATCGAGATGGGCGGCCATGCCGAGCACGGCGCCGATCGTCAGGATGCCGGTGCCGCCGACGCCGGCGATGGCGATATTCCAGGGACGGTCGCCGATCTCCGGGATGACAGGCATCGGGATGTCGGCATCGACGGGCTCGACCGCCTTGCGCTTCTTGCGTTCGCCACCCTTCACGGTAACGAAGGATGGGCAGAAGCCCTTCACGCAGGAGAAATCCTTGTTGCAGGTGGACTGGTTGATCTGCCGCTTGCGGCCGAACTCGGTTTCCAGCGGTTCGACGGATATGCAGTTGGATTGCACCGAGCAATCGCCGCAGCCTTCGCAGACTGCCTCGTTGATGAAGACGCGCTTGGCGGGATCTTCCATCAGGCCGCGGCTGCGGCGCCGGCGCTTTTCGGCGGCACAGGTCTGCACATAGACGATCGCCGAACAACCCGGCGTTTCGCGCAGCTTCAGCACGACGGGATCGAGATGATCGCGGTGCAGGACGGTGACGCCGGGCGCAAGCTCGGGCGCTACATAGGCATCCGGATTGTCCGAAAGCAGATAGATCGGCGAGACGCCTTCATTGTAGAGCTGCTTGGTCATCAGCTGCGGCGTCATATAGCCGTCGATCTGCTGGCCGCCGGTCATGGCGACTGCATCGTTATAGAGCAGCTTGTAGGTAACGTTGACCTTGGCGGCGACCGACTGGCGCACCGCCAGAATACCGGAGTGGAAATAGGTGCCATCGCCGAGATTGACGAACATGTGCTTCTCGTCGGTATAGCGCGAGATCGCCGTCCACGGCACGCCCTCGCCACCCATCTGCGTGAAGGTCTCGGTATTCCGGTCCATCCAGGTGACCATGTAATGGCAGCCGATACCGGCCGTGGCGCGGCTCCCATCTGGCACGCGCGTCGAGGTATTGTGCGGACAGCCGGAACAGAAGAACGGCGTGCGCTGCAGCGGCGGCACGTGGCTACGGCTGATCTGGCCGCGCTCGGAGAGATAGGCAAGCTTGTCGGAAATCCGCTGGTGCAGCGACGGGTCCATGTCGAGTTTCAGGATGCGTCCGGCAATGGCACGCGCAACGGCACCGACCGTCAGCGCCGCCGAGAGGCTGAGATAGGGTTTGTCATGCTCGTCGAACTTGCCGACGATGCGCGGGCGCACGTCGGAACGCCAGTTGAAGAGCTGCTGCTTGATCTGGTTCTCGATGATCTCGCGGCGCTCCTCGATGACGAGCACCTCGTCGAGACCCTCGGAAAAATGCCGGACGGCCTCAGGCTCCAGCGGCCAGGGCATGCGGATCTTCAGGATGCGGATGCCGATCGCTTCCATCTCGGCGCGGCCGAGCTCTAGTTCGCGCAGCGCCTGCAGCACATCCTCATAGGCCTTGCCCGAAGAGATGATGCCGAAGCGGGCATGCGGCGCATCATGGGTGATTTCATCGACCCGGTTGGCGCGGGCAAAGGCGATCGCCGCATAGGCCTTGTAGGTCTGCAGCCGGTCGTCCTGGATGAGTGGCGGGTCCGGCCAGCGGATATTGAGCCCGCCCGGCGGCAGCTCGAAATCATTGGGGATCACGAATTGCCGCTTTTCGCCAGAAAGATCGACGGCCGCGGTCGTCTCGACGGTATCGGCGATGAATTTCATACCGACCCAGCACCCGGAATAGCGCGACATGGCGATGCCGAGCAGACCGTATTCGATGAATTCGTGGATCGAGGACGGGTAGAGAACCGGAATGACCGCCGACATGAAATCATGGTCGGTCTGGTGCGGCACGGTGGAGGACTTCGCCGCGTGGTCGTCGCCGGCAAAACAGAGAACGCCGCCATGCTTGGAAGTGCCCGCCGCATTGGCATGCTTCAACACGTCGCCGGAGCGGTCGACGCCCGGGCCCTTGCCGTACCAGATACCGAGAACACCGTCCTTGTTGGCTCCCGGCGAAAGACCGGCCTGCTGGCTGCCCCAGACGGCGGTGGCGGCAAGATCCTCGTTGATCCCTGGCTGAAAGGTGACCTGGTGCTGGTCAAGATAGCGCTGCGCCTTCATCAGCTGCTGGTCATAGCCACCGAGCGGCGAGCCGCGATAGCCTGATATGAAGGCAGCGGTGTTCAACCCGGCGGCATGGTCGCGCCGCATCTGGGTCATCGGCAGGCGAACCAGCGCCTGCAGTCCGGACATGAAGACCCTGCCTTCGTCGGCCGTATATTTATCGTCGAGCGATACACTCGTCGCCAGCATCTGCTCTCCTCCCGAGATCGCAGTGGTGAACCATGACACCTTGGGAGGGCTCCTCTTCCGCTCCCTTGGCATGTAACGCGATAGTAGCACTGCGGTTGCGGAATTTCCGGGCCAAGAATGGCGCGGTTGCGCATCATTCGAAAATTAGAATGTGCCATCACGACATTTTTGCAATGGGTGGCCTTTGCCGATTGACCTTGCGGCCGCCATCTCGCCATATCCGTCGAGCCCGGTTTGGAGCGGGCGCATCGGAGGAAAACATGACCATTTCGCTCGCCCCCGTCGCCCTTCCGGATTTCGGTCCGCTCGGCGAACAGCCGCAGATTCCCGCCGCCACCTATGCAGCGCGCGCCGACGCAGCGCTGAAGAATGCCGGGACGGACTGGCTCGTCGTCTATGCCGACCGGGAGCATTTCGGAAACATCATGTTCCTCTCCGGATTCGAGCCGCGTTTCGAGGAGGCGCTGTTGATGCTCGGCAAAGGCGGCAAGCGCGTCATCATCACCGGCAACGAATCCGAGAGCTATACGGCGCTCGCCCGGCTGCCCGGCATCGAAGTGTTGCGCGCGCAGAGCTTCAGCCTGATGGGTCAGGACCGCTCGCAAGACCCGCGCCTCGCCTACCGTCTCAAGGATGCCGGTATCATGCCCGGAGACAGCATCGGACTGATTGGCTGGAAATATCTTTCTGCCGAGGAAGATGACGACTATGCGGAAAGCTTCTTCGTCCCGGATTTCATCGTCAAGATGCTCAGCCGCGCCATCGGCAGCGGTGGCAAGCTCCTCGATCGCACCGAGGTACTGATGCATCCGGAAAAGGGGCTGCGTTCGGTCGTCGATGTCGATCAGCTCGCTGCCTTCGAATGGGCCGCCGCACGCTGCTCGACGGCACTCTGGCGCGTTGTCTCGGGCGTGCGTGAAGGCGATACGGAATTCGAGGCGCTGGGGCGACTCGGTTATGAAGGCGATCCGCTCAACGTCCACACGATGTTTGCCTCAGTCAGCAAGGGCGAACACATCATCGGCCTGCGCAGCCCGACGGCGCGAAAGCTGAAGCGCGGCGACGGCGTCACCACGGCGCTCGGCTACTGGGGTGCACTGTCATCGCGCGCCGGATTGCTTGCTGACCACGACCACGACTTCCTGAAGCCGGCGAAAGCCTATTTCGAGGCGCTGGTCACCTGGTACGAAACATCGGATATCGGTGTCACCGGCGGCGCGCTCTTCGAGGCGGTGACCGGCAAGCTGAAGTCGGCGGGGCTCAACTCCGCGCTCAACCCCGGCCATCTCGGCAGCCACGAGGAATGGCTCCATTCGCCGGTACAGCCGGGATCGACGGATCGGCTCCGCTCCGGCATGCCGTTTCAGGTCGACGTGATCCCGGTGCCGATGCCCGCGGGCTGGGCGCTCAATAGCGAGGATGCCGTAGCATTTGCCGACGCCACGCTCCGGGAAGAAATCCGCCAGCGCTATCCGGCGATGCATGCGCGCATCGCCGCGCGCCGCAGCTTCATGGCGGACAAGCTGGGTGTCGCGGTCAAGGACAGCATCCTGCCGCTGTCCTCGACGCCGCTCTATCTCCCGCCATTCTGGCTGAAGTCAGGGCATGTGCTGGTTCGCGATTAAGCCGTCAGGCGGCGCCGCGAGATGATCACGAGGCGCCGCTCCCACCAGATCAGCACCAGGCTGGAGCCGACGATCAGCAGGGCTCCGGCGACCACGTTCAGCGTCGGGATTTCGGCCCAGATCAGGTAACCATAGAGGAAAGCCCAGATCAGGCCGCTATATTCGATCGGCGCCAGCGTCGAAGCCGGCGCATGGCGGAAACCTTCGTAGAGGATGTACTGTCCAGCCGCGCTGATGCAGCCAAGGCCGATCATCAGCACCCATCCGAAAGCATCCGGCGTCTTCCAGACGAAGGGCAGTGCAGCGCCACAGACGATGACGAACAAAACACCTGTTGCCAACATCTGGTTGACGGTGCTTTCCGTGCGGCTGACGAGACGCACGAGGATGGTGCTCCAGGCCCAGCAGAAGCCGGCAAAGAACACCATGCCGGCCGGAATAAGGCTCGGCGCTTCGGCAGGATTGGCCGCCAGAACGACGCCGATAAAGCCGCCGATGCAGGCCAGCCAGCGGATCGGGCCGACATTTTCGCGCAGGATGAAGATCGACAGCACGACCGTGATGACGGGTGCCGAGAAATACATCGTTGTGATTTCGGCGAGCCCGAGATGGCGGGCTGCGGAATAATAGGCAAGCCAGGCGCCGAGCATCAGAACGGCGCGCAGCAGAACCGAACTCCGGTGCGGACTTTTCAGGATCGACGGATGACGGTTGCGGTGGATGAAGAAAGCCGAGAAGCCGACGATCATCACGCTGCGGATGAACAGGATCTGCGGCACGGCATAGTCGGCGACCAGCCACTTGACGACGGCGTCCTGGATGGCAAACAGCGAATAGCCGATGCAGGCAAGGGCAATTCCCACCAGCGGGGAAGGCGCCTCATCGGTCGATCTGGAGAACATGGAAGCCTGCGATGGGAATGCGTTGGGGTGCCACGGCCTAGCAAGACCGGGCACCGTTGACAATGCGAGGAATAGCCCTCCGCGAAGATTTGATCAGTTGATCTTCACGCCCTTCGACCGCATGCGTGAAACCGTTTCCCGTTCGGCCCGCTTGCAGCGCATCGGCGGCAGGCCGCGATCCATCAGGTCCATGTCCTCGAGCACCATGTCGCCCATCTTCTTGAAGGCGCTGTCGAGCGCTCCTGCGCGATGCGCCGAGCGGACGAAACCCTTGAGCATGCGCACCTTATGATCGGATGGCAGTGGCTCTTCCGGATAGACATCGCTGGCCGCCACGATATGGCCTGAGGCAACAGCGGCCATCAGCGCATCGAAATCGACGACATCGGCGCGGCTGAGCAGGATGAAAGCCGCTCCCTTGCGCATGCTGGCGAAGGCCTCGGCTCCAAGAAAGCCCTTGTTATCGCTGGTGACGGCGGCAACGACGAAGACGAAATCGCTCTTCGTCAGCACATCCTCCAGGCTTGCGGCCTCGACATTGTTTTCCTCGAGGATCGACTTCGGCTGCCAGGGATCGAAAACCCGCACCTTGGCGCGGAAGCCCGACAGCACTCGGCGCAGCGCCTTGCCGAGATCGCCGAAGCCGACGATGCCGATCTCCGATCCGGCGATCAGCCGGGCGCTGGCATTGCCCTCGCCGCCCCAGAGCTCGTTGCCGTCGCGAAAGGCGACATCGGCATCGACGATGCCGCGGGCGAGCGACAGGGCGAAGCCGAGACCGATTTCGGCCACCGGCTCGGCGAAGACCTGGCCCGTCGTCACCACATGGATGCCGCGCTGGAAGAGCACGTCATAGGGCATGTTGTTGATGAGATTGCTCTCGACATTGAGCACACAGCGCAGCGACGTCATCCGCGCCAGCGTTTCCTCCGACAGCGGTGGCTGTCCGATGACATAGCGCGCCTTGCCGAGCACCTCGTCGCCGAGACCGGCGATATTGTCGGGATCGGCCTCGACGATCTCGTATGTGTCGTGAAGCGCCCGGCGCGCTTCATCGGTGAAGATCAGGTCGAGCGTGCGCGGTTCGGGCGCGCTGATCGCCAGGGGCTTTTCGGTCTTCGTCATCATCTCCTCCTCCCGCAGCCACCTAAGGCTGCACAATCCTTATCTCAGCGCCACGCTCACCGGCATCGATCGACAGATGAGCGGCCGCCGAAATCAGCGGCCAGTCCTCCGGCCTTGCCAACGCCACCGGACAGCCGATCCCGTAGAGCGCCTCCGCGACCATAGCGCCGGTGACGACGATCGCATCGCGCTTCAACAGGATGATCCCCGCAGGGGCGGTCTTCAGCCGGATGGCTTCGGCCAAAACCGAGCTTCCCGAGCTCGATCCCCTGCCTGCCTCCATGACGAGGATCGCGCCGGTGATCGACTGGCCGCTTTGCGGATGCCACTGGTCGATGATCTCGCCGGTCGCCGAATCCACGCCGCCCCAGAAGCTGAGCGGCTCGGCGAGCACGAAGGCTGGGGCCGCGGCCTTGCCTTCCATGAGGGTCGTAGCGGAAAATGCCGTCACAGCCGCACCACCTTGCCTGAGCGCGCCGAGGCCATGCACTCTGCCAGCGAGCCGAAGGCGACGTCGACGCCGATATTGCCCGGCGCATAATAGGCCCACTTGCCCGAGTTGGTCATGACGGCACCTGACATGTCGCGGATGATTGCCGTGACATAGGTGCAGGTATCGATGACAAGCGTCACGCCCGTCGCCTCCAGCGCCGCGCGCCAGCCACGATTTTCAAGCTCCGCCAGGACCTCGCGGTTGGTGTTGATGTAGATATCGACAGCCGCTTTCTCGCCTGACAGCAGCGGCATCAGCCGCTCGAACTCGCCGATGGAGAAATGCGGCGTTCCCATGCTGACGGCTGCAAGCGGCGTCCCTTCCGTCACCGTCGAGAGATTGCGGATGGTGTCGCGGATATCGGCGCGGCCGAGCCGGATCGTCTCCCGCGGTTCGACCCCGCCACATGCCGCCTCCAGCGTCGGCGCCTCCGGCGTCAGACCGACGGCGTGAAACAGCGCGACGGCGCCCGCCGAGGCCGCAACGGCACCGAGCGCCTTCAGGTCATCCTCGGAGCTTTCCTTCGGCAGGCCGCGGATGACGGGGATGCGATCACCACAACGGCGGCCGATGGCGTGACCGGCGGCGACGCAGATCGACCCGGCGTCCCGCTCACCCTCGGCAAACTCCTCGATATCGACTAGCACGGTGGCGCGCCGGTTTTCGGTGACGTGCAGCCCATAATAGGGCGCCCGGCCGGTCAGCGCGCAACAGAGATCGATGAAATCGCCGTAGCGGTTGGTACGCGCGCCAAGCACCGAATTGGCAAAGACGATGGCATTCGATTCCGCCCAGGCGATCTGCGCCCCGAAGCGCGGCCGGAAGATCGTCTGGTAGGGCGCGCAGGTGAAGGTCGGCACGCAGCCGAGCTCCTCATGCGCCTTCATCAGCCGCGCACCGTTGCGGCCAAGCGCCTCGTCGCCGCGGAAAAGTTCGGGATGGACGAGATCGACCGAACCGACATTCAGCGTCGTCGGCACGCGGACACGGCCGCCCCAGGACACCATGCGCTCGACGAAATCGAGGCTGACCTCGCCGAGATAGAGACAGCCGTCGATATGGGCGGCCTCGATGTCCACCAGTTTTGTGGCGCCGACAGCCTCGGCGAAACGCACGAGAAGCCGCATGGCAAAAGCAGCCGCCTCACCGTGGCGGCCATCGAGCAAGGCTTTGTCATCAGGGGAAAGCTGGAGAGAGGAATGCATGGCGGCGACGCTATCAGGTCGTCTTGCGGGAGAGAAGCGGCATGACGAATTCGACCAAAGGCGCCCTCGACAAAACTGTCACAAACACTATGTCACAAAACCTTCACAATTTCATTTGCCAGTTCGTTTCTTTTCGTTTTGTATGCGCAAAGTTTCGCAACGAAACAGGCCGGTGAGATCTGGGAGGATCGCGCCGGCATGCCGTTTCCGGCTCACCGGCGCGGCAGGACACATAGGGAGGAACCATGTCCATTCGTTTCATGGCCGCATCCGCGGCAACCATCACCTTGTCGCTCTCGTTCGCTTCGAGTGCCTTTGCAGTGACCGAACTGCAGTGGTGGCACGCCATGGCGGGCGCCAACAACGAAGTGGTCAACCAGCTTTCCAAGGAATTCAACGAAAGCCAGAAGGACTACAAGATCGTCCCGGTCTTCAAGGGCACCTATCCGGAAGCGCTAAATGCCGGCATCGCCGCCTTCCGCGCCAAGCAGCCGCCCGCGATCCTGCAGGTCTTCGATGCCGGTAGCGGCGTGATGATGGGCGCCGAGGGCGCGATCATGCCGGCGGCCCAGGTTCTCGAAAAGGGCGGCTTCAAGTTCGACAAGTCGGAATATCTGCCGGGTATCGCTGCCTATTACTCGAAGCCCGACGGCACGATGCTGTCCTTCCCCTATAACTCGTCTTCGCCGATCCTCTATTACAACAAGGACACCTTCAAGAAGGCCGGCCTCGACCCGGAAAGCCCGCCGAAGACCTGGCCCGAAGTGTTCGAAGCGGCCAAGAAGATCAAGTCGAGCGGCGCATCGGCCTGCGGCCTGACCTCGACCTGGCTCACCTGGATCCAGACCGAGAACCTCGCGGCCTGGAACAACGTCTCCTACGGCTCCAACGAGAACGGTCTAGCCGGCACCGATGTGAAGCTCGCCTTCAACTCGCCGCTCTTCGTTCAGCATTTCCAGGCGATCGCCGATCTCGCCAAGGACGGCACGTTCCGCTACGGCGGCCGCACCTCGGAAGCCAAGCAGCTCTTCACCTCCGGTGAATGCGGCATCATGACGGAATCCTCCGGCGGTCTCGGCGACATCATCAAAACGGGCATGAACTACGGCATCGGCCAGCTGCCTTACTATGAAGGCGAAGGACGTCCGCAGAACACTATTCCCGGCGGCGCCAGCCTCTGGGTCTTTGCCGGCAAGAGCGATGAAGAATACAAGGGTATCGCCCAGTTCTTCCACTTCCTGTCGCAGACCAAGATCCAGGCCCGCCTGCATCAGGTATCCGGCTACATGCCGGTGACCATGGCCGCCTATGAGGACACCAAGAAGTCCGGCTTCTATGAGAAGAACCCGGGCCGCGAAACGCCGATCCTGCAGATGATGGGCAAGGCACCGACCGAGAACTCCAAGGGCGTGCGTCTCGTCAACCTGCCGCAGGTGCGCGACATCATGAATGAGGAGTTCGAAGCGATGCTGGCCGGCAAGCAAGATGCCAAGGCAGCGCTCGACAAGGCCGTCGAACGCGGCAATGCCGCGATCCAGCAGGCGATCGGCCAGTAATACCGGCGTTCCCGCCCGCATCCCTTGAGGCTGCGGGCGGCCCCTTCATGTCAAGGAGATCGCCGTGCAGCGCGTCGTCTTTCCGAACAAGATCCTTCCCTATTTCCTGGTCGCTCCACAGATCATCCTCACGGTGGTTTTCTTCTTCTGGCCAGCAAGCCAGGCGCTCTATCAATCGATGCAGCGCGAAGATCCATTCGGCCTGAAGAGCGGCTTTGTCGGCCTCGCAAATTTTCGCGACGTCTTCGCCGATCCGAATTATCTGAACTCGCTTTATGTCACCGTCGTCTTCAGCGTGCTGACGGCGCTGCTCTCGATGGTCGTGGCGCTGGCTCTGGCGACGGCGGCCGACAAGGTGGTGCGCGGGCAGACCTTCTACCGGACGCTTCTGATCTGGCCCTATGCCGTGGCGCCTGCCGTCGCCGGGATGCTCTGGCTCTTCATGTTCAATCCTGCCATGGGCACCTTCGCCTATATCCTGCGGCGCAACGGCTTCATGTGGGATCCGCTTCTGAACGGCAACCAGGCGATGACGCTGGTTATCGTCGCGGCCGCCTGGAAGCAGATCAGCTACAATTTCCTGTTCTTCGTCGCCGGGCTGCAGGCGATCCCGAAATCGCTGATCGAGGCAGCCGCCATCGACGGCGCCCGCGGCAGCCGCCGCTTCTGGACCATCGTCTTCCCGCTGCTGGCGCCGACAACTTTCTTCCTGCTCGTCGTCAACACCGTCTATGCCTTCTTCGACACCTTCGGCATCATCCATTCGGTGACCGGCGGCGGCCCGGCCAAGGCGACGGAAACGCTGGTCTACAAGGTCTATAACGACGGCTTCGTGAACCTCAATCTCGGCTCGTCCGCGGCACAATCGGTGATCCTGATGATCATCGTCATCGCGCTGACGGCCTTCCAGTTCCGCTTCGTCGAGAAGCGCGTGCATTATGCGTGAGGGCCTGGAATGATCGAAAAACGCCCCATCGCCAGCCTCATCGGCCACCTGATGCTGATCATCGGCATCATCATCGTCGCCTTCCCGATCTATTACACGTTCATCGCCTCGACGATGACGTCGGCGGAGATCATCAAGCCGCCGATCTCGTTGCTGCCGGGCAGCCACTTCACCGAGAACTACAGCGAGGCGCTGTTTGGCGGCGTCGAGCGCGCCGTTGGCGTCAGTCTCGAACGGCTGCTCTTCAACACCTTCGTCGTGGCGATCCTGATTGCCGTCGGCAAGATCCTGATCTCCTTCCTGTCGGCCTTCGCGGTGGTGTTCTTCCGCTTCCCGCTGCGCATGGTGTTCTTCTGGATGATCTTCGTGACGCTGATGCTGCCGGTCGAGGTGCGCATCCTGCCGACCTACAAGGTCATCGTCGATCTCCGCCTGATCGATACCTATGCGGGGCTGACGCTGCCGCTGATGGCCTCGGCAACAGCGACCTTTCTGTTCCGCCAGTTCTTCCTGACGATCCCCGGCGAATTGCTGGAGGCCGCGCGCATCGACAATGCCGGACCGTTCCGCTTCATGCGCGACATCCTGCTGCCGCTGTCGCGTACCAATATCGCCGCGCTCTTCGTCATCCTGTTCATCTACGGCTGGACGCAGTATCTCTGGCCGCTGCTCGTCACCAACGACGCGCAGATGAACACGATCATCATCGGGCTCAGGAAGATGGTGGATTTCACCGACGCGGCGACGCCCTGGAATTTCGTGATGGTGACGGCGATCCTTGCGATCATTCCGCCCATCCTCGTCGTGGTGCTGATGCAGCGCTGGTTTGTCAAAGGTCTTGTGGAGACGGAGAAGTAATGGCCAGGATCACCCTCAACGATGTCCGCAAGACCTATGGCGGCGGCGTCGAAGTCATCAAGGGCGTCTCGCTCGAGATCGCCGACGGCGAACTCCTGGTGCTCGTCGGCCCCTCCGGTTGCGGCAAGTCCACGCTGCTCAGAATGATCGCCGGCCTGGAAGGCATCAGTTCCGGGGAGATCAGCATCGGCGACCGCGTGGTCAACGATCTCGAACCCTCCGAGCGCGATATCGCCATGGTCTTCCAGAACTATGCGCTCTATCCGCATATGACGGTGCGCCAGAACCTCGCCTACGGCCTGAAGAACCGGAACACGCCGAAGGACGAAATCGAGCGGCGGATCGTCAAGGCGGCAAAGTCGCTGGAGATCGAGCCCTTCCTGGAGCGCAAGCCGCGCCAGCTCTCCGGCGGCCAACGCCAGCGCGTCGCGATGGGCCGCGCCATCGTGCGCGAACCCGCAGCGTTCCTGTTCGACGAGCCGCTCTCCAATCTCGATGCGAAACTGCGCGTGCAGATGCGCGTCGAGATCAAGCGGCTACAGCGGGCATTAGCGACGACCAGCGTCTACGTCACCCACGACCAGATGGAGGCGATGACGCTTGCCGACCGGCTCGTCGTCCTGAACGGCGGTCATATCGAACAGGTGGGGACACCGATCGAGCTCTACGAGAAGCCGGCAACCACCTTCGTCGCCACATTCATCGGCTCGCCGTCGATGAACCTGTTGGAGACCAGCGGCGCCGGCTTTGCGCTCGGCAACGGCGCGACACCCCTGCCATCCGGTACTGCGACACTCGGCATCCGCCCTGAAGACCTGCATCTCGCCGAACCCGGCAAACCCGATGCCTTCACCGCCGACGTTCGCGTCGGTGCCGTGGAGCTCGTCGGCGCCGAAAGCTATGTCCACGGCACGCTGCCGAACAACCAGGACATCGTCTTCCGCGTCCCCGGCCGGTCGCAGATCGCCATCGACGCCCGCGTGACGATCGGCGCGGCGCAATCGGCGCTGCATTTCTTCGACAAATCAGACAAGCGAATGGCTACGATGGCTCAGTAATACCACGCACCGTTTTATGACGTCCTCTGTTGCCTTTCCAAGCGGTATGCATATGGTTTTCGAGCATGGCAATGCAGCAACGCTCAAGCGAGCGTCGCGGGTTCTCTCAGTGGTCAAGGAGGAGTTTGAAACACTTGGAAGAATCCTCGACGGCATCAAAAGCAGCTTCAGAAGCGTCCGAAAAATCGACAATGTCGAGGTGCGTGGTCGCACAACCAACCGCAAACACCGCAATGTCGACATCCTGACCCTGCCGTCAGCCGACCTGTATATCGGACGGAGCGATAGCAACGACTTGGTCTAGTGCTCGCCAAGGGACAAATTGGGTCGTCGTTCGGTGAAATTAGAAGGACAGACTCTGCCACACTCGGACTACCGTCCACGTTAGCAAGCCTCCGAGCAACAGACCTGCCAAACCCGCAGTCAACAGCCGCCGATCCTGCTGATCACGATCGCGCGCAGCATACACGAGTTCTCGGAGCTCGCGGGTAACGGACTCGATGTCACTACCACCTAGCTTTGCCCGATGGAGATTGACAATCACGCGATCAGCAATCACCTCGAACATGCGTCCATAGTCGTCAGGGCCATAACGAAGCGCCGGCGATATTTCGAGGGCTTTGACGTGCTCGGCAATAAGAACCATGTCGTCAGCCATCCGCTCGAAGTGATTGCCGTAGTCCGCCGGCGACGCAAGTCCGTCATATCGATCGAACGCGGCCTCTAAGCCTCTGCGAATGGTGGCCATATCGCTATCGATGTTGCGGGCAAGTTCTTCCACCGCGTGGCGGAGGGCATCGAATGCAAGTGTCGCGCCATCGGCTGGCAACTCCTGCGGCTTTGTTGTTCTACCTTGGTCTGTCATACCCTGTCCTAACGTTCAAAATCGTCGCCGCGCTCGCGCGAGATCCCTCGATCCGCGTCGTGGACACGATGGTGGTCGGCAGTGCTATTTCCCACCTTCCCGACTTCCACAGCCCGATCCGACCGCAAACGTTCTCGCAAGTGATCGGATCCCCTCACGTCACTTGCAGCAGTAATCCCCTCAGGTTTCACCGTCGCCGCCGTACGAGTTAGATTCAAACCGGCGAACATCTCGCGACGCGCTTCTGATTGTTGCAGAGACGTTTGGCCCCTGATCTCCAGCTGTCCAGATTGCCCCTCAGGGCCACTCGCCACGCGTGTGACCCCGAGCCTTTCGAAAGCCTTCTGACCTTTGCTCGGTAGGCTTCTAGCTTGAGCGCTTACGCTGACTGGATCGCGGGTGAGAGTCGCCAGATCTTTTCGGCGGGCTACCTTGAACTCCTCAGCATCCCGGGTGTCGGGCATTCCTCGTCGCCCGGCGAAATCGCTGAGGTAATCCAGCGTTGTTTCCTTGACCCCCGATCTGCCGAGCCGCTGTGTCATCCGTGCGAAAGCAAGGTCGGTGGGTTTTTCCACTTCCCAATTGTTGCGATCGGCGGCGCGGCCATCAGGCAATTGGACTGTTTCGGAGCCGGTGTGTTTCAGCGCGAGTTTTTCACCAACAATTACTCCCGCTTTCGCTATCGCTCGCTCAAGATCGACGCCCCACGTCGTGTGTGTCTCGCCTTGGGCGTTTTCAAGGCTGACAAAATAGCTGAACCGGTTTCGGGGGTCGCGCTCATAGGGCGCCGCTCCATGCTCGACTAGGTGCCCGGCCCTGCGATCGGCAAATTCTTCCTCAGCCACATAGAGCCGCACACCGTCCCGGTGACGTGTCATCGCCACATAGGTCAGATGCCGGTCCATCGTTGCCGACGCCAACACGAATGCACGATCGATCGTAGCGCCCTGGTTCTTATGGATCGTGGTTGCGTAGCCGTGATCGAAATAGCGATACCGATCTGTAGCGACGTGGACCGAACCTGTATCGTTACCCGTCTTCCCGTCGAGCTGCACCCTCATGGATCGCCGGTCAACAGCCATGGCGGTCCCAAGCATACCGTTCTTTACCCCGAGCTCGCGATCGTTCTGCAGGAACACGATCCTGTCCCCAATTGCAAATGTCCGTTTTCCGGTATTTGTCTGGAAAGAGACCTCGCCTGCACCTTCACCTCTAGCCAGCATGTCCCGGTCCTGAAGTTCACTCCGAACTGCATCATTGAAGGCGCGCACATCCACGCGCCGATGTGCCATTGCCACCCGGCTTGCATCCGGCCGGGCCAATCGATCAAGGAGATAGTCCTGAACCATCGCGGCCATTGTCTGTGAGCGCGTCTGACTGAACTTGATATCCCCCCGTTCCCGATAAGCCGAAAGCCCCTCGCCCGTTCTGTTCCTTGCGAAAGATGCCGATGCCTTGCGCTGCCAATCGACGCGCTGGCGTCGAATCTCGGACAGTTCTGCATGACCGATCGTTTCGGCGATTGCACGAAACGGCGCGCCGGCACCAATGGCCTGCAACTGTTCATGGTCTCCGACAAGCACGATCTTGGCGCCTCTTACCTCTGCTTGCCTGACAAACCGCCCAAGTTGGTGACTTCCGACCATACCTGCTTCATCGACCACGAAGACATCCCCGCGACCGAGCAGATCGCGCGGTTCTGCATCATTCCGGAGTAGGGCATCCGACGCTCCATCGCCTCGCACGGCCCAGCGGTATTCCCAAGCAGCAAGCGTCCGGCTCTTGATTCCCGACGCCTCCTCCAATCCCTCCGCCGCCTTGCCCGATAGCGCCGCGCCGTGGACGCGATATCCCTGTGCCTCCCATATCTCACGTGCTCGGGATAGCATCATACTCTTGCCCGCACCCGCGAGACCGACGACGGCCGCAATGCGCTCCGGGCCTGTAATGTGCTGGACGGCGTTTCTCTGCTCGTCGGAAAGTCGAGGCGTTGCCGGTTTGGCGAATGCCGCATCCACTAAATTCTGGCCAGGATCAGGCTTTGCCACGCCGTCACGTCCCTGGCCTGTCCGCGCTGTCCGAGCCTGTCGATCAGACATCCCACTGCGGTGGCTTGGATCGACATGATGGCTACGTTCAAGATGCATGCGTTCGGCCGACCCAACCATTTCGTTTTCGACCCTAACCATCTCCCGTGTCGAATAGCGTGCAAGTTCGATCTCGCCCGTCACTAGATCAGCCTTCTCGGGCTGCAGTTCGACCAAGCATGGGGAGGCCATGACCGACGCGAATGTGTTCTGGAATACCTGTATGTCATCGTTGATATAGCGATGCAGCGTGCGCGCAATGTCCTGGCGATCAAAGACGCTCTTCTCGTTGGTGATGAACGTCAGAATCTGATCGGGTTTTTTGCGGATAAGGTCAGCGTTGCGTCGCGCCGCTTGTCCTTCCAAGCGACTACGCTCGATATCCTTGCCACGCCGTTCGATCTGCGTTGCATGCACACCGACATGTTCGGTCGGCACAAGCTCAAGGCCGCGATCCTGGTGCGAGCGTCGATCGATCCTGATATCCAGACCCGCCCTTGCGAGATGCGTGTTGGCGAGTTCTTCCCAGACTTGTCTGAAGTCTCGAAGCTGCATTTGCGACGTCGGCATTTCATGCGAGAGCAGCCACTTGTTTTCCCGCTCGAACATCGTTTTGCCGCCAAGCCCGTCTGCCGTTACGGTGCGCGTCGTCATCAAGATATGGGCATGATGATTTCGCACGTCGCTTTTTTCATGCGGATTGTGGATGGCAAAGTCGACAGCGCCCCGTTGGCTCTCTGCAAGATATCGTGCAAACTCGCGCACCAGCGACAGTCTTTGCTCCGCTGACAGCTCATGTGGCAGCGCTACCTCGAACTCGCGAGCAACGCGGGCGTCCCTGCGTACTTCTGCCTGTTCTGCCGCATTCCAAAGCACGGAACGGTCCCGGGCCCAGTCAGCCGCCACGCCTTCGGGAAGGATAATCTCTGCATGCGCGACACCGCGCTTGTTGGTGAAGTCGTGCGTGATGCCGTCGCGGGCGTTCGTCAGTTTTACGCCACTGCGATAGGCGGCAGCTGCAACAGCACTGCGGCCAGTCGCCCGCGAGATCGATTTCGTGCTTGCATGATAGATCGACAACTTTCCTCCCCATCACGACGACCGCCGACTGGTTCGATGTAACCGATGTTTCCCCGGTCGTAGTACCTGAGTTGCGCAGCAACTCGTAAGTGCGCCCTTCCCGTTAAAAAATCCTCGTCCCTACCTGCACGATATACACGTCTTCGTAAGAACCAGTGCTCGCATAAGTTACACACGTCTCGCAACGTGTCCATTATTATATTCTCCTTTTTGGTGTATTTTTACTGGCGTTTGCGCAGCCCTTTGATAGAGTGCGTATATTCAGGAACGATGCCGGCAAGCAGTGCAGCGCGGACCCGGCCGTCCCGCGCAAAATTCCAGCTACTGGCCTACAAACGGAGCAAGGACAGTGACACGCAAATCACTCGAAGAGCGGCTCGCCCAGCTCGACGCACAGAAAAAGGCCTTGCAGGCACGTCTCACGACACAAGAACGTGCGCGCGACACGCGCCGCAAGGTTCTTCTCGGGTCGCTCGTTCTCGACGAGTTGACTCAAAGCGAGGGCGAGTTTTCTCGCGATCTCCTGGCTTGGCTTGGAGAGCGATTGCCGATGTTTCTGACCAGGGATAAGGACAAGGCAATCTTTGACGATTTCCTGAAGTCGAGGTGATGATGCTTCGTCTGCGCCAAACCTGGGCTGCGATGAAAAACCTCGTTCGCGTGGTGCGACACGACCCTGTCTGGGCAATCGCAAGCGCCGTGCTTTCTCCGGTGCGGACAATCCGCTTTGTCGTTACGATCGCGAGCACAGTCTTCATCGCAGGGCTTGTTCTTTCAGTACTCGGTGCGATTATTCCCCCGCAATACGTGATGCTTCGTCAAATCGTCGCTCTTGCGATCGTCATCTTCATGTGTGTGCTGGCAATGCGTTTGATAACCGATCCGCTGATCGCGCATTTCGGCCCCACTGAGGACGACACGCACGGTAGTGCGCGCTTTGCCACACCAAGGGAAATCGCCAAGCTGCCCAGCTCGACATCCGCCCTCCTCATCGGACGTGACGGAGAAACGGGGAAGCTTATTCGCTACTCAGGTGAGTCCCATCTCATGACCATGGCGCCGACGAGGACGGGAAAAGGCGTCGGCACCATCATTCCCAATCTACTGACTGCCGATCGATCCGTCATCTGCATCGACCCAAAGGGAGAGAATACCGGCATCACAGCATTGACCCGCGCCAGCTTTGGTCCCGTTCATGTTCTCGACCCCTTCGAGGTCACGAATGCACCCCCGGCCGCCTTCAATCCGCTTGATCACCTTGATCCTTACAATCCTGATCTGGCCGAGGAGGCAGACACCCTTGCCGACGCTCTCGTTTTCGATGAACCAGGCATGACTGGCGAGGCTCACTGGAACGAGGAAGCAAAGGCGCTGATGGCGGGGATGATCCTGCACGTCGTGACAACAGAGGGGGCGATGCGAAAAACGCTGGTGACGCTCAGGCAATATCTGACACTAGCGCCGGAACAGTTCAAATGTCTCCTCGCTGAGATGCAAGCTTCGATCGCCGCAGGTGGGCTCGTTGCTCGTGCCGCCAATCGTCATCTCGGCAAATCCGACCGCGAGGCTGCCGGCGTTCTTTCGTCTGCCCAGCGTCACACGCATTTCCTCGACTGTCCACGCATGGCACGCGTCCTTGGCAGGTCGGACTTTCGGTTCACGGAGTTGAAACAAAGCCACCAAACCATTTTTCTCGTATTGCCCCCAGACCGACTATCGACATATTCGCGCTGGCTGCGCCTGGTCGTGACCTGCAGCCTGATCGACATGGCGCGCACGATTCACAAACCGGATGCGCCGGTCCTCTATATGCTCGACGAATTTGCAGCCCTCGGCCACCTTCAGGCGGTCGAAAAGGCGATGGGACTGATGGCTGGTTATGGCGTCCAGCTTTGGCCAATTTTGCAGGATGTTCATCAACTGCGCGCGACCTACGGAACGCGCGCCGGCACGTTCCTGTCGAATACCGGGCTACTTCAGGTTTTCGGCGTCAACGATCATGCAAGTGCTGAGCTTGTTTCAGGTTTGCTTGGGCAGGAGACCGTCGTATTCCAAACGATGAGCAGAAATCTCGACGCCGAGAAGTCGGGATTGAGCATTTCGGAGCAACATGCTGCTCGGCAACTATTGACCCCCGATGAGGTCCGCAATCTTCCGCCCCATTCACAACTGCTATTTCTTGCCGGCCAGCGCCCGATCCTCGCCAGAAAAATTGTCTACTATGCAGACCGCGAGTTCAAGGGGCTGTTCGGTTCGCCATGATCTGGAGCGATTCAGCAGCAAAGCAAATGCGCCAGGCAATAGCTGGTGCAAACGGCCATACAGAGCCGCCTCAGAAGGGCGGCTTGGCCTCAATGCGGCCGTCGAGTTCGGCCCAGATAACTTCGCGCTCCGCCTTCACCATGTCGAGCTCGGCCTCCAGCGCCCGGCGCGCCTCGATGGTTTCGGCATTGCGGACTTCGGCGTGCAGTTCTTCGATGTGCTGGTCGATGGTCATCGTCGTCATTCCTTGACTTGTGTTGAAGATGACGGCGGGACGCAGGGTGGGGAGAGACAGGTCAGGGCTCGGAACGACCGGCGGAGCCGGCGTGCGGAGGAACCGATTTTGTTGCAGTGGAGTGAAACGGAGCGGAAGCAAAATTGGAGGGGCCGCGCGGCCTTGAGCTGGCTCTTCCCGCCCGGCACAATTGCCCGATCTGAGCAGACAGGTTTTGTTCTCGTGTGGCACCCGTTCCTTGTCTTCGCGGAACGTGATGCTTAGTTGGCGCTGATCTCGCAGCGCTAGCAGCGAGCGCCGACTGCTGATCCATCAGCGGGACGGATCGGCACGCTCGATCAATTTAGAACGTGCACTGGACGAGACCGGGAGTGTCTCGTGTGCTCCGGCCATGGCGCACTATCCTAACCATCTCTATTGCCAGCGCATCTATGCCGCGAAGAAGATAGCGGGCTATTATGGCCTCACGATCGAACCCACACTGTTTGGTTCGACAGCGGTGATCCTATGTTTGGGCCGGGTTGGCGAGAACCGCGGCAAGAAGATCTAGATTTCTGAGATCGAAAGGAAATTCGCGATTCACTTCCTGGATACTTCACGCAAAAAGAGCCCGGCGATACTTGTAGAATATTCAATGATCCAGGCATTTTTGCCGTTGTGTACGAATGCGAGTTGTGACGCCCCGGATGCAGGGCGTCACGTAGAGGCGGTTCAGTCACCAGTGCGGCGGTTCAGCCGCGACCAGATGAGGCTGTAGATTCCGATGATTCACCGGACGGCATTCCGATCAAAACCCGGACACGATTCCGAGAATTAACCGGACGCGATTCCGATTTGATACCGGACAGTTTTTCAACGTAAGCAGTGCCCCTGGGTCAGCAACCTTGGCATGCATCTC